>JAFGXS010000054.1 GCA_016936505.1 Bacteroidales bacterium | reverse complement strand
TGATCCTAAAAGGCAGATAAAGAGGGCAAAAGCTTACAAAGCTGGTAAGGGCAAATATAGCTGCCACGATAAGAAGAATCAATGCCAATGTTCCTGAGATGACGTTGGTAAAATAAAGTATAAGTACGACAGCGGCTGCGATCAGTCTTAGTGCCCTGTCAATAACTCCCATGTTTTTTTTCATTTTTCCGTGTTTTTTAAATGGTTATACAAATTATACCGTTATAAAGGCAGATTTTTTCATCCCGGCTGATTAAACTCTGTCTTATTGACGTTGCATGAGACAGGTGGGGCAAATTTATATCCTTTAAATACCGCATTGTTAATTATGATCCCGGTATTCTTACGGATTCTCCTCAGGATCAGTCCGGTAACTGCAAGTATCAAAATTGTTGTAATCATAATAACAGTTTTACCTGAAACACCTGAAAGGTTGATTTGTTCAAAGGTATTTTCGGGTGGTTCTTGTATAATTTACAACTAATGGTTAATATTGCAGTCCGGTTAAATCAGTTACTGGTTCCCGGCAAATTGCAACCTGCAACCTTCAACACCCCTTCGCCAAGGCTACGGAGTGCAAAGCCTGCAACTTTCAGCCGCCGTAGCTTCAGCGAAGGTGGCCTGCAACTTGCAACCGGAACGGGCCCATAGCTCAGATGGTTAGAGCACCTGACTCATAATCAGGGGGTCGCTGGTTCGATCCCAGCTGGGCCCACATGAAAAAGAGTGAGAGTGAGAGCGAGAGCGAGTAAGAGCGCTGGCAATCACTCTCGTTCTTTTTTGACTCACTTCGTTCGTCGAGCTCACCACGATAAATCGAGGTTCGGTTCTCAAGACTCACACTCACACTTTTTAGTATTCTCCAGTTTTGTGCCAGGATTTAAGGGAAGGTTGTTGTAAACTACCACTTTTCTATGGCAGATTCTCAAATTGTTTTTTGCTCTAAGTATTCATGACACAATTACCCAATAAGGTTGTTTAAAACACCTATACGGCAATAAATCTCAATCATTATGAAGAATGCTGCAAAAAGGTGTGAATGATGTAACTAATAAACAGAACTATGTAATGGTTTCTTTGATATATAGCCTGACCTTTGTTAGGTGGAAATATATCCACCACTCTATTGCAAGTTGCAATAATTAACACTTAAAGTCATGAATAAAACTGAACTAAAAGGAAACTGGAAAGAACAGAAAGGTAAACTTAAACAGGCATTTGCCTCCCTTACTGATGATGACCTAATGTTTGCAGAAGGTAAACAAGAAGAAATGCTTGGAAAACTTCAAGTGAAATTAGGCAAAACTAAAGAAGAATTGCACAAGATTATTAATGGCGATTAATAAAACTCTTTGGTCAAACAGCTTTGTAGAATTAATGAATAATACAAAATCATGAAAAGAACAGAAGGCAAAGTTATAATAGTAACAGGTGGCGCCTTAGGAATCGGGCGTGAAACTTGTATTCTATTGGCAAAAGAAGGTGCAAAAGTAGCCGTTGCCGACATTCTCGACGATAAAGGCCGGGAACTGATTAAAGAAATAACCCAATCAGGAGGAGAGGCAAAATTCTGGCATCTTGATGTATCAGACGAAAAAGAAGTTGAAAAAGTATTTAATGAGGTTGTAAAAGAATTTGGGAAACTTGATGCGACCGTAAATAATGCGGGAATCGCTGGTGCTGACAAACCAACGCACGAATTAACCGAAGTAGAGTGGGATGCGGTTATGAATGTGAACGTTAAAGGAGTCTTTTTCTGTACCAAACATGCAATTCCTCATTTGAAAAAAGCAGGTGGTGGAAGCATAATAAACCTTTCTTCAATATATGGTTTAGTGGGTGCCGGAGATATTCCACCGTATCATGCATCAAAGGGTGCAGTAAGATTGATGTCTAAAAATGATGCATTAATATATGCAAAAGATAAGATAAGAGTGAATTCTGTTCATCCGGGATTTATTTGGACTCCCTTAGTTGAAGAATTAGGTAAAAATAATCCCGAATTTCGTGAACAACTTGATAGTCTTCATCCAATAGGACACGTTGGAGAAGCAATAGATATTGCCTATGGAATACTTTATCTGGTATCGGAAGAATCAAAGTTTGTTACCGGTAGTGAATTAGTTATTGATGGCGGGTACACCTGCAAATAACTTACGATTGCAGCTATTACCTATTTCAAGAGACATACATTAATTCACAAACTAAATAAAATTCAAAACAATGAAAAATTCAATAATATTCCTGGCGAGCATCCTATTCCTGACTCTAACAATACTATCCGGTTGCCAGTCATCAGCCACAAAAGTGGAAAATGCAGAAGATAAAGTACAGGATGCCAAAAATGATTTGGCAGATTCTCAAAGAAACCTGTACGCCATCAGGCTGGATACCATAAGTAATTATGAGCAATTCAAAATAGAAGCTGAAAAGATACTTATTGCTCAGGAAAAAAATATTGCTGAATTCAAAGCAAGAATAGCAAAAGAGAAAAAGGAAAATAGAGCTGATTATGAAAAACAGCTGCTTATGTTGGAGGATAAAAACAGCGATTTAAAAAAGAAACTAGCGGACTTAAAAGATGATGGCCAGAACAAATGGATATCTTTCAAAGCCGAATTTAACCGCGATATAGATGAATTAGGCAAAGCTTTTAAAGATTTGACAGTTGAAAACATATAAGAACATTTGACATTATTTAACCAATTCAAAATCATGAAAAATCTACTTTATGTAATAGCTGGATTATTAGTTATAATCTGGATAATTATTTTTAAACCATCATCAAGTGTTCATCTCTTGCTTGCCTTGGCAGGCTTAATTGTCGTAATCAGAATAGTTTTCGATAAAAAATTATCAAAAAAAATAGAAAATGAAAACAACAAAATCTAATGCCAAAACAAAAAAAATCTTCTTAGGTTTTTTAATCGTACTGATAATGCTTCCATTCTCTGTGTATGCCAAAAAAATACCTTTCTTACAATCATCTCGTGCTCCAGCAGCAGAGGGTTATGTAAAAGTAAAAAATGATCGCAACAAGAACTATGTCATTAAAATTCGGATTGAGAATTTAGCTGAAATAGAAGACCTGGAACCGGCTCAACAAACCTATGTCGTGTGGATGGTTATTGATGGCGATGTAACAAGAAACATTGGACGAATAAATAGTACAAACAAATTAAACGTCTCTTTTGAGACAGTTTCTTCATTTGAACCACACAAAATTTTTATTACCACCGAAGAGGATGAAAATGCTCAGGAACCAAGCTGGAATGTTATTTTAACTACGGGCAATTTTTGGGAATAACCTCTTATTAATATGTATGGTATTTATGATAATAAATGCAATAAGCGAATTGAAAGACGGCGCCAGTTTTTTCGCCAGCTTTCCTGTAAATCCATGTTAATCAATGTAAAATATTACATAAAAAGAACTGTTAATTTTAATCATTAAAAATTATAAACCCCTGAAAATATTGAAGATAACTCAAATATTCTGGCTTTTTCCAGTCGGATAGCATTTCGAAAAAAGAACACTCATAATCAGGGGGTCGCCGATCCCGGGCTACCCGGGATCGGCACCATTCTTCGCCCGCCATAGCTTTCTTCGTCCGCCAAAATGTAATGAAGGAGGAAGCGACGGCGGGTTTTTTTTATTATACAGAATGCTTCTCCACGTTCGCATTCAGGTATTTCACAATTCTCATGTAATCTTTCCGGTTCCTGATAATATGATCATAATATCGTGCCTGCCATCCAAAATCGGGGTTAATTATTCTTGCCTGAATTGTAACCGATGATTTAATTCCCCGAATAATTGATGGTATATTGTTGTATTGGGCACCAAATACATTCTTT
>JAFGXS010000053.1 GCA_016936505.1 Bacteroidales bacterium | reverse complement strand
GCCCGAGTGGTGGAATTGGTAGACACGTTGGACTTAAAATCCAATGACCATTGCGGTCGTGCGGGTTCAAGTCCCGCCTCGGGTACAAAACCGTTGAAACAGCCCCGCCTGTTTCAACGGTTTTTTTTATCCCTAATGTTAGCTTTTCTTAAAAACCTTTCCATAACTTTGATCAAATACACATTATATTATCTTTGTTCTCTTTATTTAATATCATTTGGAAAATGATTGCCCGTAAACTTATAATGGATGGAATTATTCCGCTAAAAACCTCAGACACTGGTAAAATAGCCCTGAGTTGGATGGAAGATTATAAGATTGCACATTTACCCATTGTGAATGATCAGAAATTTCTGGGATTGATTTCAGATCTTGACATCTACAACCTGAATAGTTTTGATGAACCTCTGGGCAATCATAACCTTTCGCTTAATCAACCCTTCGTTAAGGAATATCAGCACATTTATGATGTACTTAAACTGGTAAGCGAGATGGGATTGACACTGATTCCTGTAGTTGATGATAAAGAAAACTATTTAGGAAGCATCACCCTACCTTCTTTAATCAAATATTTTTCATTAAGCCTTTCTGTAGATAATCCCGGTGGAATTATTGTTCTTGAACTGGCTTACAACAATTACAGTCTGACAGAAATTGCAAATATTATTGAGTCGAACGACGCTAAGATACTTAGTACCTTCATTTTATCTGATGAGGGTTCAAACAAAATGGATCTAATATTAAAAATCAATAAAATAGAACTTGTATCTATCCTGAAAACTTTTGAACGCTACAATTATTTTGTTAAGGCTTCGTTTAGTGAAGATACTGATGAGGACGATTTACGTGACCGGTATAATTTACTTATGAATTATCTGAATGTTTAGATCTTTTATACTCTCCTTATTTTTCATTTTAAGTATTCACTCTTTTCTGCAAGCAGAAAACGGGAAAGAATCCAGTATTCCTTACGTTACTATTAACAAAATCATAATTACAGGAAACCATATTACAAAAAACAAGATTATTTTAAGAGAACTGGAAGTTAAACAAGGCGATTCAATTCCGTGGTCCTCACTAAACCATAAAATAATTGCCAGTCGTGAAAATCTGCTCAACTGCAGGTTATTCAACTTTGTAGAAATCAAATCAGAATATGCCGGGCTCAGAAAAGTAAATCTAAAAGTTTCCGTTATTGAAAGATGGTATGTTTGGCCTATTCCTATTTTATCTGTTCAGGATAGAAATTTTAATGTATGGTGGGAACAAAAAAAGCTGAACCGAATAAATTATGGCGTAAATCTTATCGTGAATAACTTCAGAGGCCGGATGGAAGTGCTGAACCTAATTCTGCAAAACGGATACAATAAGACTTTTCAAATTAAATGGACAACACCTTACGTTAACAAAAACCAAACCTGGGGACTGGGTTTTAGAGGAGGTATTGTATTTAACCACGAAACCAATTATGCTGTTCAAAACAACAAATTGCTGTTTTTTGGCCAAGGAAAAGATTTTGTCAAAAGAAATTATTTTTCTGAAATCAGTTTTAGTTACAGACCCTTGTTCAGGAAACTCAACATTTTCTTTCTCAGATATGAACATTATCAGTTATCCGACTCATTGGAAAAATTAAATCCCGCCTACGCATACAACCAGACTAATTTTTCTTTTTTAACCTTTAAATACATTTACAAACAGGATTTTCGTGATTTTGCTCCTTATCCTCTCAACGGGTATTATCTTGAAATTAATTTTCAAAAAACAGGGTTGGGAATCATCAATAAAAAAGTTGATCAGGTATCTGCCTTTGTCGCATACGATAAATACCTGCATTTAAAAAACCGTTGGTATTATGCTTTCAATGTTTCATCTAAAATAGTTCCGAACCGATACCGCCCCTATTTTCTGGAACAAGGACTAGGTTATCCGCCACTCACACTTCGCGGGTATGAACTGTATGTAATTAATGGAATGTGGACCAATATATTTCGGTCTAACCTTAAATACGAACTTATACCCAAACACATTTTCCGTATTCCCTACCTTAAGTCCGATACATTCGGAAAAGTCTTTTACGCACTGTATGCTAATATCATTTTTGATGCCGGATATGTAATGAATCGCAAACAGCCAAACCCCGATCCCTTAACCAATAAATTTTTGTACGGAACCGGGCTTGGCATAGATTATGTAACCTATTACGATACAGTAGTACGCTTTGAGTATATTTTGAATGGGCAGGGACAAACTCATTTTTTTGTTAGTTTAGTGGCTCCCATATAGTGTATAATTGATATGAATCACCAGAAGAATATGATAAGAAATTTATTATTGGTTGCGGTACTTTTTTTGTTTTTCCCGATATTCTCTGAGGGACAAATTAATTATCAGCATTTCATAGTTTCAGGACAAATTTCCTTATCAGAAAAAAATTACACACAGGCAATAAGAGATTTTAATATTGCTCTGGAAGCTAAACCAAAAGGCTTTGAAGCTTATTTCCTCAGAGGAATTGCAAAATACAATCTTGGTGATTTCAATGGAGCGGCTGACGATTTTGGCAAAACAATAGACATACATCCCTTATACACAAGGGCTTATCAATACAGAGGAATTTGCCTCGACCGTTTATACGATTACAATCATGCGCTTTCCGATTTTGATCATGCATTAACACTTGATCCTTTTGATCCTCAGGTATATTTGGCCAGAGGAGATACAAAAATGCATTTGCACGATTACGACGATGCGTTGAAAGATTTTACACAGTCCATTCAGCTTGATCCAAAATCCGGTGCTGCCTACCTGAGCAGAGGTATAGCCTACCATATGCTTAAAAACGACAGTCTGGCGATGAAAGATATCAATGAATCTATTCATTATGACTATTTTAACGTTGATGCCTGGGTAAAGAGAGGGATGATTCACGTTGAAATGGACAGCCTGCAAACCGCAATAAAAGATTATGATAAGGCTGCTACCATTAAACCCGATTACCCGTTTATTTATTTCCAAAGAGCACTGGCATATCTTAAATTAAAAGACACAACCCAAACCATAAGAGACTACAAGAAAGTGGTCAGCCTGGATTCAACTAATGCTTTAACTTTTTACAACCTTGCTCTTCTGGAATCAATGCGAAATAACTACTGGGCCGCATTAAAATACTACGCAAAAGTAATCTCCATCAACCCGAAAAATGTTTATGCCTATTACAACAGAGGTGTAGTTGAACAAAAACTTAATGAACCCTGGAGAGCTGCAATGGATTATTCCAAGGCCCTGGATATTTTCCCTGATTTCGCAGGAGCTTACATTAACAGATCGTATGCAAGAATGCAATATGGTGATACGTTGGGCTCCAACCAGGATCGTGATAAAGCCATGGCCATTATCTCTAAAGTAAACAATACCAGCAAGTCGCCGCGCGAATTATTCAGAAAATATGGCGACTCAACCTATTTCAATAAAATTATTGAGTTTGAAGCCGACTTCTTAAGTGGAGAAATGCGAAAAGGAAGGGTGCAGTTCACAAATATAAACATCAACCCAATGCCCAATTTCTATGCTGTTTATTCCTTACCTCTTCCCGATTCCATTTATGATAAACGACGTGAATCCATTTTTTATGACAAAAAAATCAGCCTTTTCAATGCCAGTAATAAGATAGGCGCCAAGCTGTTCTTCACTTTCAGAAACCTGCCCTTCAGCCCAAGGTTTGCAAGAAAAATTATGGATGAAGACAAATCTCAGCTATTGATGGAAAACGATTCTCTTGATGCTTATCTGATTTCCGGAATTATAAATGGAATGCTGAGAAACTATCATTCAGCTTTAACAGCTTATACCTCTTGTCTTAAACTTGATCCTACTAATGTTTTTGCTCTTCTGAACCGGGGAGCATCAAGGTTTGATCTGGAGGAATCCATTTATGCTGAACGACTTTTTAACAGTTCGATTACCATAAGCAGAGGAGGGTTCCAGGCCAATAAAAAGATGGGAGACATCCCTCCTCCGGTTCACGAAAAATCACTTGCAGATTACAATCGTTTAATACAACTTGATCCGAAAATGCCTTTTGCATATTATAACCGAGGAAACCTGTACCTGCAACAAAAGAAATTCAAAGAGGCCATTGATGATTACTCAAAAGCTATTGAACTGGAACCCAAAATGGGAGCCGCATACTACAACAGAGGGCTTATTCTGCTTTACATGAAAGAAAACAACAAAGCCTGTGAAGATTTAAGTAAAGCCGGAGAATTGGGCATTAACGATGCTTACAATGTAATCAAGCGTTACTGCTCAAAGCAATAACATTTCATCAACATTAGGGCGTTCATATTTTTTTCTGTTGCAATATGAACAGACTCGAAATGTTGTAATTTTGTCGGCACTGATATGAAAGACTTTTTTTTCAAATACATACATAATAAATACTTCTACACAGCACTGGCTTTTGTGGTTTGGATGTTATTTTTTGATTCTGATAATATTAGAGAACAACTTAAACTTAGCAATACTATAAAACATCTGGAAAACCAAAAAGATTATTATTCCAAAGAAATCAGTAAGAATCGGGCATCGCTTAAAGCATTAAAGTATGATACTACTCAACTTGAGAAATTTGCCCGGGAAAAGTATTTCATGAAAAAAGACAACGAAGATGTCTATGTAGTTGTCAAAGATTCTACAGCTAAGAAATAACTTCATCTTATTCCCCTATCTTTTTTGATTCTCCCCTTTTGTTGATCCTTTCGATCTATTTTTTTTGTGAATAAATTAACTTATTATATTGTTAAATATTTAACAATATAATTATTTTTGCTTTCAAATTCTCATAAAATGAAAGTAAAAAGATTCTGGTTAATTATTGCATTAATCTTGGTTACTTTTCCCCTTCTGGCTCACGAATGGGGAAATTTATCAGGAACAGTAACCGATAGTGTTTCAAAAGAAAAAATGGCTTTTGTAAATATTAAAATCGCAGGGACACTTATGGGACTATCCACAAATGAGAAAGGTAATTTTCAGTTTAAAAATATTGAAACGGGAAAATACACACTAATTTTTTCACATTTAGGTTACAAAACAAAGAGAGTTCTGGTTCATATAAAACAGGGAGAGACAACAAAACTAAATATCAATCTGAAACCCACAACATTCACGATGGAAGACCTTAATGTATCCTCCAGGAAACCCTTTTCCATTGCTTCCGCACAGTCCATCAGAGATATTGACCTAGAACTCAGACCTGTAAAATCATCCCAGGATATCCTGCGTATGGTTCCCGGACTCATCATAGCACAACATGCCGGAGGCGGTAAAGCCGAACAAATCTTTCTCCGGGGTTTTGATTGCGACCATGGAACTGATATAGACATCACTGTTGACGGAATTCCCGTAAATATGGTCAGTCATGCACACGGACAAGGTTATGCCGACTTACATTTTCTTATTCCCGAACTCATTGACCAGCTTTCAGTTTACAAAGGCCCTTATTTTGCACAATTCGGGAATTTTTCCACTGCCGGAGCGGTAGCCATAAAAACCAAAGATTACCTCCAAAGCAACAGCATAAAACTGGAAGCCGGTCAATTCAACACATATAAAACAACACTTTTGCTACAGTCAGGAAAAGACAATGCAAGGCAAAACGGGATTTTAGCCACTCAATACTATCAAACAGATGGCCCGTTTGATTTTCCACAAAAGTTAAAACGAATGAACGTGTTTGGAAAATATTTTGTCAACCTCGATAGTAAAAGCCGGATAACACTCACCACTAATGCTTTCAACTCAGCCTGGGATGCTTCAGGTCAAATTCCCATGCGTGTTGTGGAAATGGACAGCATTAACCGTTTCGGCGCTATTGACCCAATGGAGGGTGGAACCACTATGCGTGCCAATACATCACTGTTATACGAACTAACACAGGGCAACAAGAAATACGCTCTTCAGTTTTACCTTACCAATTACAACTTCAAGCTCTTTTCCAATTTCACCTATTTCCTCACCGACCCAAACGATGGTGATATGATTGAACAAGTGGAAAACAGGCTTATGAATGGTATGAATGCAACGTACCAAAACATGTCACAGTTAGGCAGTAAAACCATCCGCTTCAACGGTGGAACAGGTTACCGAACCGACAATATAGAAACAGCACTATGGCACAGTCCCAACCGAATCAGGACTGAAGCGTTATCCAAAGCTCAGATTACCGAAACCAACCTTTTTGCCTGGGCACAGTGCAAAATCATTTTTAATGAAAATTGGAGGATCGAGTTAGGCTTGCGCGGAGACTATATTACGTATAATGTTAATGATGAACTGGGAACTGCCCAGGACACTTTAGCCAATGGTTTACCCCAAGCTTCAGGTTATGCCCAGCAGGCTATGCTGAACCCCAAATTCAACATCGTTTACAGTCCTGATCCTATGATGGATTTGTATTTCAATGCCGGAACAGGATTTCATACCAACGATGCCCGAAATGTAATCTTCACAAAAAAAGCCAAAGAAATAGAACAGGTTTTGTTACGCGAAGGAAAAACGCCACAAGAAATCAACCAATGGCTTATTCAACACAATTTCGATCCCGAACAACAGTTCACAGGTTCCATGCCCAGGGCTTATGGAGCCGAAACCGGTTTCAGACTGCATTTATTCCGCAGGTTGAATTTTGGAGCCGGAATTTGGTTTATGTACCTCGATAAAGAATTCGTATATGTTGGCGATGGCGGCTATTCAGAACTCAGCAATCCTACCCGTCGGTTGGGTTTAGATATGGAAGCTCACCTCAACATTTCCCGACACATTTGGGCTGACGGAAACATGACGTTGTCCAAAGGCAGAATTGTTGGCTTGCCGGAAGGCGAAAACTTCATCCCGCTGGCGCCCCAATTTACTTTTACTGCCGGAATCACAGCTCTGGATATTAAAGGCTGGGATTTTTCACTACGGACACTTCATGTGGGCAGTCGCCCGGCAAACGAAAACAACAGCGTAACCGCTTTGGGATATACATTACTCAATGGTGGAATTAATTATCACTGGAAACGCTATACGTTTTCACTCATTGGAGAAAACCTTATGAACACCGAATGGAATGAAGCGCAATTCGATACAGAAAGCAGAATGTACTGGGAAAGCGAACCGGTTTCTGAACTCCATTTCACACCGGGAAACCCAAGAAATTTCCGCATGGCGATATCTGTCAACTTTTAGGTACATTATACACTGAAAGAAAAAAGTTAATTTTGATATCCGGGAGGTATTCCTTCCGGATATTTTTCAACTTAATTGGCGTAATATGTTCATCATAGATTTAAAACAATGCGAAGAATTCATCGCCGGTGACAATTCTGTTTTGCGTGAATTGCTTCATCCCGACAAGGCAGACCTGAAACTGGGCTACAGTCTTGCACATGCAGTAATTAAACCGGGAATTACATCCCTACCACACAAACTGGACGCTTCAGAAGTTTATTATATTTTGCAGGGCGAAGGCCTGATGCACATCGATGATGCAGAAGCTAAGATCTTTCCCGGACAAGCCGTTTATATTCCGCCAAAGGCAAAACAATTCATTCAGAATACAGGGGAAACTGACTTAATTTTTCTTTGTATTGTAGACCCGGCCTGGAGAGTAGAATATGAAGAAATCCTTTAATTACTTTAGTATGTCCAGAATCAAACTCCGCTATCCAAAAATTGATGATGCCCAGCGTTTTCTCGAAATTCTGAGCAATCCTAAATTTATTTATATCTCTGCTAATCCCAAAAGTATTGAAGACGAAATAGATTGGATAAAACTCAACTCGAAACTAAGAAAACAAAATCTCGCATGGAATTACGCAATAATCCTTGAAAAACAAATAATTGGTTCCATTGGAATTATGATAAATCCACATCGCCCTTATGTTGGGGAAATGGGCTATTTTACTGCTGAAGAATACTGGAATATGGGCATTACAACCGAAGCCGTAAAAATGGTAGAAGAAAAAGGCTTTACCGAATTGGGGTTAAAACGGATCGAAATTAAAATGGAACCGGAAAACGAATCCAGTGAAAGAGTAGCCATAAAATGTGGCTATCATAAAGAGGCACTGCTCAAAAAAGCTGTTGCGAATAAAACAGGTGAAATGAGAGATGTCCTGCTTTATGCCAAGATATTTGACCATAAATAGTTTACTTCGTAAGGATTAAAAGTTTCTTTATAACTTGTCGCATCAAAACAATTGAATTATGGCACGGTTTGTTCGAAAACAAAAAAATGAAATCGGATTATCACCCGAAGCCCTGTTGTTCAGAGGGGTAAAAAGGACAGATAAAACTTTACTTCGTATCATTAATTTTGATGCAGAAAATTTACAGGAAAAAGAAATCAAAACAGTTAAAGAAGCAATAGAGTTTCAGAATTCAGATTCAGTCACATGGTTCAATATCGATGGGGTTGACAATCCTGAAATAATGAAAGAAATAGCCTCAGGATTCGGATTTGAGAAGATTATTCTGTCTGATGTTATGGATACTTTATCCAGACCAAAAATTACTGAATACAGTAATTGCATTTTTCTGTCGGTAAAGATGCTTAAAGAAGATGAAGAATCAGATAATGTGGCTATAGAAAACCTCAGCCTTATTATAACACCATCGGTTCTTATTTCTTTCCAGGAAAAGAAAGGAGACGTTTTTGAACCCGTTAGAGATCGCATACGCCGACAAACCAAAAGAATCCGTAATTCAGGAACCGATTATCTTACCTACGCTTTACTGGATGTTGTTATCGATAATTACATATACATTATAGGACGATTGGGTGAAAAAATTGAAGAATTAGACAACCGTATTGTTCAGGTTTCGGACAAACAAATGCTGGACGAAATCAATACCTATAAACGTGAACTTAATTTCCTTAGAAAAAATATCAAACCGGCAAAAGAAGTTATGCTCGGATTAGCCAAAACTGAATCCGAATTAATTCAGGATTCAACGGAAGTCTTTCTTAAAGAACTGGTTGATAACATCACCCAGGCCAATGAATCATCAGACAGTTACCGGGAAATTCTTTCTGATCAACTCACTATTTACCACACCAACATCAGTTCCAAGCTCAACGATATCATGAAATTTCTGACCATTTTTTCAGTCATTTTTATTCCCCTTACCTTTATTGCGGGAGTGTATGGAACCAATTTCGAATACATCCCTGAACTGCATTATAAATACAGTTATTTCATCATGTTGGCTGCTATGCTGATCATTGCAATTGTAATGTTACTTTACTTTAAACGGAAGAAATGGTTCTGATTTAAGACAATTTTAAGGCTTTGCCATTTTATTATTTCATAATTTAGCATGAATCATGATTTGATGGGCAACTCCTGTTTAGATGGAATCAAAGACAACAAAACACTACGAAACGCTGTACATCAAGAATATGTTATGCGATAGTAGTAAACTTTTTTTAAAAGAAAAATTTGAGGCTCTTGGAATTTGGGTAGAAGAAATATCGCTGGGTAAAGTAATTATAGTACAACCCGAAAAAAAAATCTCCATTGAAACAGTAGATGCTATGCTTCAGCACTACGGTTTCGAAATAGCCCACAACAAAGAAGACCGCATAGTTGAGGAAATTAAAAAAGCGGTTATCGAACTGGTTCATGACCTGAACAATGTAGATTCCATTGTAAGAAAATCAGACTATATTGTTGAAAAACTGGGGCTGAGCTATCCTTACCTTTCTAAAGTTTTTTCAGAACACGAGCACAAAACCCTGGAAAAATATATCATTCTACAGAAAATTGAACGTATAAAATATCTGATTGACACCGAAGACTTCACTTTAAGTGAAATTGCTTTTATGATGGATTATTCCAGCGTACAATACCTATCAAACCAATTCAAATCCATAACCGGAATCACGGTTTCTCAATACAAAGAAGACAATCAAAGAGTAAAAGTAGGAGTTGACAAATTATAATCTTATATAAAATCTTACACAATATATTTATAAAATTATAACACGTGATCGGATAGGAATATTGAATTTTGTCCCTGAAAATGATAAAACACATTGTCATGAAAATAAAGAAAAATATTGCCGTCAGCGAAAATGGTTTTCTGTTCGATCCTAACTCAGGAGAATCTTACAGCTTAAACAAAACCGGACAACTCATCGTCAAACTGATATCTGAAGGAAAAACCGAATCAGAAATCATTGAAGTTGTTAAAGAAAAATATGAAGTTGAAACCACGTCTTTACAAAGATATCTGGATGACTTTATTATGATGTTACAGCAAATGAATCTACTGGAAAAAGAAGAAGATTAAAATGAAAAAAATGAAACTTACCATTGCTGTTACGGGACTAAACAACACGGACAATCCGGGGCCAGGTATTCCTGTCATTAGGGGGATAAGAGAATCTGAGCATATTGAAGCCCGTATTATCGGCTTAGCTTATGAAAACCTTGAACCCGGGGTATACATGCCCAATATGATAGACAAAACTTACATGATACCCTATCCTTCATCGGGTACAGAAGCCTATCTTGAACGTATAGAAGAAATTCATCAGAAAGATCCAATTGATCTTATTATTCCCAATCTGGATGCTGAATTATACACTTTTATGAAAGCTGAACCCAGACTGAGAGAATTGGGTATTAAGACTTTCTTACCCACACAGGAACAATTTGAAGAACGGCATAAAGCCAATCTGGATGCATTTGGGAAAAAATACGACATCAAAGTACCCAAAAGTATCACACTTACCAGCCATGGCGATATTCAAAAAATTAAAGATCATTTCGATTATCCCGTATTGGTAAAAGGTAAATTCTACGATGCATACATAGCTTATAACTCTGATCAGGTTGCCAATCATTTTAATAAAATCAGCGCCAAATGGGGACTACCCATTATCATTCAGGAATTTATTAAAGGTACTGAAGTAAATGTTGTAGCATTGGGAGACGGACAAGGCAACACCATTGCAGCCGTTCCAATGCGTAAACTGTTTATTACCGATAAAGGAAAAGCATGGAGTGGCATTACACTGAATGACGAGGAAATGATCCGCATCACAAATGACCTGATTGAAAGGACAAAATGGCGTGGCGGAATGGAACTGGAGATGATCAAAACCAATAAAAATGAGTACTACATGATAGAGATCAACCCTCGTATTCCCGCCTGGGTATATTTGGCAGTAGGAGCCGGACAAAACATTCCCGAAGCACTTGTAAAGCTAGCAATAGGAGAAAAAGTAGAACCATACACAAATTATCAGATTGGAAAAATGTTCATCCGTTACTCTTGGGATTTATTGGGAGATATTCAGGAATTTGAACAACTGTCCATCTTTGGTGAAATAGAAAAATAACCAATAAAAAAAGACCTAGCAATACCAGAAAAATTTAAACACATGGAAAAATTAAAGTTTGAAAGACCGGTAATTAATCATATCAACGCCGGAGTTCCCGATAAATTTGGAATGGGAACAGCCATTCAACCCATCAGTCATATTGACGATATTTCAGTCGAAGATTTGTTAAATGAATATGGTTCTCCCCTATACGTTCTTTCAGAAAAAACAATCAGGGAAACCTACCGTGAAGCCTTATCAGCATTCAAGACTAGATATCCCAAGGTTCAGTTTGCCTGGTCCTACAAAACCAACTATCTGAACGCTGTATGCAATATCTTCCATCAGGAAGGTTCGTGGGCTGAAGTTGTTTCAGGATTTGAATTTGAAAAAGCACTGGCCAACGGTGTACCGGGAAGTAAAATTATTTTTAATGGCCCCGACAAATCAAATGAAGATCTGGAACGCGCTATTCAACATGGTTCATTAATCCATATCGACCATTTTGATGAGCTGTATGAAATTATGGCAGTAGCTCCCAAAACAGGCAAAAAAGCCAAAGTCGCCATTCGGGTAAATATGGATACGGGAATTTATCCCCACTGGGATCGCTTTGGATTTAATTACGAAAATGGGGAAGCCTGGACAGCCATCAACAAGATTATGCCTAACCCCGATATGGAACTGATCGGATTACATACCCACATCGGAACCTACATTATGACACCAAATGCTTATGCCGTAGCTACAAGCAAACTGGCTGCATTAACCGTTCGTATTCAGATGAAGTATAATCACCATTTAAAATATCTTGATTTGGGTGGCGGCTTTGCATCTAAGAACACGCTGAAAGGAGCCTACCTTCCAGGAAGTGATACCTGTCCCAGTTTTGATGATTATGCCGAAGCTATTACAGGAGCCCTGATCAACAGTGATATTCAGTACGAACACATGCCAACCTTATTCCTTGAAACAGGTCGCGCATTGATTGATGAAGCCGGATACCTCTTAGGCAGTGTTTTAGCTAATAAACGACTGCTTGACGGACGACGTTCACTTATTATTGATATCGGAGTGAACAACCTGTTTACTTCTTTCTGGTATGAACACCATATTGTTCCGGCACGAATCAAACAACGCGACACAGAAGACACTACTATTTACGGACCCTTGTGTATGAATATTGATGTGATCCGACAGGCTATTCAGTTCCCTGTTCTGGAAAAAGGCGATCGTGTTGTTATCAAACGTATTGGAGCCTATAATATGACTCAATGGTTACAATTTATCACTTACCGTCCCAATGTAGTATTGATTGACGCGGAAGGAAAAACACACATTATTCGTGAAAACGAAACACACGAAAGTATGAATGCTTTGGATAGAATACCACAACATCTGAAAGAAATTCAACTCTGATAGGCTCAAATAAAAAGATACCATGACTTCAATAAATCAAGCAATTGTTGAGAAAAAGCATTCGGCTCGTGAGTTTGTCGATATTGCTCTGAACAGTTATTCGCAAATTTTCTTTTCTACACACAAACCGTTTGCTTTACTCATCCTGCTGGTTACATTTATTGATTTTTACACAGGTCTTTTTGGTCTCATCTCGGTACTAACCGCTGCAATAACAGGAAAAATTCTGGGGTTCAACAAAGAAACCATGCAAAAAGGACTTCTTGGGTTCAACAGTTTGCTTACTGGTTTAGGACTTGGAATTTATTTCAGCCCGTCAATCTATTTGCTTATTCTAGTAATTCTGGCATCTCTTTTCACTTTCCTGATCTCAGTTTCGCTACAGGGAATTATTGGGAAATACGGACTGCCTTTCCTCAGTGTCCCCTTCATATTAGGGCTCTGGGCATTTATGCTGGCATCAAAAAGCTTCGAAGTTTTAGGTCTCAACGAACGTGGAATTTATACGCTGAATGAATTGTATGTTTTAGGAGGAACACATTTAGTTAAAGCTTACGATTATTTAAATAACCTGACACTACCCGACCCTGTTCGTGCCTATTTCTTTTCGCTGAGTGCTATTTTATTTCAGTACAATATTCTGACCGGTTTTATAATTGCTGTTGGACTGCTGCTGTTTTCAAGAATTGCTTTCTCACTTTCCCTGATTGGTTTTTTTATTGCTTTTGGTTTCTACCACATCATTGGTGCTGAGGTAACAACGTATGATTACAGTTTTTTCGGGTTTAACTACATTCTCTCATCCATTGCACTGGGAGGTTTTTTCCTTATCCCTTCTCGGAATGCCTATTTATGGATGATTCTGGTTATCCCGTTTGTAGCCATACTCACCATCAGTCTTAATGCTGTGTTCATGCAATTCAGAATACCCATCTACTCCTTACCGTTTAACCTCGTAGTTATGCTTTTCCTGTATTCATTAAAGTTCAGAGAAAAGTATTCTTATAGTTTGTCGGAAGTTTACTTCCAGCACAATTCGCCGGAAAAGAATCTTTATATATTCCTAAACAACAAAGAAAGGTTCAGATATAAGTTATTTACTCCTATCAAGTTACCCTTTTTCGGAACCTGGCAGGTTTCTCAGGCTCATGAAGGCGAACATACCCACAAAGGAGTGTACAAACATGCCTGGGATTTTATTATTGTGAACCATGTGGGAAAACAGTTCAAAAACAACGGTGATTATCCCGAAGATTATTTCTGCTATAACAAACCTGTAATCGCACCGGAAAAAGGAATTGTAGAAGAAGTGATTGACGGCATTGACGATAACATCATCGGGCAACCTAACCTGAAAGACAATTGGGGTAATTCCATTATCATCAAACATGAAAATGACATTTATTCCAAACTGAGTCACCTGAAAAAAGGAAGCATTACAGTAAAAAAAGGTGAAGAAGTTAAATTTGGTCAGATTATTGCCCACTGTGGTAATTCGGGTCGCTCACCCTATCCTCATTTACATTTTCAGATTCAGAAAAACCCATACATCGGCTCTGTTACAATGGACTATCCGTTCAGTAATTATATTGTTTATGAAAAATCTGGCTTTCAGCTTAAAACACACTCAAAACCTGAAAAAGAGCAACTGGTCTCTAACATTGAAACATCAGAGTTATTGGTATCGGCACTGAATTTTATTCCGGGCCAGGTTCTGGAGTTTAAAACAGACATTAACAAAGAAGTTAATTGGGAAGTAAAAGTTAACGAATACAACCAGTCATACTTTGTTTGTCAAAGTACAGGAGCCAAGGCTTACTTTGAAAACGATCAGAATTTGTTTTATTTCACTTACTACGAAGGCAGTAAAAAAAGTGAATTGTATTATTTCTTTCAGGCGATCTTTAAAATGCAAAAAGGCTATTATCAGGATCTGGAGATTATTGACCATTACCCTCTTTACCTGACCTACCCAAAAGCTATTCTCTGGTTCCACGATTTCATCAGCCCATTCACACTATTGATTCAATCAAAATATTCAATTCATTATAAGAAAATAGATGATGAAATCTCACCTTCTGAGATTCAGCTTCAATCAGGGCTAACGAATTTCTTCCTGAAAAAGAAAATAAATGAACGTGATTTTCAGATCACGATTAAGAATACAGAAATCACACACATTGGTGTTTCTGACAAAAATATTAAGATAAATCTCTCACGATGAAAAAGATAGCTTTACTTTTTATATTACTATTCGTTATTGTTTCAGAACCGTTATCAGCCCAACAACGCAAACCCACGTTTATTGAAATTGACACGGCCATGTACAGGGCTTATCTAAATAAAGACTGGAACAAAATCATAAAAATGGGTAAGCTTGGATTAAACAACGGCATCGACTACTATTACCTGCGACTCCGTATGGGTTATGCTTATTTCATGAAAAAACAATACCGGATGGCTATTCCATACTATCAGGCAGCTTTAAGATTCAGCAGCAAAGATGCTACAGCTATGGAATTTCTCTATTATTCCTATCTGTATGGCGACCGTTTCAACGATGCCGAGAAGCTCACCCAAAGATTCACTCCCGCCTTGAAAGAATATGTTGAAATCAGAGGGAAAAATGCCCTCACAGAAATTTCATTCTTTCCTACTTTCGGAACGGGTGCCAGTGATAATTTAAAAGAAACTGTTAATCTGATGGAATCTGAAACTACAGACGGAAGTCAGATTTTACCCAATAGTTTCAGTAACTACAATCTTAATATTAGTCACAAAGCCGGTTCTAATGTAGTCTTAAATCATTCCTTAAATTTACTCAGTAAAGACGAATATGCCATAGCTATTGTTGACAGAACACCTTACTTATCAGAATCGCAGGTTGTAAAACAGTTCAGTTACAGGATAGCGGTCGACATCACATCAACTTCCGGGTTTACCCTTTCTCCTGCCCTTACTTACATCAATTACAGAGTTCCTGTTTACTATGAATACGGAGCAGGTCTCGGGAACAACAGAACGGTATATTCCTATAACGCTCATAACGAAATAGGAATTTCTCTGAAAGCTACCAAACAGGCAGGACCTGTGAGCATAGCTTTATCGGGGAGTTATTCTAATTTAAATCTGAGCAACCAGATCACCGGTGCAGCATCAATTACCTATTATCCGTTTGGAAATCTGAACCTTTATACCAACGCAACCGGTTATTACCATTTACAATCACAAAAAAGTTCATCAATAAATCAGATAATACAATCCTATAAACTGGGATTAAAACTAACAAACAATCTTTGGATTGAAGGATTCGGAATACTTGGAGATTTCAGCAATTTAATTGATCCGTTTTCTGGAATCACATACAACAGCCTCGAAATATATCATTCAATATATGGCGTTAACGTTTATATTCCTTTCAACAAAAACGGAGTTTCGCTTTTTGTCGGTTACAGAAATTATAATTCAACATCGCAATTTATTCCAGTCGAAAATGTTTTCGAAGGATACAATAATATTACATTTAATTATCAAACTTTTACAGGAGGAATCATATGGAAACTTTAAGAAGAATCAGCTTGATATTAATACTCGCTTTCTTTTCCACATTTACTTATGCTCAACAAAGCACACAAAAAGTAATTGAAGCTTTTCAAAACAGTTATTTGCACGAAGCTTCAGGAAATCTGGCTGAAGCCATTCTTGATTTAAAAAATGTTTATCAGGCCGACTCATACCCGATCAACCTGAGGCTCGGATGGCTTACCTATTCCTCAGGAATGTTCAGCGAATCGCAAAGTTACTATCACAAAGCGGTTATTTTAAAACCTTATGCCGTTGAACCCCGCATGGGCCTTGTTTTACCACTCGCCGCCATGGGAAATTGGGACGCTGTAATCGCTCAGTACAACAAAATTCTTGAAATCGTACCCAATTATTCAATTGTGATGCACCGATTAGGTTTGATTTATTACGGACAGAAGGATTATGAAAAGGCAGAAAAATACTTTGAGAAAGTTGTGAACCTTTATCCATTCGACTATGACGGACTGGTTATGCTTGCCTGGACTGAATTTCAGTTAAAAAAATACCGTCAGGCTGAGGTGCTTTTCAATACTGCTTTAATGCACACCCCTACCGGAGCGTCAGCACTGGAAGGTTTAAAATTGATGAAATAAGTCGTAGGTTCTTAAATTATTTGAATCTTTGTAAGCTAACTTAGTGCATTAAAATTTATTTTTTGCATTAAAGCTGTAGTACGAGTTTATGGCAGAGGTTCCAAAATCATATTGCGAGGCCGTCGAAAAGATGGAATCATCTAATGTACATCGCGTGTATCACGATACAGAATATGGCTTTCCCATGGATGATGACGACGAACTTTTTGGCCGATTAATTCTGGAAATCAACCAGGCAGGGCTTTCCTGGACTACCATCCTGAATAAGCAGGAAAATTTCAGAAAAGCTTACAGCAATTTTAATATTCAGCAAATTGCCGGATATACAGAAAAGAATCGTCAGCGCTTGTTAAATGATGCAGGGATCATCAGAAACCGACTAAAAATAGATGCTGCTATTTATAATGCCCAGATAGTTATAAAGCTTCAAAAAGAACACGGTTCATTCAAAAACTGGCTTGATTCCAATCATCCGAAATCTAAAGATGAATGGGTTAAGTTGTTCAGGAAGACATTCAGATTTACCGGAGGTGAAATCACCAATGAATTTTTGATGAGCACAGGATATTTATCAGGAGCACATGTTGCTGAGTGCCCTGTTTTTAAGAAAGTGCTAGAAAGACATCCAAAATGGGCCGAAAAAAAGTAAAATATGGCTGATCTTTTTAAAAATATTGGTCCCTATCTTTCAAATTCAAATACTATGCCGGTTCTTTTTCTCGGACATGGAAGTCCGATGAATGCCCTAGAGGAAAATGAATTTGTTCAGAATTTTAGAAAACTGGCAAAAGACCTACCCACACCCTCTTCTATCTTGTGTATTTCGGCACACTGGTACACCCGTGGCACCTTCATTACAGCCATGGAACGCCCAAAAACTATTCACGATTTTTACGGCTTTCCCAAAGAACTTTATGATATTGATTACCCTGCAAATGGTAATCCGGACCTGGCAAAAGAGGTAAAAGAACTGCTACAACCTGTTTATTCTGAAGAAACCAACGAATGGGGATTGGATCACGGGACATGGAGCTTACTAAAACATATGTATCCAATGGCTGACATTCCTGTTATACAAATGAGCATTGACGGAACCAAACCGGCATCCTATCATTACGAACTAGCCAAACAACTCCAATCATTGAGAAACAAAGGCGTGCTAATTATTGGAAGCGGAAACATTGTCCACAATCTGGGGATGGTCGATTTTCAAAACATGCAAAAGGAAGATTATGGTTTTGACTGGGCAAGGGAAGCCAGAAACAATATTAACCGACTAATTGTGGACAAAAACCATCAACCTCTTCTTGATTATAAAAACCTGAGTTCAGTGGTACAAATGACCGTGCCAACGCCTGATCATTATCTACCTTTGATTTATACCCTGGCACTTCAAAGAAAAACTGAAAATGCCTGGCTATTTAACGATAAAATGCTAGGTGGAAGCCTGAGCATGACCTCGACAGTGATAGTCTAATCAGAAACCTACTCCTTGTAACTTTTCTTCCGTAATGCAGTCAGTATTTAGACTGTTTTTAATTTACAAAATCCTGTATAGGCTTTAAACTAACTTTCCTATTTTTGACTCTTCATTATCATGAACCAACATAAATAAATTGAAAACAAAGAAAAAAAACTTTTTTCCCCAACCAAGTTTTATGAGATATTTTTTATTGCTAGTGATACTTTTTTTACAGCTATTCGCTATTTCCCAGGAAAAATATGATGCGGAAGTATTGCAGACCCATAGCAACACAATTGTTGACAAAAAAAGCCACAACCTTACGGTTAACTATCTGGTAAAGATCCTGATTAACAACAGAGATGGAGAAGATTATGCCCATGTTGTCATTCCTTTTTACATGGAAGATGAGAAGCCAAAAAATATTGAGGCTGTTGTAACAGATGTAAATGGAAATATTCTACAGAAATTGAAAAAGAAAGACATCAATAGTATCGAAAATACCTCTGATGAAGCTTTTCATGATGACACTAAAAAAGTTTACTTTTTTATGGGACAAAACAAATTTCCATATATACTTACCTACTCTTACGAACAAACCATATCTAACTATTTTGACTTGGTTCCGGATATCAAGTACTTCAACGGCATCCCCGCAAAAAAGATTATTGTAAAAGCAAGTGTACCCATTGACTTTAGTACCAGATACAAAACGGCTTTTATGGATTCTGTAAAAATCGACACTATAAACAACCATGTTTATTTCAATATTTCGGGGCATTACACTAAAGTGATCAAACCGGAAGTATACACTAACCCCGATTCTGTCCCCCTGCCGACGGCATATATTATTCCTCAAGAATTTAAATATGGCAGGGAACTTTCACAAAAAACATGGAAAGACCTTGGCCAATGGCAGTATAATTTGCTTAAAAATTTAAACGAACTACCATTTGATGAACAACAAAAAATAAGTCAGTTGGTTGCTGGTATTCACGATACAACTGAAATTATAAAAACTCTGTATCACTACCTTCAGGATCAAACCCGATATGTTAATGTCGCCATTAAACGGGGACGTTTGAAACCTTATCCCGCAAGCTATGTAGCAGAAAACAAATATGGTGATTGTAAAGCCCTGAGCAATTATTTTAAGTCTCTCCTGGATTTTGTCGGCATTCCTTCAGCTTATGCAATTATAAGAGCCGGAACCAAATTCCGTAAGATTGATCGAAATTTGCCAACACCACAATTTAATCATGCCATTATATACATTCCCCGTAAAGACAGCAACAATATATGGCTTGATTGTACCAGTAAACTTGCTTTTGGTTATGTGGGAACATTTATTCAAAATCGTAATGCTCTGGTAATTGAAAATAACGCCAGCAAGCTGATCAAAACTCCGGCACTTACACCTCAGAAAGTTCTCACTACCAGAAAAGCCATTTTCAACTATGATCTTAACAGTACTGCTAGTGCTGATATATCCTACAAGTTCAGAGGAATGATGTATCAAAATCTATACTATACGAAACGTGAAAACAACGCCTTGGATAATAAATATATCATGAAATATCTGATCTCAAAAGGCGGTTTTACTATGGACAAATACACACTGACACAACCTGACAGAGATTCAGCTTTTATGGTATTGCACTTCGATGCCCACTCTAATAATATCTATAAAAAGTTTGGAAATGATATTTTAGTTGTCAACTTTAACATCATCACCAATGACCTTGAAAGACCAAAAAACAGAAAAGTTCCGATTGATATAAGTTATCCCGACTATATGATTGATAGTATAACCTATAATATTCCAGAAGACTACAAAATATCGGGTATGCGAAATGATACTACAATTAATACAAAATTTGGAGAATACAGCATCAAGCTTATCCAAAAAAACAGTGCAATTATGGTAGTAAAAAAGTACCTTCTTAATTCGGGTAATTATCCGTTGTCAGAATATAGTAAACTGTACCGGTTTATCAAAGATATTTACAAAAGCGAATCAAAAGTTATTGTTGTGCTCACTAGAAAAAATCAATAAATCAAATGAAAAAATCATTACTCCTCGGTCTCTTATTAACCTTCACATATATGGCCTTTTGTCAGGAAAAGGCACCAAAATTATTTGGCGATGTTTCAAAAGCTTAACTTGAAATGAATAGATATCCTGCTGACACAAATGCAGAAGCAGTGGTACTTTCAAATGTCAGAAAAATTGACTTCCAATATTCTGATAAAGACAATGATATTGTAATTATAAGCCAAACAACAACCCGTATAAAAATATTGACTGATGCGGGCCTTGAATACGCCAAGGTTAGTATTCCTTACATTACATCCGAAAATGTCAATGAAAATGTATATAATGTTCGGGGTGCAACATATAATCTAGAAAACGGCGAAATTGTTACAACCAAATTAAATTCCAAAGAAGTTTATACAGAACAGGATGGACCTAATTCTTACGAGGCTAAATTTGCTCTTCCCAATGTAAAAAAAGGTTCTGTAATTGAATATCGGTACAAAAAGAATTCCTATTATAAGTTTTTCCTTGACCCCTGGTACTTCCAGCAACAAATCCCGGTTGTATACAGCGAACTTATAGTTAAAGTTCCGGCACTCTATGAATATTCATGGTTGCTTCAAGGGGCACGCAAGTTTGGATATTACGACGGTCATGTAGAAAGAACTGAACACTTTTATGGTAGTTATAAGTTTAAAGATGTAGTTTATGATATGGCTATGTACGATGTACCCGCATTCAGAAAAGAAAAGTACATTACATCAGTTGGTGATTATATTATGAAAATTGATTTCCAGCTCTCAAAAATAAACTACCCTACCGGCGGAACAGAAGAAGTCATATCCACCTGGGACAAACTGATCAATAAATTTCTGACCCGGGGATTGTATGGAAAATACATCAAACAAAGTAAAAGGCTATCAGATAAACTTATCGACACAAAGGCTTTAGCTAAAGAACCTGAGGCGGTGAGGTTTGATAAAATTATGGACTTTGTAAAATCCAATTACACCTGGAATCAATACAATTCGAAGTTCACTTCGGAAGATCCTTCGGAGTTGATAAAGAAAGGAACAGGAAACAGTACCGATCTTAATTTATTTGCCATTGCTTTACTCGAAAAGGCAGGCATTGAAGCTTACCCTGTATTGATCAGTACAAGAAAACACGGAAAAATAAAATACAATTACCCTTACGTTCAGTTTTTTAATTATATGATCATTCTTGCCAGGGTAAATGGCAATTATATATTAACTGATGCGACCAATCCATATTTGCTAAACAACAGGTTACCTGAAAGATGTATTAACGACAAAGGGCTTATTCTGAAAGAAGGGAGTAAAGTACAGTGGGTAAATCTTGTCGGCGAAATTCCATCTGAATCTATGTACAGCAATACTATAAGTTATGCTAACAGAAAACTTCATGTTGATGTTAACTTGATGGAAACAGAATATTTTGCAGCAGATGACAGAGATGAGTACAAAGGACAGAAAGACCTGCTTATAAAGGATCTTGACTCAAAAAAATATTCTCTTATTGATTCTTCAGTAGTAATTCTTAATCAGAAGAATAAAAAGCTCCCCTATGTTCAGAAATATGCCTACAACATAGATACTGATGTTGTTATGGGAAAAATTTACATTTCGCCCTTCTTCGACCAGGTAATCTCAGTAAATCCGTTCAAACTGGATAATCGTACCTACCCCATCGACATGATCTTTCCCCGAAAAGAGGGGTTTAAAACCATCATCAATATACCGAAAGGATATACAGTTGATTACCTTCCTGAGAATATGTCG
>JAFGXS010000052.1 GCA_016936505.1 Bacteroidales bacterium | reverse complement strand
TGCAAGAGGGCAAAACACAAATGTTTTACTCAATTTCAGATTTTACCGGTAAGAATTAACCAGTTGTTCCAGTTCGGAATTGGCTGTGTTGAGCTGTTCGGTAGGGTTAATTTTGATGTGAGCAAACAACATTGTAAACATATTCCTGCACAGCTGCTTCCTCATTGTGGGAAAACATTTGTTCGGCACGCACGGCCTTTATAAAGCCCGACACCAGGGGTTTTTTACAAAAGTACAACCAGTTTGCTGATTATACTAATTTTTAGGGCTAAGTGATTCCTTGAAAATGAGGAAAAAAGTATAATCTGGATTTTGATTAATTTGATAGTTTATATTTTTGCTTATTGAAATTGAACAATTTTTCAAGATAAAGGTCTAAAAAGCATAAAACCTGGAAATATGAAAATATTTAAGAAGCATAAAAAACTATTAATCTTCTTGTTGCTTCTGGGTGTCTTTCTTTTTTTGAATAAAATATCAAAGGATGAAACTATTAGAATCTTTAGGAATGGCAAGTACACTGTGGGTACTGTCACTGATTATTTTTTAGCGAGTGGTTCGGTAATATCACCAGTTACAAGCCAACCTATGAGTCCGCCACGCATTAAGTACAGTTTTACAGTTGATGGGAAAGAATATATAACCACATATGATGCTTTGACGTCAAAAGTACCTTTTGATGAGGTTAGCACAGGTAGTAAATATTTGGTTATATACCTTCCTGAGAATCCAAAGAAAAGTAGGATGTTATTTAACTATCCAATTAAAGATAGTGCTGATTTTAAGCGGTGCGTTAAAATGTTTGAAATGACAAGAGCAAAATAAATGACCTTTACTTTTTTATTTCAATTACAGGGTATTCTCCGAATTTCCCCCAAAACTTGGGGTGTTTGTCTTCCGATTTTCTGAGTGTTTCTAAAAGTTTTTTTCCAAAGAGACCCTGGTGAACGTACAGGTTTAAGAAATATTTGTTTGTACTGCGCCAGCAATAAAAGTTCATTTTGTGGCTGAAATCAAAACTCCTTTTAAACCATCTCATGCTGTGAGGATAAAAATAGAGCCGGGGCTTGCTTTTAAATAATCTAACGTAGATTTTGCCCGCTAAATGCCTTGTGATTCTGTACAGTTGAATGGGAAGTAATGAAATATTCATAAACCAGCTATGATAAAACCAACTGTAA
This sequence comes from Bacteroidales bacterium, assembly GCA_016936505.1. Classification (GTDB taxonomy): domain Bacteria; phylum Bacteroidota; class Bacteroidia; order Bacteroidales; family F082; genus Sulfidibacterium. Next base: position 228,085 of record JAFGXS010000052.1, on the reverse strand, counting down.
ACAATGGCTATGTTGGAACCGGGTTTGGCTACTCTGTACATTTCATTAACAGCGTTCTTTTGTTCGTTTTTTGGAATATGATAGAGTGTATGCTGACAAAGTACAGAATCGCATGAGTTCTCCTTTAAAGGAATATTGGTTATGTCTGCACATAAATAAATTCCTTTTTTGGGACTGTAATTCATTTTTGCCTGAATTAACGCATTGATTGAAATGTCAGCACAGATTCGGTATTCAAAATTTTCAGACTAATCCAGGTATTCCTCAAATCCGATTGGTCCGGAAGCAATGTCAAGCAAATATTTTCCTGATGGACTCAGGTGCTTTTTTGCTTTGGTAAATGAGTTTCGAATGTATGAATTGGTAACGTCTCTGTAGTCGACCCATTTGGGTGAGTCGTTGTACAGCTTACGACCATTCTTAACTTCATAATCTATTTGATTATAGTATTTAAAAACTCTTTCTTTGTCAAAGGCCATTCCCTTTCTGATATCCTGACCCTGGCCAATGAATAAGGCATAGGATGGCAATAAAAGAATTATCTCATCTATAATCGGGTAAAAATAGGTTCCGGATGTGTTGATAAAACCTTCCCTGATGGTATTTGCTTTTTCCTGATCTTTTACAAAATTGATAATCTCATCCTTATCTACAAATAATAATTCTTCCCTGGTTATAGGGCATTGAAGCAATTTATGATCAAAATCTGTCATGGGTGTTTTCGGAAATTAAAATATGTTGATGATGTTGTTTTACAAGATTACTCATTTTATTTGATACCCCTAAACGAATTCAGATAAAAAAACCGCCTGCACATTGCACAGACGGTTGTATTGTAAAATGGAAAACATTAGTCCATTTGATTGAATTCCATTACCGGATTGTCGTAAGCTTCGATTGGAAGACAGGTGCACAGATTTCTGTCACCAAAAGCATCATCAATCTTGGCTACCGGTGTGAAATATTTGCTTTCACGAATCCATTCCAGCGGAAAAGCTGCTTTTTCACGGGAATAAGGGAGTTGGTAATCAGAAGTAATGATCATTTCGGCTGTATGTGGTGCATTGGAAACCACATTGTTCTTTTGCTCTGCTTTTCCTTCTTCTATCTCACGGATTTCTTCACGGATGGTTTTCATTGCTTCAACAAAACGATCCAGAGCTTCCAGCGGTTCACTTTCTGTGGGTTCCACCATCAGTGTGCCATGAACAGGGAAGGCTACGGTAGGAGCATGGAAACCAAAATCCATAAGACGTTTGGCAATGTCGATGACTTCCACACCGGCACTACGACTGAAAGCATTGCAGTCCAGAATCATTTCGTGGGCTACCCGGCCATTTTTTCCAGTATATAAAATGGGGTAATAATCTTTTAATTCTTCTTTCAGGTAGTTGGCATTCAAAATAGCCATGGCTGTAGATTCTTTCAAACCTGCTTTGCCAAGCATTTTCAAATAACCGTAGGATATCATCAATACCAACGCGCTTCCAAACGGGGCTGAAGAAACAGCTGAAATTCCTTCTTCTGTTTCAACAGGTGAAAAGATATGGCTTGGGAGGAATGGTTTCAGGTGTTTGGCCACTCCTATGGGGCCAACCCCGGGACCACCACCACCGTGCGGTATTCCAAAGGTTTTATGCAGATTCAAATGGCAGACATCGGCTCCAATAAAACCAGGATTGGTATAGCCTACCTGTGCATTCATATTGGCACCATCCATATAAACCTGTCCGCCATTTTGGTGAATGATTTCAATGATGTCACGGATGTTTTGCTCAAACACACCGTGGGTTGATGGATAAGTAATCATGAACGCTCCAAGTGTGTCTTTGAATTTTTCTGCTTTTTCTTTCAGATCGTCTACGTCCACATTGCCATATGCATCGGTTTTAACTACCGCTACTTCAAAACCGGCCATCACAGCACTGGCAGGATTAGTCCCGTGCGCTGAAGCAGGAATCAGGCATACATTTCTTTGGTTCTGGCCCAGGCTATCCTGATAAGCTTTAATGACCAGCAGTCCTGCATATTCTCCAGCTGCACCCGAATTTGGCATAAATGAAAGCCCGTCAAAACCGGTAATGGTACACAGAATTTGTTCCATTTCTTTTATCATTTCCAAATATCCCTGAGCCTGATCGGCAGGAACAAACGGATGGATGTTGGTAAATTCAGGCCAGCTCACCGGCATCATTTCAGAAGCTGCATTCAGTTTCATAGTACATGAACCCAATGGAATCATACTGCGATTTAAAGCCAGATCTTTATTCTCCAGTTTTTTCAAATAGCGCATCATCTGGGTTTCTGAACGGTAATTCTGAAATACAGGATGACTCATAAAATCGCTGGTACGTTTCAGGTTTTCAGGGATGAAACATTTTTTATCTGTAGAAAGTTTGTGAACTTCATTTCCACTTACTTCTGCCAGAACTTGAAGGATTTCATTTAAATCATCAACTTCTGTGGTTTCATTCAAACTAATACCGATATGATAAGCATCAATGTAACGGAAGTTGATATTATGTTTTTCGGCTTCGGCACGTAAATTATCAGTATCAACAGTGGCAGGTAATTCGATGTAAAGTGTATCGAAGAATGCCGAATTCAGATTTTTGTATCCGATTTGATTCACTGCATCAGCAAGTCTGGCCGTTTTGTGGTGAATGTCAGCAGCTATTTCTGTGAGGCCTTCTTTACCGTGATAAACACCGTAAAACCCGGCCATCATTGCCAGTAAGGCTTGTGCCGTACAAATATTAGAGGTGGCTTTTTCTCTTTTGATGTGCTGCTCACGGGTTTGCAAAGCCATGCGTAATGCCTGATTGCCATTGGTATCTTTAGATATTCCAATGATTCGCCCCGGAATCTGACGTTTATAGTTTTCAGTTGTGGCAAAGAAAGCAGCGTGAGGTCCACCGTAGCCCATTGGAACGCCAAGACGTTGTGAAGAACCAAAAACCACGTCAGCTCCCCATTCTCCCGGAGGAGTGAGGAGCGTCAGTGATAATAAATCAGTCCCCGCAGCGATAGGAATATTTTTTTCCTTGAAACGGGCTGCTAATTCTGCATAATCATTCACCTGTCCCTTTTGGTTGGGATACTGAACCATGCATCCAAATACATTTTCATCAGGAATGAGTTCGTCATCGGCAACAATACGTAATTCTATATTTTGTGAACCGGCTCTGGTTTTTAATACTTCCAGTGTTTGGGGAAACAAGTCCTCAGAAGCCAGGAAAACATTAGCGCCTGCTTTTACCAGGGCTCTGGGGCGGGCGTTAAAAAACAACAGCATGGCTTCTGCAGCTGCAGTTCCTTCATCTAGTAATGAGGCATTGGCCAATGGTAATCCGGTTAAGTCGGCTACCATAGTCTGGTAATTTAACAAGGCTTCAAGTCGTCCCTGGGAGATTTCTGCCTGATAAGGAGTATAGGCTGTATACCAACCCGGGTTTTCAAATACGTTGCGCATGATAACCGGTGGTACAAATGTATTATAATAGCCAAGCCCGATATAGGTTTTGAAAACTTTGTTCTTGGAGGCTAACTCACGGGCCTGTTTCAGGTACTGAAATTCGCTTACTCCATCTTTTATATCCAGATCTTTTTCCAGTCGGATGTGTTCCGGTATGGTTTCGTTGATTAACTGATCTATTGAGTCAAGCCCCATTTTATCCAGCATAGCTTTAATATCTTCGCTTTGCGGGCCTATGTGTCGGGTTGAAAAAGTGTTGTGATTCATCCATTCAATATTAAAAACGGTGTTAAAATCACCTTTCATTTATGAAACAAATGACAAGGTTTGCAAAAGTAAAAACTATTTGCATGCTATGTTTTACGTTGAACCCTTAAATTTCATTTGAACTTCACATAAAAAGGAAGGGAGATCAGATCTGACCTCCCATAATGAAACTTATTAACTAAACAATACTTTATCCGTTGATTCTCATTTTGTAGAATGATCTGTATACAAAAATCAATGCAATGGCTAAAAAGGCAAAGCCTACATAATGAGACATTTCTCTGAATTCAGGTGATATGGCAATTTCCATAGCAAGCAAGCCGAACAATGTGGTAAATTTAATTACGGGGTTCATGGCTACAGAAGAAGTGTCTTTAAACGGATCGCCGACAGTATCGCCTACAACTGATGCAGCATGCAATTCTGTACCTTTTTCCTGCATATCAACTTCGATAACTTTTTTAGCATTATCCCAGGAACCGCCTGCATTAGCCATAAATATTGCCTGGTACAATCCAAAGAAAGCGATAGAAACCAGATAGCTTACAAATAAAGAAACAGGCGAAGTGTGCCAGTCGACCATGGCAGCTTCTGCATTGGTAGGAGCAGACAGCAAAGCAAAAGCGAGGGCAAAAGAGAACAGGGCAATAAAAATATTCCACATTCCTTTTTGGGCGTAAACAGTACAAATCTGAACTACCTGTTTTGATTTACCTATATCAGCCTTCTTTTCCGCATTGGGATCAAGATTGATGTTTTTACGGATGAATTCTGTTGCTCGGGCAGCTCCGGTAGTTACGGCCTGAATAGATGCACCGCTGAACCAGTAAATAACAGCACCTCCCAAAAGGAATCCCATAATCGAATAGGGATTCAGCAGGTTGAGAATTTCGTGGGGCTCGATGTGTAACACATTTTTAATTACCAGGATTAATGAGAAGATCATGGTAGTAGCTCCTACGACAGCTGTACCAATCAACACCGGTTTGGCTGTAGCTTTAAAGGTGTTACCCGCTCCGTCATTGGCTTCGAGGTAGTATTTAGCTTTTTCAAAGTCGGGTTTGAACCCAAAATCTTTTTCAATTTCAGGAGTAACTTCGTCAATATTTTCTTCGATCAATGAAAGCTCATAAATGGATTGGGCATTGTCAGTAACCGGGCCGTAGCTGTCTACAGCAATGGTAACAGGTCCCATCCCCAGAAAACCGAAGGCTACAAGGCCAAAGGCAAATATTGAAGGATAGATCATGAATGCATTCAATCCGAATGTACTGGCATAATACCCTACAAACATCAGTACGAAGAAAACCATTCCTAACCAGAAACCACTGAAATTACCGGAAACCAAACCAGAGAGAATATTCAATGAAGCCCCTCCTTTTTTGGATGCTTCAACCACTTCTTTTACGTGGGTGGATTTGGGACTGGTAAATATCTTGGTAAATTCAGGAATCAAAGCGGCACCCAGTGTTCCGGCACTGATGATTACTGAAAGTGTGATCCAAAGGTTATTAGGCAGATGGTGAATCATAAAATAACTGGCAACAAAAGTAGCTATGATAGACATGATGGATGTAATCCAGACCAGAGAAGTCAAAGGGGCTTCAAAGTCCATGTCATCGGCATTTTTGTATTTGCTTTGTGTGATTCCGTTGTTGATCCAGTAGGATACAATAGAAGTAGCTACCATCAAAATTCTCATCACAAAGATCCAGGCCAGAAGGTCAACCTGCATGCTTTTATCTGCAACAGCAAGCACAATAAATGAAATTAGTGCAACACCTGTAACGCCATAAGTTTCAAAACCATCAGCGGTAGGGCCTACACTGTCACCGGCATTGTCGCCCACACAGTCGGCAATGGTTCCGGGATTTCTTGGGTCATCTTCCCCGATTTTAAAGATGACTTTCATAAGATCAGAACCCACATCGGCAATCTTTGTGAAAATACCACCGGCAATTCTTAAAGCGGTAGCACCTAAGGATTCGCCAATAGCAAAACCAATAAAACTGGCACCTGCATACTCGCCGGGAACAAAGAGCAGGATGATCAGCATCATAAGCAGCTCAAGCGAAACCAAGGCAACACCAATACTCATACCTGCTGTAATTGGAATATGATGTAATTTAACTGGTTTCCTTTCAAGGGAGGCAAAGGCCATTCTTGAGTTGGCCAGCGTGTTCATACGAATGCCAAACCATGCCACACTGTATGAACCTAAAATTCCTAACACGGTCCATCCCAGAATCATTAATACACCACCAATTCCAAAGCCACCAGAGAGGTAGCCAAAGTAAAAAGCAATAACTACACCGATAATTACAAATAAAATAGCCAGAAACTTACCTTGTTGAACGAGATAGATTTTTCCGGTTTGGTAAATTACATCGGCAACTTCGAGCATGGATTTATGTGCCTTTATATTTTTAACCTTCAGATATTGGTAAATACCGAATAAAAAACCGGCTCCAATAATGATGAATCCCCAATAAAGGATATTGGCATTACGCACTCCATCGGGGATAACCAATTCTGCTTCACTGGCCATCGCCATGGCTGGAAGTGTAAGAACGGCTAGAAGAGATAAAATTTTTTTCATAATAATGGGATAATGTTAATGTAGATTTAAAACGTTTGCGAAACTCAATAATGCAAAAATAGAAATTCACTTATTATCTTTTATGCATCCTGAAGAGCATGAGTTGATTTTTTTTAACATTCTTTAAAGCTTTATTTTTTTAATGCTGATGTACAGTAGGTTAAGGTCTATTTGGTTTGTTTATAAATAACAAATCATATGAATTTGACATTTTGTTAGTAAATTCGCACATAAATAATCAACATACAGGATGAAAAAGCTGAAGATGGAGATCATTGCCATGTCATACAGCCAATCGCAAAGCGGGGCTTATGCGCTGATTTTGGGAGTGGAAGGCTTATCAAGAAGATTGCCAATAATTATTGGTGGCTATGAAGCGCAGGCTATTGCCATAGAACTGGAAAAAATGAAACCTGCCCGACCGCTTACACATGATCTTTTCAAAACTTTTGCCAGATACTACGAAATTAACATTGTTGAAGTGTTGATTAATAAGTTTGAAGAGGGGATTTTTTTCTCGAAGCTGGTTTGTGAGAAAGATGGGAAGATTACCGAGATTGACAGCAGAACATCTGATGCTGTTGCTTTAGCTCTTCGTTTTGGTTGTCCGATTTACGCGCTCGAATCAATTGTTGATGAGGCAGGAATTACTATGGAAGACTCTGTGGAGGAACATTTACATGATCTAGTGGAAGAAGATGATGAAGATCCAAGTGATGAAGATGTATCGGCATACGAGGAATTTTTATTGGATGAGTTGGAGCAGAAACTCAAAAAGGCTATCCAGGAAGAAAACTATGAAGAAGCCTCCCGTTTGCGCGATGAAATAAAAAGAAGAAAGAAAAAATAGACCATCCTATTTAAATAAAAAAGCATCTGTCATTTGGCAGATGCTTTTTTTATGCTTGTAAAATTATATTAATGTTGAACCTTAGCCAACTTATCAGGATTGTGCTTGTACTTAAATAAGAACATAAACAAGACTCCGACAATAAGAGAATACGCAGCAAAGGTAAACCATATCTGGGGCCATTCCTGCTCACCGTTTATTGTAAAGTAATCCACAATATAACCACTTCCCATACCTCCGATAAACGCACCCAGTCCGTTGGTCATAATCATAAACAAACCCTGTGCACTGGATCGAATCTCCGGTTTGGCTTCCATTTCAACAAACAGTGATCCTGAAATATTAAAGAAGTCAAAAGCCATTCCGTAAATAATCATGGAAAGTACCAGATAAACAAAGCCAACACCTTCAGGGGTTCCCACGCCAAACAGTCCGAAACGGAATATCCAGGCAAACATGCTCATGATCATTACTTTCTTTATGCCGAATCTCTTTAAAAAGAAGGGAATTGTTAATATAAACAAGGTTTCAGACATTTGTGAAACGGACATCAGAACGCTGGGGTGCAGAACAGCGAAGCTTTTTGGAAAATGCTTGGCAAAGTCGTGAAGAAAAGGTTCTCCAAAAGTATTGGTGATTTGGAGTGATGCGCCGAGCAACATTGAAAAAATGAAGAAAATACTCATTTTACGTTGTTTAAACAGCTTAAAGGCATCCAGTCCGAGTGAAGAGATAAGTGATACACCTTTGCTTTTATTTTCCGGTTTACAGGAAGGCATAGTAAATGAATAGACACCCAGGAACAACGAAGCAACAGAACTTAGATACAATTGCATAGGGCTTAATGTCCAGTGGGCAAAATCGATAACCCACATGGCAATAATAAAACCTACTGTACCCCAAACCCTGATAGGAGGAAAGTCCTTAACAATATCAAACCCCTTTTGATCGAGAATACTGTACGATACAGAGTTATTCAGTGCAATTGTTGGCATGTAAAATATTGAAACAAGAAGCATAATCAGGTATAAGTCATCAAAACTATTTACCTGAGCAGCCCAAAACAGCAGTACGGCCAATGCCAAGTGACTGATTCCCATCAAACGTTCAGCATTAATCCATCGGTCAGCGATAATTCCCATCAATGCAGGCATAAATAAAGCTGCTATCCCCATTGTAGCGTAGATGCTTCCAACCTGACCTCCGGTAAAATTCAGTGTTTGCATCATGTATCCTCCCAGCGAAATCAGCCAGGCTCCCCAAGCAAAAAACTGGAAGAAGTTCATGATGGTTATTCTTATTTTAATTCCCATATTGATTGTTGTTGAATATTTTTACTTTTGAAAAAAATTAAGGGCAAATGTAAAGTTTTTTCAACGAACACGATTGCAGAAACTTTTAGGACTCCTTATTTCACATGATTTTAAATAAGTTATCAAAAAAATAGTTTTCATGCGCCAATATCTTGATTTGTTGGATTATGTATTCAAAAAAGGTACCAAAAAAGAGGATCGTACCGGAACCGGAACGATTAGCGTGTTTGGTTATCAGATGCATTTTAATTTGCAAGAAGGGTTCCCTTTGCTTACTACAAAGAAATTGCATCTTCGTTCAATTATCCATGAGTTATTGTGGTTTCTGACAGGCGATACGAATATCAGGTATTTACAGGAAAACGGTGTTCGAATATGGAATGAGTGGGCCGATGAAAACGGAAATCTGGGACCGGTGTATGGCGCCCAGTGGCGCAACTGGAACAGCGATGGAATCGACCAGATTCAGATTGCAGTGGACACAATAAAAAATAATCCTGATAGCCGCCGTATTATTGTTTCGGCCTGGAACCCGTCAGTTTTGCCGCAATCAGGAAAAACTTTTTCGGAAAATGTAGCCGAAGGAAGAGCTGCTTTGCCTTCATGCCATGCCTGGTTCCAGTTTTATGTTGCTGATGGTAAATTATCGTGCCAAATGTATCAGCGCAGTGCCGATATTTTTCTGGGGGTACCTTTTAACATTGCATCTTATGCTTTGCTTACGCAAATGATGGCACAGGTAACCGGACTACAACCGGGCACTTTTATTCATACCCTGGGTGATGCCCATATTTATCTGAACCATATCGATCAGGTGAAGTTGCAGTTATGCAGGGAGCCAAAAGCTTTGCCCAGTATGATAATTAATCCCGAAGTAAAAGATATTTTCGGTTTTAAATATGAAGATTTTGAATTAAAAGATTACGATCCACATCCGCACATTAAAGGTGATATTTCTGTTTAAGGTTCAGAACCATGACCCAAAAAAACAAGAAAATAGGACTTTTTTTCGGGAGCTTTAATCCCATTCACAATGGCCATTTAATACTAGCCAGTTATATGTCTCAGTTTACTGATCTGGAGGGAGTTTGGTTTGTGGTTTCGCCTCAAAATCCTTTGAAAGAAAAAAAAGGTCTCCTTCCTGACTACCACAGGCTTGCTTTGGTAAGACTGGCTATTGAAGACTATCTTGGTTTTCAGGTTACTGATATTGAGTTTAAAATGCCCCGTCCTTCCTATACGATTGATACTTTAGCACGCCTCAGTGAAAAATATCCTGATCATAAATTTGTATTAATATCAGGAACCGATGTGTTTGGCCAACTTAATAAATGGAAAAACTATGAAGCCATCCTTGAACAATACGGATTTTATGTTTATCCACGTCCCGGTTATGATATGGGCCAATATCAGAGTCATCCACATGTGAGATTGTTTCAGGCACCCCACATGGAAATTTCATCCAGTTTTATCAGAAAAGGAATCATGTCAAAAAAAGAAATGCATTTCTGGATGCCTGAGAAAGTGTATCAGTACATCCGCGAAATGCACTTTTATGAAAAATAATCTTAGTTTTGATAAGGATCGGTCACAGGTATAACATAATATTGTCCTGTTCTGGGGTCTTTATAAAATTTGCTGTAACCGTTGATGCTTTCAATGTTGGCATCCACAGCACCTTTAATGAAAACCGTATTATTTACGTCCACAGCCCCCGTTACGCGCATTAAAGTGTCAGCGACGACCTTTTGCGGGGCAACCTGGGGAATTATGCCGGCATTTTGAAAAACAATAACCCAAATGCCTACTGCAATGAGAACGAGAACGGTTTTGACGAATTTGGTACTTATTTCCATGACAGGTAGTTTTATGATCCAAAAATATTGAAATTTAATCAAACTGAACAAATATCAGGAAATTGTTTTCTTAAGCAGGGAGTTTGAGGCTATAAATATGGGATTTGTAACAATATTTCATTATATTTGCTTGTCTCCGTTTGTCTTTCATAATAGTAAAAAATGATGCCAGTTTGAGTAATGTGATCCGGATTTGCATCTCTGAAAGGGGTACATATTGATCATTGAGAGATAGATGACGTAATATTGAGTTTATGCTGTTAAACATTACTTTTCATTTCGATTATATTCCTTTGCTGTTGGTTGTAGCTGTGGCATGGCTGTCGCCTCTGGCTCTCTCATTGTTAAAAATAAAGAATGTTCCTTCTGTTATTGTGGAAATTGTGCTGGGTTATTTTATTGGCGCTTTCTTTTTTGTATCCCGTTCCGAAGGTAGTTTTCATATACTTGAGTTTCTGGCCGCTGCCGGTTTTATCTTTCTTATGTTTCTCAGCGGGCTCGAAATTGATGTGGATCAGATTTTTTCCTCACTTCCAAAAAAAGGAACTTCACGAACAGCCGCTAAAAGTCCATTAATACTGAGCTTGGTGTATTTTGCCATGGTTGTTGGTTTGTCCTACGTTAGTACTTATTTATTGTCAGTATTTGTGCACATTCCAAACCGCTGGTATTTTGCTCTGATTATGGTGACTACTTCGGTGGGAATTGTATTGCCTGTGCTGAAAGGCAGGGGAGAACTGTCAGGACGTTATGGACAGATGCTAATTATTACTGCTGCTGTGGCAGATGTGCTCAGCATCATTTTGTTTACGTTTACGGCATTTATTCTAAGGCATGGGTTTAAAGTAGAGTTGCTTTATATTCTGATTGTTTTCTTTGTTTTCTTCATTATGTATCGTTTGACCGGAAGACTGAAAAATGTAATGTTGTTCAAAAGAATTTTTTATCAGCTTTCGCATGCTGCCTCTCAAATTCGTGTCAGAAGCTCTGTTTTTATGATGCTGATTTTTGTGGCTATTTCTCAATATATAGGTGAAGAAGTAATTTTGCTTGGAGCATTTTTAAGCGGGCTTTTGCTTTCCAGTCTTTTACATAAGGAGCGCTCGGTATTGATGATTAAATTGGACGGAATGGGGTACGGTTTCTTTATTCCCATCTTTTTCATAATGGTGGGTATTATGTTTGATCCTTCTGCCTTTAAAGAATTTGATGCTTCACTTATTTGGTTCCTTATAGTTTTATTGGTTATTTTATTTGCCATTAAAATCATTCCTTCTTTTATCTGGTCCAAAATGTTTGGTGGTCGAAAGTCCCTGGCTGGTGGTTTTCTAATGACCTCTCAACTTAGTCTGATCATTGCGGCTTCGGTTATTGGTTTGCAATTGGGTGTTATTTCGCCGGGAATAAATGCCAGCTTTGTTTTAATGGCGGTTCTTACCAGCCTGATTGCGCCTGTAATGTTTAATTGGATTTATCCTGTAAATATTACTGAAGGCGAGAAAACCATTTTGATAGGAGGGAGCAGTACCGCAGTTTTGTTGGCCCGTAGAATGAATCTTCACGGTAAAAAGGCAATCATTGTTGAAAAAGATGAATCCAGGTTCAATGAAATCAGGAGAAAAGGGTTCAATGTTATTTTAGGTGACGGATTGCAAAAATTAACCTATGAACAGTTGAAACTGGCACCTGATAATTTTGTGGTGGTTGAAACAGGTGAGGATAAACGTAACTACCAGGTTGTTGATCTATTGCGCAATGAATTGTTACACGAGCGCATTATTACCAGGGCATGTAAGATGCCTTGTATGGAAAAATATCAAAAACTGGGGGTAGAGTCAGTAGATATACACAGGGTGCTGGCCACGGCTATTGAAAACTTTATCTTTCGTCCCAGTACTTATCATGATTTAGTAGAAACCTTTGAAGGTTTTAGCGTGGAAGAAATTGCTGTAACGAACCGTCAGTTAGATGGTAAATACCTGCGCGAAATTCCGTTTCACAACGATGCCATTCTTATGATGATCAAACGCGATAAATCATCGTTTGTTCCTCATGGAGAAACTTATCTTAAACTTGGCGATGTACTGCATGTTTTCGGAACCCCTACAGCATTAGGAGATGTGATTAAAAAGGTTCAGGTATAAGTTGATATTTTTCAATCAACCAAAACAAATTCGATAAAGCAGATGATTTTATTTGGATATTGTGAATATAGAATATTACTTTCCAATGCAGAACTTACTAAATATATTTCCTAATATTTCATCGGAGGTTACTTCTCCGGTGATAGAACCTAAATGATATAGCGCCTGACGGATATCAATGGCGATTAAATCAGTAGGAACCTGTTGTTTAAAGCCGGTTTCTATTTCCAATATACTTCCCAGTGCATTGGAAAGCGCTTCGTAATGCCGTGAATTGTTTACCAAAATTGTCTCCGAAAAGTTCTGTTCCTTCACATGCTTAACAAGTGTTTCGGCTAAAAAGTGAATATTTTCTCTTCTTTTTGCTGATACGAAAATAGTTTCCATTTCCAGCATCTCTTTCATGTGTGCAGGAATTTCTTCCAGTTTGTCTGTTTTATTGGCTACCAAAATGAAATGTTTGTTTTCATCGTTGATGTAGCTTTTAAATTCTTCCAAAACACTTTCGATGTGTTCCTTATTCACATCACTGATGTCACTTACATAGAGGATTAATGAAGCTTGCTTAATTTTATCGTAAGTACGTTCAATACCCATGTTTTCCACGACATCATCAGATTGACGAAGCCCTGCTGTATCAATAAACCTGAAACTGTATCCTTCAATAACTATGGTGTCTTCCAAGGCGTCCCGGGTTGTGCCTGGGATATCTGAAACGATGGCTTTTTCTTCGTTAAGCAAGGCATTCAGAAGTGTAGATTTTCCAGCATTAGGCCTTCCGATAATGGCAACTGGAATCCCTTTTTTCAAAACATTCCCCATTTTAAAAGAGTTTTTCAGCGATGTAAGCTCTTCTTTTAATGAACGGATCAAATCCATAAACCGCCCTCTGTCAGCAAATTCCACATCTTCTTCACTGAAATCCAGTTCTAGTTCTATGAGCGATGCAAACTGAACCAGTTGTTGTCTTAGATCTGCAATTTTATCAGAAAAACCGCCTCTCATCTGACTCATAGCCATCCGGTGCGCCATTCCTGATTCGGAAGCTATCAGATCAGCAACAGCTTCAGCTTGTGACAAATCCATCTTGCCGTTAAGGAAAGCTCTCATGGTGAATTCTCCGGCCTGAGCCAAACGTCCCCCATTTTCAATTATCAGCTGAATCAGCTTTTCCTGAATGTATTCAGAACCGTGACATGAAATCTCAACTGAATCCTCACCAGTGTATGAATGAGGTGCTTTAAACCATGTGGCGAGCACTTCATCAAGGACAATCTCACCATCTTTGATTTCCCCAAAATATGCATGGTGACTTTGAATGTTTTCCTTGTTCAGCCCCCTTTTTTTTGCACTGAACAATTTAAATAGCAGTTCGAGACTTTCAGAACCTGAAATCCTTACTACTGCAATGGCTCCCATTCCTGGAGATGTGGCTACGGCACAAATAGTATCTTTATTGTAACCGGTTGAGAAGGAGAGGTTCATGATTTAATTTAAAATGGTTAATAAATAACAAAAATACGCAAGAATTTTGAAATCTTTAATCAAAAGGTTTTACCTTTGACACTTCTTATTGATAGCGACCAAAAAAATTTCAAATGAGCGTATTAGTAAATAAAGATTCAAAAGTTCTGGTTCAAGGATTTACCGGAAGTGAAGGTACATTTCATGCTTCACAAATGATAGCTTATGGTACCTGTGTAGTGGGTGGTGTAACCCCCGGAAAAGGTGGACAAACCCATTTGGGTAAGCCTGTTTTTAACACAGTTGCCGATGCAGTGAAAAAAACTCAGGCTGATGTGTCTGTGATTTTTGTGCCACCTCCATTTGCTGCCGATGCTATTATGGAAGCTGCTCAGGCTGGTATTGGTGTGATTGTTTGTATTACAGAAGGTATTCCTACGGAAGATATGGTGAATGTTAAAGAGTTTTTGAAAGATAAAAACTGCCGACTTGTTGGTCCTAACTGCCCAGGTGTTATTACTCCTGGCGAAGCTAAAGTAGGTATTATGCCGGGCTTTATTCATCAAAAAGGAACCATTGGTATTGTTTCCCGTTCAGGCACCTTAACTTATGAAGCGGTGGACCAGCTTTCAAAAATTGGTTTGGGCCAGTCAACAGCTATTGGTATTGGTGGTGACCCGATTATCGGAACAACTACAAAAGATGCCGTTGAACTTTTGATGAACGATCCTGGTACAGAAGGTATTGTTATGATCGGTGAAATAGGTGGAGAAATGGAAGCCAATGCCGGTTACTATATCAAAGAACACGGAACAAAACCTGTAGTTAGCTTTATTGCAGGTGCTACAGCTCCTAAAGGTCGTACCATGGGGCACGCCGGTGCTATTGTTGGTGGTAAAGCTGATACTGCTGAAGCCAAAAAAGCTATTCTTCGCGACTGCGGTGTACACGTTGTAGATTCACCCGCAGAAATCGGTAAAAAAATGAAAGAAGTTTTGGGAAAATAATTTTTCCTGAAAAAACAATACAGAGGCTTCCTTAAAGGGAAGCCTTTTTTATTTCTTCTTTTTAAAGATTCTGAACCTGTTCTCGGTTCCATTGAATAACCGTTTGATATTTTTCCGATGGGTGAACAAAAGGAATAAGGCAGCAAGAATGGATAAACCTACCTTGCCGGGATGAGTGTCGTGAAAGAATATAATATCAGTTATGGGAAATGAAAGCCCTGCCAACATGGAGCCTAGAGAAACGTAGCCGGTTGAGAGTAATAAAATCAGAAATATAACAACAGGAATCCAGATCACAGTAGGGTAGAGTGCAATACCCATTCCCAACAATGTAGCTACTCCTTTACCACCTCTGAATCCGGCAAATACAGGGAATACGTGGCCAATTACAGCCAGAAATCCTGCCAGAATCTGTAAGTAGATTACTTCATCAGCTGTCCATGTTAATGGAATGAAAAACTGCATCATGAAGACAGCGAAGTAACTTTTAGTAACGTCGACAATAATCACGGGAATTCCGGCTTTGGCTCCCAAAACGCGAATTGTATTGGTGGCTCCTGCATTTCCCGAACCTTCATTACGAATATCAATATGGTAAAAAATCTTTCCAACCCAAACGGCCGTTGGGATTGATCCTAAAAGATAAGCCAGGATGAAACCTGCTGCTAAGTACAAATATTCCATATCCAAATGTAAGAAAATTGACTTAGCTGACAGCTTTTTCAAACAAGGCCGCAGTCCAGTCGTTTTTTACAATGTGAGAGCTATAGTTCAGGTTTAGCTTTGCAGCATGATTCTGAATATCTGTTAAGTCAGATTCGTAGAAACCACTGAAATATATACTACCACCGGGTTTTAACGAATCAGCATAGGCATGCATATCCTGTAAAAGAATGTTTTTGTTGATGTTGGCAAAAATAGTGTCATATTTTTCTTTTTCTGTCAACAGTGATGCGTCACCCAAAAAAGCAGTGATGTTATCACAATGATTCAGCTCAATATTTTCCGAACTGTTATTGAATGCCCATTCATCATTATCAATAGCGTCGATGTGTTTGGCCCCTTTCATTGAGGCTAAAATAGCCAGAACAGCTGTACCGCATCCCATATCCAGTACTTCTTTTCCTTCAACGTCTGCATCAAGAATATATTCCAGGATTTGTGCAGTAGTTTCGTGATGAGCAGTGCCAAACGCCATTTTTGGTTTCACCAGAATGCTAAATTCTATCTCAGGTTTCTCTTCATGAAAAGGAGCTCTGATGTAGCAGCGCTCTGCAATAAGCACGGAAGGATAATTACTTTCCCAAACAGCATTCCAGTTCTGATCAGGTATCCAGTCAATTTTGAGCTGGTTTTTTGCTATCAAATCTTTGCAACATTCAATCCCGGCAAGTAGATTTTTAGAGAAGTCTTTTTCCTGAATGTAAGCCTTAAGCTCGTTGTCATCTTCTTCAAAACTTTCAAAACCCAGTTCTGCAAGTCGCGCCATCAGGATTTCATTTTTTTCTTCCGATTCGTTTTTTGGACAGGTCAGGCAATAATAATTCATGGCTATGAGATATAAAAAAAGGGAAGCTTTACAAAACTTCCCTTATATGTTCAATTTAAAAACTATTGGCAATCGCAAGAAAGTCATCAGACTTCAGAGATGCGCCACCAATTAGCCCTCCGTCAACATCAGTTTGTGAAAAGAGTTCCTTCGCGTTTTTTGGATTACAACTTCCACCGTACAAAATAGAAACTTCATCAGCGGTTTCTTTTCCATACTTTTCAGTAATCTGGCTTCTGATAAAAGCATGCATTTCCTGAGCCTGACCGGGAGTGGCAGTTTTGCCTGTGCCAATGGCCCAAACAGGTTCATAAGCCAATACAATATTAGAAAACTCATCCTTGTTCAAATGGAACAGACTTTCTTCCAGTTGTTTTTTAACTACTTCAAAGTGGATATTTTCTTCTCTTTCTTCCAGTACTTCACCTATGCAGAAAATTGGTTTTACACCATAATCAAGCAAACGGTCAGTCTTTTCAGCTAGCTGCTGATTGGTTTCATGGAAATATTTTCTTCTTTCTGAATGTCCGATTATACAATATTCAATGTCAAGAGAGGCCAGCATAGCAGCGGAAATCTCACCCGTATAAGCTCCTTGTTCGTGCTCGCTTGCATTTTGAGCTCCGATTTTTAAACGACCCTCTTCAGCATAATCTGTAGCCATTTCAAGATAAAGAGCAGGAGTGCAAATTACTACTTCACATTGAAAACTTTTGTCCTCCATTTCGAGGAAAATTTGATCTATCAATTCTTCGGCTTCCGAAAAGGTTTTGTTCATTTTCCAGTTGCCTGCAACGATGTTTTTTCTCATGAGAATTAAATATTATTAGACGTGCAAAAGTAACGATAAATTAAAGTGTAATTTCAAAAAAGGCCTTAATTGTGAGGCCAGATATTGTTTTTCGCATTGGTGTCGGGGAGCATCTCACCCGGATCAACAACAACCTCTTTAATGGGGCTGGTTGAGTTGTACCTGAAGTTGTAAGTGCCACCGTGTTCCCATATTTCCACAGGAAAGCTTACTGTTTCTGTTTTGCCGTTTTGCTGTGTTATTTTTAAAGTAACAGGCATAACCAACTGATCGTAATTGTTTAATGTGATGATTGAACCCTTGGCGGGATCATTATCCACATATTTTACGTCAGAAACGGCCTGATCCAAGGTCCATTTATTCATAAACCATCCTTTCCAGAACCAATTCAGATTCTCACCTCCGGCATTGTTCATGGTGTTGAAAAAGTCACCAGGAGTAGGATGTTTGTAGGCCCATTCATGGATGTATTTTCTGAAAGCGTAATCAAACCTTTTGTGTCCGAGAATGTATTCCCGTAACAAAACCAAACCCAAAGCTCCTTTGTAGTAACTTACAGGATGAGAGTATTTCCAGGGCATAGCATCGGGGAAAGTCATCAAACCGGGTACTACTGAATCTTCCATCAACGGTACTATATTTCTTGCAGCACTTCCTCCATCAGGATTGTATTCGTGGTCCGATTTGGGTGCAAATTCGCCGTGGTTGAATTCAGCAGTGGCATAAATATCAATAAATGTGTTGACGCCCTCGTCCATCCAGGCAAATTTTCTTTCATTGGAGCCTACAATCATCGGGAACCAGTCGTGGCCAATTTCGTGGTTTATAACCATCCAAAGATTATTGCCTGTAGATTTCCAATGGCAAAATACAATGCCCGGGTATTCCATTCCTCCTACGGGACCTCCGACAGTTGAGGCTGTAGGGTATGGGTAAACAAACCATTTTTTGGAGAATAATTCAATACTGTGCTGTAAAAACTCAGTGGCACGGTTCCAGGCATTTTTTCCCATACTTTCTTCCGGATAAAAGGCCATGGCAAGTGTTGATTTATGGTCGGGGAGGTCGGCACGGGCACCATCCCAAATAAAAGCTTTGGAGCTTGCCCAGGTGAAATCACGGCTGTTTTTCATGGTAAAATGCCAGATCAGTCGTTTTTCTTTTTTTGTTCCTTCTCCCTTAATTACTTCATTCAGCGAACGGATCATTACTGTTTTGCTGCTTTCTGAAGCTTTCTGAAGGCGTTCCTGGGTTTCTTTGTTCAGAACCTTGTCGGGGTTCACCAGCTTTCCTGATGCAGCTACAATCTGATCACCAGGTACATCAAGGGTTACATCGAAATTGCCGTAATCCAGGTAAAATTCACCGGCTCCCAGAAACGGTAAAACATTCCACCCGACAATATCATCGTAAACAGCCATTCTGGGAAACCACTGGGCTACTTCGAATATGGTACCGTTTTTTGTGTTCATCCATCCCGAACGCCCGTTGCCTTGCGGAACAACGGTAAACGAATAATTGATTCTTATTTTTACTACCCCGTTTTTTGCCGCCATAGCCTTTGTAAGCCTGATCTGCATTCTGGTGTCGTTAATCAGGTAATCGGAAGGAATGTATTTTCCATCGCTTTCAATTTCTACAGATTGAATCGTGAACCCACCATTAAACTTTTTGTCGTTGAAAGTTTGTCCGGAAGTAGCAGTACTTCTCGAATCTTTGGCAAACCTGTTTTGCGGCAGTAAAACCCACAGATAGGATAACTTATTTGGACTTTTATTGGTGTAAGTAATTATTTCGTCGGCTGTAACACTTTTTTGAACCGTATCCAGTCGTGCATGTATCTTATAATCTGTTTCGTTGATCCAGTATTCCGGTCCCGGTTGCCCGTCGGCACTGCGATAGCTTGTGACAGGTTGAAAGCTGAATAAGGGATCAAAAGCTTTATAAGGGTTATAGTTGGGTGTTTGTGCAAAGCTGCCGGATGGTGCAAAAAAGAAAAGCAACAACACAGCAAATGATGATAAAAATCTGTTCATTTGGTTCTTGTTTTTGATGGGGGTGAATTTATAACAAATTTTTATCAGTTTAAATAGATGAAATTGTAGTTTTCGTTTGGAGTTAGAAAAAGGGGAATTAACTGCATTGATTCCGAAGGAGGGAGGTATAAAACAAAAAAAACCTCATGCATCTGCATGAGGTTTTTGTTTTGCGGAGAGGGGGGGATTCGAACCCCCGGTACCCTTTGACAGGTACGACGGTTTAGCAAACCGTTGGTTTCAGCCACTCACCCACCTCTCCGACTGAATTTTGTATGTCGGGGTAGCAGGATTCGAACCTGCGACCACCTGCTCCCAAAGCAGGTACGCTAACCGGACTGCGCTATACCCCGAAACTTATTTTTTGTAAGAACTAAGCTGAAAGTTTTTCGGCTCCCAAATGGGAATGCAAAAATAGAACTTTGTTTTATATCTCCAAACATAAAGTTGAATTTTTTTGCCTTAAAATGCACTTATTTGGTTTACGGGTTTGCAGCTAAAATAAAAGACTTATCTTTCATTGTATTTTTAAAAGCTGTTATGAAAACAATTGGTATCATCGGAGGGATGAGCTGGGAATCATCAAAAGTGTACTATGAGATAATGAATGAAAAAACTAAATCTTTACTGGGCGGTTTTCATTCGTGTCCCTGTATATTGTATTCGGTAGATTTTGAACAAGTGGAGAGGTTACAACATGAAGATAATTGGGATGAGTTAGATAAAATGATGGCACAGGTTGCTTCTCGTCTCGAACAGGCCGGGGCAGAGCTCATTATTATGGCTACGAACACAATGCATTTGTGCACTCCAGCTATTCTGAAGAATATCTCGGTTCCTTTTTTACACATTGCCGAAGCTACGGGACTTGAAATTACTAGGAGAAAAATTAACCGTGTTGCCCTGCTGGGTACAAAATTTACAATGGAACGTGATTTTTATAAAAAGTTGTTGGAGGAAAAATTTGGGATTGAAGTAATCGTACCGGATTTAGCCGATCGGCAAGTTGTACATGATATTATATATAAAGAGTTGGTAGAAGGAATCATTAACGAAGATTCCAGGGAAAAATACAAAGAGATAATTAAAAAGCTCGAGAACCGTGGAGCTGAAGGCGTTATTTTAGGTTGTACGGAAATTCCGTTGCTTATTTCTGAGAAGGATGTGGAAATTGAGGTTTTTGATACTACTCGTATTCATGCAGAAAAAGCTGTTGAAACGGCAATAAATTTTAAGAATCATATCCAGAAATAATGAATATATTTGTAAGAAATGTGAAATGTTTTAATAACCTAAAAAAATTAAATGATGAGAAAAGTTTTACTCTTGATGGTTTCAGTATTGTTTCTGGTTTCCTGCAATCAGAATACTCCCAAAAACCATACTATGGACATGAAATCTCAGGTTGCGCAAACCCAACCGGTTAAGGATGGTGTTTTTATTCATATAACCGAAGCTTACAATGATCCGCACAGGGTTTTGATGCCTTTAAAAATGGCTGTTATGATGGCAAACGATAAGGATGTATTGGTTTACATGGATATCCATGCTGTTGAGCTGGCTGTGAAAGGTGCCAAAGATCTGAAATATGCTGATTTTGATTCTTTCCAGACTTATATCAAGATACTGGCTGAAAAAGGAGTGGGGGTTTATGCCTGTCCGACTTGTTTAAAAATTGCCGGTTACCAGCCTTCCGATCTGATCGATGGTATTCAGGTAGCTCAAAAGGATAAGTTCTTCAATTTTACTAAAGGAAGAATAATCACCCTGGATTATTAAAAGACAAAACCCGATCTTCATTGAAGGTCGGGTTTTTTATTTCCTGAAAGGAAAAAACTTAGTTTATTCCTTTAGACGCAATTTCTTTCAGTTCGTTCATGGCCTGTACGGGATTATTTGATCCGAAAATAGCACTGCCTGCAACCAGTACCTGCGCTCCTTGTTCCACAACTTCTTCAGCTGTTTCATTATTGATACCGCCATCAACTTCAAGCAAGATGTCCTTTCCTGTTTCAAGAATCATTTCACGGGCACGGGCAATTTTCTGAAAACTTTGTTCAATAAAACTTTGTCCTCCAAAACCCGGGTTTACACTCATAATTAAAAGCAAGTCGATGTCTTCCATTACATTCTCAACTGTTGATAATGAAGTGGCAGGATTCAGAGAAACACCGGCTTTCATTCCCTGTTCTTTAATAGCTTGTATGGTTCTGTGCAAATGCGTACAGGCTTCCTGATGAACCGTTAGATAAGTAGCTCCGGCTTTGGCATATTGCTCAATAACCATTTCAGGATGCTCAATCATTAAATGAACGTCTAACGGCAGGCTGGTGATTCTTTTTAAAGCAGCAACCATATTAGGTCCAAAAGTCAGGTTGGGAACAAAATGGCCATCCATCACATCCACATGAATAAAATCGGCACCGTTTTCAGCTACAGCTTTAACCTGTTCTTCAAGTTTCAATAAATCAGCAGATAATATTGATGGTGCAATAAGGACCTTTTTCATGTGAAATATTTTTGGTTCAGCTAAAATAAAAAAATATGTGCTTATTGATCCTTTCTTTCTCTCACCAAACGGGCAATATTCTCAGGTGTGAACCCGAATTCTTTTTCCAGTTCCTCAGCAGGAGCCGAAAGTCCAAAATGATCGACACCAAAACTCCAGCCGTTGGCCACATATTTGCCCCAGCCAAACGTGCTGAGTGCTTCAATGCTCACTCTGTATTGTGCAGCGGTAGAAAGGACATGATTTTTGTATTCTTTGGGTTGCTCGTCAAACAGTTCCATTGAAGGCATACTCACAACACGAACCTTCATTTCTTTCAATTCTTCGGCTGCTTTTAGTGCCAGATGGACTTCTGAGCCCGAAGCAATCAGAATAACATCAGGAGTTTCGTGTTCTTCACCTTTTAAAATATACGCCCCTTTTTTTACTTTCTCGTATAGGTTTTCTGTATCCAGGGTAGGTAATCCCTGACGGGTTAAAGCCAGCGAAACAGGTCTGTTTTTTATTTCCATAGAAAGTTTCATGGCTACCGCAGTTTCACGTGCATCGCAGGGTCTGAACACGATATGTTTGGGAATTGCTCTTAAACCGGCCAGTTGTTCCACAGGTTCATGGGTAGGGCCATCTTCTCCAACATAGAAAGAGTCGTGAGTATAAACAAAAAGTACAGGGAGTTCCTGTATGGCTGAGAGCCTCATGGCTGCTTTTGCATAATCAGAAAAAACAAGGAAAGTTGCCCCAAAAGGTTTGAAACCACCATGTAGTGCAATTCCGTTTACCATTGCTGCCATCGGAAATTCACGAACAGCAAAAGAGATGTTTCTTCCACTTCTGTCAGATTTTGTGAATTCACCAACAGTATCGGCAAATGCTTTGGTCTGGTTGGAAGGCTCAAGATCCGCAGAACCGCCAATAAGAAATGGCGTTTGCTGAGCTATGTGTGCCAGAGTTTTACCAAATGCATCACGTGTAGCCATTTTTTCACCTGCTTTAAATTCAGGAACGGTTATATTTTCAAACTGATCGCCATTTAATATTGAGTTTATTCGTTGAGCAAATTCAGTGTCGCTTTCTGATTTATCAGCTACAATTTTATTCCATTGGGAAACGATATCTCTTTTTTCTGAAAAATCTGATTGAAAATACCGGTAAACATCATCGCTTACATAAAACTTCTGGTCGGAAGGAAGCCCCAGTTTTTCTTTTGTGGCCTGTATTTCTTCTTCTTTGAGCGGGCTTCCGTGTGTGTGAAAATCACCTTCAACATGCGCTGCTCCTTTGGCCATAATGGTGTGTCCGATAATTAATGAGGGACGATCTTTTTCGTTTTGTGCCTGTGTTATTGCCTGATTAATTTCTGCATGATTATGTCCATCAATTTCAATAACCTGCCATCCGAAACCTTTGAACACCTGCACGAGATCTGTGCTGTCGGCACGGTCCGTACTTCCTGATATCTGGGCTCCGTTTTTATCATAAAAAACAATTAATTTACCCAATCCCTGATGTCCGGCTGTAGCTGCAGCACCCAGGGCAACAGGTTCTTGCAGATCGCCGTCGCCTGCAATAGCATAGGTGTAATGATCAATAATTTCGGTTCCCAATTGAGCCGCTAATGCAGCTTCGGCAATAGCCATTCCGACCGACATGCCGAATCCCTGACCCAACGGACCTGTTGAGGCATCTACCCCTTTTGTTAGTCCGTGTTCGGGATGACCCGGTGTAAGACTGTGAAGCTGTCTGAACCGCATCAGTTCATCAATAGACAAATGACCCTGTAAGTGTAACAGAGAGTATAAGAGCATGCTTTCGTGGCCGGCAGACAGCACAAATCGGTCTCTGTTGATCCATAGCGTATTATCCGGATCATATTTTAAATGATGTTTGAACAGAACGTAGGCCATATCGGTTGATGACATAGCTCCACCAGGATGGCCTGAATTGGCTTTTCTGGTTCCGTCCATAATAAGTCCCCGGATTACCGCAGTTGTTTTTTTGTCCATTTGCTCTTGTGAATTCATAGGTTGAACAGCTTTAAAATTGAAATTATATGTTTGCGCAAAAGTACAACTTTTCGTGTCAACGATTGTTCAGAATTCAGAATCAATAACATAAAAATCATTAATTTTGAATCGAATGTGTGGGAAGAATTGATTCTGATAATTTATATATTTAGATAGAAAACAAAATATGGCTATGAATGCGAAAATTATTTTAGTTACAGGTGCTTCAGATGGCATAGGGAAACAAACAGCTCTGGAACTGGCTCAAAAAAAACACCATGTCATAGTGCACGGAAGAAATAAGGAAAAAAGTGAAAGAGCAGCTTCTGAAATCAGGGAAAAATCGGGTTCGGATACCGTTGATTTTATTTGTGCAGATTTTACCAGCTTAAAGGAAATAAGCGAGATGTCAGTTGTTCTTAAAAATAAGTTCCCGAGGTTGGACGTGTTGATTAACAATGCCGGTGTTTTTGAGAATAATCACATAATTTTACCCAATGGTTTTGAAAAAACATTTATGGTGAATCATTTGGCTCCATTTGCTTTAACACTTCAGTTGATGGATTTAATCCGATCAACCGTTGGATCAAGGATTGTTAATGTTAGTTCTATGGCTCAGTCAGGAAGTATTGATTTTAATAATTTGAATGGTGAGAAATATTTTGACGGTTATCAGGCTTATTCGGTTTCAAAACTGGAAAATGTATTGTTTACTTATAAATTGTCGCGTTTGCTGAAGAATGAGGATGTAACTGTAAATTGCCTGCATCCCGGTGTGATCAAAACCAAGTTGCTGCATGCAGGATGGGGTATGGGAGGAGCAAATCTGCACGAAGGTGCTGCAACATCAATTTATGCGGCACTGGCAGATGAATTACAGGGAAAAAGCGGATTGTATCTGATGAATAAGAACCGTGAAATGAGATCGTCTGCAATCTCCTATGACCAGAAGGTTCAGGACAGGTTGTGGGACATTAGTCTGTCGTTAACCGGGTTAAGTTACTGAATCATTTTTTCAAAGTCTTTTTCTGAAATGATGGGAATATTTAGCTTTTCGGCTTTCAGTTTTTTAGCCGGCCCCATGTTGTCTCCTGCAATGAGATAGTTGGTCTGAGCTGATAAAGCACTGACATTTCTTCCGCCAAATTGCTCAATCAGATTTTTTAGTTCGTCGCGGGAACGGGAAAAAACGCCACTGACTACAAATGATTGCCCTTCCAGAATATTTGAAACAAGTGCTTTCTCAGAGACAGGTATTTCCATTTGAAGCCCATTTTCTTTTAATCGTTGGATAATTTTGATGTGCTCATCACGACTAAAGTATTCGAGGATTGATGCGGCAATTTTTTCTCCTATTTCATCAACAGATATCAGGGTTTCTAAAGAAGCATTCATCAGGTTATCGATATTCTTGAAGTATTCAGCCAGTTTTTTTGCAACGGTTTCACCAACAAAACGAATTCCAAGGGCATACAGAACCCGGGCAAAAGGAACTTCTCTGGATTGTTCGATTCCGGAAAGTATTTTCTGGACAGTCTTTTCTCTGAAACTTATTTTCTTTTCTTTTTTACCTTCTTCGGCAGGAATGATGCGTTCAAGGCCTGTCAGGTTTTCCACATTCAGTTCATACAAGTCGGCAATGTCAGCAACCAGCTGATTGTCATATAGCATTTTGATTTTTCCTTCGCCCAGACTATCAATGTTCATCGCCTTTCTGGAAATAAAATGTTCCAGTTTTCCTTTGATCTGGGGCGGGCAATGGTCTTCATTGGGGCAATAATGTGCTGCTTCACCTTCGGTTCGAACCAGTGGGGTTCCGCATTCAGGACAAGTTTTTATGAAATCAGATGGTACAGCATAATCTGGACGGAGGTTTAGGTTTACTCCTACAATTTTGGGAATAATTTCACCTCCTTTTTCAACATAAACGGTGTCTCCAATGCGAACATCAAGTTGTGCCATAACATCGGCATTGTGCAGACTGGCCCTTTTCACGGTTGTTCCGGCCAGAGGAACAGGTTTCAGGTTGGCAACCGGTGTTACAGCACCTGTTCTGCCCACCTGATAATCGATAGATTCGAGGATGGTTTCGGCTTGTTCAGCTTTAAACTTATAGGCAATAGCCCAACGCGGCGTTTTGGCAGTAAATCCTAATTCCTTTTGCAGATGGAGATCGTTTACCTTAATGACGATTCCGTCAATATCAAAAGGAAGTGTTTTTCTTCCAATATCCCAGTCGTTAATGAATTCAAAAACTTCATTCAGGTTGTTGCAAACAGCAATATTGTTGGAAATCTTAAAGCCTAATTTTCTGACAAATTTAAGTGCTTCATAATGTGTTGATACACCCGGGAGTTCATGAGGAATATAATACAGAAAAGCATCCAGCTTACGTTTGGCAACTTCTTTTGGGTCCAGCATTTTAAGCGAACCTGCTGCTGCATTACGGGGATTGGCAAATGAATTTTCGCCAATTTCTTCACGTGCTTCGTTAAGCTCCTGAAATGCCTTGTGTGGTAAATATACTTCGCCTCTTATTTCCAGTGCTTCTGAATAACCTTCCCGTAAAGAAAGAGGAATGCTTTTAATGGTTTTAACGTTATAGGTTACATCATCACCCTGAGTTCCGTCGCCACGGGTTACAGCTCTTACAAGAAGTCCGTTTTCGTAAGTAAGACTAATAGAGAGTCCGTCGTATTTAAGTTCGCATACATATTCTACCGGATGCCCCACTGCTTTTTGAACCCTGTTGTCGAAATCTCTTATTTCATCCAATGAATAGCTGTTACCCAACGAAAGCATAGGGTATTTGTGCTTAACGGTAGGGAAGTCATTGGTGGGTTCTCCACCCACACGGTCGGTAGGAGAATCAGGGAGTTTGTATTGGGGGAAGTCTTGCTCCAGTTTTTGGAGCTCTTTGAGCTTCTGGTCGAACTCGTAATCAGAAATTGTGGGTTGTGCCAGAACATAATAAGCATAATTATGTTCTTCAATTTCCTTGCTGAGTTCCTGAATCTTTTGTTTGGCTGCTTCCCGGTTCATAAGTTTGTTTTAAAAAATATTTTCTCTGGAAACCGGCATGGTCATACAACGGGCGCCACCACCGCCTCTTGAAAGCTCATTGCCTTTGATGGTAACCACCATTTTTTTATGATCCTTCAGGTTTGCTTTTCCACTAACAATATCAGCTGCACTTATAATTTCATACCCATGATGGTACATGGCTTCTATGGTTCTTACGTTGCGTTCGTACCCGATAAGTTTTCCGGGTTCCAAAGCAAAGAAATTGGCACCGCTTTGCCATTGTTCGCGTTCCATAACATATTGATCGTTATTTCCACCGCAGGCAACAGGTTCCAGACCAATACCCAAAGCTTTGAGCGATTGCAACAGGTTGTTTTCTTCTCTGATGCGTGAAACCTTGTCTCCGTCGATGGTAATGTGAATGGTAAGATGCTTGTTTGAATCCTTGATTAATGGTTCATAAATCATGCACTGATCTTTGTCTAGGAAGGTAAATGTCATGTCAAGATGAATGAATGACTCGGGGGTTTTTGGAAGTTCCTGAATTAACAGATGTTTTACTCCGGGTCTTGTTTTCAAATACTCTATAATGCTGTCAACGCCTTGCGATGATGTTCTTAAACCAGTGCCCATAACTATTACATCTTCTCGGGCTATGAGTACATCACCGCCTTCAATGGTTCCTTTTCCTGATAGGTCAAACTGTTCAACGGGATCGATGGTAGAAGCCAGGAAAATAGGGTGTTTTCTAAAAATTGCCTCCATAATAATTGCCTCTCGATCGCGAACGGCATTGGCCATTTTACTGATCAATACATGTTCGTTCATTGAAAAACTGGCATCGCGTGTGAAAAAGAAATTGGGCAGCGGATGCAAACAATACCTTTCGTCATCCAAAAAGCGGGTGAGGTTATTTTTTACCATAGGTATTCCTTCAATCAGCATTGAGGCCGCTTTTTTTGGGGTTAGTTCTTTTAGTATATCGCAAGCTTCTTCTGAAAGCGATTTGAATTGATTCTTTGGATACAGCCTATTCATTAAATATTTTCGGCCTTCTGTATCCTGCAAAACATCCGTAAGTAAGTCTTTAACTTCAAAAACAGTGGTGTGTTTCTTTAAAACACCCAGAAAATCTTTGTATTCGGGTAATGCAACACTTAAATTTAGTATGTCTGAATATAGTGCGCGTTGTGCATTTTCCGGAGTCATATTTTCTACTTCAGCACCGGGTGTATGAACGATTACGCCGTTGAGTTTGCCGATTTCTGAATTAACCTGAATAGCTACTTTGTCCATAAAAATCATTTTTAATTAAGGGGTAATATATTCAATTGTATTCCCCATTTTATTGATGTATCGCTGAAAATCTGTGTAGCTGATTACTACACTTGCTGTATTGTCGTTGGGATGGAAGCTGACTTTACGGGCTTCCTTAATTTGTTCGTCGAGAAAAACATGAACATGATGTTCTGTGTCGTTGATCAGACCAAAGGCAGAAACTGAACCGGGTTTTACGCCCATATATTTTTTGAGCCTTGTTTCTGAAGCAAAGCTGAGTTTGCCTTGTTTCAGTTTCTTTTCCAGGGCGTGAATATCAAAGGGTGTGGTGTCCTTAATAATCACAAGAAAATGTTTGTTTCCTTTGTGGTTGCGAAAAAACAGGTTTTTGAAGTGCATGGAGTCAATATCTTTCCAAAACTCCAGGGCAACTTCAATGGTATCCAACGGAGGGTGTTCGTGGAGTTCGTATTTTATTGACAAAGTGTCGAGAAAATCCAAAACTTTTTTTCTGTTTTCTTCTCTGTTCATCTCAACTTGTTTCTGGTAAATGACAAGCAAAAATAGGAAATTTTGGGCTAAGGAAAGGGGGGGGAGATGAAAGAAAAAACAGGTTCTAAAAGTGTTTAGGTATTAAATCAGTCTTTCTTATGGCTTATAGAGTACAATTCTATTGTTAACTTAGTTGAAGGTTAACAAATGAAGTAGGATTTTGCTTTTCTCCTTTAGGGTTTTACTTTTCGTAAAGTAGGAACCTTCTTTACACAGTTAGGGCATTTCTTCGTAAGGTCAGGATTTAACATATCAAGACCGGAGCTCTTATTATATCTTGTTTTGCAAGAATTTTCCTGTAAAGGATATGTTGGATTGAGCGAGGTTCTCGGGCGTTCCTTCAAACAGGATTTTACCTCCGTTATCGCCTCCCTCAGGCCCTAAGTCAATTACCCAGTCGGCAGTTTTGATTACATCAAGGTTGTGTTCAATTACAACAATTGAATGACCATTTTCTATAAGTGCGTTGAAAGCATGCAACAGTTTACTGATGTCGTGCACGTGCAAACCGGTGGTTGGTTCATCAAAAATAAACAGGGTAGGCATATTTCCGGCACCTTTTGAAAGGAAGAAAGCCAGCTTGATACGTTGTGCTTCACCACCGCTTAAGGTGTTGGAACTCTGCCCGAGTTTTAGATAGCCTAATCCGGTTTCCTGAAGCGGTTTTATTTTTTCTACTATTTTCTGTTCGGTATGTCCTTTTTCGCTACCAAAAAAACTGACGGCTTCATCAACAGTGAGGTTAAGCACGTCTGAAATGGTTTTTCCATTGTATTTTACCTCAAGTACTTCTTCTTTGAACCGATGACCGTGGCAGGCATCACATTTCAGGTAAATATCTGCCATAAACTGCATTTCAACTTTAATTACGCCTTCGCCTTCGCACTGTTCACAACGGCCACCGGGAACATTGAAGGAGAAATATCCGGGTTTGTACCCCCTGTTTTTTGCCAGTGATTGTGAAGCAAAAAGCTGACGAATCTCGTCGTATGCTTTAAGATAGGTTGCCGGGTTTGATCGCGATGAACGCCCTATAGGATTTTGATCGATGTATTCTACAGCCTGAATTCTTCTGGTTTCGCCCGATAGTGAAGCAATATAACTGTCGGGTTGAAGTTCTCCACCTAATGCCCTTTTCAGCGAAGCAAAAAGTATATCTCTTACCAATGTTGATTTTCCTGAACCGCTGATTCCGGTAACAACAGTAAGTACATTCAGAGGAAAGCGAACACTTACATTTTTTAAATTATGAAGAAATGCTTCTTTAATTTCAATGTAATTATTCCATGAACGCCTGTTTTTGGGCACTTCAATGCTCTTTCTACCCGTCATGTAAAGTGCAGTATAGCTTTTGTCGTTGTTCTTTAGTTCATCAAATTTCCCCTGAAATACCAGCTCTCCGCCGTGTTCACCCGAATCGGGACCAATATCAATAATTTGATCTGCAACTTTTATAATTTCTTCATCGTGTTCCACAACAATAACAGTGTTTCCAAGATCTCTCAACTGTTTTAAAACTTTGATGAGTCTTTCTGTATCTCTGGGATGGAGCCCTATGCTGGGTTCGTCGAGTATATACATGGAGCCTACAAGTGAACTTCCCAATGAAGTAGCCAGATTGATTCGTTGTGATTCGCCGCCTGAAAGAGTGGCAGAGGTTCTGTTCAATGTAAGGTAGCTCAATCCTACATCATTCAAAAACTGTAATCGGTTAGTGATTTCTGTGAGTAAACGACGGGCAACTTTTTCGTCGTGGTCGGAAAGAGACAGGTTTTGAAAAAAAGCGAGGGATACGTCCAATTGCATTTCTACAATTTCACCGATGGTTTTTCCGCCAACCATCACGTATTGCGCATCATGCCTCAAACGGTTTCCGTGGCACTCGGGGCAAATAGTTTTCCCCCTGTAACGCGACAACATAACACGGTATTGAATTTTGTAAGATTGTTCTTCAAGAGATTTAAAGAAGTCATGAATTCCACCAAAATATTTGTTGCCGTTCCATAATAAATCCTTTTGTGCTTTGGAGAGTTCGAAATAGGGCTTGTGAACGGGAAAGTCAAATTTGTGCGCACTATTAACAAGCATGTCTTTCCATTCTCCCATTTTTTCACCCTTCCAACAGGCAACAGCTCCTTCAAATACCGATAGTTTTGGATTTGGGATCACCAGTCTTTCGTCAATACCGATTACGGTTCCGAAACCTTCGCATCGTTTACAGGCGCCATAAGGGTTATTGAAAGTAAACAGATTGACTGAAGGTTCCTCAAAAGCTATTCCGTCGAGTTCGAATTTGTTGGAAAAGTCTTTTATAATGCTTTCTCCATTGATTTTGTAACTGATCTTTACATCACCTTTTCCTTCGTAAAAAGCTGTCTGAACCGAGTCGTCAACACGGGAACTGAGTTCGGAATCTTCATAATCAACAACAATCCTGTCAATAATCAGGAAGCAATGATCTTTTTTTGTTGCATTGGGTAAGTCTTCCAAAAGTGTATCAATCCTGTGCATTTCTCCGTTGCGCATTACGCGACTAAATCCTTGTTGCCGTAAAATCTGAAGCTGTTGTTCCAGGCTACGACCCGGTATTTTTTCAAGTTGGGTGTAAATCAAAACCTCTGTTTTTGCAGGAAGGTTGAAGATGAACTCTGAAACATCTGAAACGGAGTGGCGTTTCACCTCCTGTTTCGAAACAGGAGAAAATGTTTTACCAATTCGTGCATACAATAACTTCAGGTATTCGTAAACTTCAGTTGAGGTTCCCACAGTAGAACGTGGGTTTCTGGTTTTTACTTTTTGTTCGATAGCAATAGCAGGCGCAATTCCTAAAATAGTGTCAACATCCGGTTTGTCCATTCTTCCGAGAAACTGCCGGGCGTAAGAACTTAGGCTTTCAACATATCTGCGCTGTCCGTCAGCATATAAAGTATCAAATGCTAAAGACGATTTTCCTGAACCAGATAATCCGGTGATAACCACCAGCTTTTTACGGGGAATGGCAACAGTTAGGTTCTTTAAATTGTTAACTCTAGAATGAACAACAACAATATTATCTTTGGAATTTAGCTCGGTACTCGTCATCTGAAAAAAATAAGGCACAAAATTATAAATAAATTTGCCTTTTTAGTTTAAAAGTATATATTTGCAATTGTAATCATTTTAACAATTCTTAACACAGGAGGTTCCTATCGAATAGACGTCTACTTTTTTTCAGTATTAAACGAACACATATGAAAAAAGTAGCATCTCCTGAGCAAAAGCTCATACAGGAATATTTAGATGGGAATTCTGCGGGATTACAAAAGCTGATTGAGCTTCATCAAAACAGGCTTTATTCTTACATTTTTGTTATGGTTAAGGACAGATCATTAGCAGATGATATCTTCCAGGATACTTTTGTTAAAGTAATACACACTCTGAAATCAGGTTCTTACTCAGATGAGGGTAAATTTATTCAGTGGGTAATGCGTATTGCACACAATCTGGCTATTGATCATTTCCGAAAACAAAAGAAGGTCAATTTTACTGAACCCAAAAGTGATCAGCACGATATTTTGAATAATCTGAAAATTGCAGATCAAAGCATAGAAGATATGTTGGTTACTCAACAAATTCATGAAGATGTAAAGGGTTTGATTAATCATTTACCGGAAGAACAGAAAGAAGTATTGTATTTACGTTGCTATGCCGGTTTAAGCTTTAAAGAAATTGCCGAACAAACAGAAGTAAGTATTAATACAGCTTTGGGTCGCATGCGTTATGCCCTGATCAACCTTCGTAAAATTATCAGCACAAATAATATTGTATTGACTAAATAATTTGTTGCCGGATTATTATGATTATGAATGAATTGTGTTCATTATTAAAGAAATCATGTTTTAATTTCTATGAGGCAGCAATAAAATAACAGTAATTTGCGTTTATGGCATAGTAACATAATCATGCGCCTATGCCAAAATCTTTTACACCCAAAATTATACAAAATAACCTGCCTGCATCCAAAAAAGAACATACTGAAAACAACCTGAAGCCATCGCCAAGAGTGATAAATTTTCTGATGGCCTACTCTGACTCTTTACAGGTTATAGATTCTGAAAAATACGGTAAACAAATTATTTTACTGAATTAACTCGTGAAGAAGAATTTCAGGCTGATGTAAATATTGTAATTGTTCTGTAGCCTTATTATCTTTGTTTAAAAACTTACTATGACCAAAAAAGAGCGGTTTGAAAAGATAATTGCATATTTTCTTGAGAATAAACCTTTTGCCCAAACAGAGCTGGTGTACAACAATCCTTACGAATTGCTGGTAGCCGTAATTTTATCAGCTCAATGTACCGATAAGAGAGTAAATGTAATTACACAGGAGTTTTTTCAGATGTTTCCTGATGTGAACCGTTTGGCACAGGCAGAGGTTTTTGAGATTTTTGAACTCATCAGAAGTTGTTCTTATCCAAACAACAAAGCCAAGCATCTTTCAGGAATGGCTAAAATGCTGCTCAATGATTTTGGTGGCCGGGTTCCTTCCGGCATTAATGAACTACAGAAATTACCCGGAGTGGGAAGGAAAACAGCAAATGTTATTGCTTCAGTAATTTACAATCAACCGGCTATGGCCGTGGATACTCACGTATTCAGAGTAAGTGCACGACTTGGACTGACATACAGATCTAAAACTCCTTTGGAAACTGAAAAACAACTGGTTCAACATATTCCTGAAGATTTAATTCCCTTAGCTCACCACTGGCTTATTCTGCATGGTCGCTACGTATGTTTGGCAAGGACACCAAAATGTAGTGAATGTGGTTTGACAGAATGGTGTAAGTACTATCAGGAGAAGGCGAAAACAGGAAAGAATTAATTTAGGTTCTGAAATGCTGAAAAGCATAAAATTGTATCTTTGTTACAAAACAAGATAGATTATGGTAAAATTAAATGTAGGTGATCAGGCACCTGATTTTAAGCTTGTTAATCAGGATGGAAATGAGATTAGTCTGAGTCAGTATAAAGGTAAAAAAGTGATTGTTTATTTCTATCCAAAAGATGATACACCGGGTTGTACCAGTGAGGCATGTAATTTTAGGGACAATTACGAATACTGGATGGAGAAAGGATATGTTATTTTGGGAATTAGTCCTGATAAGCAATCTTCGCATAAAAAATTTCAGGAAAAATATAGTCTTCCTTTTGAGTTGCTTTCTGATGAAAACAAAGTAACGATAAAATCCTATGGTGCCTGGGGGGTAAAGAAGCTTTACGGTAAGGAATATGAAGGGTTGATTCGGTCAACATTTGTTGTGGATGAAGAAGGTAAAATTGCGGAAACTTTTATGACAGTGAAGACCAAAGAACACACAGAACAAATAATAAAGAAACTAAAAATCGATTAAATATGACAACTGACAAAGCTGATCAAAATCTCGACAAAGAACGCCAGAATAAACTTAAGGCGCTTGAAGCTACTCTTGGTAAGCTGGAAAAAGCTTATGGTAAGGGAGCAATTATGAAACTCGGGGAAACTACATATGAAAAAATCCCTTCTATTTCAACCGGTTCAATCGGATTGGATTACGCGTTAGGCATTGATGGATTGCCAAAAGGACGTGTGGTTGAAATTTATGGTCCTGAGTCTTCGGGTAAAACTACACTCGCATTACACGTGATCGCCGAAGCACAAAAACAGGGTGGTTTAGCTGCCTTTATTGATGCAGAACATGCTTTTGACCGTTTTTATGCAGCAAAATTAGGTGTTGATATTGAGAACCTTTTGGTTTCACAACCTGATAATGGAGAGCAGGCACTTGAGATTACTGATAATCTTATTCGCTCCGGAGCAATTGACGTTATTGTAATTGACTCGGTTGCAGCTTTAACCCCAAAGAGCGAAATTGAAGGAGAGATGGGAGACTCAAAAATGGGTTTACAGGCTCGTTTGATGTCGCAGGCGCTTAGAAAGCTTACTGCTAACATTAGTAAAACCAATACTGTTTGTATTTTTATTAATCAATTGCGCGAAAAGATTGGTGTAATGTTTGGAAATCCGGAAACAACGACCGGAGGTAATGCATTAAAGTTTTATGCTTCTATACGTTTGGATATTCGTCGTACCAGCCAAATTAAAGATTCTGATGCTATTAGCGGAAACAGGGTAAAAGTAAAAGTGGTAAAGAATAAAGTAGCTCCGCCATTTAGAAAAGCTGAGTTTGACATTATGTACGGAGAGGGTATTTCCAAGATAGGTGAGATTATTGATTTGGGTGTAGAAAATAATATCATTAAAAAAAGCGGATCATGGTTTAGTTATGGAGAAACGAAACTTGGACAAGGTCGCGATGCTGTTAAGAATATTCTGCAGGATAACCCTGATTTGATGGATGAATTGGAACAAAAAGTGAAAGCATCATTAACTGATAAAGGTGTTGACCAAGATGATACAATGGAATAATTAAACATAATGTATAAAAAAAGAGGCATTAAATTATGCCTCTTTTTTTATGGATGAGATATTATTTATTCAAAGTTCTTTTTTAGTTCGTTCAGTTCTTCAAGCATCTGATCAGCTTTGTTTTTAAAGTTGTCATAAAGTTCCTGAACCCCACTGGCATCTTTATTGGTTCCTTTCATTTCCAGTTCTCTTGCCATTGCCTGCACTTCGGGAGCAATAAAATTAGCAACAACCCCTTTTATGCTGTGGGCATTGAACCGAAGCTGATCAAAGTCTCCGTTATTTATATTGTTTTGTATGGTTTGAAGCCTATCAGGATATTCATCTATAAAGATATTGATAATTTCAAGTACTACTTCCTTATCGAAGTACTGGAAATTTTCAATAAACTGGTCTTTGGAAATAATGGCCATTACTTAAGTATTTGATTAAATTCAGATCAAATTTATTAAAAATGAAGCATGAAATAGCGCAAGTTGCAAAAAATCAGAAAAATATTATAACCCAAGGAGGGTCCCCCCCTGATACACAACAAAGGCAACAAGCCAAGCTAAAGCTGTGGTATATACAGCCAGGAACAAAGGCCATTTCCATTTACCCGTTTCATTTTTGATGGCAGCCACAACTGCAATACATGGGAAATAAATCAGAACAAAGAGTAGGAAGCCCATGGCTATCAATGGAGTGTATACTTTTTCGCCCTTTTTTGGACCTGATTTATAGACTTGTTCTTTCAGTCGTTCAGGCAGGCTCTCTTTGCTTCCCTGATCATTGGTTGGGGAGTAAAGAACACCCATTGTAGAAACGACAACCTCTTTAGCAGCACCACCTGCCAGCAAACTAACACCCATTTTCCAGTCGAAACCAAGTGGTTTTATTAATGGTTCAATAAAATGACCAATACGGCCAATCATTGAATTTTCCTGTTTTTTTGCTTCCATCTCAGCTTTGTAAACCTGAATCTGGTGTTGCTTTTCTGTTTCAAGCATTTTTACGGTTTCCGGTGAAGATACGTCTTCATGAAGTTTTTGCTGAAATGAAGCTTCAAGATTACTTTTTTGAACATCAAATTCGTTCTCGTATTTTTTTCCGGTTGGGAAATACCCTAATGCCCAAATAATGATTGAAGCCAGAAGAATAACAGATCCCATTTTTTTTAAATATTGTTCTCCTTTGAACCATGTTTGTTTTAAAACAGACTTGGGTCTGGGCATTCGATAGGGGGGAAGTTCCATAACAAATGGAAGAGTATTTACTTTGAACAGCGTTTTCTTGAAAATCCAGGCAATAATTCCGGCAAGAAAAATTCCAAATAAATAGATTCCAAACAAAATGGTTCCCTGATAATAAGGAAAAAATGCACTAATAATCAAAACGTAAACAGGATACCTGGCACTGCACGACATAAACGGAATGATCAACATGGTAACCAGTCGGTCATTTTTATTCTCAATTGTACGTGTAGCCATAATTGCAGGAACATTACACCCAAATCCCATCAACATCGGTACGAAAGATTTGCCGTGCAAACCAATTTTATGCATGAGTTTATCCACAATAAATGCAATGCGGGCCATATAACCAGATGCTTCCATCAGAGTTATGAAAAAGAATAGGATGAGAATATTAGGGAGAAAAACTATAACTCCGCCAACCCCTCCAATAATACCATCAACAAGCAAATCTCTGAAAATTCCTGGAGGTAAAATTTTTGTGAGCATTACCCCAAGCCAACTAATAAAATCAGTTATCCACTGCATGGGGTAATTTCCAATGGCAAATGTGGCCTGAAATGTAAGCCACATAAAAAAAAGGAAAATGGGATAGCTCAGTAATTTTCCGGTAACAAATGTATCAATCAGTTTACTTCTCTGAAACTTATTTATTCTTTTAGATGCTCTGAATGTTTCTTTAAGCCCTCCTGCAATAAAACCATATTTGGCATCAGTAATTATGGTTTCCATGTTGTCCTTACGGTCTCTTTCTATTGTTTCTGCTTCCTGACTAGCTACCCAAAATATTTCCGAGGCATTAGGACAGTATTTCTTTACTCTTTCCATTTCTTGACTGTCCTTTTCAAGAAGTTTAAGCGCCAGATACCGAGGAGAAATACGTGATGTAAGTGTAATATTTTCAGGTTGATTAATTTTTTCCTGAAGATTTTTTATAGCTTTCTCAATGGGATTGCCATAATTAATGTGGAAATGTCTGACAATGGGGTCGTCATCTTCATAAACATCAATTATTTTATTGAAAAGCCTGCCTATTCCGTTTCCTTTGGAACCGACAGTGTGAACCATTGGAATTCCCAACATTTTTGACAGAGTGTCGTAATCGAAGTTGTCACCACTTGTAACAAATTCGTCCCACATATTGAGCGCTAAAACGACTTTCATATCCATATCAATTAGCTGAGTAGTGAGATACAGATTTCTTTCAAGGTTAGTAGTGTCTACAACATTCAGTATAACATCAGGCAATTCATTGATGATATGATCCCGTACATAAAGTTCTTCAGGACTGTAGCTGGTAATAGAGTAGGTTCCTGGGAGGTCAACCAGTTTAAAAGTATATCCTCGATGTTTGAATGTGGCAAGTTTTGCATCAACAGTTATTCCTCCGTAATTGCCAACTTTTTCTTTAGAATGTGAAGCAAAGTTGAAAATAGTTGTTTTTCCGCAATTAGGATTACCTACCAATGCCACGTTAATCACTTTTCCATGTGGATGTTGCACTATGTTGAGTGCACTCTCCAACTCAAGTGTTCCGTTGTAGTTCTCGGAATCAAGTTTGAAATCAAGGTTTTGGGTTACTTCTATCAGACTTGCTTCGCTTCTTCTGAGAGAGACTTCATAACCCATAATATTATACTGAATGGGATCGCGCATTGGGGCTTCTTTGGTAACAATTACCTGTTTGCCCGTAACAAATCCCATTTCTATTATTCGCTTGCGAAATGCGCCGCGCCCTTTAACCTTGGTTATATATGCCTTATCCCCACGTTTCAGTTCTGCCAGGGTCATATGTGCTTATTTTGCGCGCAAAATAAAAGTATTTTTTAATGATATTAAATACCCAGATTCGGGTATTTTAGAAGAAGTTATTTTCCTCTTCTTTTTCATGAATGATATGGTGAATTTTTGACATGCTGTTTGTAATCCTATACCCCCAATGACCTGAAAATAACTTAGAACATTCGCTAATGGCATTTTCACGTGCAGCATAGGTATTTTTCTGGTAGAGCATTAAAAAGTCTTTCATATCCTGATATATATCTGCTATGTTTTCTGAAAGGCTGGCTTTTAACGGTTCATTTTCATTGATATATTGAGGATCAATGACCCAGTACTCATCTTTTTTGCCCAGTTTTTCGCGCAACTCATTAAATAGGTTCTCCCATTGCTCAGCCGTTACAAATCGCTCATTTGCTTCAGGGTTTTCCACTTCGATATCGGGTAGTAAGCTGCCTTTGAGATACATTAATGGACCAATTCGATAGAAAAAGTTGAGAATTTCGTTAGCTTCTTTCTTTTCTATGCGTTCTAAAAAATAACAGTATTCATTAGCTATGGTCAGCATTTCAATAATGGGTTTGCTTACCGTAGGATCGTCGCTGTAATTGCTCATTGTTCAATTTTTTTGCAAAAATAAGGGTTTGGTTCATACAAATGAAAAAGCCCGATCAATCATTGTTAACCGGGCTTTAAAAATCGATTTCAATGAATTAAAGATTCAGTTCTTTAATGATGTTGTTGATGTGGTCTTCACTCTCAGCATTTACTTTGGAAAAATCTTCAACACTGTTTAAAATTGTTTTCATACCAAAGTAAAATTTGATTTTGGGTTCTGTGCCTGAAGGACGTACACTTATTTTTGAACCGTCTTTGGTGAAAAACTGTAACACATTGGATTTAGGCAGGCTAATAGTTGTTTCGTTACCGGATTCCATGTTTTTGGAAACAGAACTCTGATAATCTTTAATCATAACAACCTGTGACCCCCCAATAGATTGAGGAGGATTAGCTCTGAAATCGGTCATCATTTGAGCTATTTCTTCTGCACCGCTTTTTCCTTTACGGACAACCGAAACCAGTTTTTCTTTGTAAAAGCCAAATTCGACATATAGTTTTTTGAGCATGCCCATCATAGTTAAACCCTGTGAAGCAACCCAGGCTGCTGTTTCAGCTATCATAGAGCAGGAAATTACGGCATCTTTATCACGGACAAAATCACCAACGAGATATCCATAACTTTCTTCACCACCGCCAATGAAGGTTTTTTCTCCTTCAAGTTGTTTGATGATATCGGCAATGTATTTAAACCCGGTTAAAACATCAAAATGTTCCACATCAAATTTGTTTGCAATATCAAACAACAGTTCAGAGGTTACAATGGTTTTAACGATGTATTCTTTTCCGGAAAGCTTTCCGTCTTCATGCCACTTGCTTAATAAGTAATAAATGAGCAGTGAAGCGGTTTGGTTTCCATTGAGCAACACAAAATCATTTCCTTCTCTAACGGCAACTCCAACACGGTCAGCATCAGGGTCGGTGGCGAGAACCAAATCTGCATTTTCTTCGTTGGCTTGATTTATAGCCATTTCCATGGCAGCTTGTTCTTCCGGATTTGGGGAAACCACGGTTGGGAAGTTTCCGTCAGGAACAGCTTGTTTTTCAACCAATGAAACATGTGCAAAGCCAAAGTTTTTCAATGACTTGGGAACCATGGTGATTCCGGTTCCGTGCAATGCAGTGTAAACAATCTTCAGATCATTTTGTTGCTTAATAATCTCAGGAGAAAGGCTTAAGGATTGGACCAAAGTCAGGTAAGCCTGATCTACTTCTTCGCCAATTATTTCAATTAAAGCTGGATTTCCATCAAACCTAACTTCATCAACACCGGCAATCTTTTCAACTTCTGCAATTACATTTTTATCGTGTGGGCTGATCAACTGGCCTCCATCATCCCAATAGGCTTTGTATCCATTGTATTCTTTTGGATTGTGCGAAGCTGTCAGCATAATTCCTCCCTGGCAACCCAAATGCCTGATGGCAAATGAAAGTTCCGGAGTAGGGCGGAGATCCTCAAAAAGAAAAACCTTAATTCCGTTACCGGAAAAAATATCGGCACTGATTTCAGCAAATTTTCTACTATTGTTGCGCGAGTCATGTGCAATGGCAACGCTTATTTTCTGATTTGGAAAATTCTTTTTCAGATAATTTGAAAAACCTTGTGTTGCAGCGCCCACAGTGTATTTGTTCATGCGGTTAGAACCAACTCCCATAATACCACGCAAACCACCTGTACCAAATTCTAAATCCCTGTAAAAGGATTCGGTAAGTTCTTTATGATCGCTTTCCAGCATTTGACGAATGGTATTTTTGGTTTCTTCGTCATAATTTCCCTGAAGCCAGCTGTTGGCTTTTTCTAATGCAACAGGATCAATAGTTGTATTCATTGGTTTAATTTTTTATCTCAATTATTGGTATTTAATTGTTTCAGAACCAGTTTTAAGCTGTCAAGCCAATAAGGAACGGAAACGTTTAAATCATTTTTAATTTTTGTTTTGTTCAAAACACTGTAGAAGGGGCGGGGAGCCTTCGCAGGAAAGTCTTTGGATTCAATCGGATTTACCTGGCAGGAAATATTACTTTCTCTGAAAATTGCTTTAGCAAAATCGTACCAGCTAATGACACCTTCATTACTATAATGATAGACTTCAATGCCTGGTTTCATATTGTCATTTGCAACAATATCGAGCATAGCTTTAGCCAAATCACCGGCATAAGTTGGAGTTCCCACTTGATCAAAAACAACATTCAATTGGTCACGTTCATTGCCTAATCGTAACATGGTTTTAACAAAATTATTCCCATAGGAAGAATAGAGCCAGGAAGTACGGATAATAGCTGCTTGAGTTGCAAAATTGGCGACAGCTTCTTCCCCCAGCTTTTTAGTTAAACCATATTGTGAATTCGGTGTTGCCTCATCTGTTTCAACATAAGGCTGATAATTCGTTCCGTCAAAGACATAATCTGTTGAGATGTGAATAAGCTTAGTGTTATTCTCAGTACAAGCTTTAGCCAAATATTCCACAGCTGTTGCATTGATTAGCTTTGCCAATTCAGGTTCATCTTCCGCTTTGTCTACGGCAGTATAAGCAGCACAGTTCATGCAATAATCGAAAGAATGTTCTGAAAAGAAATGTTGAATGGCGCTCTGATCTGTCAGGTTTAGCTCTTCAATGTCGGTATAAACTATCTGTAAATCAGAATATTGGTTTTCAAGTGCTTTGATTTCAGACCCTAATTGTCCTTTACTTCCTGTGACTAATATTTTCTTCATTATACGATGTTCGGATTTTCTTTTAGTAATTCATCGAAATAAGTGATAGTCTTTTTAAGACCTGTTTCCAGTTGAATTTTTGGTTCCCAATCTAGTTTTTCTTTTGCAAGACTAATATCAGGTTTACGCTGCATCGGATCGTCACTGGGCAAAGGCTTGTAAATAATCTTTGATTTGGAACCGGTCATATCAATTACTTTTTCAGCAAGTTCCAGAATAGTAAATTCTCCGGGGTTT
Organism: Bacteroidales bacterium; assembly: GCA_016936505.1. Taxonomy (GTDB): domain Bacteria; phylum Bacteroidota; class Bacteroidia; order Bacteroidales; family F082; genus Sulfidibacterium. The sequence goes on along the minus strand of JAFGXS010000052.1, from coordinate 186,321 downwards.
CCAATATTTACAGGTCCTACAAAGTCATCGCCAGTATTCATCATCTTCGTCATTCCATTGACCAGATCATCCACATACTGGAAACTTCTGGTTTGTTTTCCATCGCCATATACTGTGATATCTTTTCCCTTCAGGGCCTGAACAATAAAGTTGGAAACTACGCGACCATCGTTAGGATGCATATTGGGTCCGTAAGTATTAAAGATTCTGATGATCTTTATGCGCACATCATTCTGATGATGATAATTCATGAAGAGTGTTTCTGAAACGCGTTTTCCTTCATCGTAGCATGAACGTTGCCCGATTGGATTAACGTGTCCCCAGTAATCCTCTTTTTGCGGATGAACCTGAGGATCGCCATAAACTTCGCTGGTGGAAGCCTGTAACACTTTAGCTTTAATACGTTTGGCAAGACCAAGCATATTAATGGCACCCATAACAGATGTTTTTACAGTTTTAATGGGATTATACTGGTAATGAACCGGTGAAGCAGGACATGCCAGATTGTAAATTTCATCAACTTCAACAAAAAAAGGACTGGTAACATCGTGTCGGACAACCTCGAAATAAGGATTATCCATTAATTCAACAATGTTTTTTTTCTGTCCAGTAAAATAATTGTCCAGCGAAATGACTTCATTACCTTCATTCAGCAGTCGCTTACATAAATGTGAACCGATAAAACCGGCGCCACCTGTTACGAGAATACGTTTCATAGATATTAATGTTAAAAAAGCAGGCCTGTTTTGTGACCTGCTTTAAAAATAATAATTTTTTGTCTTTATCTGCCAATACCGTAGTAATCAAATCCTGATTGTTTTAATTCTTCAGGATCGTAAACGTTTCTTCCGTCAAAAATTACTTTGTTTTTCAGTAGTTTTTCAATGACTTTAAAATTGGGGAATTTAAATTCGGGCCATTCAGTAATCAAAAACATTCCATTAGTATCAATCAAAGCTTCGTATTGATCTTTTACAAAAGTAATACTATCACCTAAAACACGTTCAGCTTCGTGCATAGCAACAGGATCGTAAGCTTTAACTTTTGCTCCTGCATCCAATAATTTCTTTATTACTACCAATGATGGGGCTTCACGCATATCATCGGTTTGGGGTTTAAAAGAAAGCCCCCAAATACCAAATGTTTTGCCTTTTAAATTACCATCAAAATGGCGCATGGCTTTGGCAAACAATACTGACTTCTGACGTTCGTTTACATTTTCAACGGACTTCAATACTTCCATATCATAACCCATTGAATCTGCAGTTTTAATCAAAGCTTTAACGTCTTTAGGGAAGCATGAACCACCATATCCGGTTCCTGGATAGATAAAGTAAGGTCCGATTCTTCTGTCACTTCCAATTCCTTTTCTTACAGCATTCACATCAGCGCCAACAATTTCGCAAAGATTAGCAATATCGTTCATGAAACTAATTTTGGTTGCCAGCATTGAGTTGGCAGCATACTTTGTCATTTCTGCAGAAACAATGTCCATGAAAATTACAGGATGGCCATTCATGGTAAAAGGCTTGTACAATTTATCCATGAGTTTTTTGGCTTTGTCGGAATCAACACCCACAACAATACGGTCAGGTTTCAGGAAATCATCAACGGCGGCACCTTCTTTTAGAAATTCAGGATTTGAAGCTACATCAAAAGGAATATCGACACCTCTTTTGTCCAATTCTTGCTGAATTGCGCTTCGCACTTTTTCAGCGGTTCCAACCGGAACGGTACTTTTGGTAACCATAATGAGGTAGTTCTGCATGTTTCTTCCTACTTCACGGGCTACTTCTAGAACATATTTTAAGTCGGCGCTACCATCTTCGTCAGGAGGAGTCCCAACGGCACCAAAGATAACATCCACACCTTCCATTGATTGGGAAAGTTTAGTGCAAAAATGCAATCGATCTTTTTCTACATTGCGTTTAACCAGGTCTTCAAGTCCGGGCTCGTATATGGGAATGATTCCGTTTTTTAGATTATTAATTTTCCTTTCATCAATATCGACACATGTAACGTCAATACCAACTTCAGAAAAACAGGCTCCTGTTACCAAACCTACATAGCCTGTACCTACCATTGTAATTTTCATGTTTTTGATAATTGGGTTGTTTTATTGTTCAAAAATAAACAATCAATCAATAGAAATTAATTATAATTCGTCTATTTAATCTTATATGTTATTCCAAGACCAAATGTTTCTTTTACTTGCAGTCTTGTTCTTTCTGCAACTATAGCATTGATTCCATCAATCATCTCATACTTAGGAAATAATATTTTTGGATCATATTTTAAATGTACATAAAGCAAGGTTACAAAATGATCGTTGATTTTGAATGTGAATTTATTATCCCAATCCATGTCAACCTGCCAGCGCATATCAGGTCTTGGTTCTATATAATTATTATATAAGTTAAGATTAGTATGATACAGGACGTTTTTCATCACTTTGCCTTTATATGACCAAAGTAAGTTAAGTCCAAGCTGTCCAAAATATCTTTCTCCCGGAACCAAAACATTTCCTAAACTGTCGTAAACGGCTTTTGTAACACCAAAAGCTCCGGCATTGGCAAGTTGCTGATTGAGTACGAAAGTCATTTTTCCAGCAATAGGGCTGAGAAATATCTGTAATCTTTTAGAAGGGTTAAAGGTAAAGCCTAAAGATACCGTAACGTAACCCGGTGCCATGAATGCAGAAGCCAGAACCGAGTCATTGGGATAGTTGTATCCATTAGTAAATTGAGATTTGAAAATGGCCATACCCGAAAACTCCCATTTTTTGGAAATTTTATGTCCCATGGCAAAGCTTAAGTCCAGTTTATCGTCAGTTTTTTCAATGTCTTTGTTAAAATAACCAGCAATTCCGTAAGCCAGGTGAGCAGAGTGTGTGAAAGTAAATTTATTTTTTTTATATTTCAGGTCATAGTCTACAGTTCCCTGACCTGTTATTGCGCTCTCACCTCCGGTTGCCCAGTTTGAAAATCCTATTTGGTTCATCATGAGACTGTACTCTGCTTTATATTTCCATTTTTTATTCTGGACAGTATCATTAGGCTTTGAATTGGCAAAAACCTGAATTGAACCTCCAAACATCAAAATAAATATAAAACCGAGTACTTTCTTCATGAGAAATATTGATTAAAAAAATGTTTTTTATTGATTGTCTTTTTTTAGCCAGCGATCTAACCAGCTAAAGAAAGTGCGTTGCCACAAAATTCCATTTTGAGGTTTCAACACCCAGTGATTTTCATCTGGGAAATATAAAAACTCAGCAGGAACCTTTCTTAATATGGCTCCGTCGAATGCCTGCATGCCCTGAGTTACAGGAATTCTGAAGTCTTTTTGTCCGTGAATAACCAAAATAGGGGCATTCCAGTTTTGGATAAATTTGTGTGGCGAGTTAGCATAACTGCGTTGGGCAATTTTATTCTTTTTGTCCCAGTAAGGACCACCCAAATCCCAGTTTACAAACCACATTTCGTCTGTTTCCAGATACATGGATTCGAGATTGAACATACCATCGTGGGCAATAAAAACTTTAAAACGATGGCTCAAATTGTGTCCGGCCAGCCAGTAAATTGAGAATCCACCATAAGATGCGCCAACAGCACCCAAACGATCGGCGTCAACAAAAGGCTCTTTTTTTACAGCATCAATTGCGCTCAGATAATCTTTCATGTTCTGTCCACCGTAATCCCCGCTGATTTCTTCATTCCATTTGGTTCCAAATCCGGGTAACCCTCTGCGATTGGGAGCTACAATAATATAGTCATTAGCAGCCATAATCTGAAAATTCCAACGGTACGACCAGAATTGACTTACAGTACTTTGAGGGCCACCTTCGCAGTAAAGTAAAGCAGGGTATTTTTTATTGGGATCAAAATTTGGTGGGTAAATAACCCAGGTTAGCATTTCCTTGTTGTCGGTGGTTTTGATCCAGCGTTTTTCAACACGGCCCATTTTTAACTGGTCCATGATGTTTTTATTGGTAAAAGTTAGTTGAGTATCTTTACCTGTTGTAGAATCTACAGCATAAACCTCAATGGGCATGGACATGCTCATACGTGTAGCGTAAAGTGTTTTGCCTGCAGGTATTACAGAAGTGTAGTCATGAATTCCTTCTGTAATCTTGGTAATTTTGCCATTGCTCAGGTCCATTCTGTAAATATCATCTGAAGCATGCCAGTCGCTGATGAAGTAAACTGATTTTCCGTCGTTACTCCAGGCAAGACTGTTTGCATTCTGATCGAAATTTTTAGAATAATCTGTTTTTTTGCCAGTGCTCAGATCCATAACAAATAAACGATTCTTATCTGATTCGTAGCCGTCATGTTCCATGCTTTCCCATGCCATGTATTTTCCATCGGGGGAAAAAACAGGGCTTACATCATATCCCATCATTCCCTCTGTCATATTCTTTGTGGTCTTATTATCGAGGTTGTAGAAATAAATGTCGGAATTAGTAGACAAGGTGTATGCCAATCCTTTTTTCTTGCGGCAGGTATAAGCAATGGTTTTAGAGTCAGGAGTCCAGTTAATTTGTTCCATTCCTCCGAAAGGTTTCATGGGACTTTCATAAGGTTCACCCTTCATGATGTCAATAGAATTGCTGATACCTGTACCATTATAGTCGGCTACAAAGATGTGGCTGTAAGTGGTTACCCATTCATCCCAATGACGATACATCATATCTGTAAAGATTTTTCCGGAAGTTTTTGGAAGGTCGGGATACATGTCGTGCACATTTTTATCCACTTTAACTTCCATGGTATATAAAATCTTCTTTTGGTCGGGAGCATATTTGAAACCGGTAACATCCCCATCAACGTGTGTAATTTGAACAGGGTTAGAACCGTCAGGATTCATTTCCCAGATTTGCATGGAACCACTTTCCGGTGAAAGATATCCGATTTTTTTTCCATCAGGTCTCCAAACGGCATTGAACTCACTTTCAGGAGTTTTGGTTAACTGTTTCAGGTTCTTACCATCCACATCCATACGGTAAAGCTCTCTGTTTCCTTTGTTTTCTTCTTTACTGTAATATGTAACGCCAAAGATTAAAGTTTTCTGATCAGGAGAGAGCTGAACTCCGCTCAAACGTCCCATTGACCATAAAACTTCAGGAGTAAGAAGGTCGCTGCTTAATTTCATATCAGGTTTTTCAATAAGTTTTTGTTTTGCTTTTTCGGCTTTTTTCTCCTTATGCTGGGGAGTACATTGCCACAGGCCAAGCATAGCCACTACCGATAAAAATAAAAGTACATTTTTTTTCATCTTTTTTGTTTTAAATAATCAATGTTTTGCAATTGATTTGAATAAATAATTAGCTGTAATTTATGGCTTTCTATAAGGTTGGCTTTTGAATGAACAAATGTAGTGATTACATATGAATTAACAGGGTTTTTAATGGTTTATTTTGAAATAAACCGGAAGCCCGCTCAATTTAACATTTAAATCTCCATTTTTTAAGAAATAATCCGTTTTTCTGTTTTGGATCAGGTTACCTGAACCCTTTACTGTTTCTGTAAAAGGGATTTGGACCCATTTTTCTGTTTCAGTATTTTCTGATGTCGGACGCCAGGCAATGATAAGATATTCTTTGGTGTTCATATTTTCAAACAAATAAGCATATACCTGATGATTCTCAACAATTATATCTTTAAAATGGTATGATCCGAGCACTCTGAGGAGTTCCTCAAAAGCAAAAAATGATTGTTTTGGAGCAAAGCCAGTAGCGTATGAGCCGCACAAGCCTGAACGATTATGCAGAAATGAAGAATATTGAACGTTGGCAAAATAATACCAGTATAGTTTTTCGGCTCCCAGGCGCCAAAGTATAAGCGCCATTCTGATTCCATAGGCAGCCTGATTAATTTCTGAAACACATTCAGAATGTGTGCAATCTTCCTTTCCACCGTTGCTGTCGTAGCCAAACTCAGTAACATATATTGATTTTCCGGGCATATTGATATTTCTGAATCTGTAGAGGTTAGCCATCGACCATACTTCTGATCTGGGGTCCTCCGGATTTACTGCCACACGGATGCCATTTTCTTTAAACACGTATGAGTATATATGTGTGTTCAGTCCATCGAGATAAAGCGCATTCTTCTGATGAATATATTTGTTGATATAATTGTTATTGTCATCTTCCGGGTTCCATGCCTGAATAGCGCAGGGGAGGACAGTAGCATTGCAAACCGATTTAATTCCTTTGCTCATCCCCAGCAGGACCTTTCGATAAACATCAAGATTATAGTTCCAGGGTTCATTACCAATCTCAATAGTTTGAACAAGGTGTTGCCGGTTATAGAAATGATTGCCAAATCTTTTACCATAGGTTTCTGATTCAGCAACAGGATCTTTCCATAAACTATCAGGGAAATTATCCTGTTTAAAAGTTAAAGTTACGTCTATATTAAACCCGTATTTAATCCAGTTTTTATATTCTCTGTCCCAATTAAGCCAGTATTCAGCAGGCGTTCCTTTGCCTTCGGCCATTGTATTAAAATCGGGTGGGTTTTGTGGTGTTTTCATATCCCAATCAAGTCGATGATATGTGCGCAACTGGTGGGCAACTTTGTTGAAGAAACCCGGTCCTGTTCCTGATTTCAGTAGGTCAGAATATACGTTATATCCCCAGCCCCAAATAGTATTGATTCCAAAAGTTTTTGCGTAAGTAAATTTTGATTGTCTGGCAGGGGGGGGGGCTCCATACGGTCCAAAAGGCCCATATATGTTAAATTCCCACAATCTGGCTTTAACATAATTATCAAAAGGCAAGTTGTATACAAGTTTGATATATCTTGCTTTGAAAGGGATTTTAAGCGGAATTTGTAGCAACGGAATGGCTTTCGGGTTTAGATCCAATACCTTTTTCCAGTTGTTTCCATCTGTACTCGATAAAACAGTTATTTTTCTTACTGACACGTTTAATTGTCTTGTTGTGATCCAGCCAATATTTTGTTCTTTTCCCAAATCCAATTGAACAAACTCCTGAGGTAAATGTGAAAGTGCACCCAATTCAAAAATGTCGAAGTTCTTTTTACTACTAAGAATAATGTTTTTTGCGTTGATCTCTTTTGGCAAAGCATAACTTTTGATTTGATAGTTCTCAGCAGGTGTGTAGTATAGTTTTACTTTTTTATTTTCAGAAGTTATTATGGATATGTGCAGAGTGTCTTTAATATCGGCTTTTACTGAGAGGTATAATAATTTTTGGGGATGTTTAAAGCTAATCTCAGTTTTTCCAAAATTGAAAGATGCTTTAGTATTGGTGTTCCCATCAAAAGCTGCCGATGTGTTTTTTGAATTGATCCGAAAGAGTTCGTAATTTAAAAATAGATTGTTCCAATTTTGTGAAATATAAGCATTGGGCAATGGGTTGCCCGATTCCCAGTAAGTATTGGGGTTCTGATCGTTTATGTAGTTTGTGTTTTTTCCAGAACTAGCAGTAATTTCAGCTGTGTAGGGCTTAATTAATCCAGCTTCAGAATTCCATTTTTGAGCCGTAACTGTTGAAAAAAATAATAGAAAGAGTATGATATTGATGAGGCGCATTGCTTCTTTTTTGATTGGATAAATGTACAAAACGGATTCTATCTTAGTTGAGGATTTTAATTGTTAATTTAGATTAATTATTGTTATTTTATTAACAATAATTAATAGTTTTGCTCGCTAATAGTTTTATTGTTTGTTGACATAATAAAATATTAAGATGAAAGAGTTGTTATCCAATCTTCCTTTAGTATTTGGTCTGGTTGCAGCGATTATTCATGTTTTTACCGGACCTGATCATTTAGCTGCCATAGGTCCTTTGGCACTTAATGCGCGGTTCAGACCATGGTTGATAGGGATTTTCTGGGGAATAGGCCATGTTTTGGGTATGATGTTGATTGGAGTTTTATTTTTCTTTTTCAGAGAACTGATTCCTGTAGATTTAATTTCAGCACACAGCGAACGAATTGTTGGAGTTATGTTAATTGCAATTGGAATTTGGGCTTTTTTTAGATTATATAGGCAATTACAGCGTCCCGTTAATCACTTACATCAGCATGAGAATGAGGATGGCAGTATTTATTTGCACAATCATGAACACGAGCATGTCTTTGAAAAGCATCAACATAACGAGAATCATAAACATACATTATTTGCTGCGTTGGGAATTGGCACATTGCATGGTTTAGCAGGAATATCACATTTGTTGGGTCTGATGCCAACTTTGGCCTTTGGCTCTGTGATGCAGTCTGTTTATTATCTTGTTGGTTTTGCTGTCGGAACTATCCTTGCAATGACAGTTTTTTCTGCAGTTATGGGTTTGATTGGCCGATTTTCATCCGAACAAAGAAAAGCGGTTTTATACAATTTCATTAATGCCCTTGCCGGAACTGTAGCAGTTGTTGTTGGTATATTTTGGATCTTCTATATCTGATATAGGTTTTTTAAACCAGAATTTTTAAAGTTGACACATAAAGAATACATTCTAGTTCGTATCTTGCAACGTTTTAATATAGATATGAAATACTGTCGATATGATTAATAATCTACCTGCTAATACAGTTGAAAGGCTCAGTTTATATCGAAGAGCACTGTTAAATCTGCCGAAAGAAGAAAAAGAATACATTCACTCTCATCAATTGGCACATTTGTTAAAAATCAATCCTGCCCACGTTCGCCGCGATTTGATGTTGATTGGTTTTACCGGTGATATACATAAGGGTTATGAGATCAGTAAGCTGATTGATAGTATTGGTAAAGCAATAGACTGCCTTTACGATCAGAAAGTAGCTTTTGTTGGTATTGGTGACTTGGGTAGAGCAGTTGCCGATTATTTTAACAATACACAAACAAAGCTTAAAGTAGCTGCTACATTTCGATTAGGTGATGAACCTGAAACTCAGTTTCCTGATGTAAAATGTTATAATGTGGCTAAGATGAAAGATATCCTGCGCAAAGAAAATATTGAACTTTGTGTCTTGGCTGTGCCATCTGAAATGGCACAGGAAATCTCATCAATGCTAATTTTTGCCGGTATCAAAGGAATTCTCAATTTTACATCTGTTTATCTAAAGGTTCCTGATAATGTTTATATTGAACATTATGATATGATCAATAAATTGGAAAAGCTGGCTTATTTTACAAACAAAGATCGTTGTGGTCAGTAATTTTCACGATTATCTTTTTGTTGCATACTAATAGCTCTGAGAATGGCCGATTTTCCATATTTGTTTTTTATGTGATCCATGGTTTGGTAAAGTGAACCGTATGACTTTATCTCTTCAAACAAATCTAGCTGTCCCCAGTGATTGGACAGATTTGCCAATCGTACTCCTATAAGCCTCACCGGCGCATTTTTTTTGTAAAGTTTTTCAAACAATTCTTCGGCTATCCTGATGAGTACATGATCATAATTAGTAAAAGGTATGGTTTTCTGCAATACCCTTGTATCAAAATCTGAATACCTTATTTTTACTGTAACGCTTCCTGCCAGCTTGTTTTTTCTTCTCATCTCAAAAGCTGTTTTTTCAGTTAATCCTATCAACATAGCTCTTAGTTGATCTGAATCTGAAATATCTTCACCAAAGGTTCTTTCTTTGCTTACAGATTTTGGATCCCAATAAGGAGTTACCGGGCGATTATCAATTCCTCTGGCTTTTAAACCAATGATATAACCATATTTCCCAAATTGTTTTTCCATATCATTCAATGGAATTTTACGAAGGTCTGCAATTGTTTTGATCTTCATAGCAGCAAACTTCTCATAGCTTTTTGAACCGATCATTGGAATCTTTTTAATAGACAAGGATCCGAGAAAATCATACACATCGTGTTCAGAAACATAAAGAAAACCATTGGGTTTGGCTTCGTTAGTAGCCATCTTAGCTAGTGTTTTGTTTATGGAAATACCACAGGTTATAGGAAGACCGGTTTCTTTTATTATTCGGCTACGAAGTTCTGTTGCCCATTTAATACTTCCGTAAAAACGGTCCATTCCGCTGATGTCAATGTAGTGTTCATCTATAGAAGCTTTCTCAAAAACGGGACTGGCTTCAGCAATAATTTGGGTTACCATTGCCGAATACTGGCTGTATATTTTCATGCTTCCACTAACAAAAATGGCTTTTGGGCATAGTCTGTGAGCCTGTAATGATGGCATGGCAGAGTGTATGCCAAATTTCCTTGCTTCGTAACTGCAACTGGCAACTACACCACGGCGAGACAGACTGCCAACAATTACTGGTTTTCCATTTAAATCCGGGTTCAGAAGCCGCTCTACAGACACAAAAAAGGAATCCAGATCAAGATGTATGATGGTTCTGACTTTCATTTTATTGACAAAAAACTTGACATATAAAAAAATAATAGTACATTTGATTATTATATGATCAAAATAACGACGGCAATATAATCATTTATTGTTTGATGTTTTTTAAGAATAAAAAATAAAAACAGTCATCATGTACTTTCAAAACAACATTAAATTACTAAGAAAACGCAAAGGCCGTACTCAGGATGATGTGGCATTTGTACTGGAAATGAAACGCTCAACTCTCAGTGGATATGAGAATGGTGTTGCCCAACCCAATTTAAATGTTCTGATGCAATTTTCAGAATATTATAGTGTCAGCATTGATATGCTGGTAAAAGTTGACCTTTCTTTATTATCGGAACAGCAACTATCACAACTTGACCCGCATAATGAGACTTTCATTAATGGTATGCAACTAAGGGTACTTGCCACGACTGTAGATGAAGAAAATGAAGAAAATATTGAATTGGTATCTGAGAAGGCAAAAGCAGGATATGCAGCTGGATATGCTGATCCTGATTATATTAAGGTGTTACCGACTTTTAAGTTGCCTTTCTTATCGAAACAAAAGAAATACAGAACTTTTCAAATCAGTGGCGATTCCATGTTGCCCATTCCAAATGGTTCATACGTTACCTGTGAGTATGTTCAGGACTGGAACCACATCAGAAATCATCATGCTTATGTAGTGCTGACTAAAGAAGAAGGTGTGGTTTTTAAAGTGTTAGAGAATAAGATTAAGGAAAGCGGGAAACTGATTTTACATTCACTGAATTCATTGTACCTGCCATATGAGCTGGAAGTGAATGAAATTAAGGAAGTATGGAAATTTGTGAATTACATCAGTTCTGAAGTTCCTGAGTCCAACAAGGAAAAAGATCGCCTGGCTGAAGAAGTGCAGCAGCTTAAACAACAGGTGAAAGCCATTCAAATGAAGTTGAATTTGTAAAGCTTTCAATGTGTGAAATATTCCGTTCTGGATATAGAAACCACCGGGTTAAGTCCGTCTCAGGAAAAAATAACCGAAATTGCCATATTTGTGTATGATGGAGAAAAAATTGTGGATGAATATAGTACGTTGATTCATCCTGAAAGGAAGATTTCTTACCGGATTACACAATTGACAGGTATTAATAATCAGATGGTAGCTGATGCTCCAAAGTTTTATGAGGTAGCTAAAAAGATTGTAGAAATTACAGAAGATACTACTATTGTTGGTCACAATGTGAAGTTTGACTATGGTTTTATTCGTCATGAGTTTCTGAGACTGGGGTATCAGTTTGAAAGAAAAACGTTGGATACGGTTTCTTTGAGCAGGAAATTTATCCCTGGAAAACCTTCATACAGTCTGGGAAAACTATGTCAGTCGTTAGGGATTGATAACAATGCCCGGCACAGAGCCAGTGGTGATGCAATGGCTACATTAAAGCTTTTCCAGTTGTTGTTGTCGATTGAGCCAAATCTTAAAGTAAATAATGGAGTAAAAGAAAGCCGGTTACGAAATAAATCTTTATTAGAAGACTTGCCTGAAAAACCAGGGGTATATTATTTTTATAACAAAGCCGGGTCATTGATTTATGTTGGGAAATCAATTAATATTCGTGAACGTGTGATGTCGCACTTGAACAATCATGCCGATCCTAAGGAACTGGAAATTAAAAATCAACTGGCAGAAGTAAAGTTTCGGGAAACAGGAAGTGAACTGGTTGCTCTGTTACTTGAATCTCATGAAATTAAAAAGTATCAGCCGGTATTTAATCGTGCCCAGCGTCGTACTTTATTCAGATGGGGATTGTATTCTTTTACAGATAAACAAGGATATCTTAATTTGAAATTGATGAAAACCCTGGATAATGTTGATCCAGTTTTTACTTACGGATCATTAAAGGAAGGGCAGGACCATTTATATAAAATATGTGAAGAATATGGCTTGTGCCAAAAACTTACCGGATTATATGACAGTAACGGAGCGTGTTTTTATTATCAGATTCACCGTTGCAACGGAGCTTGTGTAGGAGAGGAACCTCCAAGAATTTACAATGAACGAGTTAAGAAATCCATTGAAAATTATCATTTTAACAGAAATAACTTTCTGGTTTTTGATGAAGGTCGGACAGCCGGGGAAAAGTCTGTAGTTAAAGTGGAAAACGGTCGATATGTGGGTTTTGGGTTCGTTTCTCAGGATGAAATTCAGTCACCGCACGAAGCTATTCAGCCTTATCATGATAATAAAGAAGTTAGACAGATTATCATTTCTTACTTAAAGAGGAATGCCGGTGGAAAAGTAGTTGTTCTGGAATATGCTGAAAAATAATCGACCGGGGTTATTTTTATAAACCTTTTAAATCAACAATTTATGAATGCCGAACTTGAATTAGCTTGGAATTTTATTGAAAAAACCAACCAAAACTTGTTTTTAACCGGAAAAGCTGGAACCGGGAAAACCACCTTTTTGCATAAAGTACGTAACGAATCATTTAAAAGAATGGTTGTTGTTGCTCCCACCGGCGTAGCCGCGATCAATGCAAAAGGTGTTACGATTCATTCATTTTTTCAGTTGCCTTTTGGCCCGATTTTACCTGAGATGGAAGAACGCCGATATTCCGAAAGACAGAAGTCTCGTTCCCATTATAAGTTTAATCGCAGAAAAATTGATATCATTCGTTCGTTGGATCTTTTGATTATTGATGAGATAAGTATGGTAAGGGCTGATTTACTGGATGGAATTGATCAGGTTTTGAGACAATTCAAGGATAAAAACAAAGTGTTTGGCGGAATCCAGGTTTTAATGATTGGCGATCTGCAACAACTGGCCCCTGTGGTGAAACCTGACGAATGGAGATTGCTTTCGGCTTTTTATGAAACTCCTTTTTTCTTTAGCAGTAAATCTTTTCAGAGATCCAATGCTTTGGGAATTGAACTGAAGTACATTTTCCGACAGAAAAACGAAAGTTTTATTAAAATTCTGAATGAAATCAGGAATAACAGTCTTTCTGAACAATCATTGCAGACACTCAATGAGCATTTTGATGAACATTTTACTCCCGATCCTGATGAAGGATATATTACGCTCACAACACATAACAACAGGGCAGACCAAATCAACAACTATGCACTGTCAGAAATCAAAAATAAACCCCATTTTTTTACGGCTGAAATTGAAGGAGATTTTTCTGAATATGCGTATCCGACTCATTACAAACTCGAATTGAAGGTTGGGGCACAAGTGATGTTCATTAAAAATGACAGCTCACCGGAGAAAAAATATTATAATGGTAAAATTGGTAAAATAATTGAAATAGGAGACGAGTTTGTTGTGGTTCGTTGCTCGAATGATTCTTCAGAAATATATGTCGGTGCTGAAACCTGGGAGAATGTCAATTATACACTTGATGAAAAAACGAAGGAAATCAGTGAAGAGGTAAAAGGCATTTTTTCGCAATTGCCTTTACGGCTGGCTTGGGCTATTACCATTCACAAAAGCCAGGGGCTTACGTTTGAGAAAGCTATTATTGATGCTGAAGCTTCCTTTGCTCATGGACAGACTTATGTGGCTTTGAGCCGTTGTCGAACACTGGAAGGAATTGTGTTGAAAAGCCGGATTAATAAAAACGGAATCATTCAGGATGAGAAAGTTCTTTCTTTTAGCCATGAAGTGGAACAAAATCCTCCTGATGACAAACAATTGAATAAATCGAAAAAAGAATATCAGCTTGAATTGATTCAGGAACTTTTTGACTATAAACCCTTTTTGATTTCAGTCAATAAATGCATAAAAGTAGCCGATCAAAATAAAGATTCTTTACAGGGAAATATTTTTGAGCCGTTGTTAACAATCAAAGAAAAGGGAGTGGGGGAATTGGTTCAGGTTGGTGAAAATTTTCAAAAACAATTGATTCGGTTGAGCCAGGAAGAAAAGGATCCTGAAAATAATACAGAAGTCAAAGAGAGAATCTTAAAAGCCATTTCGTATTTCATTGAACAGACGGAAAACAATATGGTGAAACCTTTGTCAGAAATCGGTTATACGACCGACAATAGAGAAGTTAAAAAGGGATTTAAAGAAGCTTTACTTAAAACTGAAGAATTAATATCAGTAAAGTTATTCTGTTTAAATGCGCTAAAAGATGATGGGTTCAGCACTTTAAAATATCTTGAAGCCAGGGCGAAATCGGTACTGCAAGAACAGAAACCGGTTCGCTCGTTGTCCAAAGAGAAAGTGATAGGACCGCGACCTGAATTGTTTTCGCGTTTAAGTAAATTGCGGCATGAACTGGCTGAATCAGGAGGGGTGGCTCATTATCAGATTTTTAGCCAAAAAACGTTGTTTGATCTTTGTGAAAAAATTCCTGTTACCAAAGAACAATTTTCTGGTGTCCATGGAATGGGCAAAATTCGCATAATGAAATACGGGAATAAAATAACAGCGCTGATTCAGGCCTATTGCAAGGAGAAAGGGGAAGTCTCTTCCGAAGTCAAAAAGCCAGAGAAAAAGCCAAAGGAGAACACGAAAAATATTAGTCTGAGAATGTTTGGAGAGGGGATGGGTATTCCTGAAATTGCCAAAGAACGAGGGTTTACAGAAGGAACCATTGAAGGTCATTTGGCTCATTTTATTTTGGACGGAACCCTGAAGTTGGAGGAATTAATGAACCATAAACGCTCCGATTTGCTCAAAGAAAAAATTAGAAATACAGAATTTGGAAGTATCGGAGAACTCAGAATGAAGCTGAATGAAGAATTCTCTTACGGCGAGATTAAAATGGTACTGAATAGTATTCAGTATGAAAGCAGTAAAACAGATTAATAAATCAGGAGTAATTGAATAAGAATTGAAGATTAGTTTTGTTTATAATACTAAATAAGTGCTTATTTTATAATTATAATATATTCAAAATCAATTGTTCTCATTTTAAAATATTTTATTTTAAAATGAATCTACAGCCCTAAACTTGTGATATATTTGCAGCCATTTTTATTCTATAGAATATGGACTATATATTTAAACCTAAGTTTTTTACGGTTCTAAAATCCGGAATCGGGAATAAACAACTTTCGAGAGATATATTTTCGGGAATAGTAGTTGGAATTGTTGCTTTACCATTGGCAATAGCTTTTGCTGTGGCATCGGGAGTTTCTCCTGACAGGGGATTGATTACAGCTATTGTTGCAGGTTTTTTGATTTCATTTTTAGGTGGTAGTCGTGTACAAATTGGTGGTCCAACCGGAGCGTTTATAGTTATTGTTTATGGTATTCTTCAGGAATATGGACTCAATGGTTTGATGATTTCGACCATAATGGCAGGTTTTCTGTTGATTATTTTCGGACTGCTCAGGTTAGGTTCCCTCTTGAAATATTTCCCCCATCCTTTAATTGTTGGTTTTACCAGTGGCATTGCCATAGTCATTTTTTCAACTCAGATTAAAGATGCGCTTGGACTTTCAATCGAAAAGGTTCCTGCGGGCTTTATCGAAAAATGGATCTCATATATCCAACATCTTAACCAGATAAACTTTTGGGCCTTGGGAATTACTTTAGTAACAATTATAATTACCGTTTTTTTCAAGAAAATTACAACTAAGATTCCGGGTTCATTTATAGCAATATTAGCTATAACAGCTTTTGTTCAGATATTTAATATACCTGTTTCAACTATTGAAACTTATTTTGGAAATATTCACAACAGTTTCAGTTTTCACATCCCTGAAATTCATTTAAATCAGATCCATAATTATTTTGTTCCGGCTCTGACCATTGCTTTACTCGGTTCAATAGAATCTCTTTTGTCTGCTGTTGTTTCTGATGGTATGATTGGTGGTAGGCACAGATCAAATACCGAACTTATTGCACAGGGAATTGCCAATATTGCCAGTCCGCTTTTTGGAGGGATTCCGGCAACAGGGGCTATTGCGCGTACGGCAACCAATGTGAAAAACGGAGGACGTACTCCTATTTCGGGTATGGTTCATGCCGCAACACTATTTCTAATTATGCTTTTTTTAGGTCGTTGGGCTAAATTAATTCCAATGTCAGTTTTGGCCGGAGTATTGATTGTAGTGTCTTACAATATGAGCGAATGGAGGTCGTTTGTTGCTACTGTAAAAGGTAGTTATTTTGATATCCTTGTCCTGTTAAGCACTTTTCTTTTGACCATATTTGTTGACCTTACTGTGGCAATTGAGATTGGTGTTGTGCTGTCGGCTCTCTTGTTTATGAAACGCATGTCAGATATAGGAGAAAAAAGAATCAGTAATGTTATTGATACTGATTTAATTGAGGATTATTCGGCTTTGCCTGCTGGTTTGTCTGTTTATGAAATCAGTGGACCATTGTTTTTTGCCTCGGCCAGAAAATATTCAGAAGTATTAAAAGAAATAGGGTTAAAAAGTAAAGTGTTGATCATTAGAATGCGGCACGTTTCATTTATTGACCAGACTGGGATACATAATTTAAAGGATGCTCTTGATCAGTTGAATAAAGTTAATATTGTAGTAATTCTTTCAGGTGTTAGTAAGGAACTTAAAGATGATTTTAACAGGAATAAAATGTCTCAATGGATTAAAGATGAAATGATATTTGATAACTTTAGTCCGGCTTTAAATAAAGCAAAAGAATTAGTTGAAGTGAGTTAAAACAAAAACCCACACTATTCAGCGTGGGTTTATCTGGCGGAGAGAGAGGGATTCGAACCCCCGGAGGTGTGACCCTCAACGGTTTTCAAGACCGCCGCATTCGACCGCTCTGCCATCTCTCCAAGAGAGCGCAAAAATACACTTTTTTTCTTTTTCCAAAAACTGTACTGCAAAAAAATGTAGGATATTTTAAATAAAGTCTTAATTAATATTTAATCTGAATTGAGCTCTCCTTTGGTTTAAGTAAAATTAGTGTAATTTTGGCGTGATTCACAGCCGATCTAGGCTTTTTGTAATTCATAAAATAACAAAAATGAAAAAAATTACTTTATTGTTTATCGCTATCCTGTTGTTTTCTGTGGCTTCGGTTTATGCCCAGAACAACGAAAAGGGCGTTTTTGTGAAACCTGAGAATACTTATTATCCTGATGTTATCATGAAGGCTATTCATGAGTACGAAGCCAAGATGCACCCTAAAGAGGCTGAAAAGCAATTTGTTTTGGATCAGTCAGGAATGCAGCTTCCTAATAAGCTTTCTGATTATAAGGCTCATGATTACTGGCATTTCCCCCCGATTTCGCAAGGAAATACAGGTACATGCTGGAGTTTTTCAACCACTTCGTTTATGGAATCAGAAGAACACCGTTTATACAATAAGGATGTAAGGCTATCTGAGATGTTCACTGTGTACTGGGAATATGTTGAAAAAGTAAGCCGTTTTGTAGATACTCGTGGCAATTCACTTGTTGACGAAGGTGCAGAAGCTAATGCTTTAACAAGGATTTACAAAAAATATGGTATTGTTCCCCGCGATGTTTATACGGGTCTTTTGCCGGGTCAAAAGTTTTATGACCACTCAAAATTAATGGATGAGTTGCATACTTATCTTGCCAGTGTGAAAAAATCAGCTGATTGGAACAAAGCTGCTGTGATAGCTACCACACGCTCCATTCTCAATTATTATATGGGCGAACCTCCAACCAGTTTCATTTACAAAGGAAAGGAATACACCCCAAAATCATTTCTGAATGACTATCTAAGGTTAAATATGGATGATTATGTGGATGTGTTGAGTTATATGCAAAAGCCTTTCTGGCAGCAGGTGGAATATCAGGTTCCGGATAACTGGTGGCATAGCAAAGCTTATTATAATGTGCCACTCAATGTATTTATGGATATTATTCACACAGGAATGGATAAAGGCTATACAATATGCATCGGTGGTGATGTTTCGGAAGCAGGGTTATCGCATATTAATAATACAGGCTTGATTCCAAGTTTTGATATTCCTGCTCAATACATTAACGATGATGCCCGTCAGTTTCGTTTCTCCAATGGAACCACGACCGATGATCATGGCATGCATATGGTTGGTTACACCAAAGACAAAAATGGGAATTACTGGTATTTGATTAAGGATTCCAGTTCAGGTTCTAGAAGTGTTAATCCTGATAGTCCTGAGTTTGGTTATTATTTCTTTAGCGAACCTTATGTGAAATTGAAAATTATGGATCTTATGGTTCATAAAGATCTTTTAAAACCGTATTTGAAGAAATTTAATCAATAACTTATAAGCCGGATCCTGTTTAAAATGTGATCCGGCTTTTTGTTTTTATTTTTCAGATAACCATTGGTTTATTTCGTGATTTTTTGAAAACAGATAATCTGTCAAAAAAACTTAAAATTCACTTTTGATACATATATTTTTTTGTATCATTGTAAAAATGTTCAAAGTAATTCATGGATAAAAGAGTAGTAGTTATTACGGGTGCGAGTTCAGGGATAGGAAGGGCTTTGGCGTTGGAATTTGCAGCACATGGAGATTTAATGGTGCTGGGAGCACGACGCGAAGATGAATTGATTTTATTAAGTCGTGAGATTGAAGAATCAGGAGGTACCTCAGTTTATAAAGTAACAGATGTTACAATAGAAAAAGATAGTGAAGCTCTTATATCTTATGCTCTTGAAAAATACGGATGTATTGATGTGTTGATAAATAATGCCGGAATTTCCATGCGTGCATTGTTTCGTGATGCCTCTGTTGATGTTATTAAAAGATTAATGGATGTAAATTTCTGGGGTACGGTTTATTGTACTAAGGCTGCTCTTCCGGCTTTGTTGGAAGCAAAAGGTACTGTTGTTACAGTGTCTTCCATTGCCGGAATTAAAGGTTTACCCGGACGTACTGGATATTCGGCTTCAAAGTTTGCTTTACAGGGATTTATGGAGAGTTTACGAACAGAAAATTTAAAAACTGGATTGAATGTTTTAATGGTATATCCTGGTTTTACTGCTTCAAATATTCGTAATACTGCTTTGGTTGCTGATGGCTCACAACAAGGTGAATCACCATTAAATGAAGGTAAAATTATGTCGGCCGAAGAGGTTGCAAAACATGTTTACAAAGCGGTTCAGAAAAAGAAGAAGAAATTGGTTCTGACCGCAGAAGGAAAATTAACGAACCTGCTGAGTAAGTTCATGCCCTATTTTCTTGAAAAAAAGATATACGAGAAAATGGCTAAAGAACCAGGTTCACCATTTAAATAGAAAATACTACATTTAAAAATTATATATAAAGAAAAAAAGAAAATGATTAGTTCTTATGAAATTATTCCCCAGAAGGGATTGGGGGATCTCGCTTTCGGAATGGATATGGAAAAAGTTGTTTCTGATTTGGGCGAACCTGAAGAAGTTGATAACTTTGAGAGTGAAGAAGAAATGAATGCCGTATTGCTTTATTATTGGGAAAAAGGTGTATCTATATTTTTCGAAGGACATACACGTCAGGTTGTTGCCGGGATGGAGACAGATCATCCTGATGCTACACTTTACGGTAAAAAGATTATTGGTATGCCTCAAAAAGAGGCAATAGCTTTAATGAAAGCAAACGGCGCAGAGGAATTTGATGAAGAACAGGAGGATGGAGAAACCCGTTTGTCGTTTGAAGAGCAGATGATTGACTTTTATATCCGTGACGGTAAGGTTGCCTTTGTGAATTGGGACGTTATCGTTGATAGTGACGGTAATGTAGCAGTTTTATAGAATAATACTGTTATTCTGAATAATTTTACAGGCCCTTGCAAAAGGGCCTTATTTGCTTATAAACAAACCTGAAATGTCGTTTAAACTGGTATCAGATTATCAACCAACAGGAGATCAGCCTCAGGCAATCAGCCAACTTGTCGATGGTTTAAATAGGGGAGATGATGCTCAGGTTTTACTTGGTGTTACCGGCTCCGGTAAAACTTTCACCATAGCAAATGTCTTGGCTCAGGTTGACAGGCCGGCTTTAATTCTGAGTCATAATAAAACGCTGGCTGCTCAATTGTATGGTGAGTTTAAACAGTTTTTTCCTGAGAATGCCATTGAGTATTTTGTTTCGTATTACGATTACTATCAGCCTGAAGCTTACATTCCTGTAACCAATACTTATATTGAAAAAGATCTGTCGATTAATGAGGAAATTGAGAAATTAAGGCTTTCTGCGACTTCTGCTTTGCTTTCGGGCAGAAAAGACGTAATTGTTGTTTCTTCAGTTTCATGTATTTATGGTATTGGCAATCCTGATGATTTTACAAGCAATGTAGTGAACCTTAGAGTTGGAGAAGTGATCACCAGAAATAATTTGTTGCATCGTTTGGTAAATGCTTTATACTCCCGGAACGAAGTAGCGCTGGGAAGAGGCAATTTCAGAGTGAAAGGAGATACCATCGATGTGTTTCCTGTTTATGCGGAAAGAGCCTTTCGTATCATTTTCTGGGGTAATGAAATTGAATCTCTGGAAACTATTGATCCCGTTTCGGGACAAAGAATTGAGGGGTTAAAGGAAATAGTCATTAATCCGGCCAATATTTTTGTTACCTCTCAGGAAAAAATGAAGACCTCGTTAATGGATATTCAGATGGATATGAAAAAGCAGGTGGATTATTTTCATGAAATTGGAAAACATCTGGAAGCCAAACGTCTTGAAGAAAGGGTTACTTATGATGTAGAAATGATGCGTGAACTGGGCTATTGTTCTGGTATTGAAAATTATTCGCGTTATTTTGACGGACGAAAATCGGGTTCACGTCCTTTCTGTTTGCTGGACTATTTTCCTGATAATTATATTACAGTTATTGACGAAAGTCATGTTACGATGCCGCAAATAAGGGCTATGTATGGCGGCGACAGGTCAAGAAAGCAAAATCTTGTGGAATACGGATTCAGGCTTCCGGCAGCCATGGATAACCGTCCGTTAAAATTTGATGAGTTTGAACAGCTTTCACGCCAGATGATTTTTGTGAGCGCAACACCGGCTGATTATGAATTGCAACGTTCTGGAGGAATAGTGGTGGAGCAGCTCATTCGTCCTACAGGTTTGTTAGAACCTGTAATTGAAATTAGGCCCAGTTTGAACCAGATAGATGATTTGCTGGATGAAATTGATCAGACGGTAAAAAAAGGTACGCGGGTTTTGGTTACAACACTCACCAAGCGAATGGCCGAAGAATTAACCAAATACCTGTTGAATCTCAACATAAAATCGAGGTATATTCATTCCGATGTAGATACTCTTGAACGCATTGAAATTATGCGTGAGCTGCGTTTAGGTAATATCGATGTTTTGATTGGTGTGAACCTGTTGCGTGAAGGTCTTGATCTGCCTGAAGTTTCATTGGTAGCTATTTTAGATGCCGATAAAGAGGGCTTTTTGCGCTCAGAAAGATCATTAACACAAACAGCAGGACGTGCAGCCAGAAATGTGGATAGCAAAGTTATTTTTTATGCCGATAAGATCACAGACTCCATGCAGCGCACCATTGATGAGACTAATCGCAAGCGTGAAAAACAATTGGCATATAATGAGAAGCATGGCATTACACCTAAGCAAATTGTTAAATCAATGGATTCTATTCTGGGGCAAACTGTAGTGGCTGATACCGGAAGAGAAGAGGAAAAGAAAGCCTACGTTGAAAATGAAAAGCCCAGCATAGCTGCCGATCCGGTTGTTAAATATATGAGTGCCGAGGCCATAAGAAAAGCCATTGACAATACCAAAAAGGAAATGCAGGAAGCTGCCAAACAGCTTGATTTTATTGAAGCAGCACGCTTACGTGATGAAATTAAGGTCCTTGAGGAATTATTGGAAAAAAAGAAATGATGTGGCTTAAAAGTGTATTTTTGCACCGTTGTTAAACGTTGTAAATCTGTACAATGAGCTTTAAGGAAATCTTACCCACAGGTCGCAAGGCATTACAAATCAATATTGATACTAATTTTTATGGCACATTTGCCGAAATCGGAGGTGGTCAGGAAGTGGCACGTCATTTTTTTCTGGCAGGTGGGGCTTCTGGAACCATTGCCAAGTCGATTTCGGCTTATGATAAAAGCTTTAGTGATGCTCATTACAACAAACGCAAGGTAGGTCGTTATGTTTCTGAGGACAGGTTAACAAAGATGCTCACGTATGAGTACAATCAACTGGAAGAACTTTTACCCGAGCGTAAATCAGATTCCTGTTTGTTTACTTTTGCTGACACGGTTGAAGTACTCAATTACAATAAAGACAACTATAGTCATGGATGGATGGGGGTTCGTTTTCAGCTTACTCCCGGAGGCCCTGCTAATACCGTGGTTTTGCATGTTAAACTTCAGGAGCAGGATGGTTTGCTTCAGCAAACTACCTTAGGAATTCTTGGGGTTAACTTATTGTATGCCTGTATTCGATATCACCAATATCCAAGGCAATTTCTGGAGTCGCTGGCCGATAACCTGACTTTGGACCGGTTTCGTGTAAATGCTATTCGGATGGAAGGCCCCGACCTTGACTATGTTGATAACCGTTTGCTTGCAGTTCAGTTGGTTAAATCCGGAATGTCGCATGCTGTAATGTTTGATAAAAATGGTAATGTTCAGCAGCCTTCAGAAATGTTGTACAAAAAGAACGTTTTGGCTTTTCGCGGAACCTTTCGTCCTATTACTTATATCGCCAAGGACATTTTGAATAAAAGCATTGAGTTATTCAAAAAAGATGAAGATTATGAAGAAGGGAATACTCTGTCGTTTTGTGAGCTCACGTTGAATAATCTTTCTTCAAAAGGCGAGGATTTTGATGAAAATGATTTTCTTGAAAGGGTGAATATGCTCAACAGTATTGGTCAGAATGTGATGGTTTCCGACATTCGTGAATACTACAGGTTGGTTGATTTCTTCAAGTTATTTAAATTGAAAAAGCTTCGCATTGTAATGGGGGTTCCCACTCTTGAAAAAGTGTTCTGTGAAAAATATTATCAGGAACTTAAAGGCGGATTGCTCGAATCTATTGGCCTGATGTTTCCGGCAAATATGAAACTTTACATTTATCCTACTTTGCGTGATTCGGGTAAGAAAAAAGAACTCACTACCTCAAAGAATCTGAAAATTGACCCGAAATACAAATTATTGTACGATTTTCTTCTTGAGAATCATTATATTCTTGATATAGAAAGCTCCATGTCGCATCTTCTTCACATCAAATCGCGCGAGGTTTCGCAGATGATTAAAGAAGAAAATTCAGATTGGGAAAAATATGTTCCTATGAAGATAGCACGGATGATTAAGGAAAAAAATCTGTTTAAAGACTGATTTTATATACTCTTGAATATTCTGGCTTGTGATATGCCCGGTGCCTTAACATCAATGTCAAGAAAATAGCCAAAAGGAGTTTGCTCACAATTGTAATCAGCATTATTCATTCGGTTCTCAACTAAATCAAAAAGGTGCTTTGTAAAGTGAGGATCGGCTTTGCTCTCCGATAAATGAGCGAAGGAATGCAAAACAACTTTTTGTGTGTTGTTTTTTTTAGCGGCCCATTTCAGGTTTTTCACCATTTTGGTTTCAATATTTTTCTCATCATCCATATCGGCTTCTTCGGTTTGTATGAACGCAACCAAAGCACGATTAAAGCTCCCGCCTTCAGTAATTTCAGGAAAGTCTTCAAGTGTTTTACTAACGGGATTATAGCGAAACTGTTCGCAGTAGATCATCAATAATTTCATCTGTTAAAATTTCTGCACATTCATGATTGTTTCATTCCTGTGAATTATACATCAGGGACAAAGATAGAGAATTAAAAATTGCAGGGAAATGCTGGCATAAGTTTACAAAACATAATAGTATTGAAAGATATGGTAAGCCCTGCAATGAGTAAAAATATTTGTTTTCGGCCTTCCGCAGCTTTGCAAAAGGGTGAAAACGGTTTTTTTCAGCGTTTTGCAACCTTGCGAAAGGGTGAAATTGTTTTTTTTCGGTGTTTTGCAGTCTTGCGAAGAGCTGAAAATGTTTTTTTCGGCACTTTGCAACTTTGAGATAAGCCTGATTTGTTTTTTTCTGGTAGTAAAAATGAATGAGACATATTATTACCCAATGCTGACGGATCATCAAAAAAATAAAAGTTTCATTCCTGCGACTAACGAAAAGTATGGCGTACCTCTCAATATCACAGGAATGGAACCGGGATGAGTTTTATTTTTTCAACAGGTCTTCAACTCCTGACAGATTTCCATCGTTGGGAGCCGGTTTTAGCCCCAGTATTTTGCACATCAACGGATAAACATCCACATTGGGGAAAGTAGCTGCATTGAAATCTTTTTTGAAAGCAGGACCGGCGGCATAAAAAATAGCGTGCATTTTTCTGTCTGAATTGTCATAGCCATGTGTTCCGTTTTCTGTTCCTACTTTCCACGACCAGTAAAGGCTCCAGCCTGGATCGGCTGCAAGGGTTAAATCCAGAGTTCTCGGATTGTGTCCGTAATGGAGTCTTTCAGGCAAACTATCATGTTTCCATACCTGCAGGTGTGGAACCCTTTTTAAGGCTTTATAAACAGCTTCCAGTTTGCCGGGTTTTACTCCAATGTTGTACACAGGATTTCCTCCTGAATATCGGATCAGATCAGCGGTATCTATGAATTTATCAAGGATTATGTTTCTTTCGGGAGACAGTGTTTGCATGCCGTGATCGGAAGTGATGATAAAGTTTAGCTGATTAAATTCAGGAAGCTTTCTCATTGCAGTAAAGAATTGACCCAACCAGTTGTCGAGTTGTTCCACCATTTGCCTGGCTTGTTCAGAACGCGGTCCGAAATGATGTCCCGTGCCATCGGGTTCAGGATAATACCACATGATGAGATGCGGGCGCTGGTCAACTGGTAAAGATAACCACTGAACCAAGGTGTCAATTCGTGAAGTGAAAGGCAGTTTTTGATTGTAAGGATACCATTTTTCAGGGTGCATGCCCTGAATATTTGCTTCAGAACCTACCCAAAACAATACTGCATTCTTTACTCCTTGTTTTGTTGCTGTATTCCAGATGGGTTCACCACCATAAAATTTACCGTCTCTTACCGTTTTCCTGTCGCTGATGCTGTAATTCTCTTTCAGTTGCGGATCATAAAACTGGTTCATAACAATCCCATGGTGATCGGGATACAAACCTGTAGCAAGAGTGTAATGATTAGGAAAGGTTTTGCTGGGGAAGGAGGGAATCATTTCTGCAAAAACACCGGCTTTTTTCAGTGAGTCAAGAACAGGAGTGTTATACATCTGTGGATAATTCCACCGGAAACCATCTAATGACAATACTACTAAATAGGGTTTTTTATTTGCTTTTTTCTGAGTGTAATTACATCCCGAAATAATGAAGGAAATAGCTAATAATACTATGAGGATTTTTTTCATGTGAAATGAATTTTTTTTTTTTATGAAAGTGGTCACAAATCAGAATTCAAAGTTACCTGTAATTTCAAAAATATACGTTAAAAAAAAGAGTGGTTTTTTAAAAACCACTCTTTTTTTAAGAATAAGATCGATTGATTAGAAAGTAAATCTTAAACCAATTTGTGCATGCCAGCGGCTAAAGATATCACTTTTGCTGACTGAGTTACCCTGGAATGAGTAAGTAGGAATCATATTACCATTAACATTATTCAGAGCAGTTACTTTAAGAATTTGTTCATTGTAAGCTGATGAATAAGAAGTACCCCATTTGTGATTAATCAAATTACCAATATTTAAAACATCAAATGTCAAAGAGATTTTATTGTCTTTTCCATCTAAATAATAGAAATCTTCTGCAAAATGCAGGTCAACATGGTTTTCCCAAGGAGCCATGTTTGAGTTGCGTACAGCATACTGTCCGCGATGATCTTTGGCGTATTTGTCGCTTGCAATCCAGCTTCCAAAATTGGTACGATCTGCTTCAGTAGCAAATGACATCTGTGCAAGTTCGCCGGTAGTAGGAATGTACAACAAAGAGTTGCCATATTGACCGTCGTTGTTGAAGTCTCTGCTTTCGTTCATTGTTAAGCTGTAACGTTGACCGTTAAATCCGTTATAAACTAATGAAGCAACTGTACTGAATTTACTTCCCCAGTATTTAGGTGAGGTATAAGTTACAACTGCTAAAATACGGTTTGGTACATCAAACATTGAATAAGAAAGTGCATTAGGATCGTTTGGATTAACAGCATAGTTATATTTCCAGTTAGAGTATGCAATTGAACTGGTTCCATCATTTACAGAATAAGCATGTCCAAAAGTATAGCTGGCCATAACATCTAAACCAAATTTAAAGGTCTTTTCAATCTGAGCACTTAGGTTGTATGTGTAACCTTTGTTTGTGTTTTGGAGGTTTACGATTGCATAGTAGCTTCCGGCATCTCTTGACCAGTAAATGGTACCTGAATTAGGAACGTCTGCACTAACAGCATAAACTTTTTGACCATTGTCAGTAAGAGCAAGGTTTTCCCACCAAACATTATTCATTGTTTTTGAGAATAAGCCTTCCAAGGTAACTTTCCAACCGTTTGATAACTGTTGTTCCAAAGCAAGGTTTGTACGGAATACCTGTGGATATTTGAAGTTTTTACTTACGGTATTAATGGTTGGTTTTGAAGCAGAACCGGCAGCTGAATTCATCGCTGCTACAGGGTCATCACCATAGGTAGCAAAAGAAGGTACATTGCTGGTAATGGTAGTCCCTTTCATTTCAACACCGGTATTGCTCCATACGTTGGATAACCAAACAAAAGGTTCACGGCCGGTGAAAATACCTGTACCGCCACGGATCAAAGTTTTGTGGCTGTCATCGGTGTACAAACGGAATCCGATACGAGGTGAAACCATCACTTTTGTTGAAGGAACTTCTCCTACCTGTACATTGTAGTTAGTTGCATATGTACTTTGGTTGAATTCGGGGTTAGCAGTAGGTTTATTGAAGAAAGTTGGAATATCAAAACGTATACCGTAGGTCAAATCAAAATTTTCATTCACACTCCATTTATCCTGAGCATAAAATCCAAATTGACCGGCTTTAACGGTTGCACCCCATCTGTAAGTACCGGTCAGATTATAATCAGAATACTGGTAGGTAAACATGTATGCATTGTCATTCAGGAAGTCATTCAAAGAGTTGTAATAATATGAACCTGTACTAGAAGGAATAAACAAGTTGTACATTTTGTAAATCTCATTATGTGTTCCAACAGTAAAGGTGTGGTTTCCTTTGTACCATGAAAGGTTATCTTCGATAACATAAATATCCTGATTCAAAGCATTTGCACCTGAATAGTTTTCAGTACCAATATATGAACTAACAGATCCTTGACTCCACAAGTTTGTATTTGAGTCAAAAGAACCACCAAGGTTTTTGATGTAAACGTTAGGAGCAAGGTAAGCAACATCACGGTTGTCACGAACCATTGTAAGACCAACACGAGCTTCGTTGTAAACTGAATTACTAATGGTTGAGTTCAATTCGGCAACGATAGAATTGGTTTTGTTTCTCATTTTGTAACCACTGTTGTCGAAATAGTAGGTGTATGAGCTGGCACCATATACATCTTTATAAGAATCATTCAACTGATAGCGTAATGAGAATTTGTTTTTCTTGTTAATATTCCAGTCGATGCGGCTCAATACAGACAAGCCTTTAGTATCAAGATTACGTCTGGCATAACTGTCACTGAACCCTGTTATAGATGAATATCTGTTGAGAATAACCTGTGCCTCATCTGTAGAAATGTAACCGGTTCTATAACCTGCATAGTAATCTGATGGGTAAGAATTCGTTTTTTGTTCAGCATTTACAAAGAAGAAAAGTTTATCTTTAATGATAGGGCCACCGACAGAGAAACCTAAAGTTTTGGTTGATTCTTTTTCAAGTTTAGAAACACTTTCACTAACCTGGCTCCATTTTCCATACATGCTTTGGTCTGTATAGTAAGTATAAATTGAACCATGGAACTGGTTGGTACCTGATTTGGTAATAGCATTAATACCACCACCGGTAAATCCACCCTGACGAACATCAAAAGGAGAAATAAGTACCTGAATTTGCTGAATAGCATCAAGTGAAATTGGGTTAGCACCAGTCTGACCGCCATTGGTACCCGAACCGGCAAGACCAAATACGTCATTACTTACCATACCGTCAATCTGGAAAGAGTTGTAACGGTTATTTGAACCGGCAATAGAAATACCACCTAATTTGGTAATCTGAACCATTGGTGATAACTTAGCAACATCATAGATATTGCGATCTACAGTTGGTGCATCAGCAATTTGGCTTGCTTTGAAATTAGTTGCAGCACCACCGGCAGAATTTTTTACTCCTACATTTGCACTAACAACAACCTCATTTAATTGACTAGTAGCTTCTTTTAAAACTGCATTATAAACAGAAGTTTCACCCAGTGGAAGCTGAACATCGTTATACTTTACTGTTGTAAAACCAACATATGAGATAACGATTGTGTAGGGTCCGCCGACACGCATACCCTGAATGGAATAACGACCTTTGTCGTTGGTGATAGCGCCATAAACTGTACCAGAAGGCTGATGAATAGCCTGAATTGTAGCTCCCGGTAAAGTTGCACCCTTTGCATCAGTAACCACACCGGTTAAAGCAGCCGTCGTGGAACCCTGTCCAAAAGCCATAATGCTCCAGAGCATCATTATGGACATTGCAATTAAAGAATAATACTTTTTCATAAGAAATAGAATTTATTAAATTTTATGCGGCAAATATATTCAATCACCTACCTCATTATATTAAGTATATATTAATTGAAATAAAGCTTTGAACACTTTGTATAGACTGTTTTTAACAATTATTTGTATTTCAATAATTTATGAAATTATATTTTTCTAAGAATTATTAATAAATTTTAGGAAAAAGTTATGTTTTATTGCTATTTCGATGCTGAAAAAAGATCTTTTTCTAAAAAATATGGATTTGGTGTAAAATAATTCGTGATGCTCCAATAAAATAGTTTCAAAAATATAGCTTTAGCATGATATTGAAATTGGTTCCAAAAGACCAAAAGCCAGTAAAAGTTTGTAAATTACTTTCAGCACCATCTAATCCTGAAACAATGTATTTTTTGTTAAGTAAATTATAACCGTTAATTTGAAGCAAAGCAGGAAGATTTGATATTTTAAAAGGCACTGATAAATAAGCGTTCAGTACACTGTACTCAGGAAATTCGTAAGGTTGAAGTTTCTTCTGTGCATCATTTCTGGTTAGAGGGTTAAAATCGGCAAAAACTTTGCTATAATGCATCCATTGAAGTTTCAGGTTGAAAGTATTTGCAATACGAGTGTCTATGTTCAGTCCGATTTGTTGCTGAGCTGTTCCTCCAACGTAGAGTCCTTTGGCATAAACATTGATGGTGTCGGTTACAACATTGTTGTTATTCAACAGTGTTGCCTGCACATTGTTTAACCATTTATAATCACCCAACGAAAAAAGGGCTCCCAAAGTAAACTTTTCGGAAATATTATACTTAATTGTTCCTTCAATTCCTTTATGAAGTGAGTTTAGCCCATTGATCATTGACCGTGATTGCTGATTATTTGCCAGCTGAACATATTGGTCGCTTAGTAAAGATACATTGTCCCACCTGGTATAATATACTGTTACATTTCCGTTTAAAGAATTTTTCGTAAATCTGTAGCCCAGTTCAATGGTTTTAATGATTTCATTTTTAAGGTTCTGAACAGGAATATTGGTATAGTTACCAAATACATAAGTGAAGAACGGAGGTTTCGAAATATAAGCAGTATTGAAATACAGCTGACTGCTTGGTGATACATGGTAATTTAATCCGGTACGCAAATCGAAACCGATTTTTTTAACCATTATACTTTTTTGATTTGTAACATAATTGAAGCGGTCTATCCTTTGATACCACCTGTTGTTTGCTCCAAGTGCAATATATGCTTTGGATTTTTCATTTTCAAAAATCAATCGCGAATATGCATTAGCTTGCTGAATGATTGAATTGTTGTCTGTTTTAATTATATCGCCTACCTTTTTTATTTGGTTCCGACCCGCAACACTACTTAACGACCATCCGTAATCTTCTATATAAAACTGACCTCCCATGAGATTTGAGATCTGTTCTCTTACGTAAGAGTTTAAGTACCGATAATATATTCCGCCAGTGAAGGTGAGATTCCTGTTTAATTTCTCTTTGTAAGTACTCATAAAACCCGTCGTAATAAAAGTTGACAGATAATTTGTTCCTACTCTGAGTGAATAGCCTGAAACAGTGTCGCCATTGGCCAAAACGTATGGAGTTTGATTATTTGCATTTAAATTGTATATTTCATTCCAGTCGATTTGTCCTGAAGAATTTGTAAACTGAAAAATAGAAGGGGCATAATTGAAAGTCTCAGACCACTTTCCACCACCGTTGCCATAACTAACAAAAAATGAATTAGAAAGATATTGATGTTTGCTGATAGTTAAATCATGATTGATGTTTAAAAACGGTTTATGATAGAAATTTTCGGATGCATTCATAATATTCCCATTTAAACTACCCCAGTCTTTATTATATTTTAATCCATATTGCTCCATTTCATTGTATGTTAGCCTTAACGTTCTTTGACCATGGTGTTGAGGTGATCCCATCAGAGTTACGTTAATATGGTTCCTATTATTGATTTGCTTGTTTGCGGAGAAAAAATAGGAAAACCCGTGTACGTAAGTTGCATCAACATAGCCGGGTCCATTAAAATATGAACCCAGAAAACTAAAATTCCAACCATTTTTCATAGTGCCTGTGTTCAAGGCTAATGTCAACTTCGTATTTCCGTAATCAGTCATCTGGTAACTGAAAGAACCACCTTTGGGCTTGTTATTGGTTCGGGTGATAATATTGATGCTTCCGCCAACGGCATCAGTAGCCATATTGGCCAGTCCGGGGCCTTGCTGAACCTGAATTTCAGCTGTTGCATCATTAAGCCCTAACCAGTTGCTCCAGTATACTAATCCATTTTCCATACCATTGATGGGAATTCCATTGAGCAGGAGTCCGACATTATTTTGTTTAAAACCTCTGATACTTACTTTTGCATCACCACTGCCGCCACCATCACGAATACTAAAAACGCCGGGAACAGATTGTAAGGAAAGGGGTAGAGGTTGATCTCCCAATTGACTTTTAATAGTTTGGGCTGATAATGTTGTCACATTTACAGGGTCAACATTTTTGTTAGCCAACCCGGATGTAATGTTTATTTCATTTAAAGTATATGATTTGGGAGCCAGATAAATGGTTCCGAGATCCGTAGTGTTACCCGTTACCCTGCAAAGAATATTTTTAGTTTGAAATCCTATGCTCTCAATTGTCAGTAAAGTTTTATTGCTGTTTATTTTTAGTTGAAAAAAACCGCTACTGTCGCTAATAGTTCCTGTTGAACTTTTATTGGTAAAGATTTGAGCCAGAGGGATTGGTTGTTTTGTTTCCTGGTCAATAATTTTTCCCCTAACTAAATTTTGAGCAAAACCGGTTACATGAAAGACAATGATAAACAGAAATAGAGAACTCCTTTTCATAAAATAATTTTTATTTGTTTTGAACCCTTAAACAAATCAGGGCAAAGGAGTATATACAATCCGATGTTCATACTGACAAGGATGTCAATAAGCAACATACACAATTTTACATCTTCTCCCATCCAGACTATTACTGTCGGCTTCCGGATTTCACGGAATCAGTCCCGATATTTCGGGAGTCGCGGGCTTTAACCGCCGGTCGGGAATTCTTGTCTCATGACAAGGCACCCTGCCCTGAAGAATGTCGGTGCAAAAGTATTGTAATCTTATTAGAAAACAAGAGACTAATCTGTACTTTTTTCAATGTATCAGACAATTCAGTGAAATACTTAGCTTGTTATAGGTTCTAATGAAGTAAATAGGCAACTCCGACTCCAATGAAGGTAGCAATTGCGTAGCCGAGTGTTCCACAAAGAATAGCTGGAATTACTAATGATTTCCACCGCCTTCCGACAGCCATAGCAGCAGCAGTTGTTGGGCCACCCATGTTGGCATTAGATGCAATAACAATTTCGGCAATATCAAGTTTTAAAAGTTTTCCACCAATTAAAATAAAAAGAAGGTGAACAAGTAAAATAAGCGCAGCAAAAAAGAAAAGCATGGGACCTACTTTTAGTACGACAAGAATATTGGCGCTTGCTCCAATAGCTGCGAAAAAGATTTGCATAAAGAAGGAACCTATCATATCGGCTCCTTTAATTTTGTTCATTTGTTTTGGAAAGAGGCTGGCAATTAATATTATCATCACAGTAATGATAAGGATGGCACTTCCTTTTATTTGAATAATATCCTGTAAATAAAATCCTAATGCCGCTATAATAAGTCCAATACTTAATGATTTTCCTAAATCCAGCATTCCGGGATTTTCGCTGATTTCTTCTATTGACAAGTCTGAAGGACTTAACTTATCGGCTTCTTCCTGATGATTGTTCTTGAAATGTTTTTTTAAAAATCCCATGGATGGCAGAGCAAAGAGAATGAGGAAGTATATTGTCATAACGAGGTTATCAGCAGCAACGCCTGCCGTAAGCAAATCACCCGAGTGCAACTGGAGAGCTTGGGAACTTGCTACATAATTCATTGATCCGCCAATGTAAGTTGAACAAAAAATTCCGGCAAGTTTCCAACCTTCTTCCCCTAAAGGAATGGTTCTGAAAGCAACGATTGTTCCAATAACGGTTCCGACAGCGCCAATTCCAAAAGCAATTAAAGTTGGACCGGCTTCTTTAATAATCCTTCTGATATTGGCTTTGAACAATAGGAGTGGGACAGCCAATGGAACCAAATATGCCCATACCATATCGTAGGTTTCAGATTTGCTGGGAATGATGGTTAGATTGGATAAAATAAATGTAAACAAAATGCTGACAATGACTCCTGATACTTTTTTACCCCATCGTGTGTACTGTTCAGCCCAGACACCAAAAGTGGCGCCGAAAACTAATATTGCCCACAAGATCCATTGTTGATCGGGATGAATGAGTGAATGAATTTCCATTATGCTTTTTTTGGGAAGCAAATGTAGAGATATTTCAAAATATGGTATTTGGGAAACTAAATGATAAAAAAGCAGCCGGTTTTATACCGGCTGAGTTTCTTTTTGATGGATATAATTGAGTGCATTTAAAGCTGCGATTGTGCCATCTGAGACCGCAGTTGTAATTTGTCTGTAGCGTTTGGCACGACAGTCTCCGGCAGTGAATACTCCTTCAAGATTGGTTTGCATGCTTTCGTTAGAAATAATTTCATTCCATTGATTTAATTCCAGCGGACCATTCTTGAAAAAATCGGTGTTGGCTTCATATCCGATAAAGATAAATACACCATCAATTTCTTTTTCACTGATTTCACCGGTTTTAAGGTTCTTGTATTTCACTTTATTTAATTGGTTTTCTCCAACAAACTCGGTGATATGTGATTCCATAATGAAATCAATTTTTGGATTGGCTTTGGCTTCATCAACAGCATGCTCAAATGCCTGGAAGTGGTCGAATTCATGAAGAACGGTAACCTTACTGGCATATTTTGTAAGAGAAACAGCTTCTTCCAGCGCTGAATTTCCACCACCAACAACTATGATTTCTTTGTCCTGGAAAAAGTCTCCGTCACAGGTAGCACAGTAAGATATACCACGTCCCTTGAATTCTTCTTCTCCTGAGACTCGAAGCATTCTGGAACGACCTCCTGTAGCTAAAATAATGGCCGGAGCTTCAAAAATATCTCCATTCTCAAGTGTTACCGATTTGGTTTCTCCTTCCAATTGTAGGGATTTTACCTTAACATTACTTTTAACCTCACAACCAAAACTTTTGGCTTGTTTGGCCATCGTTGCGGAAAGCTGATACCCTGTTGTCTTTTCAATTCCGGGGTAGTTTGCAATTTCATAGGTTAAAATCATTTGACCGCCTGGCATTCCGGTATCCAAAACCAATGCTTTGGCTTTGGCCCTTGATAAGTAAATTCCGGCAGTTAATCCTGCTGCACCGCCACCCAATACAATAACATCAAACTGATTTTTATTCATGGTGAATTGTTTTAAAAAGAGAACCACAATCCAAAGTGAAAGTGCTTCTCCTTATATTGTCATTTTACCGTAAAGGTTTATTTAAATTCGCGATCCAGAATTTCTGTGATTTGTTCTTTGGTTTGGATGCTGCTGGTTGCTGCTGCAACTTTACCATTTTTGAAATAAACGGTAAATGGAAGTCCCATGAATCCACGGCATTCAGGAAGCTCACGAATTACCCTGGCTTCAGGACTATCGAATAACATATCTCTGAATTGAACATTGGTATATTCTGTTTCCAGTTCTTCCATTGAAGCATAAACAGGAACACACATTGGGCCCATTCGGCCACAGCAAACCATTACATTTTCATTTTCGTTGACTAACTGCTCAAGATCGGCTGCAGTTGCTATGTGTTTTAAGTTAGTTGGTAATACCATGATTATTTTATTTTTTTGTGAAACATGACCCCGTTTTATCAGAAATTATGCCATAAACAATCTGTGTAAATCGGTTAACAGCTAATCAAATAGAAACAAGTGAAATTGTATATTTATAAAAGAGTTTGAGAGAAAAAATTCTGACAGTTTTGTCATGAATTATGTGCTAAGCTGTCGGCTTATGTCATGTAAAAAATTATCTAATTGTTTTCTTCTGTATTGCATGATCCATCGTGGATGGGGAAGAGGTATGATTTCATCAAAAAGTTTATGCTTACTGTTCAGCATCATAAGGTAGTCGAAATTTTTCCCTTGTCCTAGGCAAAAGCATTTTTTTGTATCAATACCTAATGATATTTGCTGAATCATTGATTTGAGAATAAATGATTTTAATTGTTTCTGCAATTTGAGATCATCATAATAGTTGTAGTTTTTTCCATCTTTGACAAAGCCTAAGGGACTAACAGAACCAATGAAATAATGTTTATAAAAGTGCTCAGGTCCACCCATTTGATTGATTAATAGATAGACAAACTCTGACGACAATTCAGCTTTTTTTTCAAAATTATTTCGGATGCCGCAAGATTTTTCTAATTGAACCGGATCGGTAAACGGAACACCGGTAATACCTGCTCCAAACCTGCCGGGATTGATTCCAAAAATAATCCTCCTTTTGGTTTGATCGCTATAATACTTACCATAAAACTGTTCACAAATATTAAAGGTTTCTTCATTTAGGTAAGGATTCAAGACTTCAACTCCTACAGGGAGCTGTTCTATGATTTTTAGTTCGTTGTAAAACTGTAGTATTTTCTGTGAAACAGGCATGTATTAAACGGTTCAAATTTTGAACAATATATTTATTTTCTTGATATAAAAGAAGGAAAAACTTATTCACTGTGAAGCTGCTTTTTGCATCTTAAGTGAATTACGTAAACTATTGTAAGTTTTTTACTGTTTTTGACTTTTTGGGTCTGAAATTGAACAATACATGAAATATATTTCAATAGTTATTCGTTTTAAATTATTAATAATCAGTAATTTGAATTTTGTAAATTTATTAGTTTTAAATTGCTTGTATGAGGAAGTCTTTTTTGGTTGAAAACGATTGTTGCATTACAACATGATGTAATTTTGCCCAAAATTAAGAAACGGTTAAAACATCGTTAATAAACTTACAAGTAATGAAATTAGAAAATATTATGAACAGCCTGGAGCAAAAACATCCGGGCGAAGCAGAGTACCTGCAAGCTGTACGCGAAGTACTCGAAACCATTGAAGAGGTAGTAAATGAAAATCCCCAGTTTGAAACTGCTGGAATCATTGAAAGAATTGTTGAGCCCGATAGAATTCTGACTTTCAAAGTGCCGTGGATTGATGATCAGGGTAAGGTTCAGGTAAACCTGGGATATCGCGTTCAGTTTAATAATGCTTTAGGCCCATACAAAGGCGGACTTCGTTTTCACCCCAGTGTGAACCTGAGTATTTTGAAATTTTTAGGTTTCGAACAAATTTTTAAAAATTCATTAACAACACTGCCAATGGGTGGTGGAAAAGGTGGTTCAGACTTTAACCCAAAAGGAAAATCTGACAACGAAATCATGCGTTTCTGCCAGGCTTTCATGTTGGAACTTTGGAGAATTGTTGGTCCTCAAACTGATGTTCCTGCAGGTGATATCGGTGTCGGCGGAAAAGAAATAGGGTATTTGTACGGTATGTACAAAAAACTGGCTCGTGAAAATACCGGTGTTCTTACCGGAAAAGGCATTGAGTGGGGCGGAAGTCTTATTCGACCAGAAGCTACCGGTTTTGGCGGAACCTATTTCACTGATGAAATGTTGAAAATGAAAGATGATACTTTTGAAGGTAAAACTGTAGCTGTTTCTGGTTTTGGTAACGTAGCTTGGGGTGTAGCTTTAAAAGTTACTGAGCTTGGTGGTAAAGTAATTACCATTTCGGGTCCTGACGGATATATCTACGATGAAGCAGGAATTAGTGGCGAAAAAATTGATTATTTGCTTGAATTACGTGCTACCAACCAAGATATTGTAGAGCCTTATGCCAGCGAGTTTCCAGGAGCAAAGTTTATACCGGGTAAAAGACCCTGGGAAGTGAAGTGCGATATTGCTATGCCAAGTGCCACACAAAATGAACTGAACGGTGAAGATGCAAAAGCATTGGTTGCCAATGGAGTTCAAATTGTTGCTGAAGTTTCTAACATGGGTTGTACACCTGAAGCTATTGAAACATTCCACAAAAATAAAATTCCTTTCGGTCCTGGTAAAGCTGTAAATGCTGGTGGTGTTGCTGTTTCAGGATTAGAGATGTCTCAAAACTCAATGAAACTTTCATGGTCCAGAGAAGAAGTAGATGAAAAACTGAAAGGTATTATGAACCAGATTCATGAAGCTTGTATTCAATATGGTACCGAAGAAGATGGATACGTTAACTATGTAAAAGGTGCTAACATCGCCGGATTCCTGAAGGTTGCCAATGCAATGATGGATCAGGGTGTGATTTAGAATCATAAACTCATAATTGATAATTTTTAAACCCGTTTACATTTTGT
Source organism: Bacteroidales bacterium (assembly GCA_016936505.1). Lineage (GTDB taxonomy): Bacteria > Bacteroidota > Bacteroidia > Bacteroidales > F082 > Sulfidibacterium. Next base: position 148,998 of record JAFGXS010000052.1, on the reverse strand, counting down.
AAACGGGTTTTCTTATTCTTAAAAAAGTAGATTTGTTCATTGATTAATATTCAACTCCTTTTGCAATTTGAAACGATTTCTTATCTTCGCACTCTTGTAATTTTTGGATGTAAAAAAGCTACTTTTCTTAGAAAACAAATAAATACTAGAGGGTTCAAAAATGGATGAATTGGACGATACGCAGATTCAGGATGATAATGAAGAGTTGAATAATGATGATCAGGTTCGTGATGAGGGTGTCAAGCAGATTTATCTTCATGGCATGTATGAAAGCTGGTTCCTGGATTATGCGTCGTATGTAATACTTGAAAGGGCGGTTCCTGAGATAGATGATGGCTTAAAACCGGTTCAGCGCAGGATATTGCACTCCATGTATCGTTTAGATGACGGCCGTTTCAATAAAGTGGCCAATCTTATTGGTCATACCATGCAGTTTCATCCACATGGCGACGCTTCTATTGGTGACGCATTGGTCCAGTTGGGTCAAAAAGATCTTCTTATTGAAACGCAAGGAAACTGGGGAAATGTATTGACTGGCGACAGTGCCGCAGCACCCAGATATATTGAAGCCCGACTGTCTTCGTTTGCCAAAGAAGTTGTTTTTAATCCTAAAACTACTGATTGGAAAGCATCTTACGATGGTAGAAATAAAGAACCTGTAAGTTTACCGGTTAAGTTCCCATTGCTTCTGGCGCAGGGTGTGGAAGGCATTGCTGTTGGACTTGCTTCTAAAATCCTTCCCCATAATTTTATCGAACTTATCGATGCATCGGTTAGTTATTTGCAGGGAAAAGATTTTGAACTGTATCCTGATTTTCCTACCGGGGGAATGGGGGACTTTTCAAAATACAATGAAGGAGTGCGAGGTGGTAAAGTAAGGGTGAGAGCCAAAATATCGCAAAGAGACAAGAAAACCCTTGTGATAACTGAGATCCCATTTACTACAAATACTTCATCTTTGATTGACTCTATTGTTCAGGCAAATGAAAAAGGGAAGATCAAAATCAAGAAAATTGATGATAATACTGCTGAAGATGTAGAAATTGTAGTCTACCTGGCAAACAATGTATCTCCTGATCAGACTATTGATGCTTTATACGCTTTTACAAGTTGTGAAGTGTCTATCTCTCCGAACTGCTGTGTTATTGTTCAGGGAAAACCAAAATTTATTTCAGTAAAAGAAATTTTGAAGAGCAATACCGATCATACGGTTCATTTATTAAAAACTGAATTAGAAATAAGGTTGTATGAGCTGGAAGATCAGTGGCATTATTCTTCTTTGGAAAAGATATTTATTGAAAACAGAATTTATCTGTTAATTGAAAAATGTGAGACCTGGGAATGTGTCCTTCAGACTATTGATGAAGGTTTGGAACCGTTTAAAAAATTACTCAAGCATGAAGTTACTGAAGATGATTTGGTCAGACTTACGGAAATTAAGATTAAACGGATTTCAAAGTTCAATGCATTTAAGGCCGATGAACAAATAAAAAGAGTTGAAGAGGAGATTGATGAGGTTAAAAATCATTTGGCACACATTGTAGATTATTCAATAAACTATTTCCGCCAGATTAAAAAGAAATACAGTAAAGGAAAAGAGAGGAAAACTGAGATCCGGAATTTTGATACAATTCAGGCTTCAATGGTTGCGGTTTCTAATCAAAAACTTTATGTGAACCGCGAAGAAGGCTTTGCCGGAACGTCACTTAGGAAGGATGAATTTGTTTGCGATTGCTCTGATCTTGACGATATTATTGTTTTTAGAGAAGATGGTACTTTCATGGTTACCAAAGTTTCTGATAAGTTTTTTGTTGGACAAAATGTCATGCACTTAGATGTGTTCAGGAAAAATGATGACCGTACTATTTACAACATGATATATCGTGATGGAAAACAAGGAAATTATTTTGTAAAGAGATTTGCTGTAGTAGGTGTAACGCGCGATAAAGAATATGATCTTACTTTGGGAACCGCTGGATCAAAGGTTGTTTATTTTACTGCAAATCCAAATGGAGAGGCAGAGGTAATAAGAGTTAACCTGAGACCTCGACCTAAAATGAAGAAAACTTCCATTGATTTTGATTTCAGTGAATTAGCAATTAAAGGAAGAGCTTCACGAGGAAATATTGTTAGTAGAACTCCAATCAAAAATATTGTTCAAAGGGAAGAAGGGGTTTCCACTTTGGGAGCGCTTGATATCTGGTATGATGATACTGTTATGCGGCTGAATACTGAGGAACGTGGTCGTTATATTGGGGCATTTAAGAGCGACGATAAGATATTGACTATTTTATCAAGTGGGGATTTTAAACTTACGTCTTATGATCTTTCCACTCATTTTGAGGATAATATGGTTTATATCGGAAAATTTGATCCCAACCAGATTGTTTCTGTGGTTTATTTTGATGGGGAACAACAACGTTACTATATAAAAAGGTTTACTATTGAAGAAGATGTAGCAGTCAATAAATCTTATTCTTTTATTCCCGATTCCAAGGGTTCAGAAATGAATTTGTTTACTCTTGATTATCTTCCAAGGTTAGAGGTCGAGGTTAAATCCAAATCAGGTGATTTGTCAATGGAAGTGATTCTTTTGGCTGATTTTATTGGAGTTAAAAGCTTTAAAGCCAGAGGTAAGAGGTTGGTTGAAAAAGAACTCGTAAAAATGAAGTTGATAGATCCCTTACCATACGAAAAGGATGATCAGATTGAAGAAGCTGATGTTGAAGAGGAGGAAATAATAGAAGAGGAAACTGATTTTGAGAAATCTGAAAATCAGAAAACTATTGAAGATCATCCTGAACCTGATAATGAGAAACCAGCAAATGATAAATCAAACAATTCCGGAAAATCAGACTCTCAGATGGAATTGTTTTAGAATAAAGATCAACTCTCAGTTTTTTGGGGATATTTAATTTTATTTAAATAAAGTTTTCATAGCCTGAATCTTGGTTTTTCTAACTTTGCAATACCCAAAAAATAAACGAAAAATGAAACAAAATTCAGTTTTAGAAATTGTGCCTTCTGTACAGTGGATAGGTGTTCTTGATCATGATCTGGTAACATTTGATGTGATTATGACAACAGAATACGGTTCAACATACAATTCTTATTTTATTGATGCAGAGAAGAAAGCAATTATAGAAACTACAAAAGAGAATTTCTGGGACGACTACGAGGAAAAGATAAGGTCAGTTGTCAATCCTGAAGAAATTGAATACATCATTCTGAATCATACCGAGCCCGATCATTCAGGTAATCTTAAGAACCTTCTTCAAATTGCACCAAATGCTAAGGTAGTAGCTACAACAACAGCCCTCAGGTATCTGAAGGATATGTTGGGTAAGGATTTTGATTCTATTGCTGTAAAAGATGGACATACTTTGGATTTAGGAAATAAAACACTTCGGTTTATTTCGGCTCCCAATTTGCACTGGCCGGATACGATGTATACCTATCTTGAAGAAGATAAGTTGTTGTTTACCTGTGATTCTTTTGGCTGTCATTTTGCTGATGACCGCATGTTTGATGATAAGGTTAATGATTTTAATGATGCCTTTCACTACTACTTTGATGTGATCATTAAGCCATTCAGTAAATTTATGCTGAAGGCAATTGAGAAAATTGATTCACTTGAAATTTCTGCAATTTGTCCTGGTCATGGACCCATTCATCGTGAGAATTGGAAACAAATTATTGAATTAACAAAGGTTATGTCGGAGGAGTTTTTGACTCAACCTCAAAAAAACAGGGTTTTTGTTCCTTTTGTTTCGGCCTATCATAAAACCGGAGATATTGCGGATCAAATTGCGGCTGGATTGAAGAACAGTGGTGATATAGAAGTAGAACTGATGGATATTGAGCAAACTCATTTGGGAGAGCTGGAAATGAAGCTAACACAATGTAATGCATTGCTTGTTGGAAGTCCAACAATTAATCAGAATATTCTATTGCCTATTTATCGTTTGTTTTCTGTAGTTAATCCTTATCGTGATCATGGTAAACTCGCCGGTGCTTTTGGTTCGTACGGATGGAGTGGTGAAAATAAAGATTTGTTACTTTCTAATCTTAAATCGCTTAAATTTAAGGTTTTGGATGAAGGAATTTTTGTAAAGTTTGATCCTTCAGAGGATGAAAAAAGGCAAGCATATGAGTATGGCATTAATTTTGGTAAAGAATTGATGTCGCGTGTAGGAGAGTAGGCAAAGGTTAAAAAGTATTACTTTTAAGGCGCTTTGTTTTGCTCTATTTGTTTTTTGATATTTTGAAACCAGTCAAATATGAACGTAATGAAAGCATTTAAAAGTATTATTTATCTGTTATTTTTTGTGATCTTGCTTGCATGGTCAAATCTTCAGGCTCAGACTGAAAGGAGAGTTGCCCGTGATTTTGTTAAATCACTGGATCAAAACAAAAAGGTGGTTTTGATCACAGTTCCTGATTATATTTACAAGTATAATCTGAAAAAAGAAATTCTGAGTCAGTTTCCTAACGCAACAAAAAAAGAACAGGATTCATTGCTTTGGGTTCATTCTGATTTCATAAAGCAAATTAACGACAGTACTTTTCTTTCCTGTTTTCTGAAAGGTTATAAAAGCGAATTAAAGGTATTTAATCTGATCCCTTACGTTCAATCCATACCTTTAGGAATAGCACCTCCATCGTATAAGATTAATCTGGCCCAAATTGAGCTGGAAGAGCAATTCTATCCGTTTGTTGATTCGGCATATTATAATAATAATGCATTGGTTTTTAATAAAAAACTTAATGCCGTTGATTTCAGCATGTGGTTTAAAATTCATTCACTTCCTAGTGTTCAAAAAGATACAACTGTTTTGTTTTCAGAGTATTTATTGTCGGATATGGTAAACAACGGCGATTTCTTTTTGCAAAACAATGGAAAAGTAATCTACTATTATAAACTTGATCATTTAACCTTGAAAAAGATTTATCAATATGTTGAAAACCTGGGTAAAATATATGCAGGCTACACCTTTGATTACATTTTAAATCAACAAATTAAGAAAGTTATCCCTGCCTTTAATTCTAATAAAGAATATTGGCATTACGATCCATACAACAAGAAATTATACACCGATAACGAAAATAGGTTCATTAATCTTCAGGACCAGTAAAATCAGTTTGCCGATATTTGCTATTTTTGATCTCTATGAATGAGATACTGATATATATTCCTAAGGAAACTAACCGTGTACGTTATGTTTTCAGGCTTGTATTTTCTGACCTTCTGAAAATTTCATTCAAATTAACAACAGATTTGGATAAGTTTCAATCTGCTGATCAGCCAAAAATGATGTACGGAAATAAGGCTCACACGGATGATCTGTTTTTTAAGACATCGGGGTTACTTTTTGAAAGAGGGGTTAAACCTGTTGATATTAATGTGCTTAACTTTAATGGTAATGCAGCTTTTTTTCCGGTTTATGACGAAGACTCTGTTTTGCCTTTTGACATTTTCTCTTCCATATTTTATTTAATATCAAGATATGAAGAGTATTTACCTTTTGTAAAAGATCAGCATGGAAGATTTTCAGCACATTTAAGTGTGAGCACCAAGCATAGCATTTTGCAGAAACCTATGGTAAATATCTGGGCGCTTGAAGTAAAAAGAATCATTCATGAGCGTTATCCTGACTTTATTTTTCCCGAAAAGAAGTTCAGGTTCATAGCAACTTACGACATCGACTCTGCCTGGGCTTTTGCTCAAAAAGGATTTTTTAGAATTATGGGAGGGTATTATCTGGCCATCAGGCGTTGGGATTTCAGAGATATTATATTTAGAACCAAAGTTTTGTTGAATAAGGAAAATGATCCTTACGATACTTTTGAACTCCAGATGGAATATCAAAAGAAATATAATTTACGCCCTATTTATTTCATACTTTTTGGTCAATACACCAGATTTGATAAAAACATCAGTATTCACAACAGAAAATTTAAAAAGCTGGTTAAGTGGATAGCTGATTATGCGCAGGTTGGGATCCATCCATCGTATTATTCAACAGAGTTTCCCGATTTGGTTAAGAAAGAGAAGTCAGCATTGGAAGAGTTACTCAAAACAGATATTAAATTAAGCCGTCAGCATTTTCTTAAATTAAGTTTGCCCGATACTTATCAGAACCTAATTGAAAATGATATTCTGGAAGATTATACAATGGGTTACGCACTTCTTCCCGGTTTTCGGGCCGGAATTTGTGATACCTACAAGTTCTACGATCTAGATCTTGAAGTAGAAACAAAACTGAGAATTCATCCTTTTGCTGTAATGGATGGAACATTGAAAGATTACATGCACCTGGGACCAACAGAAGCTATAGAACGCATCAGGCAACTAATGAACGAAGTTAAGAAAGTAAATGGTACGTTTATTTCACTTTGGCATAACGAATCGTTGAGTAATAAGATGAGATGGAAGGGTTGGAGAAGAGTTTACGAACAAATGTTAGAAATGGCTTCTGATGCAAATCCCCGTTAAGAAATCATGCTAAGGTATCTGTCACATGCTGAAATAGACAAAAGTAAATGGGACAGAACCATTGAAAAGGCATTTAATGGAAATGTTTATGCTTATTCTTGGTATCTGGATCGAATTCATCCGTATTGGGATGCGATAATTGAAGGTGATTATGAGCGGGTTATGCCAATAACGGGAAGTAAGAAATGGGGAGTAAATTATTTGTTTCAGCCATTCTTTTCTCAGCAATTAGGTGTTTATTCGTTAAATATACTCACTGCTTCGCATGTACAGGATTTTATTAATAATATACCTGATAAATACAGGCTAGCTGAATACCATTTAAATATTCATAATCATCCTAATGAAAAGGCCCCCTATCAAACTATTAAACAAAGAAATTATTTACTTGATTTAATTGATGATTATTCAAAACTCAGTAATCGATACGGTTCAAATACAAAAAGAAACCTAAAGAAGAGCTTGAAAAATAACTTTACAGTTACTAAGAATGTTAAACCTGAACGAATTGTGAAATTATTTAGAGAAAACAGGGGCAAGAATATTAAATGGAGTGACAAACATTACCTAAGGCTACAGGGACTCATGTACATGGCACTTCATAAAGGAAAAGGGATTACCTACGGGGTTTTTTCTGAACAAAACGAACTTAGCGCAGCAGCTTTTTTTCTTGTTTCTCATCAATATATTACTTTTCTGTTTTCTGGAGTTAGTGAACTAGGAAAACAATCTGGGGCATTAACTTTCTTAATTGATTATGTGATACGTGAGTTTTCTGAAACACAATATATTATGGACTTTGAGGGGTCTAAGTATCATGGATTGGCAAGGTTTTACAAAGGGTTTGGAGCTAAAGAAGTTTATTACAATGTTTTGGTGTTTAATAAATTTACCTTTCCACTAAAACAGTTAGTTAATTTATGGAAAAAGATGAAGAGTTGATAACTAGAATAAAAAACATCTGAATAGAATATATTTTCTGTTTTATTTCAATTACTTTTGCATGTAAGAACAAAATTATGGTACAGGAATTAGGCAAACAAAACTCCCTTTTAAACCAGTTTTTATCAGAGCTGAGAGATGTAAATATTCAAGTTGACCGAATGAGGTTTCGCAGAAACATGGAAAGAATCGGGGAAATTTTTGCCTATGAAATAAGTAAAGAACTTGAATATGTTGAAAAGGAAGTGATAACGCCACTTGGTACTGCTAATATGCATGTGTTGAAGAAACAGCCTTTTTTGGCAACCGTTCTTAGAGCAGGTTTACCTCTGCACCAAGGGATGCTTAATTTTTTTGACAGAGCGGGTAATGCCTTTGTTTCGGCTTATAGAAAGTATGATCATGATGAGGCCTTTGTTATTAAACTGGATTACTTATCTTCTCCAAATATTGAAAATGGAATTTTGATTTTAAGTGATCCGATGCTAGCGACCGGAGGATCTTTGATTGCTACTATGAAAGGACTTCTTGAGAAGGGTGAGCCTTCAGAGATTCATATTGTTTCAGTTTTATCAAGTAACGAAGGAATTGAAAATTTAAAACGTAATTTCTCCAAAAAGAAGCTTAAAATCTGGACTTGTGCCATTGATGATGAGTTAACTGCAAAAGCCTATATTGTTCCGGGACTCGGAGATGCTGGTGATTTAGCTTATGGTGAAAAAGATGATACCTTATGAGTGAAAGCAATTCAAAATTGATTAGAGAAAACATAAGAATTTCTCTTGAATCCATTAAAAGTCATAAGGTGCGTTCTGCACTGACTGTGGCAATTATTGCTTTTGGAATTATGGCTCTGGTAGGAATTTTTACAGCTATCGATGCCCTTAAATATTCTTTAAAGGAAAACTTTACCAGAATGGGAGCAAATACTTTTAGCATAAGTAACAGAAGTCTGAGAGTCTCATTTGGTCACCGACCAAGAAATAACAAAGCCTATTCTATAATCACTTATCAACAGGCTTTGGATTTCAAAAAAATTTATAATTTTCCTGCTTTAACATCAATAACTGTAAGAGGTACCGGAGCCGCTACGATTAAATATGAGTCTTTGAAAACGAACCCTAATGTAGCCGTAATTGGGGCAGATGAAAATTATTTGGCTACATCAGGTATGGAACTTTCTGCAGGTCGAAATTTTATTCCTAATGATATTCAAAGAGGTACTCATGTTGCTATTTTAGGTAGCGAAATTGTTTCAAAGCTTTTTCCAAATAAAGAAAATCCGGTTGGTCAAATAGTTTCTATTGGATCAGGAAGATATCGTGTGATTGGAATATTGAAATCTAAAGGATCAAGTTCTGGATTTAGTGGCGACAGAGCCTGTATTTTGCCTTTAAATAATGTGCGACAATACTTTTCTCAACCTAATATGAATTACAACATCAGTGTGATGGTCAATAATTCATCACAAATGAATGCTGCAATAGGGCAGGCCACTGGAACTTTTAGGCTTGTTAGAAACGATAGGCTGGGTCAACCAGATTCATTTACAATTGAAAAAAGTGACAATCTGGCAAATATGTTCATTAGTTTAACTTCCAAGATTCAAATAGGTGCCGGTGTTATAGGGCTTATAACTCTTTTAGGAGCAGCTATTGGTCTTATGAACATAATGTTGGTTTCTGTTACTGAACGAACCCGAGAAATTGGTATAAGAAAAGCTTTGGGAGCCAGAAGCCATACCATTAGAAATCAATTTCTTTTTGAAGCTTTGGTTATCACTCAAATCGGAGGAATTACCGGGATAATCCTCGGAATTATTATTGGAAATGTGGTGTCACTTTTAACCCACAGTTCTTTCATTATTCCTTGGCTTTGGATAGTTTTAGGAGTTCTTATTTCTGCAGGGGTAGCGCTTCTATCAGGAATTATTCCAGCCGTAAAAGCTGCACGATTAGATCCTATCGAGTCACTTCGTTACGAATAGTTTTCGTTTTAATTAATTGCAATAAAGGAGTTTTGTATTGTATACAATCTTCTTATTTTATTTCCTCAACGAAATTTTTCAATATTCCAATCCCTTATACATCTTGATGTAAAATACAGCATTCTCGTCGAGTTAAGCTTAATTCTTGGTTTATTCGTCTTGTCAGGTTCATTTCAAAATGCCAGAATGAAAATCAAACCGGGTAGGGGAGAGCCATTCTAACAGATTAGAATATCTTAAACTTCATAATATTTGTAATATAAAATTAACATTTGTAAAATAATTATATAACAAAGCCAAGCTAATAACAATAGTATATAATTTATAACATCATGTTACATTTGTAATTAATATATATATAATTTAAAAACATATTACTATTATTCAGTTACTTATAAATATAAATATAAAATATAGTTAAGTTATAGTTCAATAGTTGTTGCTCTGTAACTAAAAGTAAAATATAGTACTATTTAGCTTTATATTAGTATTTTACAATTAAAATCTAAAATTAACTATAGTTAATATAAAATATAAAGTTACATATGTGAATTACGATTAGTACAAATGTAAATTAAGAGGTTTAAAATAATTATTTACATTTGTAAATTAATAAATTCTTTATGATTGACAGGATTAAATTTATCATGAAATATTATGAGTTGAATCCGGCTCAATTTGCTGATAAAATTGGGATTCAACGATCTGCATTGTCACATGTGCTTTCTGGAAGAAATCGGCCAAGTCTTGATTTTATATTAAAACTTAAAGCAGAATTTCCATCTATAAATCTCGATTGGATTACTTTAGGTAATGGTGAAATGCTTAGTTCCAATATTGAAACTGACAGTAAGGTTCATCGAGAAAAGTCAGATGAATCACAACCTGAATTTACGGGTGATTTATTTACAGAAACTTATGTTCAGAAAGAAAAACATGATAGCAGGGAATTGAAAACCGGTGGAGAATCTCAATTAAAGGAAATAGTTTTGTTTTATTCAGATGGTACTTATAAACGTTTTATTCCCGGAAAATAATTTATATAAAAAAAGCCTGCTTAATTAAGCAGGCTTTGTATAAAGTTTAATAGTGTTATACCCATTCTCTACCTGAGAAATAGAAATTCGCTTCAATAATTGCGTTTTCATCACTATCAGAACCGTGAACTGCATTTGCTTCAATGTTAGTTCCGTAAAGCGCTCTGATTGTACCTTCAGCAGCATCTGCTGGATTTGTTGCTCCAATATAATTGCGGTATGCCTGAACAGCGTTTTCTTTTTCCAGAACAGCTGCAATGATTGGCCCTGATGACATAAAGTTTGTAAGTCCGTCAAAGAAAGGTCTCTCTTTGTGAACTGCATAAAACTTCATTGCTTCTTCTTTTGTAAGTTTTGTTAACTTCATTGCTTTGATTGTGAATCCGCCTTTTGCAATTTGAGCCAGAATATCAGCCATATATCCTTTTTTCATTGCGGTGGGTTTAATCATTGTAAAAGTGATGTTTCCTGCCATTTTTATAAAAGATTTAATTTTTGCGCAAAAGTAACAGAATTTTTCTTTTCGCACTTTTTATAAAGGTGTGTAAACTAAATTAATTTAAGAACCTTAATTCTTCTTTTGGTTCAGCAATAAATCTTTATTTTTGCCCACATAAAATTTATTGAATGTTTGATCGTACTACTGTTCAGGAAGTTAAGAAACTACTTGCTGAACCTCAAAAAATAGTCCTTATTTCGCATAAAAATCCGGATGGCGATACAATAGGTGCTGCTTTGGGTTTAAAGCATTATTTACAACAATTAGGACATGAGGTTGATGCATTGGTTCCCAATGAGTTTCCTTCATTTTATAACTGGATGCCGGGAAGTGAGAAATTGCTCATTTTTGATCAGAACGCAAAAGAAGTGCAGAAAAAACTCGAAAATGCATCAGTTGTATTTTGTGTGGATTTTAATAGTCTGGATCGAACAGGTAATATGGCTTCCTATATTGCTGAAGCTACAGGAGTAAAACTCATGATAGATCATCATTTGCAGCCTTCTGAAGAGTTTGATCACTATTTTTCGGTTGTGAACACGTCTTCAACCGGAGAACTCGTATATTCATTTATTGAAGCCATAGGACATTTGGAATATTTAAATCTGAATATTGCCTTGTCTCTTTATACTGCAATAATGACTGACACAGGATCTTTCAGTTATGCCTGTAATAATGGCAAAACTTATCAGATTGTAGCTCATTTGATTGATTTGGGTGTTGATCCTACATTGGTTCACAGATTGGTGTATGACACTTTTACGGAAAACAGACTCAGATTGCTGGGACATTCAATATCAAACAAACTCCTGGTTCTGGAAGATTTGCATGCTGCTGTAATTTATCTTGATAAAGACGATTTAAAAAACTTTAATTATCAGGTTGGAGATACGGAAGGAATTGTTAATTACCCCCTTTCAATTGAAAATGTTAATCTATCAGTATTATTAACAGAAAAGAATTCTCTGATACGCATGTCATTCCGTTCAAAGGGTGAATTTGATTGCAATATTTTGGCGAGAAATCACTTTAACGGAGGTGGTCATAAAAATGCAGCGGGTGGAAGTTCGACCCTTTCGATGGAAAATACACTATTAAACCTTAAAGAGGTTCTTACTAATTATAGCAATGAGTTAGATTATAAAATTTCTTTTAAATGATTCGCAACCTTTTAATAATCTTCATTTTATCTGGGATTCTGTTTTCTTGTTCGAGTAATCCGACGAAGATTAAAGTTTCTACTCCTGTTCATAAATTTACAGATGATCAGCTTATTAATATAAACAAAGGGCTCATGCAGAATGAAAAAAAGGAGATAGATGCTTTTGTAGCTCAAAAGGGCTGGAAGATGCAGATTACGTCAACGGGGTTGCGTTATATGATAATTAATCAGGGGAATGGTCCAAAAGCCAAAGTAGGCAATATAGCTACTATTGCATATTCTGTACGGCTGATGAAAGGACCTGTTGTGTATTCTTCAGAACAAAGCGGGCTTAAATCATTTGAGATAGGTCACGGTGGTGTTGTAACCGGCCTTGAAGAAGGAATAATTTTATTAAAAGTAGGGGAGAAAGCAAAATTCATCTTACCTTCGCACCTTGCATACGGATTAACGGGAGATGGGAATAAGGTTCCACCTCATACTCCAATAATTTATACCGTTGAATTAGTAAACTTAAACTAAACATTGAATATGAAAAAGTATTTTTTAATTACAATTGCTATGGTTACTGCCGGATTGTTTCTTGCTTCATGTAACCATTCAGGAAAAAGTTATCCGGGTTTTGAAAAAACATCTACAGGCTTAAACTATAAGTTCCTTAAAAAAGGTAATGATACAACACAAGCTAAAGTAGGTGATTTTGTGGAAGTTGAATTAGTTTATGGAACACCGGATTCAGTAATGTTTGATAGCAAAAATTTGCCCGATTCAAGAAAACCAATGGTTATTCCGGTTATCAAGTCAGTTTATCAAGGTGATATTTATGAAGGCATATCTATGATGCATGTTGGTGACAGTGCTAAATTCTGGACAAGTGCTGACTCTGTATTTAAAAAATTGTTCAGACTACGTAAATTACCTGCTTTTGTTGACTCAACCGGAGACATGTATTTTTCAGTTAAAATGCTTGCTGTAAAGACCCAGCAACAGCTACAGGAAGAAGAGCAGGCCAAAATGAAAAAAATGCAGGAAAATGAAGCTGCTGAAAGAGAAGCTTATCTTAAAGCCAATAAAATAACTACTAAACCTACCAAAACTGGTTTGTACTTTATTAATAAAAAAACAGGTAAAGGGCTTCATCCTCAGGCTGGTGATGTAGTTACTGTTCAGTATACAGGATATTTGCTTGATGGTAAAAAATTTGATAGTTCATACGATCGTAAAAAACCTTTTGAATTTACTCTTGGAAAACATCAGGTTATTTCAGGTTGGGATGAAGGTATTGCCATGATGAGAAAAGGTGGTAAAGCTACATTGATTATCCCTTCAGATTTGGGATATGGCCCAAGAAGTGTAGGCCCAATTCCTCCATATTCTACTTTAGTTTTTGATGTTGAATTGGTTGATTTTCATAAACCAGCTACTCCAAAAACAACGAAATAGGTTGTAAAAAATAATATTTTTTAGAATCCCGGATCTTTTAAGGTCCGGGATTCTTTTATTTTAAGTAAATTGCTTTAGGTGATGCGATCCACATAGAGATTCCTCTGGCGATCATAAACAAATTAATAGCAAGCCAAAGAGCGTGATTACCCAATAAATGAAAACCAAAGTAAAAGGCCGGAAGAAATACCAAAACAGAAGAGATAATCATTGTATTTCGCAATGCTTTGGAAGCTGTTACCCCTATATAAACACCATCCCAAATAAATGCGGCAAAGCTGGTTATAGGAAGGATAATAATCCAGAAACTATATTGTTTTGATAAATCAAGCAAAATAACATTGCTTGTCATAATTTGCATTAAAAAGTTGAGTGATAACCAGTAAATAATACTGATGGAAATGGCAATTGCCCAGCCCCAGCGAAATAAATATTTTACAGTATTTTTTAATAACTCAGCGTTTCCTGAACCTTTAGCCTTTCCCGTTAATGCCTCTCCAGCATAAGCAAATCCATCTGCGAAATAGGAAAAGAAGAAGAAAAATTGAAAAAGTAAAGTGTTTAAAGCTAATACTTTAGTGCTGATTTTAGCTGACTGACTTGTGAAAAATGCCAGCGTTAGGATTAACAAAAGGGTTCTGATAAAAATATCACTGTTCACCTTAAAAAAACGAGAAAAAGCACCTTTGTGAAATAAATCTTTTCTTTCCTCAGTTCCTGCATAATTTTTGTATCTGACAAAAAGAAAAATAATGGCAAGCAACAGTCCCGAATATTGTGCTATAACACTGGCCAGAGCTACACCGTTGGAGGTCATGTTGAGGGCAAAAACAAAAAAGAAATTAAGTCCAATATTTACAACATTAACCAGGATGGCTATGGTCATTGGGATTTTTGCGTTTTGCATTCCTAAAAACCAACCATAAAAGCTGTATAAACCTAATGTAGCAGGCGCAGCAAAAATTCTGATGTAGAAATATTGTTTTGCAAGTAGTTTAACCTCTTCAGATCCATCTAATAACTTAAAGGATATCCATTGAATGGGATATTGAAAAACCAGCAATAGAAAGGCCAGAAAAGCTGCTACAAGAAGCGAACGCTTTAAAGCCAGGCTTATTTCTTTTTTGTCTTGAGCGCCATAAGCCTGAGCTGTAAACCCGCTGGTTCCCATTCTAAGGAATGCCAGACTCATGTATAGCACGTTAAAGATAGTGCTGCCCAATGCTATGGCTCCTACATATAAGGCGCTGTGTTCTTTAAGATGACCCATTAAAGCCAAATCGGCAATACCCAGCAATGGAACAGTAATATTGGTTACAATATTAGGAATTGTTAAACGTATAATTTCCTTATTGGATGCGTCTTTAAAGAATTTCATGTGTGATTATCGCTTGTGTAGCCCACACTCTTTTGTGTCAGGATTCTCCCACCACCAACGACCTGCACGTACATCTTCGCCTTTAGCAATGGCTCGTGTACAGGGTTGGCAACCAATGCTGGCAAATCCTTTTTTGTGTAACGGATTAACAGGAATATTATTCTGCTTTATATAATCCCAGACATCCTCTTCTGTCCAATGTGCAAGAGGATTAATTTTTAACAGATGATTGTTTTCATCCCGCTCAATCCATTGAAGGTTTTTTCGTGTTACGGCCTGTTCTCTTCTCAAACCTGTAATCCAGGCATCAAGGCCCTGTGTAGCCCTTAAAAGAGGTTTTATTTTTCTGATGTTACAACATTCCTTTCGGTTTTCAATACTGTCGTAAAACAGATTAATGCCCTTTTTTGCAACCATTTCTTCTACTTCATTTGCATCAGGAAAATAAACTTTAATGTTTACTTTATATTTTTTGCTGGTGCGATCCATCAGGTCGTAAGTTTCAGGAAAAAGTCGGCCCGTATCCAAAGTGAAAATTTTTGCGCTATTATCAATTTGACTGATCATATGGGTAATAACCTGATCTTCGGGCCCCATACTACTGGAAAAAGCAATCTTGTCTTTGAAATAATGAAGGAAATATGAAATAATCTCACTGGAATCAGCATTATTAAATTGCTCATTCCATTCCAGAATCGTTTTATCGCTAATCATGGATTAAATTTTGAATTGCAAAAGTAGTATTTTCGGATTACTTCTCAACAACGTCGGGCAGAGGAATTCGGTTATAAATAATAACTAAAGCCAAAACAAATACGGCTGCACCAACCCCCATAATGTCGTTGTATGGGGCCGGAGCTTCAAAAGCCAGTCTCATAATAATTGTTGCCAGAGCAAAACCTGAGTTCCGAAATAGAATCTGATAATCATTGCTATACCTTAATGATATGAAAACAAGAAAGATGTCAATAAAAATCATGAAGGTAAAAAACATTCTGAAAAAGTTAAACGTATCCAGTTCGCAAAAGAAAAAATAAACATCAAAAAAGATCATGGCAATAAATACTACAAGCATTACCAAACCGATGATTTTTTTTGCGGAAACAAAGGATTTTTGCATATCAACTCTGCGATTGAGGGCTCTGTGCTTATCATATTTTCTGATCATAATAATGATGCCAAAAATGATTAAAGCGCCAAATGCATCAGCAAACATGTAAAGAATTTCTTTTTCCATGTGCATGATCTGATAGTTATTGGGGAATGAGCCAAAAATTTTGAAGGCATTTCTCAATAAAATCAGCGATAAAATCTGCAATTGAATTTCCATAGATTTGGAAACAGAATGTACCAATGAAAAAACCAGGCTGATTACTTCAAAAAAAAGCAATAATGTAAAAGCCATTTCTATGGACTTAAAATGATTTGAAGGGATAATTTCCCATAGTACAAAACCTGCTCTTTTAAGTTCTATAAGAGATATAGCCATCAGATAAGTAAAAATAAGAGAACTTGCCATAATTCTTACAAATCCCTGACTGTGCCAGCTTTTTTCGGCCCTGTCAAACCAATTACCTATGGTCAGAATAATTTTACTTTGTGTGTAATGCATTTCTTGAGTTTGGGTAAATATAGAAATTTTTTAAAATACTAACTGCGAGGCACTAAGTTAAAAAAACAGGCTTACCATGCAACGCTTTCTATTTCTGACTATTTTTGAAAAAATGAAAAACATGAGAGTCCATTTTATTGCTGTTGGCGGTAGCGCTATGCACAATCTTGCTATTGCTCTGAAAAAGAAAGGCATGACAGTTACCGGTTCTGATGATGAAATTTTTGAGCCCTCTAAAACAAGATTAAAGAATTACGGTCTTTTACCAAAAGAAATGGGCTGGCAACCTGAAATGATAACAAATGAAATTGACGTTATTATTTTGGGTATGCATGCCAGAAAAGATAATCCTGAGTTGCTTAGAGCTCAGGAAATGGGACTGAAAATTTATTCGTATCCTGAATTTCTGTTTGAACACGCAAAAAATAAGAAAAGAGTTGTTATAGGTGGCAGTCATGGCAAAACGACTATAACAGCTATGATTATGCATGTTTTGAAGGCGCAAAACCAAGATTTTGATTATTTAGTTGGTTCAAAGTTGAAAGATTTTGAGGTAATGGCAAGTTTGACTGAAGATGCCGAGATAATGATTTTTGAGGGTGATGAATACCTTAGTTCACCTATTGATCTTCGCCCGAAATTTCACTGGTACAAGCCACATATTGCGTTACTTAGTGGAATTGCATGGGATCATATGAATGTATTTCCTGATTTTGATAATTATTTGTTGCAGTTTAAAACCTTTATTGACTTAATTGAGCAAAACGGATACCTGGTTTACAATTATTTTGATGAAAATTTGAATCGTTTGGTTCAGAAGAAAAGGGAAGACATCACATTGTTTCCATATTATTTACCAGAATATGAGATTCGTAATGATACAACAAGTATCGTTTTTCAGAGTAAGAAATATCCATTATTGGTTTTCGGGAAGCATAATTTAATGAATTTAAACGGTGCCCGATTGGTTTGTAATCAGTTAGGGATTGATGACGAAGCTTTTTATCAATCCATTCAAAGTTTTCAAGGTACTGCGAACCGATTGGAATTGATAGCTGAAAAGAGTAATTCTAAAATGTTTAAAGATTTTGCACATGCTCCATCTAAACTCAATGCAACAATTAATGCAGTGAGAGAACAATATCCTAATCATCAGATTGTTGCGTGTTTTGAGTTGCATACTTTTAGTAGTTTGAACGCAACTTTTTTGGATCAGTATGAACACAGTATGGATCAGGCTGATGTTGCCATGGTTTATTTTAATCCTCATGCATTAGAAATGAAGAGATTGCCAATGTTGGAAAAGGATCAGATAAAAAAAGCTTTTCAAAGAGATGATCTGATTGTTTTTGATGACGATAGGAAAATGGTGGAAAGATTAAAGAAGCTGAACCGGCAGGAAAGAGTATTCTTGATGATGAGTTCAGGCAATTTTAACGGCATAAAAATAAAAGAGCTTGCCAATGAGTTGTTATAAATAAAAAAAGCTGTCTCTTCCGGGACAGCTTTTTTTATTTTAAGCTTTCTGTATGTTAACCATTCATGGAAATCAGAAATTCTTCATTTGATTTTGTGAATTTCATTTTGTTCTGCAGAAACTCCATGGCTTCAACAGGGTTCATATCCGATAAATGGTTTCTCAATATCCAGATACGTTTCAGAGCATCAGGTTCCAACAACAAGTCATCTCTACGTGTACTCGACGAAACAATATCAATGGCGGGGAATATGCGTTTGTTTGATAGTCTTCTGTCGAGTTGAAGTTCCATATTTCCGGTTCCTTTAAACTCTTCAAAAATCACTTCATCCATTTTTGATCCGGTTTCAATTAAAGCTGTAGCCAGGATGGTTAATGAACCGCCATTTTCAATTTGACGGGCAGCACCAAAGAAACGTTTTGGTTTTTGCAAGGCATTGGCTTCCACACCACCGGAAAGTACTTTACCCGAAGCAGGAGAAACAGTGTTGTAAGCTCTGGCAAGACGTGTAATAGAATCTAATAAAATTACTACGTCGTGGCCGCTTTCAGTCATTCGTTTTGCTTTTTCCAGAACCAGGTTAGCTATTTTAACATGTTTTTCAGCCGGTTCATCAAATGTAGATGCAATAACTTCTGCATTAACGCTACGAGCCATATCTGTTACCTCCTCAGGACGTTCGTCGATAAGCAGAATAATCAGATAAACTTCAGGATGATTGTATGCAATTGCGTTGGCAACTTCTTTTAAAAGAACAGTTTTACCTGTTTTTGGCTGAGAAACAATTAATCCGCGCTGACCTTTACCAATGGGGCAAAACATATCCATAACGCGTGTAGAAATTGATTCTTTAGGATGACCTGTTAATTTGAATTTCTGTTCAGGGAAAAGGGGAGTTAAAAAATCAAATGGAACACGGTCGCGAATTTCTTCTGGTGTACGGTTATTTATGGAAATAACTTTGATCAGAGGAAAATATTTTTCACTTTCTCTTGGTGGACGTATGGTACCTTTTACAGTATCTCCGGTTTTTAAACCAAATAACTTAACCTGTGATTGTGAAACATAAATATCATCAGGAGAGTTGAGATAATTGTAATCTGAAGACCTTAGAAAACCATAACCGTCAGGCATAATTTCCAAAACCCCTTCCGATTCAATAATTCCTTCTTCTTCGAAAGCATACAACGCTTTTTTTATAGGTGCTTCTTTTACACCTTGATGCGGTTGATTTGGTCTATTATTGTTTTCCTGAGGTTTGTTATTATTTTCCAGAGGTTTTTTGTCCTGTTCAGGTTTTTGAGATTCTTTATTTTCAGTATTTGCTTTTACAGGGTTTGAAGAGGAAACAGGTTCGTTTGAAATTCTCTTGCGTTTTTTCTTGGCGTCATAGTCTGCAAGATGTGATTTTCTTTTGTCCTGAAAATCTGATTTGTATTCCTGATGCTGTCTATGATCTCTTTTGTTCTCATTTTCAGGTTTTTCTTCAGTTTTTATTTCAGAAGCAACAGGCTCGTTTTTCACTTCCTGAACCTCGGGTTTTTCCTGGACTGTTTTTTCTTCTTTATTATCCTTAATAGCTTCTTTATTGGATGATGCTACAGGAGTATTTGGTTTTCTGGGACGACCTCTTCTGTTTGATTTATTGTCCTGTCTTTCTTTATTGTTGGGATTGTCTTCTTTTGAAGGTCTGTTTTGGGTTTCTTTATCAGAAGGGGCTGTTTTCTTTAGCTGTGGAGAGCTAGGGTTATCGGCCTGAAAATCAAGAATCTTATAAATTAAGTCTTGTTTGAGTAATTTTTCAGTTTTTGGAATGTTTAATTCAACAGCGATCTGACGTAATTCAGAAACCAGCTTATCGTTAAGCTCAATGATATCGTACATATTTTTGAATTATTTTCTGCAAAAAAAGCAATATTGATATTAATTTTTCGGCTTTTTTATACTTGTAAATCAGTAGGAAACTCGGAATAAATGATGGGCAAATATACATAAAAAATATAACGGGCAAATTTGTGGAGAAAAATATTTTTTCAATATACTGATGTTAATAAATTAGGGTTTTGGTGTCTAAAATTAATATTCCGATGAATGTTCTTATATTCAATTTAAATACATCGTTTCAAGGTAACAAATAGGTTAGATAACTTTTATAATGTTGATTATTAATACAAAAGCTATAAATATACAGACTGACTATAAACTATGTTTTTTCTTACATTTGTCAGTTAAACAATTAACCTAATTGATCATGATACAGGAAAAACTTACTTCTTATTTTCTGGATGCCATTAAAAAAAACTTTGACCTACCTGCATTGTCAGATTACGGTGGCAAAACATATACTTATAAAGAAATTGGAGAAATTATTCAGAAATTTCACATTACTTTTGAGAAAACCGGCATAAAAAAAGGAGATAAGATTGCACTCATTGGTAAAAACTCAGCAAATTGGGGAATTGCTTATTTATCGGTGGTTACTTATGGTGCTGTAATTGTTCCTATTTTACCAGATTTTTTGCCAAAAGATGTTCATTATATTGTGAACCATAGCGAGTCTAAAGCTTTATTTGTAGCTTCCAATATCTGGTCCAAACTGGAAATTGAACAAATGTCTGATCTCCAGTATGTTTTTGGCCTGGAACAATTGATGCCGCTGCATTCGAGAATTGATCATTTAGATGAAGTGATTCATTCGTTGAACGGATGGTTGAATGAAAAATTCCCCAAAGGATTTGATGCAAAACATTTTGATTTTGAGGTTGCAGAGAATTCTGAACTTGCTGAAATCAGTTACACTTCAGGAACTACTGGTTTTTCAAAAGGAGTTATGTTATTACATAATAGCCTGGCAGCAAATATTCGTTTTGCCCAACATCATATGCCCTTGTTGCCTGGCGATAAAATTGTTTCTTTTTTGCCTCTGGCACATGCTTACGGACTTGCGTTTGAGTTTTTGTTTCCGTTTTCGTTGGGATGTCATATTACTTTTTTGACAAAAACTCCAACACCGGCAATTATTACCAAAGCTTTTCAGGAAATTAAACCCCGTTTAATTCTTTCGGTTCCATTGGTTATTGAAAAGATTTACAAGAAAAAGATTTTACCCACAATTCGAAAGGCTCCTTTAAAATATCTTTTAAATACTCCTGTAATCAATAAGCTATTACACAAAAAAGTTCTTTCGGCAGTTAGTGAAGGTTTTGGCGGTAACTTTACCGAAGTTGTAGTAGGAGGTGCTGCTTTGAGTGAGGAAATTGAAAGCTTCTTCAAAAAAATTGGTTTCCCGATAACTGTTGGCTACGGAATGACAGAATGTGGTCCGCTGATTTCCTATGCTTCTTCAAGTGAAGCTAAATTAGGTTCCTGCGGAAAAGCAGTTGATTCTTTACAGGTTAAGATTGATTCTGATGATCCCCAAAATAAAGTGGGTGAAATTTTGATGAAAGGGGAAAATGTAATGGTCGGATATTATAAGAACAAAGAAGCTACAGCCTTGGCTATTGATAAAGAAGGCTGGTTACATTCAGGCGATTTGGGAATTATTGATAAAGATGGTTTCATATTTATAAAAGGAAGAAGTAAGAGTATGATTTTGGGGCCTTCAGGACAAAATATTTATCCTGAAGAAATTGAAGCTATGATCAACAACAGAGCCTGTGTTGCCGAGTCTTTGGTGGTTCAGCGTGATGAAAAAATTGTTGCGCTTATATACCCGGATGAGGAAGTTGTTAAGTCGATGAGAATGACAAATAAGGATCTCGAAGAAAAACTGGAAGCTTACAGAAAAGAATTGAATAGTCATTTTCCACCATATATGGCAGTAACCAGAATGATCATTCATACTGATCCCTTTGAAAAAACACCTAAACAAAGTATCAAACGTTTCTTATACCAGTAGTTGAGTAGGTATTCATTATTTATGTCTGTTTCTATGGAAAAACAACAAAAATTTTTAGAAAAGGTTGCTGATTTTCTATTGAAAGACAGTTCATTAAATTTTCAGGAAACTGTTGTGGTTTTTCCTAACCACAGATCTTCTGTTTTTCTTAAAAAGTATCTACAGCAGAAATCTGATCACAACCTCTGGCTTCCTGAGATGATGACGATTGACGATCTGATGGTAGAATTGTCGGAACTTACGGTTATCAATCCATTGCTTGTTGATCTTGAATTATACAAAGTTCATCAAAATATTGCTTTATCAGAAGCCAGGAGTATTGATGATTTTTTAGGCTGGTCAACATTAATGGTCAACGATTTTAGTGATGTTGATTATTATCTGGCTGATGCAGGAAAGCTTTTTAGCGATCTCACCGATATAAAAGCATTGGAAAAATGGAATTTAGGTATAGAACCTTTAACCTTAATTCAAAAAAATTACCTTGAATTTTTTCGTTCGCTTGGCGAATATTACACTCAACTGAACAATAATCTCTTAAGTGGGAAGAAAGCTTATAAAGCAATGGCGTACAGATTTCTTGCCGAAAATATTGAAGAAAAGATTTCTTTGGGACTGAACTGGAAACGTTTTGTTTTTGTTGGAATAAATGCATTAACGCCTTCAGAAATAACAGTTGTAAAGAAGCTTTCTGAAATGTATCATGTTGATTATTTGATTGATGCCGATCGCTTTTATTTTTACAATGAAAAAGGAAACCCTTCTCATGAGGCTTCTGAATTTCTTAAAAAAGCATTATCAAACTTAAAGATTGATACGCCTCAATGGATCGAAGATAATTTGTTAAGTGGTGAAAAAGATATTGAAGTAAAAGGTGTTCCAAAACAGATGGGGCAAGTGCATTTTGCAGGAAGAAAACTGTATGAATGGATTACTGAAAAGTCAGATAATCTACAGAATACGGCAGTAGTTCTTGCTGATGAGAGTCTTTTAATGCCTCTTTTGAGTTCTGTACCAGTACAAATTGCAGGCAAACCTGTTCCCTATAATGTTACACTGGGTTATCCTTTAACAGAAAGCGCCCTCTATAAACTTATATATCTTTGGTTTGATCTCTTAATAAACCAGCAAACCTCTGAGGGGAAATTTCAGGTTAAGAAACTTATTATCTTTATTAAGAACCCTGTTTTACAGATTGTCAGCTCCGAAGTTAGTGGGGTTATTGAAGATGAGTTAAGATCAATAAATTCAACTTTTATTGATGCGGATACACTTCTTCAACTGATTTCAAAACATGAAAAGTCGGAACATCTGATTTTGTTCTTCCAATCGGATTTTAAAGCTAAAAATGTTTTTGACATCCTGATAGGGGTGATGCAAAAATTACAGGAAAGCATTGAAGATGATCAAAAGTTGCTACGAAATCAGTTGATGTTGACCTTTTCGATACTTAAAAATTTGTCAGTTGTACTTTATGAAAGCATCTCTGAATTGGGTTTACAGGCGTTGAAGAAGATTATTTTGCGTGAAATGCAAAAGCAGAAGGTAAATCTGAAAGGTGAGCCGTTAAGCGGAATTCAGGTTATGGGACTTCTGGAAACCAGAAATCTTGATTTTGAAAACCTGATTATTTTAAGTGCTAATGAGGGAATTCTGCCCAGGACCGGCTTTCAGGATTCATTTATTCCATTTGATTTAAAGCGTTCATACAGACTGCCACTGCCAAATAATAAGTCTGCGGTTTATTCTTATCATGTGTTCCGATTATTGCAACGTGCAAGGAATATTGTTTTTGTATATAATACTGAACCCGATAAACTGGGAGGAGGAGAACCCAGCAGGTTTATATTACAGTTGGAACATGAGTTGGCCAAGGTTAATCCAAAAATTAACTTCAGTAAAGGGATTATTCCTTTAAATCTGGATCACTCAATCTTAGCATCTGAAATTACCATCGAACGAAATCAGGATGTAAAAGAAAAGTTAAACTATTTGGCTCAAACCGGAATCTCTCCATCGGCAATAAATTCCTTCATCAATTGTCCGCTTCAATTTTATCTGAGTTATGTTTTGAGGGTTAAAATACCTGATCAGCCTGAAACAGCTGTGGAATCAGACACTTTTGGAAGTGTTATTCATGGAGTCTTGCAAGGTATTTACAAACAGTTTCTGGGACAGAATATTAATCCTGAGATTTTGAAAGAAGAAAGGAAAAATATTGAGACTTATCTAAATGAACAGTTTCTTAAGTATTACGGGCAAAGTGAATTAAAAAGTGGGAAAAACAAATTAATCTATCGGGTAGCACTGGAATATCTGTTAAGGTATTTGGATTCTGAGATCCGAAACGTTCAAAACCGAAAGTTACTGGGAGTGGAAGTGGATGTTTCGCACCAACTTCAGTTGGGCAGCAAAGTAATTCGCTTTAAAGGAAAAATTGATAGAATAGATCAGTTTAACAATACAATACAAATTATTGATTACAAAACAGGAAGGGTTGATCCTAAAGATGTGAACATTAAAAGTATGGATGAAATATTTACTGATGTTAAGTTCTCAAAAGCATTACAAGTTTCTTGCTACGCCTGGCTGTACAATAAAAAGTATCCATCTGAAAATGATCTACAATCAGGTTTAATTAGTCTGAGATCCTCAAAGTCTGAGGTTTTTAATGTTTCCTTTGGTGAACCAAACATAAAATCATGGGTTCAGCAATTTGAAGAGGCGATTTACCAATTATTAAACCTGATTTTTGAAGACGAAAAACCTTTCATGCAAACCCACGATGACACCCATTGCCGCTATTGTGATTTTAAGAACATCTGCAACAGATAAATGAGTCAAGAATTCCTCACAAAACGTTGTTTATAACCTTGTATCTGGTGTCAAAACTTCAATAAAAAAATATTTATATTTGCTTATTGCAGAATATATTTTATCTAATTTCAGGAATCACTTAAGTAGCATTTTATGGGAAGTAAGAAATACAATATCCTTTTAGTTGATGACAGGCCTGAGAACCTTTTGACACTGGAAGGAATATTAGACAGCCCTGATTTTAATCTGGTTAAAGCAGCATCAGGAAACGAAGCATTGGGTTTACTTTTAGAATATAATTTCGCCCTGGTATTAATGGATGTTCAGATGCCCGGTATGGATGGCTTTGAAACAGCCGAAATTATGCGAAGCAATGACCGCACAAAACATATCCCTATAATTTTTATTACGGCGATTAGCAAACAGAGAAAACACATTTTCCAGGGTTACGAATCGGGGGCCGTTGATTATTTGTACAAGCCTTTGGATATGGAAATTTTAAAAAGTAAAATTGCTGCTTTTGTTGAGTTTTTCAAATACAAAGAAGCCCTGGAAGCAACTACAGCTGCATTACAGAATACTGTTGAGGAGTTGCATCGCGCAAAAGAAGAAGCCGAAACAGCAAATAGAGCCAAAAGTTCGTTTCTTGCTTCAATGAGCCATGAAATCAGAACCCCGTTGAACGGAATTATTGGTGTGGCTGAACTGGGTTTGCTGGACAGGGATCTTGCTCCTATGGATGCTGAAAGATATCTGGATATTAAAACCTCAGGCCAGAACCTGTTGGAAATTATTAATGACATTCTTGACATTTCAAAGATTGAAGCCAGTAAGCTGGATTTGGAGGAAATTGAATTCAGTTTGCGCGATATTATTGATAAAGTAATCAAGATTATACAGGTTCAGTTAAAAGACGATCAATTTGAGTTGGTTGTAGATATGGATCCTGAAATTCCGGATGTTATAATCGGGGACCCGTTGCGATTGCGTCAGATTTTAACCAATTTGCTCAGTAACGCAGTTAAGTTTACTCAAAAAGGGCATGTGAAACTGATTGTGAATATGATCGATCTGATCGAAGAACAAATCAGATTACATTTTGAGGTTATCGATACGGGCGAGGGGATTGCACCAGACAAGCAGAAAATACTTTTTGATCAGTATACCCAAGCTGATTCATCTGTAGCTCGACAATTTGGAGGAACTGGTTTAGGTCTTAATATTTCCCGTAAACTGGTGAACCTTATGGGGGGAGACATTGAGCTCGAAAGTAAACCAGGAACAGGAAGTAAATTTTATTTTACTCTAAATCTGATTACAGGTGATCAGTCTTCCGATCCAAAAGAATTAAATCTGGATAAATCGTTTTCCAATAAAAAAGTTCTTGTTGTGGATGATCATGAAGAGTCTGTACATAGTTTTAAAAGACTATTTGAATATTGGGACTTTTCTGTTGAATGGGCACCAACACTGGAATCTGCCACAACTATGTTAACCGGTAACTCATTTGATGCTGTTTTCATTGATTTTGATCTTGAAAACAGAGACGCTGAAGAGATTCTGGAAAAAGTAAAATCTGCGAATGATACGGTTAAGATTGTATTTCTAACCTCCACTAAAGTTAGTATGGCTATTGACAGAATCAAAAAGCTTGGTTCTTACCAATTTATGCTTAAGCCGGTACAACAAAATGATTTAAGAAACTTGCTGGAAGGTAAAACCAATGAAAGCCTTGTAAAAGAACAGATTAAAAAGGTAATTCACGATCAGGAGAAACTTCAACATACCGAAGCCGGACAAAAGAAACTGCCTTTTGGTGCTACGGCAAAAATTCTTGTGGCAGAAGATCAGATTATCAATCAAAAAGTAATTACTCAGTTTTTGGTTCGAAAAGGTTGGGAAGTTGATGTAGTTGATAATGGTTTGAAAGCTCTGAACACAATAAAGAATGCTCCGGATAAATATTTTATGATTTTGATGGATGTTCAAATGCCTGAAATGGATGGTTTTGAGTCAACAGTTCAGATTCGTGATTTTGAACAAAATAATGGTGGTCATATTCCGATTATTGCAATGACAGCTTTGGCGATGGTTGGTGATAAAGAAAAATGTATGGCTGTAGGAATGGACCATTATCTTACCAAACCTATTAATCCTGAAGAATTATACGAGGTTGTCGAGAGGTATCAGAAATAATATTCCCAACATGAACAAAGACAAAACTGAATTCATTGACTATAACGAGGCAAACAGATGGGAAAGGTTAAAGTTCTCATTAAGAACCTGGAGACATATTGGTGTTGGTAAATCGTTGTTTATCTGGTTTCTGGCCATTTCTTTTGTTCCCCTGGCTGCTGTTAGTTTTATCAATTTCCTGAACGCATATCAAGGACTGACCATCGTTGCAGAAAAATCGTTGAATGCATCTTCTCAATTGAGGTTGAAATACATTTACACTTTTTTTGATGAAGCTAGTGATTACCTAAAAATAAACAGCGACTCAAGGCAAAAGAAAGAGCAATTTACACATTTGGAAGATGCTTTTAGGAACAGCAAATTATCGGCATCACAGTTTGTAGAATCGGATCAATGGAAAAAGTTGGTAGATCCACTTGAAGTTGAAATAAAACCTTCCTTAAAACTCCAGGGATTCTACGATATGTTGTTTATCGATACCCGCGGAAATATTCTTTTCAGAACAAAACCCGACAGCGATCTGGGCACAAATATTTTTAAAGGCAGTCTTGAGAATTCGAAGCTGGCCCGGACTTTAAGAAGCAGTTTGGAAGAACACAAAATGCTATTTTCTGATTTAGAACATTATGAACCCAGCCTGGGAATGATTTCAGGTTTTTTTGTTGATCCTTTATTTGACGGGAAGAATATTATTGGCTTTTTGGTTTTACAGATCAATATGCAAAGCATTAATGATATGATTCAGCAGGAAGCGGGATATGGAAAAACCGGGGAAGCATTCCTTATTGGAAATGACCTGCTGCTTCGCTCTGCAACACGCTTTGGTAGTGAAAATGAGATTCTTAATGAAAAGATTGATAATAAGAAAACCCGTGAATGGCTCGACTACTTGCGACACAGAGATGACAAAGCCTATTTAAAAGCAAACGAACTTGATGAAGAAAGGGTAACTACATTTAATGCCAATGGCAAAGGAAATTGGGTGCTGGGTATTTACAGAAATCTGACCCGTTTGGATCAATACGGGGTGCATTGGGCTCTTGTTGAAGAAATATCACATTCTGAAGCATTTGCTTATGCGCGAAAGCTTTCTGATATTGTTAAGCTTAGCTTTTTGATCACAATACTTGTTGTTGTTTTCATTTCAATTCTTGTAACCCGGTGGTTCGTTAATCCAATAAAACAGTTGTCCTCATGGGGAAAACAAATTTCAACGGGGCATTTAATTGAAAAAGATGTAAAAGCACCTCATAACGAAATCGGCGAAATGAAAGATACATTTAACACTCTTGTTAAGGCGCTGATTAGTTATGCTGATATTGCTCAGATGGTGGCAAAAGGAGATCTTTCAAAAACGGTGAAAGAAAGAAGTGAAGAAGATGTTCTTGCACAATCGCTTAATCAGATGGTGGAAAGCTTCCGTACAGTTGTGAAACAAGCCAATCAGATTGCAGAAGGGGATTATAATACTTTGATCAAGCCCAGAAGTGATCAGGATGCTCTTGGAAAGGCATTGTTTAAGATGACCGCCACGCTTAGAACCAATGATGAGAAGTTTAAAAATGAAGACTGGCTCAAAACGGGATTGAATGAGTTGGATAATGTTCTGAAAGGCAAAAATAATCTGAAAGAGATGTCAGAAGCAATTATCAGCTTCTTCGCAACCTATTTGGAAAGCCAGATGGGAACTCTTTATCTTTTTGATGAAGAAGATGAAAAACTGAAATTGACTGCAGGATATGCAATTAGTGGAATTCAGAAAGAGATCAAAGAGACCTATGAAATAGGTGAGGGACTAATCGGACAGGCTTTCAAAGACGGTAAAAAATTGCTTATTTCTCAAAAATCTTCAGAAAAGATTTCTATTGATTTAGGTCTTGGTGAGAAGAATCCTCAGGATCTGGTTGTTGTTCCCTTTTCCTTTGAAAAAAGGGTAGAAGGTGTAATGCTACTGGCATCGGTAAATCAGATTACTGATCTGCAAATGCAATTCCTTGATATGTCGGTTCAGGATCTGGCTTTGGCAATTGTTACTTTGCGATCCAATATTATGGTTCGAGAACTGTTGGTTCAAACACAGGAACAGGCCAAAATACTTGAAGTACAACAGGAAGAGCTTCGTCAGGCAAATGAAGAACTACAGGAACAAACTGAGGCTTTGAAAAAGTCGGAAGAAAGTTTACAGACACAGCAGGAAGAACTCAAGGTAACAAATGAAGAACTCGAAGAAAGGACAAAAGCTCTCGAAATTCAGAGAGATGCTATAAAGAGAAAAAATAAGGAATTGGAAGACGCCAGGAAAGAAATTGAGAAAAAAGCTCATGATCTTGAACAGGCAAGTCGCTATAAATCTGAGTTTCTGGCTAACATGTCACATGAATTAAGGACCCCTTTAAACAGTATTATTGTTCTTTCTCAATTGCTGAACGAAAACAAAAATCATAACCTTGCACCAAAAGAACAGGAATTTGCAAAAACAATTAATTCATCAGGAAATGACTTACTTAACCTGATTAATGATATTCTTGATTTATCTAAAGTAGAATCAGGAAAGATCGAGTTGAATATAGAACCTTTGTATTTATCTGATATGGTTGGTTTTATTGAAAGCAATTTCGGTCCCGTGTTGGAAGAAAAGAAACTCGAACTTAAAATTGTTAAAGGAGAAAATATTCCTGAATTCATTGAATCTGACGCTCAGCGCGTTCAGCAGGTGATTAAAAACCTTATCTCAAATTCGATTAAATTTACAGAAAAGGGAAGTATTTCTTTTGAAATGAACCTTGAAAGCGATCCTCATAGATTGAAAAGGCTGGGTGTTAAAGAAAAAGAAATGATGGCCTTTACTGTCAGGGATACCGGAATTGGAATTCCAAAAGAAAAGCAGGGCGTAATCTTTGAAGCATTTAAACAGGCCGATGGAACAACCAGCAGAAAATACGGAGGTACAGGTTTGGGACTGAGTATCTCAAAAAGTTTTGCCGACTTGCTGGGAGGTGCCATGGGTCTTGAAAGCGAAGAAGATAAAGGAGCAGCATTTAGCTTGTATTTGCCTTTGAAGTATATTCCGTCAGATGATCTGGAGGAAAAGAATGTGATCCTAGAGGAAAAGCCGGTTTCTAAATCAAGTAAAGAAAAAGTTACGATTGAAGAGGAAATTAAAGAAACACCTGAAGCGGTTGATGACAGGCATACTATGACCCCAAAAGACAAAAAGATTCTCATTATTGAAGATGACTTAAACTTTTCAGGTGTTTTGCGAAGCCTGGCGCATGATCATGGTTATAAAGCCATCATTGCTTCTGATGGGGAAACAGGCATTTATTATGCCGATTATTATCAACCGGATGCAATTATACTGGATGTAGGCCTCCCACAGATGGACGGAAAAGAGGTTATTACTTATCTGAAAGAAAACCGTAAGACCAGAGCTATTCCGATTCATGTTATTTCTGCCCGCGATTTTGACATGGATATTATGCGCAAAGGTGCCATTGGTTACCTGACAAAACCGGTTACAAAGGAACAGGTGGATGAAGTTTTTGATAAAATTGAGAAACTTATTTCCAAGCCATTAAAAAGACTGTTAATTGTGGAAGACGAAGCAATTACGCGAAAAAGTATTGAAAAGTTAATGGAAGACAGTTCTGTGGAAATTATTTCAGTGGAAAATGGTGAAGAAGGCATTGATCAGCTTCAGAAAGAAAAGTTTGATTGTATGATTCTTGATCTGAGCCTGAAAGGAATGAGCGGTTTTGAAGTGTTGGAAATGATGCAGAAGAATGAGAATCTTCTTAATGTTCCTGTTGTTATTTATACAAGTCATGATTTAACTGAAAAAGAAAACGATCAACTTAAAAGATTTGCTAAGAGTATTGTTTTAAAGGGGGCACATTCATTTGAAAGGCTATTGGATGAAACAACACTGTTCCTGCATCAGGTCGATGACAATTTTCCGACAGAAAAGCGCGAAATGTTAGATAAAATTCACGGTCAAAGCGATATTCTTCAAGGAAAAACAATTCTTTTGGTTGATGATGATATGAGGAATGTATTTGCATTATCCAGTCTTTTGGAAAGTAATGGAATGAATGTGGTTGTGGGAAAGAATGGTAAAGTTGGATTGGAAAAATTACATGAGCATTCTGAAATAGATTTGGTTCTGATGGATATCATGATGCCGGAAATGGACGGATATGAAGCCATGCGGCAAATCAGAAGCGAAAAGAAATATGCTAAACTGCCTATTATTGCCTTAACTGCTAAAGCACTAAAAGGAGATCGCGAGAAATGCATTGCTGCTGGAGCCAATGAATATTTATCCAAACCTGTCGAAAAAGAAAAATTGATGTCATTACTAAGAGTCTGGCTCTATAAATAAAGATTCAAATGGTTTCTGATAGAGAGTTGCAGGATAAGATTATTAATCTTGAGTTGGAATTGTTACTTGAAGCCATTCAGAAGCATTACGGATATGATTTCAGGGAATACAGCCGTGCTCATGTTAAACGGAGAGTAATGCATTATATAAGCCTGAACTCAATTCCTCATATTTCTGAATTGCAACATCGGCTTCTTAATGATGAGCATTGTTTCAAAAAGTTGCTGAAGGAGTTGTCTATCAATGTAACTGAAATGTTCAGAAACCCTTCGTTTTACAAGGCCGTTCGTGAAAAAGTTGTCGGTATTCTTAAAACATATCCTTATATAAAGATCTGGCATGCAGGATGCTCTACCGGAGAAGAAGTGTATTCATTTGCTATTTTGCTGCAAGAAGAAGGTTTATACGACAGGGCCCAGATTTATGCTACAGATTTTAATGGGGAAGTAATTAAAAAGGCAAAAACAGGATCGTTTTCGATACGGAATATTAAAGACTACACTTCCAATTATCAGCAATCCGGAGGCAGAGAATCATTCTCAGATTACTATCATGCTACTGATAACCGGGTAATTTTTGATAAGAACCTCTCGAAGAATATTGTGTTTGCAGAGCATAATCTTGTAACTGATGGTGTTTTTGCAGAAGTAAACATGATCATCTCAAGAAATGTACTGATTTACTTTAATCGTGAATTACAGAATAAGGTTTTGAACCTGATGGACAGAAGTTTGGTTACCGGGGGCTTTCTGGGACTCGGATCAAAGGAAACCATAATGTTTTCTGAGATCTCAGCTCATTATAAAGCCATTGATTCAAAGGAAAGGATTTATAAAAAAACACATGGCTGAACGATTCAAATATGAAGCAATAGTAATTGGTACTTCGGCAGGAGGGTTGTTAACATTAAAGAAAATGTTACCGGCTTTGCCGGCCGATTTTCCTTGTCCGATAATTGTTGTTCAGCATATTAGTCCTCAGTCAGATGGGTATTTTATAAAAATGCTTGATGATATTTGTTCTCTTCAAGTGAAAGAAGCTGTTGATACAGAACAGATTAAATCTGGAACAATATATTTTGCTTCACCTGATTATCATTTATTGATAGAAAGGGATCATACCATTACGCTTACCATGGATGAAAAGGTTAATTATTCCAGGCCATCAATTGATGTATTGTTTGAAACCGCTGCCGAAGCTTATGGTGAGAAACTCATAGGTTTGGTTTTAACCGGAGCTAATGCTGATGGAGCTTCAGGATTGTTGAAAATAAAGCAATACGGTGGCTGTACAATAGTTCAGAACCCGGAAGAAGCAGAGAATCCCGTTATGCCCGAAAAAGCTATCAGGGCTGTTATTCCCGACCATATTGCCGATATAAATGAGATTGTTAAAATCTTAGTGAAATTATGCCCCTGATCTAGATCAGAAACCTCCAGATGAGATAAATTATAGTAAAAACTGTAAAAAATACTATCCCGATCCAGGATAATGTTTTTAAGAATAAACCTGGTCTGGCATCTTTCGGAAAATGTTTTCCTGTAACAACTTTGAAATTAATCCATGCAAGGGCAGGAGAGAACACGAACGATATAGTGGTAGCCAGATCTACCATAGTTCTCATGCTGCCGGCAAAAAATACAATGATACTTAAGGTTCCCAAAAACATTACAAATAACCAGACAAGATTCATGGTATTTTCTTTTATGGATTTGTTCTTTGGAAAATAATAGGAATACAAAGGTGTTAATACACGCGCGTATGCATCAATTACTGTTATAGTTGTACTGTACATTGTCGTAAAGGCTGCAATGGAAATAACCCAATACGACCAGTGTCCTATGCTTTTTGTGTACAAATTAATTAGTTGTTGTGCGAAAATGGTTCCGTTTGGTGATAATTTTTCTCCGGTACCGAACATAATCAGTGCTCCTAAAGCCAAAAAACCTATGGCAAGTAAAGCTGTTCCGATATATCCGAACCTGAATTCAGCCAAAGCACTTTTTAGCGAAGGTCGATATCCCAGTTCTTTTGATTTTTCAACGTTCCATAATGATGTCCATACAGACACATCAATTGGAGCAGGCATCCAGCCTACAAAAGCAATTAAAAAGAAAACGTGGGCCTTGTTTGAGAAACTAAAATGTATAATAAAATCAGGATTGATTTGTTTGGGAATATCCATAGCTGCAAAAACGGCAACAACAGTAGAAACCGAAAGCAAAATGATAATAAATTTCATGAGTTTATCAAGAACCGAATATTTGCCAACAGCCAAAATAACAATAGATAATAGAAGTAGGAATGCTGCAAGATAAGAAGTGTTGATTTGTATATTGAAAATATAGGAAAACAAGCCTGCTGTAACAACAGTTATCGCAGCTTCAATCACAAACATGGAAACAACTGTTAGCACAGTAAAAAGGTTCATTGCCCAGCGGCCGGTTTGTATGTAACCATCAATCAGGCTTTTTCCGGTTGCTGTGGCATAACGGGTGCCGTAGTCAAAAAATGGATATTTAATCAGGTTTGCAAGGATTAATATCCATAAGAGATCAAAATTGAATGAGCTACCGGCCCTGGTAGATTGTACTAGATGCGATACTCCTATGGCTGCACCTGCATACAACAATCCAGGACCCATAATTTTTAAGAATCCTCTAATGTTCATTTTTTGGGTTGATTTGTTTTTTAGACTTCTTTATAGATTGTTTGATGGTTTTTTTCTCTTGTCGTTGTTCTTTATTGTTGAAGCCAAGTGTAGACAAAATCCCACTAAGACTGCTTTTCCAAATATAATTAATAAATGATTTTTGAGGATCTCTTTCGTAGTAAACAATACCTTTTCTGGGTGGTTTAAGGAACTTAGGATTACTTGATCTGATCATAAGTCTGTTCAGCATGAAGTTTACAAATGGACTTCCAAGACTTTTGTTCATTACAGCTTTTCTTCTATTGAATAATCTTATTTTCAGGTTCTTATATTCAAACAGCATATTTCCCTTTGCAACTTCATTATTTCCTGAAACATATTGCACATCGGCTCTTGCAGTTCCTTTCTTTATACTGATCCCGACAATATTTTCAAGCAGTGAATTAAACTGTGTAAGATCTGCCCATTGCGTTTGAGCAGAAAACCAGAATTGATCATGCTTTGCAAAATAGGGCATAACCAAAACAAAATTCAAGGGGGTCTCTCTCATCAAATTTCCATTTCCATTTATTTTCAGAACCGCATTTGAATCCAAAAGTTGTAAATCATTGGAAACATTCAAAAAATAAGTATTGAAATTGTCGATAAAGAAAATACCCGGAAGCAATGATTTCTTTTCATATTCGTAATAAGAAACAAGACTTTGGTTCAATTCAACGGAATCCAGCTTAAAGTGATAGGGAATTTTCTTCAGTAACTCCAGTGGCATTAACTTGGTTGTTGTATCGGCAGGTAAACGTTTATCGCGCTCGAGTAAAATATTTAAATTATTAAACTTAAGATTTCCTGCTTTTATCAACTTATTGTTAAGTAATGAAGGTAAATCAAAATTGAGTATATCAATACTTTTGCCGTAAATTGAGATCCGGTTCGACTGTTTATTCAGAATTTTAAAGAACTGTTTTCTGGGATAAGTCGGAAGCAGTGTTATTGAATCGAGAGTAATACTTTTTCGCGGTAAATTAATTCGAATATCTTTTGTTTTGAACACATACATACTATCGCCGCTAACAATTGATTTACCATGAGTATCAATGAGCATTCGTTCGAACAAATTTCCATCTGAATTTAATGTGCTGTCAATGTTTATATTACCAATACTGATTCGTTCGCTTGGAAAAGTAATTTGTTTGGACTGCTGATCATAACTATAAACAACATCAACGTTATCAAATAATGTTGTGTCGATGTGAACACTTCTGAAAATGTTATTCTTTTCGGGAAATATTAGTGATGACAGATTCTTCGGCTTATTTGTATTGTTGTTGTTATGAACCAGTTTTACCCAGGCAGAATCAACTTTCCATTCTTTGACAAAGATATTGAGGGCATTGGTATAGGTAATATTTAAGCCTTTCCAGCTAATGTTTCTAAGTTTGAAATCGGTAAATAGTTTTCCTTTGTTATCAGGATCAATGTCTTTTGGAACGTTACTTTCAGAAACATAATCAATAGATATTCTATCTTTTTCTGACTGAAGCTGGATTTGATCGGCTATGGCATGAAATCTTCCTGAAGTTTCAGACATGGTTAGTTTCTGTAATGAAAACTGCCATTTTTTAACGAGATTTTTGTCAAGACTTTCCAGTGTGTCGTTTAAATGCTGATATTTTGCATTCAGATTATTCCCATGAAAAACCAAGAAATCATTTTTTGCAACTGTCGAAATCTTAAAGTCTCCTCTAATCACCTGAAGACTGTCAAAACGTAAATTTAATAGTTTGAGCAGTTTTTTGTAATTATAGCCATTATGGGAGATTCTAGCTGTGATGTTTGGTTGGTCTATAGTTATCTTTGAAAAGTGCAGATGTTTTTCTGATATGGCTCTTAACAGATTGACTTCTGAAAGTGCCAGTTTGGGAACGCTCAATGAAAAACCTTTTTGTTTATTGTTTACCTTCAGTTGCAATATATTCAGTCTTTTAGAGACTTCATTATAGAGAAGTGAATCTAGGTTACCATGAAGATCTGATTTTTTAAATTCCGAGTGAGATAAGATTAAGTCAACATTTTTGATATTGTTTAGTATAAACCCTGAATCGTGATGCCAAACCAAATCCTTCAGATATAAATTGATATCAGAATATAGGTGAAGTTTCTGAGCGCTGTCAGAAAAGTTGATTTTACCTTTTTCGAAGTTTAAAAAATGAATATTTACTCGATTTAAAAAAGTGATTTTTTCAGGTTTCTCATGTAAGTTATTCAGGTTAAAATGATAATTAATAGATAAGACAGGTTCAGAAAGGTTTAAGCCTTGAGCAATAACTTCTTTATGCCTGACAAGTTGCTGAATATTTATATGGTTGATAATAAGCTTCTTTGTAACTAAGATGTTTTGAGTTGTTGAATCTGAAAATTGAAAAGAACCGGTTATCAAGTTGTTGTTGTCAAGCTTTAAGTCCCTGGCATTTATCTTTAATGAGTTTTTACTATTGTGAAAGCTAACGCTTCCAACTTTAAATATTAATGTATCCTGAGTATAAAAATCAGGGGTTGAAACGATTTCATTTAAATGATTAATCTGCCCATTAATATTATTTACAGACAGCTCATTATAATGGTTTTTAAACGAAAAAACTCCCTTAAGTACTATAAGCTTTTCGGGAACAATAAGAGGATTGATCTGGGAATTAATGTCAAAACCTTTTGAACAAAATTGTTCGCTGCTTAAAACCTGAACATGTGGTTCTTCAAGAACAAAAGTAACGGATTGCTTTATGTTTTTTAGAAATTTCTTGATATTAAAATTCTGAACTTGAAATTGAGGAGTTTCCAGTTTAATATCAAGCTGATTATTTCCAAAACAATTGTTTTCCCAATATGCGTTTTTGAGCGACAGTAAGTTGTTTTTTGAGTTGTATTCAATAACTTCTGACCTGATTCTGTTATCTGAACCTTTGTCGTACAATTTTGTTTTGTATGAATGCAAGATCAGGTTGCCATATTCAAAATGACTGAGAATTTTATATGGGTCATTTTTTGAGAATACAATCTGATTGATGCTAAGGTTTGCGTTTTCAGTATTTAGTAAAGTATCGTGCTTGCGATTAAATAGAGTGATTTCAAGATCAGATAAATTTAGTTGATCCAGTTTAATGGCTTTAAAATGTTTAAAAGCATTATCAAGAAAAGATTCAGTTTCTGATACTCTTTTTACTGAAGGTTCACGAACTTCATAAACAATGTTTCCTCCCGAGGCCTCAAGGTTATGAAAATTGAGAAATAAGTTTTTCTGAGTTGTGTCTGAAGCCATTCCTGACAAAATAATTTTTTCCAGGTTTAATTCGATTGGACTTATTTTGCTTTTTGAACCTGATGAAGTTTGATAATGTAATCCATTCAACAATAAATGATGACCCTTTGAATTGTATTCTATCGAATCTATTTTTAGCCTGTATTTATTATTATTTGAATATCTGTTTAGATTGTAAATATCAATAATTAAATCCTCGAAATGTAGAGGAACAAGCCCGTTATTGTTTTCTGTTGTCAGCGATTCAAGGTTCTTAATTCTGATATTATATTGTGCAGATCCGTAAGATGATGTGTCATTTTTTTGTATCAGTTTAATCGTACCATTGAGAATATTAGTCTGCTGTATATGGAACCGAAACGGTAGTTCAGGAAGTCTTTTTGTGAGCAATAAATGAATGATTTCAATTGGGTCAAACGACTCTTTGTTGTTTATTTCAATTAAAGAATCCTGTGTTCCAAGATAAAACGAAGGATTACTAACGGTAAGATCTTTTATGAAATATTCACCTGATTTCAGAAGTTCCAATAATGAAAGATTGTAAACTTTGAGCTCTTTAAAATCAGATTTCTGTAACATTAACCCTGTTTTCTTATCCAGAGTAATTCCCTTAAATTCGATGGACGGATGATAAACTGTTAATCTTTTCTTGAAGATGTTTAAATTAATTCTGTCAAAATTTAAAGTGGCCCTTCCATTAGTCCTGGTATAGATTTCTTTTTTCAGATAGTATTGCATCCAGTCATTACGGGTCAAATAAAAAAAACTGATACCCGAAACAACCAGAACAATCAACAACCAGATGACTATTTTTTTCCACTTCATGAAAATGCACTATTTAGTAGAAGTCAAATCAATGTATACGGGAAGATGATCACTAATTCCCCCATTATATTTTAAACCTTGATAGGTTCTGAAGGTCTTCCAGCCCGTATACTTTTTATCTTTTTCTAATAAAAAACCTACATCAAATATAAAAAAGCTTTTGTCTTTTGCAAACATACCATTTGAACCAGTTATTAACGAGTTAGAAACAATAACTTCATCGTAGACTTGCCATACAGAATTATGTTTTATGGTCCCTGTAACATTTTTAAAGGTAGAAACGCCTTTTAAGGTATAAAGCTGTTGAACTCCATGAATTAAGAATTGTATTCCGGGTGCAGAAGGAGGTTCGTTAAAATCACCCATAACAACAATATTTGCATTGGGATTGATTTTTAGAATAGAATCGATATTAGATTTTAGGATTTGTGCCGCCAGTAATCTTTTGGGGCGATTTTTCATTAATCCTGAATAGGAGGAAGGCCAATGATTCACAAAAATATGCAGTGTATCCTTTAGGAGCATTCCTTTGGAATATAAAATATCTCTGGTTCTGAACCCTGAGTCGGTTGGGTTAATGACCTGAATAGGTTTTGAAAATATGGGATAATATTGATTCTCATCATAGAGAATTGCTACATCAATACCTCTGTGGTCCCTTGATTCGTTATGAATTATTTTGTAATTCAGATTCACCATTGGTGTTTTGGATAACAAATCCTGCAATACTTTTTTATTTTCAATTTCTGCCAAACCAATTAATGCAAGAGGTTGATGATTTTGCATAGAAACGTAAGTTTTGTACAGCATCATCAGTTTCTTCTTATACCGAAATTCATTCCTGTACAATTCAGTGTTCTGAGTTTCGTTATTGTGGCTCAATGTGTCTTTTTCAATATCAAAAAGGTTCTCAGTATTGTGAAAAGCTAATCTGGCCTGGGCATTGGATAAAATTGGAAAAATAAATAGCCCCAGGAATCCAAAAAGGGCAATTGTTTTCAATAAATAGGGTTTCATAGCATTAGTTTTTACAATGTTACAAATTTTTCCTCATTCAATGAGGTTTATATTGAATAGATTTAAATTGTTAATTCGTACAAAAAAAGCCCGGTTTAAAATCTAAATATGAACAATAGTTCAATATCTTTGCTTTCTGTTAAGTATTCTATATGTCTCCCAGACCAAAACGTATAAGAGTTTTAAAAGAACCTCCTTCATTTAAAGGATTTACCCCCATTGGAGGAGAACATGATCAAAAATCTGCCATTATTTTACATTTTGAAGAGTACGAGGCATTAATACTTTCTGATTATGAATCATTGAATCAGGAAGATGCTGCAAAAAAACTACAGGTTTCACGTCCCACATTTACAAGAATTTATGGCGCTGCCAGGAAAAAAGTGGCAACAGCTCTGGCACGAAACTTATCTTTAATTGTTGAAGGCGGACAGGTTGAATTTGATACAGTATGGTATGAATGTTCACACTGTAGTTGTGTATTTAAATCAGGAAACGAAACGACAGAACAATGTCCTGTTTGTAATTCCACGGCAATACTTCCCGTTCAGGAAGCCAGAAAATTTGGAAATAATAAAAGTGAGAAAACTTCGTCAGTAAAGCAGGAAATGTGTATTTGTCCGAAATGCGATTATGAAATTCCACATCAATTAGGAACTCCTTGTAGCAGTATTTTGTGCCCCAATTGTGATATCAGAATGCTGAGAAAAGGTTCGAACCGACATTTATTTGTTTTAAAAAAACGTCAAAATAGTTAATCATGAGTAAAGTAAAGTTAGCAATACCAGTAGAAAACGGACTTTTGTCTGAACACTTTGGCCACACCAGAACATTTGAGTTCTTTGAAATTGAAGATAAAAAAATACTGAACAACTACAGGTTAGAACCACCTCCGCACGAAGAAGGTGTTATACCCAGATGGTTAATTGAAAATGGGGTAACGGATTTGTTAACCGGAGGAATTGGTCCAAAAGCCATCAATATCTTATACAACAAAGGAATTAATGTATTCGTTGGAGTTGAAAAAGATACGCCTGATAATTTAGCTCTGAACTTTATCAATGACAGTCTTTCTTTTGGAAAGAATTATTGTCATCACTAACAATTGAATAATTATGGACACAAAAAAAACTGGATTTAATTCCAAGCTTATCCACGCAGGTGGCATTACAGACGAAAGGGGGAGTGCTGTAACTCCCATTTATCAAACATCAACTTTTAAGTTTAAAAATGCAGATCAGGGCGCTAGGAGGTTTGCAGGAGAAGAAAGCGGGTATATTTATACCCGACTGGGCAATCCTACGATTGAAGACCTTGAAAATACTTTAGCTGAATTAGAAAATGGCTATAAAGCTGTTGTAACATCATCGGGTATGGCTGCTGTAAACAATGTCTATATGGCTTTTCTGGCTGCAGGAGATCACATGATCGGTCATAATGCCTTATACGGTCCTTCAAGAGGTGTAATGGAGAAAATCTTTCCCAAATACGGTGTAGAAAGCTCATTTGTTGATTGTACAAATATCCATAACATTGAAAAAGCAATAAAGCCAAATACCAGGCTTCTTTACCTCGAAACACCTGCTAATCCAACCATTGGTATTACTGATTTAAAAGCGGCATCCGAACTGGCTCATCAACACAATATTTTAGTTTGTGTTGATAATACTTTTTGTAGTCCTTATTTGCAGAAACCTTTGGATCTTGGGGCAGATATTGTACTGCATTCTATGACAAAATTTATTAACGGACATGCTGATATTGTTGGAGGTGCAGTAATTGCTAAAACAAAAGAATTATTTGAACCTATTTCTT
Organism: Bacteroidales bacterium; assembly: GCA_016936505.1. GTDB lineage: Bacteria > Bacteroidota > Bacteroidia > Bacteroidales > F082 > Sulfidibacterium. Next base: position 108,046 of record JAFGXS010000052.1, on the reverse strand, counting down.
ATGTGATGAAGAATATTGGTTTCAATATGGATCCTCACCAAGCCTGGTTGACACGGAGAGGTTTAAAAACTTTGGCCATCAGAATTGATAAGGCTCAGGAAAATGCTCAAAAAGTAGCTGAGTTTCTAGAAAACCATCCAAAAGTGGAGTGGGTGTTGTATCCGGGATTAAAGTCGCATCCTCAATATGAGTTGGCAAAAGAACAAATGAAAGGACCAGGCTCCATGATGTCATTTGAAGTAAAAGGCGGGTTGGTTGCAGGGAAAAAGGTAATGGATAATGTTCAGCTGGCTTTACTGGCTGTTTCTTTAGGTGGAATAGAAACACTTATTCAGCATCCGGCATCTATGACACACTCGAAAATTTCAAAAGAAGGTAAATTGGAAGCAGGAATTACTGATGGTCTGGTTCGCCTTTCTGTTGGAATTGAAGATGTAGAAGATATTATCGCAGACTTAAGTCAGGCATTGGAAATGGTTTAACACTATTTCATATAATATTTATTCCGGTTTTCTTTACTTGGTATAATTCAACTAACGATCAGGTTGGTTTTTGAAGAAATTCTTATTTTTGCACGATTAGAACTCTACTAACCGGAATCTTTTACGAAACCGGATATTTATTTAATGAATTAAAATGGAAACAAAAAATCTCAACGATCAGAATCCTGAACAAGAAATGACAAAGGTTCGGGAGGAGAAGTCCGTTAGTGCTGAAAAAGCAGAAAAATTGGCCAATGAATCAAGCCAGGTTGACAGTGAAACAAAGCAAACTATTATTGATTTGATTTCAGATGGTAATAAAACTGAAAATCAATTAGGTACAGTTCTGGTTGAATCAAATGGTGAGCAAATTACTGAAGACGAACGACAGGCAATTATCCGAATGTTTATGGATACGCAAGCAGTTCTTAAAATGCACGATTCTGTTTATGAAGATATTGACTATGATCATTTGAATAAACAAGAGCTGATTGAAATGCTCGAAGATATTGTTGGGGAAAAAGATATTACAAAAATAAAGAAACAGGTTGCTTTTATTAAGGGGGCCTTTTACAGGAGAAATAAAGAAGATATAGAGAGTAAGAGACAGGATTTTGTTGCAGAAGGTGGAAATGAAGAAGATTTTCAGTCTATTGCCGATCCTTTGGAAGTAAGATTTAATAACGCTTTTTCTGTTTACAGACATAATAAATCAAAGTTCACTGAAGAATTAGAAAAACAAAAACAGGTAAATCTGGATGAAAAGCTTGGTATTCTTGAGGAACTAAGAGAACTGATCAATTCGGAAGAAACTTTGAAAAAAACCTACGATCATTTTCAGGAATTACAGGAAAAATGGAAAAGTATTGGAGTTGTACCGGCCGTTGAGAATAACAACCTGTGGCAGAATTATCATTTTCTGGTTGAGAAATTTTTTGATAAGGTTCGCATAAATAAAGAACTACGTGATCTGGATCTGAGAAAGAACCTGGAACAGAAAATTGATCTTTGTGAAAAAACAGAACAATTATTAAGTGCCGAACCTAATTATAAAACATTTAAACTGCTTCAGAAATATCATGACGAATGGCGTGAAATAGGTCCGGTTCCCAGAGAGAATAATGACGAAATATGGGAGCGATTTAAGAATGCTTCCGACCAAATCAATCTGCAACGTCGTGAGCATTATAAAAACCTTCAGGAAGGCCAGAAAGAAAACTATGATGCCAAATTGGAGCTATGTGAAAAAATAGAAGCTTTTGTTTCTGAAGTTGATTTTAATTCAATTAAAGGCGTTGAAAAAGCATCGGATAAAATAGCAGAGTTGATGAAAACCTGGAAGACAGTTGGAAGAGCTCCAAAAGTGCAGAATGATGAAATCTGGAGCCGTTTTAAAACTTCTTTGGACGGGTTCTACAAAAAGAAACGGGATTATTTTTCCGAATTAAAGCAGCAGCAAAACGAAAACTATAATCTGAAAATTAAACTCTGCGAAAGAGCTGAAGAGATTCAGAATAGTACTTCATGGAAAATAACCACAGACGAGCTAATTTCACTTCAAAAAGAATGGAAAGAAATTGGTCCTGTGCCAAGAAAATTTTCTGATAAAATCTGGAAACGGTTCAGAGCTGCGTGTGATACTTTTTTCAACAACAAATCGGAGTTTTACAAATCGCGTAAGGAAAATGAAGAAGAAAACCTCAATATGAAGCAAGCCATTATTGATGAAATGATTCATTTTGCTACCAGAGGTTCAAAAGAAAAAAATATGGAAGCCTTGCGTGAAATGAAAAAACGTTGGGATGAAATAGGACATGTTGTTTTTAAAGAGAAAGATAAGATACAGAATAAGTTTCGTGAAACATATAATGATTTATTGAAGAAACTTTCAATTTCTTCTAACGAAATTACCAATATTCAGTTCAAGCAGAGACTGGAAAATTTCAAAACTTCAAATCAGGGAGAACAACAGATTTTAAAAGAGCGTTCGCACCTGTATTCGAAGATTAAAAAACTCAAAGAGGAAATTATACTTTGGGAAAACAACATCGGATTTTTTTCTGATTCAAAACAATCAAATGCTTTGAAACTCGGATTTGAGAAGAAAATTGAACAGGCAAAAGCAGAATTAAAAAGCCTGAACGATAAATTGAAACTTATAGATCAGGAACTTGAGTAATGAAATAAAAAAAGAGGCTTTATGCCTCTTTTTTTATTATTTTTTCTGAATAAGATCAGATGATTTTAAACTATAAGATTCTGTACTTCCCTGATAGCTTTTTACCCATTTAACCAAACCATAATGCGGGGCAAAGTAAAAGTCGTACCATGTGGTGTCGCTACCATCAATTGAAACTTTCTCCTGGGTGTGATAAACATTAGTGAAATTATAGCCGTTGAAAGATAAGCTAACAGTGCTGTCAATATTGGTGTACACACCTTCCTGACCACCCAATAGCTGAGCTTCACCTACATTGTATTCCGGAGCAAATGCCAATACAAAGTTGGTGGAAGTGTAAAAAATTCTGTAAAGACCGCTTTGTCCGTTATCACCAGGTTTGCCAGCATAAATTCCAGTAGTATGAACAAATGTGTTTGTATCGTATGAGGTTTCAATGACATCATAGTTAAAGGCAGCTGTATTAGCATCAACAGCATGAAAAGCAATATATGAATTTATATCAGAGACTATTACAGAATCAGAAACTCCGGTTGAATCATTTTGATAAACCCAAAAGCTACCTTTGTCAAAATAACAATAATCCTTCATGGGCTGCGAAATCTTGTAATAAGGTGTGTCGTTTTGAAAAAGGCTGTTGCATCCGGAAAGTGAAGCAACAGTAATTAAAACTGCAAGAATGAATAAATTTGTACTATGTTTGTTCATCAAATAAAATATTATTAATTAAGGGGTAATCATTAAGTGCAAATTTATAATATAGACTGATATGGCCGGGAATAGTTTTGGAAAAATTTTTACACTAACAAGTTTTGGAGAATCACACGGTAAAGCAATTGGTGGCGTAATAGAGGGTTTACCTGCAGGATTGACTATTGATATGGATTTTATTCAGAACGAATTGAACAGACGTCGCCCCGGTCAATCAAAATGGGTAAGTCCGCGTCAGGAGGAAGACCGGTTTGAGATTCTATCGGGTGTTTTTGAAAATATAACTACAGGAACTCCGATTGGTTTTGTTATATGGAACAAAGATCAACATTCATTTGATTATGATCATTTAAAGAATACTTACAGGCCTTCCCATGCAGATTATACTTACGATCAGAAGTATGGAGTAAGGGATCATAGAGGAGGTGGGCGCTCTTCTGCACGTGAGACAATAGCCCGGGTTGTAGCCGGAGCTTTTGCAAAAATATTCTTAAAAGAAATTGGAGTTGAAATACATGCATTTATCAAACAACTTAACCATGTAGTTCTTGAAAAAGAATTGACTATTGATGATTTGAGAAGAGTGGATGAATCCCCTTTGCGCTGTCCTGATGCAGAAACAACCCAAAAAATGATTGATCTGATTGAAGTTACAGCAGCTGAAGGGGATACTTTGGGCGGTGTTGTTGGATGTGTGGTTTCAGGAATGCCTAAAGGTCTGGGTGCACCTGTCTTTGATAAATTACATGCAGATCTTGGAAAAGCTATGTTAAGTATTAATGCGGTAAAAGGTTTTGAATACGGATCAGGATTCAGAGCTCCCGGTATGAAAGGTTCTGAACATAATGATTTATTTACTGGAACAAAAGATCATCTTACAACCTTAACCAATCATTCAGGCGGAGTTCAGGGGGGAATTTCCAATGGCAGCGATGTTTATTTTAATGTAGCCTTTAAACCAATTGCAACAGTGATGAAGGATCAAAGAACTGTAGACAAAGAGGGAAATGAGATCGTTTTAAAAGGAAAAGGCAGACATGACGTTACCGTTTTGCCCAGAGCAGTTCCAATAGTTGAAGCTATGGCCGCTATGGTTTTGGTAGATCATTATTTACTGAACCGATTATCTACAATGAAAGACGTATTATAAAAAAACCGGCTCAGTGGCCGGTTTCTCTTTTATTCCTTAGTTTTTTTCGTCGGAGACTTTTTTTTACTAGTTGTAGTCTTTTTAGTAGCCGTTGCTTTCTTAATTTTAACTGCGATTTCTTCTTTTTTTGCGTCAAAATCAACAGCAATTGTATCTCCTTCTTTCAGGCTGCTTTTAATGATTTCTTCGGCTAACTCATCTTCAATATACTTTTGGATGGCTCTTTTAAGCGGTCGGGCACCGTATTGCTCATCCCAGCCCTTTTCAATGATGAAATCTTTGGCTTTTGAAGAAACAGTAATCTTATAGCCCATGCCATGTATTCTTCCGTATAAATGAGACAACTCAATATCAATAATTTTGTAGATGTCTTCACGTTCCAGGGAATCAAAAATAACCAAGTCATCAATTCGGTTCAGAAACTCAGGAGCAAAAGCACGTTTCAAAGCATTTTCAATAACGCCAAAAGTACGACTGGCACGGCTTTGTTGACGGGCATTAGTGCTAAATCCAATGCCTTCACCAAAATCTTTTAACTGTCGTGAGCCAATATTTGAAGTCATTATGATGATGGTATTCTTAAAATCAACTTTTCTTCCAAGACTATCAGTTAACTGACCATCGTCCAGCATTTGGAGTAGAAGATGGAAAACATCAGGGTGAGCTTTTTCAATTTCATCCAATAAAATAATAGAATAGGGGCGACGTCTTACTTTTTCCGTTAATTGTCCACCTTCTTCATATCCAACATATCCTGGAGGCGCTCCAACCAGTCTGGACACCGCAAATTTTTCCATGTATTCACTCATGTCAATACGAATCAATGCATCTTCAGTGTCGAACATGAATTTTGCAAGCATTTTTGCCAGATATGTTTTTCCAACTCCTGTTGGGCCAAGAAATATGAATGAACCGATTGGTTTATTCGGATCTTTTAATCCTGCACGGTTTCTGCGAATTGCTTTAACTACTTTTGCAATTGCCTGATTTTGACCAATAACTTCTTTTTCAAGTTCACTTTCCATATTCATCAGCCGCTCGCTTTCACTTTGGGCAATGTTTGTAACCGGAATACCAGTCATCATGGCAACTACTTCGGCAACATTTTCTTCATTCACAACTTCTCTGTGAATGTTAGCTTCTTCTTCCCATTTTTTCTTGCTCTTTTCCAACTGCTCGAGATATCTACGTTCGATATCTCTAAATTGGGCAGCCTCTTCAAATTTTTGAGCACTAATGGCCTGAACTTTTTTCTGTTTTATTTCGTCAATCGATTTCTCCAGATTGACAATTTCGGCCGGAACATGAATATTGCTGATGTGAATTCTGGCACCGGCTTCATCCAGAGCGTCAATAGCCTTATCCGGTAAATAGCGGTCGCTAATATAGCGTTCTGTCAAACTGACACATGCTTTAATTGCTTCAGGAGTGTAGCGAACCAAATGATGATCCTCATATTTTTCTTTAATATTATCAAGAATATGTTCTGTTTCATCAGCCGAAGTAGGATCAACCAAAATTTTCTGGAACCTGCGTTCCAAAGCTCCGTCTTTTTCAATATACTGTCTGTATTCGTCCAGAGTAGTAGCTCCAATACATTGGAGTTCTCCGCGGGCAAGAGCAGGCTTAAATAGGTTTGATGCATCCAATGATCCTGTTGCATTTCCGGCACCGACAATAGTATGAATTTCATCTATAAATAAAATGATATCCGGATTTTTTGTCAGCTCGTTAAGGACTGCTTTCATACGCTCTTCAAACTGACCGCGATATTTCGTTCCGGCTACAAGTGAGGCTAAATCAAGTGTTACAATTCGTTTGTTGAATAAAACACGTGAGACTTTTCTATTGACTATACGTAAAGCAAGTCCTTCTGCAATAGCCGACTTACCAACGCCAGGTTCTCCGATTAAAATCGGGTTATTCTTTTTTCTTCTGCTCAGAACCTGCGAAATACGTTCAAGCTCTTTATTTCTTCCAACAATTGGATCTAATCTGCCTTCCTGTGCAGCTTTTGTAAGGTCGGTACCAAAATTATCCAAAACCGGTGTACTTGATTTAGATTCACCTTTTTTGGGATTTAGAGGTGGTTTTTCCTCGCTAAACTCATCGCCTTCATCTTCATTGGAAAAACTGGACCGTGGTGAAGAGGGCTTAGGCAAATTCTCATTGTTTTTCAAGATGTTTTTTAATTCATCTTTAAAGCTCTCGTAATCAACTCCAACAATGTTTAATTTGTGTGTAACCAAATTATTCTCATCTTTTAAGATCGCTAGCATTAAATGTTCGGTATCAATTAATTCGCTTTTAAGAACCTTAGCCTCTAGATAGGTAATTTTTAAAGCTTTTTCTGCCTGTTTAACAACAGGGATGTTTTCCATCTCAATTTTGATCTCATCTGAATTTCTGACAGAGCTCTCAATTTCCTTTTTAAGTTTTTTCATATCAACACCAAAGTAATGAAGAATCTGTACTGCAATACCTTCTCCTTCACGCAAAATGCCAAGCAGCAAATGTTCTAATCCAATATAATTGTTTCCTAGTCGAATAGCTTCTTCACGGCTGTACGACATAACGTCTTTCATTCTGTTTGAAAACTTCGTATCCATAAATTTGTCCTCAATATTTCTTTGCAAAATTAAGCATAAGCTTTATATGATTCATCTCTCTACAAAAAATAGACCAAATCGCATTTGTCAGTTAGCTCTGATAAATCGATGAGGATAACAAAGATAATTCCGGTGTTCAGGAATTACAATAAAGAAAGGTAATTTTACAAACATATTATTGTTAAAACATTTTAATACTTAGACCATAGAAAGCTTTTTATTTTCTATAATAAATAGTACTTTTGCTCCCTTGTGTTATTATTAACTAACGACTAGGAGTTGAATGCATGGAAAGTGTTCATGAAGGAGAAAAGATAGTAAAAGTAAATATTGAAAACCAAATGAAATCTGCCTACATCGATTATTCGATGTCGGTAATTGTTTCAAGAGCTCTGCCCGATGTCCGAGATGGTATGAAACCGGTTCATCGCAGGGTATTATTTGGGATGCATGAATTGGGAGTATATTCCAATCGGCCCTATAAAAAGTCAGCAAGAATTGTAGGGGAGGTACTGGGTAAGTTCCATCCTCATGGCGATAGTTCTGTTTACGATACGATGGTTCGTATGGCCCAGGATTGGTCATTACGATATCCATTGGTTGACGGCCAGGGAAACTTTGGTTCGGTTGATGGCGATAGCCCTGCTGCTATGCGTTATACTGAAGCACGACTGAAAAAGGTTGCTGAAGAAATGTTGGTCGATCTGGAAAAGGATACTGTTGATCTTCAGAATAATTTTGATGACAGTTTAAAAGAACCTACAGTTTTACCGGCTTTAATTCCTAATTTGCTTGTGAATGGAGCATCAGGAATTGCTGTCGGGATGGCAACAAATATGCCTCCTCATAATTTATCTGAGGTGGTTGATGGTATCATAGCTTATATTGATAATAATGATATTACTATCAGTGAGTTGATGAATTACGTTAAAGCTCCCGATTTTCCTACCGGAGGTATCCTTTACGGTTATGAGGGAATAAAAGAAGCTTTTGAGACTGGTCGTGGTCGTGTGGTCATGCGTGGGCAGATTAATGTTGAAGAAGGGGAAAATGGTAAAGAGCGCCTGGTGGTAACTGAGTTACCTTATATGGTAAATAAGGCTGAAATGATTAAGAAAACAGCCGACTTGGTTAACGAAAAAAAGATTGAAGGCATTAGTGATATTAATGATGAATCTGACAGAAACGGTATGCGTATTGTTTATGACTTGAAAAGAGATGCATTACCCAGCATTGTAATCAATCAGCTCTACAAACATACTGCCCTGCAGAGTTCTTTCAGCGTTAACAATATTGCGTTGGTAAATGGTCGTCCGCAAACTCTTAATCTAAAAGATTTAATTCATCACTATGTGAACCACAGACACGAAGTGGTTGTGAGGAGAACCCGTTTTGATTTGCAGGAAGCAGAAAAGAAAGCTCATATCCTTGAAGGTTTATTGATAGCACTGGATCATATTGATGAAGTAATTGCTCTGATTCGTGCGTCTAAGAACCCTGAAGAAGCACGTGAAGGGCTGATCAGTCGTTTCGAATTGAGTGAACTTCAGGCACGTGCCATTCTAGATATGCGTTTGCAAAAGTTAACGGGTCTTGAAAGGGATAAAATTAAAGAAGATTATGCTGAGTTACAGAAACTGATAGCAGAATTGAAAGAAATCCTGGATGATTTCAACCTCAGAATGGATATTATTAAAAAGGAGTTGATTGGGATCAAGGAAAAGTATGGAGATGAACGCCGTTCTGTAATTGTTTATTCAGCAGAAGATATCAAAATGGAAGATGTTATTCCGGATGAAGCTGTAGTGATTACAATTTCACATTTGGGATACATTAAAAGAACATCATTAAGTGAATATCGGGTTCAGGCCAGAGGTGGAAAGGGTTCAAGAGGTAGCACCACCCGCGATGAGGACTTTTTAGAGCATTTGTTTATAGGAACGAATCATAATTATATTCTCTTGTTTACCGAACAAGGCAAGGTATTCTGGTTAAGAGTATTTGAAATTCCTGAAGGTTCCAAAACTTCAAAGGGAAGAGCTATTCAGAATTTGATTCAAATCAGTCCAGATGACTCTGTTAAAGCTTTCATTAATGTTGTTGACCTTAAAGATGAAGAATACATCAATAACAACTTTATTATTTTGGCTACCAAAAAAGGAGTTATTAAGAAGACTTCATTAGAGGCTTATTCAAGGCCAAGACAAATGGGGATAAATGCCATTACTGTAAGGGATGGGGATGAGTTGCTTGAGGCTCGCCTCACCAGTGGTAACAGTGAAGTTATGCTTGCCCTAAGATCGGGACGCGCTATTCGTTTCCCTGAAGATACAGTAAGACCAATGGGTAGAACAGCTTCTGGTGTACGCGGAATTACCCTGGCAAACGATAAGGATGAAGTAATTGGCATGGTATGTGTTGATAATCCTGAAGAGCAGGATGTTCTTGTTGTTTCAGAGAGAGGCTATGGTAAACGATCCAGTATAGAAGATTACAGGGTTACCAACCGTGGAGGTAAAGGAGTTAAAACACTTAATATTACGGATAAAACAGGTGATCTTATCGCAATTAAGGATGTTACCGATCAGGCTGACCTGATGATTATTAATAAATCAGGAATTACAATCAGGATTTCAGTTAGTTCACTGAGGACTATGGGAAGAGCAACTCAGGGTGTTCGGTTAATAACACTAAAAGATGAAGATGAAATAGCTGCTGTGGCAAAGGTCGACATTCCTGAAGATGAAGAAAATATGGAGGATGATTCAAGTATGATTGATAATGAAGGCCAAAATACAGGAAAAACAGAAGATCCTATTGCGGATTAGTAAATTGAAAGTGGTTCTATTATTATAACTTAACATTTTTTAAACAGTAACTTTTTTGTTATTGGTATATTTGCACAAATTTAAATCTGGAAAAATGAAAAAATTAATTTTACTTGTAGTAATGGGCTTATTGGTCTCAGTAAGCGGTTTTGCTCAAAAAAGTAATCGCACCAAAGCTTACCTTTATTTGGATAAGGGACAGTTAGATAAGGCAAAGGAAGCTATTGATGAAGCTGTAAAAAATGAAAAAACCAAAACTGATGCTAAAACCTGGCTATTTTATGGAGAAGTATATTATGGTATTGCTTCCAGCCCGCTACCTATATATAAAAAATTAGATTCTCTTGCTGCTGAAAAAGCATTGAGTGGCTTGCAAAATGTTAAAAAGTACGACGATAAAGGTCATTTAACGAAAGAAGCAGATGATTATATTGGTAAATTGTCTCCGGTATTTTATCAACAAGGTAATGAAGCATTTAAGGTTCAGAATTATGCAGATGCAATGAAAAATTTTGCTGATGCCTATAGGGTAGGGAAGTTAGTTGGTAAAACTGATACCACTGCAGTTTTTAATGCAGGGATTAGTGCACTGTTGGCTAAAAATTCAAAAATGGCAGCAAAGTATTTAAAAGCAAGTATTGATGATGGTTATAATGACGCAAAGGCTTATGTGTATTATACCCGTGCGTTAAAGGATATGGGAGATACAACAGCTGCTAATGAAGCATTAGAACAGGGTAGAAAAGCTTTTCCTGATGATATGAACTTATTGCTTGAGCAGGCTCAGATGTACCTTGAAAAAGGTCAGTCAAAACAGTTGATTCAAAGCTTAAAAGAAGCTATTGCAAAAGAACCCAATAGCCCAAGTAATGCCAATCTTTATTTTTTAATAGGTAAAAGTTATGATGATTTAAAAGATGTAGCTCAAGCTGAAGAAAATTATAAAAAATCATTGGCTATTAATCCGAACTTTTTTGCATCATACTACAATATTGGTGCTATTTATGTAAATAATGCTGCTGTGCTGCAAAGAAAGGCAAATAGTTTGCCATTAAGTGCTCAGGATGAATATACAAAACTTAATGATGAGGCCAATTCAAATTTAAAAATTGCTGTTCCGTGGTTAGAGAAAGCTTTGAAACTTAAACCCACAGATGAACAGACATTAAAAGCACTAAAGGAAGCTTACACCCGTCTTAAGATGAATGATAAGCTTAAGGACTTGATGAATAATTAAAATTCAAAAGAGAGGAAGTATTTACTACTTTCTCTCTTTTTTTATAAATTATATTTAACATAATATAAATTATAGGAATAAATATTAACCAATTACAACTGGGCTGCAAAGAAGAAAAGTAAATAATTAGAATATGAGTGAAATCACAATATTATGGATAGAAATTATTCCATTTCTCACGAATTTCCTTTAAGCACAAATTTCCAATACTTCCTTCGTGAGTATATTCGATACCTTTTTCAGGAACAAAACTTCCGTCAGCTAGTTCTTTTCCAACTTTTTTATAAGCATCACGGAATGGCATTCCTTTCAGGACTAACTGATTTGCAGTCTCTACACTAAAAATAGGATCGTACATTTCCTGATCTAGAATACCTTCTTTGGGCTGAGCTTCAGGCAAAATATCACAAAGTACAGTCAAATTTTCTTTTACTTCATCAACTGAACGCAGCAAACTTTCTTTCAACAACTGAAAATCCCGGTGATAACCATTGGTGAGATTGTTTGTCATGAGGATAATTTCAGCAGGCAGGCTTTGGATTTTATTACTTCTTGCTCGTAGTAGCTCAAAAACATCGGGGTTTTGCTTGTGAGGCATAATACTTGAACCGGTTGTAAATTCTTTAGGGAAACTCAAAAATCCAAAATTCGGGTTCATATACATAATGATATCAGAGGCCAGTTTGGATAGTGTTCCGGAAACAGACGCCAACGCAAAGGCCAGTGTTTTTTCAAGCTTTCCACGGCTCATCTGAGCCGCTACTGAATTGTATTTAAGTGTTTTAAAACCTATTAATTCAGTTGTGTAAGTTCTGTCAACAGGAAAACTAGTACCATACCCTGCTGCTGATCCCAATGGGTTTTGGTCGGTTACCTGAGCTGCCGCATTCAGCAGGATTAAATCATCAATCAGGCTCTCTGCATAGGCTGAGAACCACAGCCCGAAAGATGATGGCATTGCTACCTGTAAATGTGTATAGCCTGGCAACAATATATCTTTATATTTTTCAGCCAATTCCAGCAAAGTGTCAAATAATTGCTGCATAATTTCTTTAATCTGGCTCGCTTCTTCCTTAACATACAAGTGTAGCGCTACCAGCACCTGATCATTTCTAGATCGGGCCGTGTGAATCCTTTTCCCTGCATCTCCGGTCTTTTGAGTCAAAATATACTCGATCTTACTGTGCATATCCTCAAACTCTTTCTCAATGGTAAAAGAGCCTTCTTCAATGGATTTCATGATTTCATCCAAAGCTGAAACCAGGCTTTTGAGCTCCTCATTGGTGAGAATGTTAATTTTATTGAGCATTTGAGCATGAGCTTTGCTGGCTATAACATCATATTTTGCCAGTTTCATATCCAAAATACGATCATTTCCAACAGTAAATTTTTCAACCCATTGTGCTGCTGTATAGCCTTTATCCCAGAGTTTCATAGCTTAAAATAGTTTGTATATGCAATTACAAAATTTCACTTAAAATATTGATATATAAATCAATTCCTTCTTTCAATTCATTTAAATAAATAAATTCATCCGCCTGATGTGATCTTGTAGAGTCTCCAGGTCCCATTTTTAATGACGGGCATGATAAAACAGATTGATCAGAAAGGGTCGGAGAACCATAGGTTTCCCTCCCCCACTTTTTTCCTGCCAAAACAACCGGATGATCAGCAGATATAAAAGATGGGTTCAGATTAAATGAACGGGCAACCATATTGCTTTTTGTGTTGCTTTGAATGAAGTCAAAAATTTCTTCATTCCGATAGTTTTCATTCACCCGAATATCGACTACAAAATGACATTCTGCCGGAACTACATTGTGTTCAGAACCGGCTTCAATTTGAGTTACAGTCATTTTAACCTTTCCTAACAGGGGGGAAATTTTTTGGAAATGATAATTTTTAATCCAATGAATGTCTTCCAACGCTTTGTAAATGGCATTGTCAGTATTTTCATGCGCTGCGTGACCGGCAATTCCGGGTGCATATCCGTCCAAAACCAGCAATCCCTTTTCAGCAATGGCCATCTGCATTTGAGTGGGTTCTCCCACAATTGCAAAATCGATTTCCGGTAGCTGTTTAATTAAACTATTCAAACCATGTGGGCCAGAACTTTCTTCTTCACCGGTGGCCGCCATAACCAGATTATATTTCAAATCTGTTTTATTATAATAGTAAACAAATGTGTTGAGTAGTGAAACCAAAGGAGCCCCGGCATCGTTGCTGCCCAAACCAAACAACTTTCCGTTTTCTTCTTCAGCTTTTAAAGGGGTTCGCGTATAACCTTTGTTTGGTCTGACCGTATCGTGGTGAGAGTTCAGTAAGATTGTAGGCTTATCCTCACTAAAATATTTATTTACGGCCCAAACATTATTGTGTGTAATTGTAGTTTTAACGCCATAATTCTGAAGCCAGGTATTGATTAATCCGGCAGTCTGATCTTCTTCACCTGAAAAAGATTGTGTTTCAATCAATTGCTTTAACAATGATAAAGCTGAATTATATAAATTTTCTTTCTGCATCATATTCATAAAATCAATTGTGTACACTGCCCTGATTCAGAATTCAATATCGACTGATCCGCAATCTTAACAGAATTTACATTTCTTTTTAATGCATTGAAGCCATTATGCAGCTTGGGCAACATTCCAGCATGGATAGTTCCGGATGATTTGCCTTCTTCATAGTTTTTGTAACTCAGTTCCTCAATAACAGAATTTTCATCATCAATGTTCGAAAGTACCCCTTTTTTTTCAAAAATGTAGATTAGTTCGGTTTCATAAAAAGAACTCATACCTACCGCCATTTCTGCCGCAATAGTATCAGCATTTGTATTTAATAAATGTCCATTTCCATCGTGAGTTATGGCACTGAATACCGGAGATAACCCTTGCTCAAGAATCAGAGATATCCATAGTCCGTTGATTTTTTTAATGTCCCCTACCCAACCGTAGTCAATCTCCTGAACCGGACGTTTCTCAGATAAAATAGTATTTGCATCAGCACCCGATAATCCCACAGCCTGACAACCTTTATAATGAAGCTGAGCCACAAGATTTTTATTAAGCCATCCGGCATATACCATGGTAACAACCTGAAGATCAGATTCTGAAGTGATTCTGCGTCCATCTTTTACCTGAGATGTGATTCCTAATTTCTTACTCACTTCGGTGGCCATTTTTCCACCCCCATGAACAAGAATCTTTGGCCCTTTCAGTGCAGAGAATCCTTCGAGGAATTCATCCAGTAACTTGTCTGAGTCCAGTACATTTCCTCCGATTTTGACTATCTTAAGTTTCTTCATTTCTCAAATTTATTGTTCTGACATCACCTGTTTCAATGCTGCAGGATAAGCACTGATTTGTTCAGTTTTTATTGAAAGAGGCGGTAAAATACGGATTAGATTTGGATTTGACGATGATCCCGTAAGAATCTGATGCTCAAACAAAAGTTTCTTTCTAAGGTCAGCAACAGGAAAATCAAACTCCACTCCCATCATCAGGCCTTTGCCTTTAATCTTTTTAATTTGAGGTATTTGCTTAAGCTCTTTCAATAAATAAGAACTTACATTGTTTACATTTTGCATCAAGTTTTCATTTTCCAGTACTTCAAGAACAGCAAGTCCTGCCGCACAGGCAAACGGATTACCACCAAAAGTTGTTCCCAGCATTCCGCTTTTCCCATTAATTTCAGGACTGATAAGCACTCCTGCAACAGGGAAACCATTTCCCATACCTTTTGCAACAGTAATTAAATCAGGTTTTATTCCGGCATACTGATGAGCAAAAAACTTTCCAGAACGTCCGTATCCGCTCTGAATTTCATCCAGAATAAGTAACGCATTGTTCTTTCTGGTAAAATCAGACAACGTCTTTAAAAAGGCTTCTGATGGCGCATCCAATCCCCCTACTCCCTGAATTCCTTCGACAATAACAGCACAAACATTATTTTTCTGGAGGCTTTGCTTAAGAGTTGTTTCATTATTCAGTTCAATGAATTCAACTTCAAATCCATCCCGATTGATGGGGGCTGACAATTTTGGATTGTCTGTTACTGAAACTGCAGCCGATGTGCGTCCGTGGAAGCTTTTGTTAAAAGCAATTATTTTCTTCTTACCATTGTGAAATGAAGCCAGTTTCAGTGCATTTTCGTTGGCTTCAGCTCCGGAATTACATAAAAATAAATCATAATCAGGATAACCTGACTGGTTGCCCAGTTTTTCAGCCAATTCATCCTGAATAGGTAAGTCAACGGAATTAGAGTAAAATACCATTTTATCAAGCTGTTTTTTAAGCTTGTTCACATAAACAGGATGAGTATGCCCGATTGATATCACACCGTGACCGCCATAAAGATCAAGGTATTTCTTTCCATTTTTATCATAAACAAAAACACCTTCAGCTCTTTCTAAAGTGACATCAAAACGTGGATATACATCAAATAATTTCATTACTTTTCAATTTTGTCTTTGATTTCTGTAATCATTTCATACGAAGATACCAGTCCGTGAATCAGCGCGGAACTCATCCCCTCATGTTCCATTTGATTGAGACCTTTAATTGTGCAGCCCTTTGGAGTGGTTACTCTATCAATTTCACTTTCAGGATGAATATTTTCGTCAGATTCCAGAATACTGGCAGCTCCCAGACAGGTTTGTACCGCAATGAATTTGGCTTCTTGAGCATCAAATCCAAGCTGAATTCCGCCTTGAGTTGTAGCACGGATTAATCGCATCCAAAAAGCAATTCCACTGGCCCCCAGCACTGTAGCTGCCTGCATTAATTCATCTTCAATGATGAGCGTTTTGCCTAAACAATTGAAAATATTCTGAGCTGCTTTAGCACTCTCCTCATCTCCATTATGGCTTAAACAAGTCATTGATTGGCTAACACCAATTGCCGTATTAGGCATGGAACGTACCAGTTTCAAATGAGAACCCAGTTGTTCCTTTAGTCCTTTCAATGTGAGCCCAGTAATAGTAGAAATTATAACCTTTTCTTTCAACAATGATTTTACTTCCAAAGCAATAGCGTCAAACTGTTCGGGTTGAACAGAAAAAATTATCACATCTGATTGTGACACAGCCATTTTATTATCGGTTGTAAAAGAAAGCTGTTCTGTTTCAGGAAATGGCAACTTGTTCCATTTGCGCCGGGTAGCGATAATTTTTACTTTATCCTTTAAGTCCGATTGTAATAGTCCCTTAACGATGGAAAGTCCAAGGTTTCCTGTACCAATGATGGCAATTTTAATCTGTTCCATAATCTATTTATTAAAAAAAGTTTGCCTTAAATTTCAATCCTTCATCCTGATTGAAACCAAACATTAAATTCATATTTTCCACAGCCTGTCCTGCTGCTCCTTTTAAAAGATTGTCAATGGCAACAGTAACCAAAGCCTTGCCATTCAACTTTTCCACATGCAATAATCCGTAATTGGTATTTACTATTTGTTTCATATGGATAGGAGTCTCACTCACAAAAGAAAATGGAGCATTCTGATAGAAATCCTGATATAAATCAGCTAATTCATTTTCCTTTAATTCTGTATCTGTATAAACGGAAACAAAAATGCCACGGGTGAAATCACCACGTATGGGGATAAAATTCAGCTCTTGTGAAAAGTTGGGTTGCAATCTGCTAATCGTCTCTCCTATTTCACCTAAATGCTGATGAACAAAAGGTTTATAAACGGAGATATTATTGTTTCTCCAGCTGAAATGTGTTGTTTCTTGAAACTGGTTCCCTGCTCCTGTAGATCCTGTTATCCCTTGAATATGGACACTATTTTGAAGCTTGTGTTCAGCTGCCAGAGGCAAAAGTCCCAATTGAATAGCTGTAGCAAAACAGCCCGGATTTGCAATAGAAATAGAAGGAATAATCTGGTTCTTGTACACTTCTGGTAAACCGTAAACAAAGTTTCTTGAACTGAATTGAGCATCTTTTTTTAAGCGAAAATCATTGCTCATATCAATTATTTTAGTGGATAAAGAAATATTATTTTCTAGCAGCCACTTCTTTGAAATACCGTGCCCCAGGCTTAAAAACAGTACATCAACATCATCAGAAACTGAATCACTAAAGTTTAGTTCCTTAGCGGTGAACAAATCCTGGTGCACTCCGTTTACTTTTTTGCCAGCCTGCGAATGGCTGTAGACAAATTCCAGGTTAACTTCAGGATGTTGCAAAAGAATTCGGATGAGCTCACCCGCTACATATCCTGTTCCTCCTATAATTCCGGCTTTTATCATTTGTTTACATTTTGATATATTTTTACAGGGTTGGCCAGTATTTTTACAAAACCTTTTACATCTTCACCCGTCCAGGCTTTATTGATTTCTCCATAATGCCCGAATTCAGGATTCATTAAATCATGTTGTGATTCAATTCCCAAAATTTTAAACCGGTATGGATATAAAGCAACTTTCACATCACCTGTTACATTTAATTGACTATCTGACAGAAATGTTTCAATATTTCTCATTACAGGATCAAAAAATTGAGATTCATGCAGAAACATTCCGTACCAGTTGGATAGCTGCTCTTTCCAGTAAAGCTGCCATTTGGTCAAAGTATGTTTCTCCAGTACATGGTGCGCTTTAATAATAATGGATGCTGCTGCTGCCTCAAAACCAATACGCCCTTTAATTCCGATAATCGTGTCACCGGTATGCATATCACGGCCGATGGCATAAGGAGCAGCCCACTCCTCTATTTGCTGAATAATTTTAACAGCTCCCAATTTTTTTCCATTCAAAGCTTCGGGTTCGCCGTTTTTAAAAGAGAGAGTGAATGTTTTTGATTCACTTTCTGAAAGATGATTTTCGTATGCTTCTTCAGGAAGCGGCTCATTGGAAGTAAGCGTTTCTTTGCCCCCAATACTGGTTCCCCACAATCCTTTATTCAGAGAATACTTTGAAATCTGAGCATCAATTTTAATTCCATGATTCGATAAATAATCTGTTTCCTGCTGACGGGAAAGTTGCAGATCGCGAATTGGAGTTAGAATCTCCAACTCTGGAGCAAGCAATTGAAAAACCAAATCGAAACGAATTTGATCATTTCCTGCACCAGTGCTACCATGTGCAATGTAATCCGCACCGATGGAAACAGCATATTCTGCCAGTGATTTGGCCTGAAATACCCGCTCTGCACTTACTGAAAGCGGATAAGTATTGTTTTTTAGAACATTACCAAAAATCAGGTATTTGACAATATTGTCATAAAAATCACCTGTGCCATCAATGGTTTTATGTGATTTTGAACCCAATCTGAATGCATGTTCTTCAATTTTTTTCTCATCTTCAGGTGTAAAGCCACCGGTATTAACAATTGCTGTATGAACCTCAAGATTTTTTTCATGTTTCAGATATAAAACACAAAAAGAGGTATCGAGTCCTCCGCTAAAGGCCAGTAATACTTTCTTTTTACTCATTTGTTTAATATTTTGTTAATTTTTGGATATACCGAATTCTTAAGATGTGAGACTGGTTTTTGATTGGCCAGAAATGTCTTAAATTGTTTCCACCGAATAGCTCCTCTTTTTTCTTTCTCTTTGGGAAGTGTAGCTAAACTGTTAGGATCACATACCATTCCTGTACACAGACACATTTTACGGTTTGTACGCATTAAAATATCATAGTTTGTGCAACTTTGACAACCTTTCCAAAAAGTTTCATCTTCAGTAAGTTCTGAAAACGTAACAGGTTTATAACCCAGTTCCGAATTAATTTTCATCACGGCAAGACTGGTTGTAATACCAAAAATCTTGGCCTCAGGAAACTTTTTTCTGGAAAGCTCAAATGTTTTGGTTTTAATTTGCTTGGCTAATCCTGTTTCACGATAATCAGGATGGACTATTAAACCTGAGTTTGCTACAAATTTTTGTCCCTGCCAACTTTCTATATAGCAAAAACCAACTACTTCTTCACCGTCCATTGCGATGACAGCTTTTCCTTCCTGAATTTTTTTATTGATGTATTCCGGTTCTCTCTTTGCTATTCCGGTTCCCCTTAAACGGGCAGCATCTTCAATCATTGTGCACACATCTTGTGCGAACTTTTCGTGGCTTTCATCAGCCACAGAAACAATTACCTTCATATCAGTAATTATTAAATAAAATTGTAAATAAAAAAAGTTGAAAAAAAGCAGAGTGCATAACTCCGCAAAATGATATTACGCCCTAAGGCGCCTGGGATGCCTAAATGAAAATACTAACGAACACACTAAATGCTCAACAGCGAAATGCTGAGATATGGGAATAATTTGTGTGTTTGCCTTATTCATAATGTAAGCAAAAGTATTTTAATATTTAAAACAAACAACATTTATAATATTGTTTTATTATTTTTTAAGATTATGATTTTGGTAACAATCAGATATATAGATTATTATACCCTAATATCTTACTCTTTTTTTTCTGAAAACATATCAGGAACAAATGTTTGTTCTTGCATAGGTGGTCTTACATAACCCTTTTCTGGTTTTCTGGGACCCAGAGTTATAGGGTCAACCGGTAATTTCTCATAGGGAATAATACTCAGTAAATGATGAATAGTGTTCAGATGAGCACGTTTTTTATCGTCTGCTTCAACAACATACCACGGTGATATTTTTGTATCAGTATAGGAAAACATATCGTCCTTTGCTTTAGAATATTCCACCCATTTATCTCTGGATTTTAAATCCATTGCGCTGAATTTCCATCTTTTTCGAGGGTCATTTAAACGCGATTGAAATCTCTTTTCCTGTTCTTCTTCACTAACTGAGAACCAGTATTTAATTAAAATAATACCTGACCTAATCAACATGCGTTCAAAATAAGGACAGGACCTCAGAAATTCCCAGTAATCATCATCAGAACAAAATCCCATTACGCGCTCAACTCCTGCCCTGTTGTACCACGAACGATCAAAAAGAACTACTTCTCCTGCAGCCGGTAATTGAGAAACGTACCGTTGAAAATACCATTGGGTTTTCTCCTTCTCTGTGGGGACACCTAATGCACCAATCCTGACAACACGAGGATTTAGTTTTTCGGTTATGCGTTTAATTACACCACTTTTACCTGCTGTATCACGACCTTCGAATATTACCACAACTTTTAGGCCATTTGCTTTAACCCATTCCTGTAGTTCGATCAACTCAATCTGAAGCTTTTCAAGTTCTTTAACAAAAACTTCATTTTTAAGCTTTCCGTGTTTGTTCAAAATTTTTTTGTCTTCCATAACCTACTGTTTATAACAAAAGTATAACAATATTGTTGATTTTCTGAGTTAAATAATTATAACAGCTTTGTTTTATACTATTGTAAAAGCGGTTAAAATTAAAGTTTGAGCTATAGCTATGGGGCCTTCTACTTATTTAGAATCGTTATATTTACTATATTTGCGATCGCAAAAATGCGACCAATGGCAAAACAGAATATCTCAGCATTAAATCTTACTAAAGAAGAAATCCTAAGGGATTACCGAACAGCAGTTGAAAGCAGGCAAGCCAGTCTTATGGGGCGTCGGGAAGTATTAACAGGAAAGGCCAAATTTGGAATTTTTGGCGATGGAAAGGAAATTCCGCAATTGGCTATGGCCAGAGTATTTAAGGAAGGTGACTGGAGATCTGGTTATTACCGTGATCAGACATTTATGCTGGCAGCAGGAATGATGGAACTTGAGGAGTTTTTTTCACAACTTTATGGTGACACCGACCTAAAGATGAATCCTTCCAATGGAGGACGACTCATGAATAATCATTTTGCGTCCAGAAGTCTTGATGATAACGGTCATTGGAAGGATCTTACCAAACAAAAAAACAGTGCTCCTGATTCATCTCCAACTGCTAGTCAGATGCCACGTTTACTTGGATTGGCAAGTGCTTCAAAGCACTTTAAAAATTATTCAAATCCTGAATTTTTCAGGGGCTTTTCAAATAAAGGCAATGAAGTTGCGTTCGGAACAATCGGAGATGCATCAACTTCTGAAGGATATTTCTTTGAAACGATGAATGCGGCAGCGGTTTTAGGAGTTCCGATGGTTGTTTCAGTATGGGATGATCAATGGGGAATTTCTGTTCCTAATGAATACCAAACTGTTAAAAGTAATATTTCAGAAGCTCTGAAAGGTTTCGAAAAACAGAAAGATAGCAATGGAATTAAGATATTCAGGGCTAAATGCTTCGATTATAAAGAACTAATAAAAATTTACCAGCTAGGTGTTGAAGAATGCAGAACAAATCATATTCCGGTATTGTTTCATATAACCGGTTGCACTCAACCTCAGGGGCATTCTACATCAGGTTCACATGAGAGGTATAAATCTTCTGAGCAGCTCAAAGATGAACATGAAAGAGATGGAATATTGAAAATGCGTCAATGGATTCTGGAAGAAAAGATTGCTACTGTTGATGAGCTTGATGATATTGAAACAAAAGCAAAGGAACGGGTTAAACAAGCCCGAAAGAATGCTTGGAAGAATTTTACAGATCCAATAAAAAAGAAAAGAGATGAGTTACTGAACATGCTGGATACAGTTTCCTGTTTTTGTGAAAAGCATGAAAAGATAAAACAGCTTCAAAAAGAACTGGCCCAAATTGCAGAACCCATCAGAAAAGATGTGGTTAGTGCTGCCAGAAAAATGCTTTATCTGCTGTGTAACCAATGCAGTTTTAATGATGCTCCATTAAAAAAGACCCTTCGTGAATGGCTGCTTGCTGAAGAAAAAGAAGATCATTATCGTTACAGTTCACATCTGTACAGTCAGTCGGACCTTTCACCATTAAACCTTAAAATTGTTGCTCCGGAATATAAGGAAGGTGCTGATTTTGTTCCTGGAAGAGAGATTCTAAGAGATAATTTTGATTATAATTTTGAACATAATCCTGCCCTCATTATTTTTGGTGAAGACGTAGGAAATATTGGTGGAGTTAATCAAACTTACGAAGGACTTCAGAAAAAATACGGTGAGAACAGAATATTTGATACGGGTATTCGTGAAGCAACAATTATAGGACAAGGTTTGGGAATGGCTTTGCGTGGACTAAGGCCAATTGCTGAAATTCAATACCTTGATTATATTTTATATGGTTTACAGGTTATCAGCGATGATATAGCTACGATGCATTATCGTACCCGCGGTGGACAAAAAGCTCCCATTATCATTAGTACCCGTGGGCACAGATTGGAAGGAATCTGGCATGCCGGTTCGCCAATGGGTATGTTGTTACATTCTGTAAGAGGAGTTCACGTGGCAGTTCCCAGAAATATGACTCAGGCAGCAGGGTTCTACAACACTTATCTTGAATCTGATCAGCCGGTTATTATAATTGAACCGCTTAATGGTTACCGGATCAGGGAAAAAAAGCCTTCCAACATAGGCGAGTTCAAAACGCCAGTTGGCATTCCCGAGGTTCTTAAAAAAGGAAAAGACATAACACTTGTTACATATGGTTCCTGTGTCAGAATTGCTGAAGAAGCCATTGAGAGATTAGCTGAATTTGACGTTGATGTTGAACTGATAGATGTTCAGACATTGATTCCTTTTGATATTAATGGTTCCATTGTCAATTCTTTAAAGAAAACCAATAAGATTGTCTTTTTTGACGAAGATGTTCATGGTGGAACAACGGCATATATGATGAATCGTGTGTTGGAAGTTCAGAAAGGCTTTTATTATTTGGATATGGAACCCAAATCCATTGCCGGAGAATCGCACAGAACGGCTTATAGCACAGATGGTGATTATTTTTCGAATCCAAGTGCCGATGACGTTTTTGAAACCATTTATCAAATGATGAATGAGTATAATCCTGCTAAATACCCAAGTATTTTTTAACATTGTTTGATAATAGCTTTTAAGTTAAGACATTATCTTTGCAAAAGATTATCATTCCATGAAAAAAAATCATCAGATAAACGGAAACGGTCATAATAAAGAGTCATTTGCCAAGGTTCAGAAAGAAGAACAAATAAAGTTTCCTGTTTCCTATCATCTTAAAGCAATATTTCTATTACCGGAAAAAAAAGAATTTTATCTGGATGAAATGAATAAACTATTTGTTTCGCTGGAAATTGAGCATAAATTAATGGACGAAAAATTAAGCGCTAAAGCCAATTATATTAGTTTTACGTTTTTAGTACATCTTGATAATAAAGATAGAATGGATAAGATGTACGCAATGATGAATGAAATTGAAGGACTGAAATTTGCATTATAATGATTGAGAAATTACTGGCCGTGGCATTTGGAGGCAGCATCGGTGCTGTATTACGTTTTCTGATTTATCAGCTGATTGAGTCGAAACATAAAAGTGATTTTCCATGGGCCACACTAATAGTCAACCTTATTGGATCATTGGTTATAGGTTTTTTATGGGGTTATTTTACCAAGGTTTATATTTCTCCCAGTTTCCGAATGCTTATTTTTGTGGGTATTCTGGGAAGTTTCACAACATTTTCAACTTTTGCATTCGACAATTTCAGTTTAATCCGAAATGGTGAGTTTACACTGATGACCTTTTATGTGCTTTCCACAAATGTTTTAGGTATTGTATTGAGTTTTGCAGGATATTCGTTATCTAAATCTTTTTAACCCTGGATTTTCAGATTTCACATGCACGATATTGAGCCTTTCTTTAGATGGAGTTCGCTTTACGCAACAGCGAAAGATAAAAGGTCGCCCTTTTATGGGAAAAAAAATAGTGAAGTCTATTTTGAGCATACAATTTACAATCATTATATTCACCCGCAATGGGATGATTTTGGATCTCAGACCCTTTATCTGAAAATATTATTTACCGATTACGATAATCAATACTCAATTATTGAACTATTGGGTGAGTGGAATGATATTCTATACAACGACATCATGTATTTGTACAGAAATGTAATTGAGTTTTTGCTGGACGAGGGGATTCGTTATTTTATTCTGATTGGTGAAAATGTACTCGATTTTCATTCAGATTCTGACGATTATTATGCCGAGTGGTTCGATAATCTGGAGGATGGATGGATTGTTGCTTTAAATTTTCGTGATCATGTTGTGAGAGAATTTTCCGACGCCAACATAGATCAGTTTATTTCATTTGGTGGACGTTTTAACGATTTTGGCTGGCGCAAACTCCACCCCGATCAGCTTTTTGCTGCTATTAGTGATCAAATGTTGAAACGATTGAATTAATCGATGCAAAATAAAGGGATAATTATACAGGTTTATGGCAAAGTTCAAGGTGTTGGATTTCGTTATTATACTGAAAAAAAAGCCCTCGAACTGGACATTAAAGGATTCGTCAAAAACCGGCCTGATGGAAGTGTATATATAGAAGCTGAAGGCAAAACTGAGAACCTTGAACTTTTTACCCAATGGTGCGAGCAGGGACCAGATTGGGCCAGGGTTCTGAAAACAGAAAAACAAAATATACCGTTACAGGGTTTTTCCGGTTTTGAAATCAGGTGAGTTTTTCATTGCTCTTACAAATTCTCTTTTCCCCGGCGGTCCCGGAAGTTTTTTAATTTCAAAACCGGCATCTTTTAAAGCTCTTTTTACAATTCCCTTACTGGAATATGTAACCAAAACTCCGCCCGGTTTCAGGCTTTTAAATAATTCTTTGAACTTTTCAGTTGCCCACATTTCGGGTTGTATATCCGGTGAAAAAGCATCAAAAAAAATGAGGTCAAAAATTTCAGAATCTGGTTTATAGCTTTGAAAATCAGTATAAAACACCTCAGATTGAAAAAAGTAGCCGATGACCTGTTTTCCTGACAGATGCAATTGGTTAAATAATCTACGATCCATTGATAATATGTCGGGATAATTTATTTTTTGAATAGCATCAATATCCACAGGATAAGCTTCAATTCCTGAGTAATGAATTTTAACAGAATTTAATTCGGCCCATTGCAAACTTAAAAAGGCGTTTAAACCCGTTCCAAAACCAATTTCCAAAAGATTAACCACTTTGCTATTTAGAAAAAGGTTCAGACCAGCTTCAATAAAAATATGTTCTGATTCCTGAATAGCACCAAATGTTGAATGGTATGTTTCTTTGAACCTGTTGCTCTGAAGAGTTACCGAACCGTCAGCTGTATGAAGTATTGAATTCATGTTGCAAAAATATGTCAGAAACTTATGAACCTGGAGAGAACACTTATAAAAATTTATTAATTTGGCTGTCAAAAGAAAACCTATGCTTAATTCCCTTTCTCTCGACAATGTTCTTTTTCTGGATATTGAAACTGTTTCAGCTTTTCCCGATTTTGATCATCTCCCCGATCGATTTAAACCTTTGTGGGAGAAGAAAGCCGATAAAATAAATTACAAGAATGATGATTTGACCCCTGATCAACTTTATAATCAGGCAGGCATTTATGCAGAATTTGGAAAAATTGTTTGTATTTCCTGTGGATTTATCAGCGGTAATACTATCCGTTTAAAGTCATTTTACGGTGATGATGAGAAAATTCTGTTACATGAATTCGCAGATTTGCTAACAAAACACTACACTAAAAACGAATCGCTTTTGTGTGCACATAATGGGAAAGAATTCGATTTCCCATACATTGCCAGACGAATGCTGGTTCAAAACATAAATTTGCCAGATATACTTGATCTTGCAGGTAAAAAGCCCTGGGAAATTAAGCATCTTGATACTATGGAGTTGTGGAAATTCGGAGATTATAAACATTATACATCACTTGAGTTACTGGCAGCCTTATTTAACATTCCTACACCAAAAGATGATATTGATGGCAGTCAGGTAGGTAAAGTTTACTGGAAGGATAATGACCTGGAAAGAATTGCTCATTATTGCCAAAAAGATGTTTTAACAACCATTCAGTTATTCAGACGTTATCAGAGACAACCTTTAATCAGAGATGAGTTTGTAGAATTTCTGTAAGGCTTTACAGACAAGCAAAACATACTGTTATATGATTTTTTTGAAAAATTAATCTGGCTCAACAGAGCTTGAAGTCCTTCAATTTGTATTTTTGAGAAATGGAAAAAACAAAAACAACGTCAAAAAAATCTACTGTTGGTAATAAATCCATTGCTCTGACAAACAATGTTTTTGAGCATGGTAAGATCCCTCCTCAGGCCATTGACCTCGAGGAAGCTGTCCTCGGTGCGATGATGCTAGAGCAGGATGCCGTTACTGCAGTTATTGATATTCTGAAATCTGATGTCTTTTATAAAGAAGCTCATCAGCGTATCTTTTCAGCGATTCATCAACTGTTTTCAAAGTCTGAACCGATAGATATTTTATCAGTTACAAACCAGTTGAAAAGTGACGGTGAACTTGAAATTGTGGGCGGTGCCTACTACATTACAATGCTCACCAGCCGTATTGCTTCAGCTGCAAATATTGAGTATCATGCCCGTATTTTATTACAAAAACACATTCAGCGGGAGTTGATTAGGATTTCATCTGACATTATTAAAGATGCTTTTGAAGACACGACAGATGTTTTTGATTTATTGGACAGGGCTGAACAGGGACTCTTTAACGTATCGGAATCCAATTTGCGCAGGGGTTTTGAAGGAATGCCCGGACTGGTTCGTCAGGCAATTTCTGAAATCGAAAGTGCCAAAAATTCTGATACACACATGAGTGGTGTTCCATCAGGCTTTACGGGTCTTGACAGGATTACCAACGGGTGGCAAAGATCTGACCTGATTATTCTGGCAGCAAGACCTGCTATGGGAAAAACGGCTTTTGCCTTAAGTCTGGCTAGAAATATTGCAGTACTCAGTAAAAAAGCTGTTGCTGTTTTCTCTCTCGAAATGTCCGCAGTTCAGCTGGTGACCCGTTTAATATCCAGTGAAAGTGAGTTGCCTGCCGGAAAACTCAGAAAAGGTGATCTTTTAGATCATGAGTGGACACAATTGAATTCAAAGATTACCAACCTGGTTGATGCCAAAATTTTTATTGATGATACTCCTGCCCTTTCAATTTTTGAGTTAAGGGCAAAATGTCGCCGTTTAAAGCAACAACACGATATTCAAATGGTATTTGTCGATTATTTGCAGTTAATGACAACAGGGGGCGATTCGCGTGGAAACAGGGAACAGGAAATTAGTACCATTTCACGAGCATTGAAATCGTTAGCAAAGGAATTAAATATTCCGGTTTTGGCATTGTCGCAGTTAAGTCGTGCGGTTGAGAACCGACCCGGAAACTCAAAGAAACCTATACTTTCTGACCTTAGGGAATCCGGTGCTATTGAACAGGATGCAGATATTGTTATGTTTATTTATCGTGCCGAATATTATGGTTTTGACATGTTGGACGACCAAACCCCATCGCAGGGAATGGCAGAGATAATTATTGCAAAACACAGAAACGGACCGACAGGTGAAGTCCAGTTAAGGTTTGTTGATAAGTTTGCCCGGTTTGAAGATTATACTCCCAATACTTCCGGCGGTGGTGACTTTTCAATGAGTGATATACAGAGCGGTTTTAAAACCATTCCATCGAGAATGAATGATATGGATTTTGATGATGGGAACCCATCGGATGGAATGCCTTTTTAATGAACTTTTTTTTATTAATAAACATTTATAAATTATGAAATCAATTAAATTAAGCAGTGTAGTTATGTTGGCACTTCTTTTTGCCGTTATCCCAACTCAGTCGTGGGCTAAAAAGAAAATATCTCTTCGTTACAATCTCGAAAAAGGATCTGAGTATACTTTTAATATAAAAGTGGATCAAAACATGCAGATGAAAGTAATGAGCAATGATGTAAATACAAACAATGTTATCACGCTTCAACAAACATCAAAAGTTATTGATGCTTCTGCAGATCAGTTCAAGTTCTCGAATACTATAGACAAAATGGTTATGGATATTTCGTCGATGGGTATGAATATGCATATCGACTCATCTGATCCAAGTACCTACGCTCAGGGAAGAGAGAAAATGATGGGAGAAGCAATGAATAAGGCTATCGGAAAATCATATGAAATTACTATTAATCAGCTGGGAAAGATCACTTCAATGGATTTAGGAAACCTTTCTACAGCTCTAGCTGCATTAGGTGACAAAAATGATCAGTCTTCATTTACCGTATATCCTGAAAATAAACTTTCAGAAGGCGACTCATGGGAATCAACAGTAAAGGCAGGAAAAGGCATGGTGGTTAAAAGTAAATATACTTTAAAAAAGATTTCGGGTCATACAGCGGAACTTAGTGTTGACGGCACTATTACAAGTGATGGTTCTAATGATAAGATATCAAACCTTTCAGGTATTCAGACTGGAATAATTTATATTGATATCAATACCGGAATGACAACTAAAGCTACTTTAAACCAGGAAATCAAAATGGATATTTCTCAATCGGGAATGACGATTCCATCGAATATTACATCTCTTATTTCATTGGATGTGAAAAAGAAATAATTACTGATCGTATAAAAAAATGAAACCGGCTTCAAAGGCCGGTTTTTTTACTTTACTGGAAAGCAGCCATAAGTAAATCAAGGTCGCGATAAGTCAGACCAAACTTCTTCCCTATTCCTTCGTTGGTTAAAACTCCATTGTAAATGTAAATGCCTTTACCAAAAGCTTTGTCTTGGGCAATAAAATGTTCGAGACCACCGGCATCAGAAAGCCTGTTAATAAGTGGAGCCAGAAAATTACTGATTGAATATGATGACGTGTGGGGTACCCTTGATGCAATATTAGGAACACAATAGTGAGTTATCCCATGTTCCTTATAAGCAGGATGTGTATGTGAGGTGGAACGCGAAGTTTCAAAACATCCTCCCTGATCAATACTTACATCGACAATTACAGCGCCGTCTTTCATTTCTTTGACCATTTCCAGAGGAATGATGCATGGTGATAATCCAGTAGCTGAATGTTTGGCTCCAATCACAACGTCGGCTTCTTTAAAAGCATCTAGTAAGTAAGAAGGTTGTAATGTTGAGGTATATACACGTGAAGGCAATCTGCTTTGTAAATCACGCATTTTGTAAATGGAATCGTCAAAAATCTTTACCTGAGCTCCCATTCCTAATGCTGTTCTGGCAGCATATTCAGCAACTGTTCCTGCACCAAGAATAACAACTACTGATGGTGGAATACCGGGAAAACCCCCAAGCATAACCCCTTTTCCAAATTCAGGATTACTGAGATATTCGGCTGCAATCATTATGGCGGCATTACCAATAATCTCACTCATTGATCTTACAAGTGGAAATGCACCGGTTTTATCCTTAATATATTCGTAAGCAATAGCGTTAATTTTTTTGGAAAGCAATTTTTGAAAATACTCCTTGTTTCTTTCCTGCAGGAAAATAGTTGAGAAAACAATTTTATTCCTGTCTAGCATTTCTATCTCTGCTTCTGTGGGAGCCGAAATTTTTACAATGATATCTGAATTAAAAACCTCTGAAGCATGACCAACAATTTCTGCTCCAGATTCTGCATAATCAGCATTTGAGAAATGAGCTTCTTTTCCTGCGTTTTCCTGAATAACTACTTTATGGCCATTTTTTACCAACAAATAAACTGATGATGGAGACAGAGGAATTCTTCTTTCATTTTTATCCGATTCCAGTGGAATTCCTATTATCAGTTTCTTTTTTGAATGTTCTATTTCCAGAACTTCTTCCTGGGGCATAAGGCCCTGATGTTCTGTGAATTTTAAATAAGATTTTTTGTCATCAGCCATGATTTTCAGATAAGAGTTATTTCAATTTTCAGAATGATTAAACGCATGATGTATTCCAAATTCAATTTCCCTTTCTTCCTTTTCATTTACATTTATGGTGATATATACGTAAGTTTCCGGTAAAAGTTCCGAAATTTTCTCTGGCCATTCAAAAAAGCAATGGCTATTGTTGTACAGATATTCCTCAAAGCCCATATCGTAAACCTCTTCCAAAGAATTGATTCTGTAAAAATCGAAATGATAAAATGATTTTCCGTTTTTATCAGAATATTCATTTACAATTGAAAATGTTGGACTAGTAACATTATCATCTGAACCCAAAACTTCTGCAAAAGCTTTAATTAATGTTGTTTTTCCGGCTCCCATTTTTCCATACAGGGAGAAGAAATGCACATCATTTGATTTTTTCAGTATTTCTTTTGCAACAAGAATTAAGTCGTCAGTTGTTTTTGCTTTTAGTCTGTATTTTTCACTCATTGTTTGGAACTCAAAGTAATAAATGGAATCAACGACTCTTCCAGCGATATTCCCCCATGCTGGAAAGTGTTAGTATAATATTTTACATAATAATTATAGTTGTTTGGATAAGCAAAGAACTGAGTTCCTTTAGTAAAAACCCAGCGAGTACTTACATTCATTTTTGGTAAAAAGTATTCTTCCGGATTTACCATTTCAAAAACTTCTTTAGCATTATAGGCCAAACTTTTTCCAAATTTATAACGTAAATTAGTATTAACGTTTTTATCTCCCAGAACTTTTACAGGATCATGAACCCTTATTGAACCATGATCGGTTGTAATCATGAGTGTTACATTTTTATCTGACAGGAATTTTATTATGTCATACAAAGATGAGTGTTCAAACCACGACATCATTAATGAACGATATGCAGATTCGTCATCAGCAAGTTCACGGATGATTTCCATTTCTGTACGAGCATGGGAAAGCATATCAACAAAGTTATACACCAATACATTAAAATCATTTTCCATAAGGTTAGAAATATTTTCAAACAATTTCTTTCCATTGTCATGATTCAGAACCTTATTGTAGCTCATCTTAACATGTCTGCCATATCTCTTGAGCTGTTCCTGTAATAACTGCTCCTCAAACTGATTTTTTGTTCCTTCTTCGTTTTCGTCAATCCAGTAATTTGGAAAATGCTTCCTTATTTCTAATGGCATAAGGCCCGAAAAAATAGAATTTCGTGCATATTGTGTTGCTGTTGGCAAAATACTGTAATAAAGATCGTCTTTTTCAACCTTAAAGTAATTTGAGATCAGCGGTTCAATCATTTTCCACTGATCGTATCTGAGGTTATCTATAAGCAAAAAGAAAACTTTGTGTTTGTTATCCAAACTGGGTAAAACCTTTTCTTTAATCAGTGTATGTGATAAAACGGGTTTGTCATCTGTTGTCCCGTAAATCCAGTCCTTGTAATTTTTGGTATAGAATTTTGAAAAGCCATAGTTGGCTTCGTTTTTCTGCATCGAAAGAATTTCATTAATTCCTGGATCTTCCGATTTTTCAAGCTCAATTTCCCAACGAACGAGTTTTTTATAAATATCGGCCCACTCTTCGGTTCCCATACGATCCTGTAATTGCATACTGATCTCACGAAACTCCTGTTGATAATTTAAAGTGGTTTTTTCACCAATCAGTTTCTTATTTTCAAGGTTTCTTTTTAAAGAAAGCAAAATTTGAGTCGGTTTAACTGGTTTAATAAGATAATCGGCAATATTT
Source organism: Bacteroidales bacterium (assembly GCA_016936505.1). Taxonomy (GTDB): domain Bacteria; phylum Bacteroidota; class Bacteroidia; order Bacteroidales; family F082; genus Sulfidibacterium. The sequence continues at coordinate 76,441 of JAFGXS010000052.1, read as the reverse complement.
GAACCGATAGCGTCTTCCATTATTGACTCTTCTTCACTTTTTGTAATCATAACTACAGGAATTCCGGGTTTTGTAATTTTAAGTTTCTCAAGAACCTCAATTCCACTCATACCCGGCATCTGTTCATCTAGAAAGATGATGTCAAAGTCTTCTTCAGCAATTTTATCCAGTACTTCATCTCCGCTATTAACATCAGTAACGGCAAATCCTTTTTCTTCCAAAAAGATTATGTGTGGCTTGAGCATCGAAATTTCATCATCAGCCCAAAGTATTTTGGTTTTATTCATAATTTAAGATTTTAAAAATTAGACACCTGTTTTTAATCTGTAAGGATAATATTATCTTTGTATAATTATCCTGCTTTTATCTTTGATATTGGAACATACAAAAATCAGGTATTTCTCTCACACTGAAATGTTAACAAAAACAAAATTAAGAAAATTTATGAGAGGTCAGAAGCCCAACAAGCGAAAGATATTCAACGATCCGGTATACGGTTTTATAGCAATAACAGACGATATTATTTTTGATATAATTGAACATCCATTTTTTCAAAGATTACGAAGAATTAAGCAACTTGGGTTAGCTCACCTTGTTTATCCTGGAGCTCTGCATACACGTTTCCATCACTCGCTAGGTGCTATGCACTTAATGGGACGTGCGTTAAATGAGTTACAGATTAAAGGGCATACTATTTCCAAAGATGAATATACAGCAGCTCAATTGGCCATGATGCTTCATGATATCGGTCACGGGCCTTATTCTCATGCACTTGAACATAGCATTGTTGAAGGAATAAGTCATGAAGATATTTCCAAATGGTTTATGGAAAGACTGAACGGGGAATTTTCAGGGCAGTTGGATATGGCTCTGGATATTTTTGAAAACAGATATCATAAAAAGTTTTTCCATTTATTGGTTTCCAGTCAGTTTGACATGGATCGTCTGGACTATCTGAAAAGAGATAGTTTTTTTACCGGTGTTTCCGAAGGAATTATCAACTATGAGCGGCTGTTGAACATGTTAGAAATAGCTAATGATGAACCTGTTATAGAATATAAAGGAATTTATTCCGTCGAAAAGTTTATTACAGCCCGAAGACTTATGTACTGGCAGGTTTACTTACATAAAACTGTTCTGGTAGCAGAATATATGGCTACTCATTTATTGAAAAGAGCAAAAGATTTATCTATGAAAGGGGAACAGCTTTTTGCTACTCCTGCATTATCCTTCTTTTTAAAAAATTACATCAATAAGACTAACTTTACACAAGATGGCGATACTTTAAATCAGTTTGGTCTTTTAGATGATTTTGACATTTATACCTCTCTTAAGGTATGGATGAATCATGAAGATATAGTTTTGTCCTACTTAAGCAAGTCGCTGGTTAACAGAAATTTATTTAAAATAAAATTGCAATCTGAACCATTTGATGAGTTATTGGTTCGTGAAATAAAAGATAAAGTTAGGAAAGCGCTAAAGCTTAGCGATGAAGAAGTTGAGTATTTTGTTTTTCAAGAAAGCACATCAAACTATACTTACAAACCTGGTATGGATAGAATAAAAATGCTATACAAAAACGGATCAGTTATGGATATTACTGAAGCCTCAGATCAGTTGAACATTAATGTTCTCTCTAAACCTACAATCAAGCATTTTCTGTGTTATCCCAAACATATTTTGTAAATCTCCTTATACTTCTGTTGGTAAACGTTTTTCATAGAGATATTTACATTTTTTCCGGGTTCATATTAACATAAAAAAATTTAATACTTTTACAGTACTTAAAACAACTTATGATAAACGCCGGTAAACAAAACAAGACCTGGGAAGATGTTTCTTTGATTCTTAAAGTTTCTTCTGATTTTTTAGAATCTCAGATGTCCAATTCAGAATTAGATTTGAATAGTCTTCTAAATTCCATTATTCGAATAATGGATGTTTCTTATGTCATTTATTATGATCTTCATTCATTGAAAGAACCATTGATTATTTGCAAAAATAATTCTAAAACGGATGGTAATATTTATGATTCTGAACTGCTTCGCAACTTAATGTATAAAAGCCTCAATGAACCTGTCATCATAACTGATATCAATAATTATTACAAAATGAATGAGGAACCATTTTTTCACTCATTTATTGGCGTTCATATTGGTGATAAAAACAATTCGTATGGTTCACTGGCAGTAGCCAATAGTGAAGTTTATGAGTTTACGGCAGATGATCAGGAATTACTTAAGTCGTTTGCAAATTTTCTTGATATCAAATTAAGTTGTAAAAATAATGATTTAAAGAGGAAAGAACAGGAATTCAAATACAGGTCTGTATATGAGGCACTTGACGAGAGTGTAGTATTCTTAAAAGGAGGCGTGATTGTTGAGGTAAATTCAAATTTCTTAAATCTTATTGGTAGATCAAATAATGAAGATATAATTGGAAAAACTTTTATCGAATTTTCAGCAAAATTTCAATCTGATGGGATCTTATCTTACAAAAAGTTGGCAGATTCATTGAACATTTCAAATTTAAGAACACAAGATTTTGAATGGAAGTTTAAGGGATTGGCTGGACAAACTATTTATACTCATATTTTGGCAAAGAATATTGATAATCATGAATTTGCGGATCAGGTATTGATTGTCATAGACATTACAAATCAAAAAATGTCAGAAAAGGAATTGATTGATGCAAAAGAGAAAGCCGAAAAAGCAAATCATATGAAGTCAGTCTTTCTTTCAAACATGTCGCATGAAATTAGAACTCCTTTAAATTCTATTATTGGTTTTTCTGATTTAATATTAGATGAAGAATCTACTTACGACGATCGTGTTATGTATTCTAAAATGATTACAACTGCAGGTAAGTCTCTTTTACAGTTAGTTACAGACATAATTGATATTTCAAAAATTGAAGCCGGACATTTAAAAATACGAAAAAGCTATTTTAATGTACATAAGTTTTTAGATGAAATGCTTGTGAACTTTAATTTGGAAAAAACTGAATTAGGAAACAGGTCGCTTCAACTTAAAATATCCAAAGCCCTTAATGATGAAAAAGTATTTATTTATACTGATGAGTTTCGTTTTAGGCAGATTCTGACCAATTTGCTATCTAACGCTATTAAATTCACAAACAAAGGCTTTGTTGAGTTTGGATACCAATTGGTTTCATCAGAAAGAATACAATTTTATGTGAAGGATACGGGAATTGGAATTATCCAATCGGAAACTGATTTAATTTTTGAAAGGTTTGGACAGGCAAAACAAAGCTATATTGAGAATAAAGAAGGAACAGGACTCGGACTGGCTATTACTCACTCGCTTGTGAGCCTGCTGGGTGGTGATATTTGGCTGGAATCAGAACCAGGAAAAGGAAGTGTTTTTTATTTTACTATTCCCCTAAAAAGTGATTCGGCTCTGAGTTATAAACTTAAATATAGTTTTCAGTCCGATTTTAATGTAAAGACTGTTCTGATTGTTGACAATGTAAAGCAAAATTATGACTTGATTAAAAAGGCATTTCAGATGACCGGGGCTGATTTCATTTGGTTACGCAGCTATGATCAAATTTTTGAATTTCTTGCAGATCATCATCATGTTCATGTTGATTTAATTATAATGGATTTAAAACCAGATTACGACTCTGCCTTTTCAACTTTGCAAAAAATCAGTAACATTAATAAAAATATTCCTGTAATAGCCCAAACAGCCTTCGACTATTACCTTAACAAGAAACTCATGCTTAAATCAGGATTTAATGATTTAGTTTCTAAACCAATTAATTTTTACGAACTTTATCAGTTATTTAATAAGTATCTGTTAAAATAACATGGTATGCGGCAAAAAGCAAAAGAAATTCTGGCTCAATACTGGGGATATCCCAACTTCCGTCCAATGCAGGAAGAAATTATCGAATCAGTGCTTCAGGGTTATGATACTTTTGCTTTGTTACCAACTGGAGGTGGCAAATCACTTACTTTTCAGGTTCCGGCTCTGATTAATAAAGGTTGCTGTCTGGTAATAACTCCACTGATTTCCTTGATGAAGGATCAGGTGGATCACTTAAAGAAAATGGGAATCTTCGCAAAAGCAATGTATACCGGAATGCATTATTCAGAGATAGAATCTGTTTATTCAGAAGCCATAAATGGAAATCTTAAGTTTCTTTATATTTCTCCTGAAAGACTACTGAATAAGAACTTCCAGTGGGCGTTGGCTAAAATGAATATCAATTTAATTGCTGTAGATGAAGCGCATTGCATTTCCCAATGGGGATATAATTTCAGACCCCCCTATTTACAAATTGCAGATATCAGAAAATTCTTTCCTGAAACTCCGGTTTTAGCTCTAACTGCCACAGCAACGAGTAAAGTTGTTGTCGATATTATTGATAAACTGCATTTTAAAAGTAAGAAGATATTTCGCAGTAGTTTTGAAAGAAAGAATCTTGCCTACAGAGTTTTTAATGAAAGCGATAAAACAGGTCGAATGCTTGAATTATTGAAAAAAAATTCAGGCTCTGCAATAGTTTATGTTCGGAACCGAAAGAAATCAATGGAGTTATCAGAAATTCTGAACCTCAATAACATTTCATCCACTTTTTATCATGCAGGCCTGGATCCGAAATTAAGAGATCAGCGCCAGCAACAATGGACCCGTTCACAAATAAGAGTCATGGTTGCAACCAATGCTTTTGGAATGGGAATTGATAAACCCGATGTAAGACAAGTAATCCATTATAATATTCCAGACTGCCTTGAATCATATTTTCAGGAAGCAGGCCGTGCAGGCAGGGACCGAAAAAATGCAGTGGCTACATTGTTATTTAATAACCATGACATTGGAAGAGCCAAACAGCAACTTACAGAATCATATCCTGAAATTTCAAAAATAAGGGACATTTACAATGCTTTGGGAAATTATCTACAAATTCCGATCGGAACCGGAAAAGACTTAGGTTATGACTTTAAGATTGTAGACTTCACCCGGCAGTACAATCTGGGAATAATCACTACTTACAGCACAATAAAGCTACTTGAAAAAGAAGGTTATATTGCCTACAGGGAATCTGAAGAGCGTTTCTCAAAATTGATTATTCGCTATAATAATGAAGAAATTTACCGGTTCATGGTTGAGAACCCTAAATTTGAGGTTCTAATCAAACAAATTCTTCGATCCTATGGTGGTGTTTTTACAGATTATGTTCCGATTGATGAAAAAGTAATTGCAAAAAGGACTGATTTAAAGACAGATCAGATTATTCAGGCGCTCATTGTATTATCAAAAGCCAAGGTAATTAATTACATTCAATTGAAATCCAGTCCTCAGATTTTCTTCAATACGGATCGCTTACCTAAAGAACACATCGGCTTTTCAGCAGAAAACTATCAAAACCTAAAACTGGCAGCATCCGAACGGTTAGAGTCAATTATTGAGTTTCTAAACAATGACAAAACCTGTAGAAGTACTCAGTTGCTTAAATATTTCGGTGAGAAAGTAACCAAACGTTGTGGCGTTTGTGATGTTTGCCAAAGTATGAACAATATGGATCTTAATGAAATGGAATACAATTCAATTAGCCAGCAAATACAAAATCTTCTGACTGAAAAACCCAGAAATCTTTACGAACTGGTTCCTTTAATTCATTCTTATTCTGAAGATAAAGTATTGGCTGTAATCCGTTGGCTCATTGATAATGAAAGTATTCATCGTGGAAATGACGAAAAACTATTTTGGCAAAACCAGATGGGTTTTGAATTTTAACTGATCGGTAAACTTTTATACTTTTACATTTTAAATTAATTAATATCAATTATGAAAAAACAATTCATTATTCTGGCTGCTTTTGTAGGGATGTCATTTGTTGTATCAGCTCAGACAACTGAAAATAATAAAACATCTAATCACAAACCCTATTCAGGAATGTATCTTCAGGGAGGTGTTGCTTTTCCAATGCTTGATTTAGGAAAAACAGATCCTACTAATAGTTCATCTGGTATGGCTGCGCTTGGCTATCATTTTGAACTTGGGTATTCAAGACAAGTAACAAATCAATTTGGTTATAAACTGGCTACTTATTATTTTGGTAATGCTTACAATACAAAAAAGTATCAGGAATATTATCAGGGAACGATTGGGTTATCACACACTGTAACTAGTAATGAAGGGTGGTCAGTTGGCGGTTTTTTAGTGAAACCATATTTTTACTTCCCATTGTCAGATAACATCACATGGGAATTTTATGGTTCAGCAGGATTATCTGCATATTATACACCAAAATATACTATTACACAGTCAGGAACAATCGTTGTTAATGGACAACTTATTACATCAAGTACAAGCTATAACTGGAACCGAAGTAAGGGACTGGCTTTTGCCTATGGTTTGGGAACACAAATTAATTTCAAACTATTTAATTCAAATCTTGTTTTATCAGGAGATTTCCTAACCAGCCCGATAAAATATGAAGCCACGGGCGTTGACAGCAATAATAATTCCTTGTCAGAATTAAAACAGATGAAGTTAGGCTATTTCAGCATAAATATTGGATACATTGTCTATTTCTAAGGGTGCTAAGCTTCCTCTTTCTTTTTATCTCAACGATGATGTTGTACATCTAGCTAAATCACTATTAGGTAAAATTCTGATAACTAATATTGATGGTGATTTAACTTCAGGAATTATTTCTGAAACCGAAGCTTATAATGGAATATTCGATAAAGCCTCGCATGCTTATAACAACCGAAGAACAAAACGTACTGAGGTAATGTATGCAACAGGTGGGATTGCCTATGTTTATTTTAATTATGGGATGCATCATCTTTTTAATGTAGTTACTGCAAAAGCAGAAACTCCTTGTGCTGTATTAATCAGAGGAATTATTCCTTTAGATGGAATTGACATTCAATTGAAAAGAAGAAAAATTGAGCAGCCCCTTCATTTGTTGGCTAATGGACCAGGAAAAGTTTGTCAGGCTTTAGGAATTAATCTGCTACATAATGGTATATCCTTACTGGAGAGTACAATCTGGATTGAAGATACCAAAGAACAGATTTCAGACTTTCTCATTACATCGGGACCACGTGTTGGAGTATCTTACGCAGCTGAAGATACCTTGTTGCCTTACAGGTTTATTCTTAACAACAAAAGATATAAACCGGTAGTGCTCACAAATAAAAAGGCATAAAAAAAGCTGCCTCAGGGGCAGCCTTTAATCATCTTAATGCTTTACTTAGATTTTTAAGTCAGCACCTGATTTAAATTTAACAACCTTTTTTGCAGGAATGCTAATTTCTTTACCAGTTTGAGGATTGCGACCTTTTCTTGCAGAGCGTGTTGAAACTGAGAAAGAACCAAATCCAACTAAGGCTACTCTTTCACCTTTTTTCAATGCACCTGATGTTGCATCTACAAAAGCGTCGAGTGCTTTTTTTGCATCAGCTTTACTCAAACCGGCACCAGCGGCCATTGCATCAATTAATTCAGCTTTGTTCATAGTTGTAAAATTTTAATGATCATTTAAACAATTGTATAACAAATATACAAGTATATCAGTTAAATGCAAATTATTTTGAGAAAAAGCCCCAAAAATGTTAATAAAATCCAAAATTTGTTAATAATACCCCTCTATAACCCCCGAAATCCTTTGTGGTAGACCGGTTCAGGGCTGTTTTAAATAAATTTCCATTGACTATTAATCATAAAACCCCGAAGAAATTCTTCTGTTTTCATTCTTTTCTTGCCCGAAAGTTGAACATCCAGAATATTTATCCAACCGTCCAGGGTTTGAACAGAAATATATTTCTTTTTATCTGTAATAATGTTTCCCGGATCGGAACCTTTGGAAATATTCTGACTAATCTCAGAGGAAAATATCTTTAAATTGTAAGTTATTCCATCAGGTGATTGTAACAGTGAGAATGCTGAAGGATATGGACTTAGTCCTCTTATCAGATTATAAATGCTTTGTGTTGGCTTATCCCAGTCTATTTTACAGTATTCTTTGAAAATCTTTGGAGCAGGTTTTAATTTTGTTTCGGAAGAATAAAATTCATCCTGATTGATTGGTTTGGTTTTTCCTTCCCTAATCAGATCTACAGTTTGCAAAAGCAATTTAGCCCCCTCACCCATCATCTTGTCATGAAGTGAACCAACATTTTCGTCAGGAGCAATAGAAATTCTTTTTTGCAACAATATATTGCCTGTATCGATCTCTTTTTGTAAAATAAACGTTGTTAAACCGGTTTCTGACTCACCATTAATAATAACATGATTTAAGGGTGCTGCTCCTCTATATTGAGGCAGTAATGACGCATGAAGATTAATTGTACCATAGTCTGGCATGGACCAAACTTCTTCTGGAAGCATCCTGAATGCAACTACCACCTGTAACGAAGCCTTCATTTTTTCCAATTCATCTAAAAAGGTCTTATCTTTTAAATTTGTTGGTTGTAATATCGGGAGGCCTTTTGCTAATGCAAATTCTTTTACAGCAGATGGGCGAAGTTGTTTTCCTCTTCCTGCAGGCTTATCAGGCGCTGTGATAACTGCTACGATTGGATAACCTGAATTTAATAGAGCCTCTAATGAAGGAACTGCAAATTCAGGCGTTCCCATAAATATTATTCTAAATTCGCTCATTTTCATATTCTAATTTTCTACAAAAATATTAAAAAAAAGGCCTGGCAGCTTTGCTGTCGGGCCTTTCAACGATTGTTATAAAGCTTTTTACTTATTCAGCTTAAGCTCTTTTGCTTGTCCAATATACTTTTCAATATTTTTGGCTTCAAGACTCTTGTTATAATCTTGTTTTATTTTCTCAAATGCAGAAATTGCATCATCATATTTGCCCATCTGAACATAAACTTCTCCTGCTTTTTTAAGGAACATGGGGCTGGTAAAGTCGTTTGATTTCATTGTAGCAGCTTTCATGTAATAGGACGCAGCTTCCTTAGGATCATTTTTAGCAAGATAGGCATCACCAAGAGCACCTTCTGCCATAGGTCCTACGAGCTCATCATCGGCACTAAATTTTTTGAGATATTCAATAGCCTGATCGTAATTACCCTTTTTTAAGAAAGCCATCCCGGCATAGTAATTTGCAAGATTCCCTGCTTTGGTTATACTGTATGATTTGGCAATGTCAACAAAACCTAAACTGTTTCCGTCACCATAAAGAGCCTTATCCAATGAGTCTGCCTCAAAATAGCGTTGTGCAGGATAAATTTGTTCCTGAGCTTCAGTGTTTTTGGGTTCGAGGTAATATTTTCTAAAACCAAAAAATCCGAGAATTAATACTACTAAAACAGCAACAATCGTTGTCAATACTTTCTGGTTATTGACAATAAATTCTTCAGTCTTGCTCAGAGTTTCTTCAATATTCTCCAGTTGATGGGGTACTTTTTCGTTGTTTTTTTCTTTATTCGACATATTTCGGATTTTTAAGAGTGCAAAAGTATATTTTTATTCTTAATTATAAAACGCCCGATTCTATTTTTTTAACTTTGTATGGTTAATAACAAGTGATTGTTTCAATATTATAATGGATTAATAATCTATAGTTTATGTTCAGATCATATATTTTAGTCCTGTTCTTTATGTTTCTTCCTGTTTTTAAGGCTTCAGCCGGATGGGTCATAACGGAGCAAAGTACTAATAAATACGGGAATAAAACATTTCAAACGACCTTTATACAAGGAAATTATATTCGTTTGGATGCTCCAACTTTGGTAAGCATATTCGATCTGAAAAATGATAAAATAATTCTTTTGTTTCCACAAGACAGGGCGTATTGGGAAGGTTCTGCAGATCAGCTTCAACAACAGTTCAGAGATTTAATGGTTAAGCAACTGCAAATTATTATTAGTCATGCTCCCGATACACAAAGAGACAGTCTACAGAAGATTTATCAGCATTTATCATCGAGCAATTTTAATCAAGAAGATTCCAATGCCGTTTTAAAACCAGTGCTACAAGTTGTTAAAACATCGCAAACGCTCAATATACTTGGCTATAATACTAGCATGTTTGAAATTAAAACAGACAGCATATTATTGGAAAAAATTTGGGTCACAAATAAAATTAAGCCCTATTTAAACATTCCGATAAAGGAAACACTTAAGCTTACAAATGCGATTAATCCTTTTTCAGGAGTTACTGTAATTCCGGTTTCAAATGAATATATGCAGATACTTCAAAACGGAGCAGTGCTGAAACGTGAGTTTTACACTTCAGGAAATAAAGTGCAATCAGCTCAGGTATCTGACATAAAAGAAGTCAAAATAGTTGAAACTATTTTTGAAATTCCGGCTAATTACGAACTGATGACTATTGAGCAGGTTATGAACCTGGACATGAACCGAAACATACTAAATCCTGTTTTGCAAGATAAAGAGCAAAGAATAAATCTTTCTCCACCTCCACCGTTTAAGTCAAATAACAAATTTCCTGACAAAAATATTCAGAACTAAATATTAATACTAAAGGTATTATTCTTCAGTCATTAGCATAAAGTTGGTCTCTTGCAAAAATTTTGTACATTTGATAGAACTCACTATCATGATTATGAAGACAGTAATAAAAAGGAAACAGGCTATTATAGGTTTTATTGCCTTCGTTTTTCTTTTTCCCTTTAGTCTTTACTTCATTAAGGTTCCTAAATCAAGTTTTTTTGAACAATATCTGAACCGTGATCAGTATTACTTAAACATGCAAAAACTAAAATCTGAGAAAATTAAATCCATTACTTTGGATGACGTAAACTGGAATTATTACTCTTTAGGAAGTGGTAGCAGGACTATATTATTTCTTCATGGAATGGGTGGTGTCGCTGAAATCTGGTGGAATCAGATAATGGAATTTAAAAAAACTTATAGAGTAATTGCTTTTACTTTACCTGAGGAGATTAAAAGTCTTTCTGAAGCCGAGGAAGGAATTATGTTGATTCTTTCACATGAAAATGTTGATCAGTTTTATACAGTTGGGTCATCAATGGGAGGTTATCTGGCTCAGTATCTTGTAGAAAAACATCCTCATCGGGTAGTGAAGGCTGTTTTTGGAAATACATTTCCTCCCAATAACTTTTATAAAGAAGAAAATAAAACTAAAAGAAAATTGCTCCCTTTTGTTCCTGAATACATTCTATGGCAATTAGGAAAGGTTCAGTTGAAAAAAACAATACTTCCGGCAGCTGAAAATAGTGTTTTATTAAAATCTGTTCTTTACTCTCTTCCTTTCAGCAAAAAACAATTTATTGGCAGGTATGATATTGTTGTCGATTATTTTACTGCTCACTCCGATAGAGAAGACATCCGTTTGATTCCCAAGTTAATCATTGAATCAGATAACGATCCTCTGGTAAATCCACTTTTAAGAAAACAACTCAAAAATCTTTACTCTGATGCCAAAGTTTATACTTTTCAAAATAAAGGACATTTTCCTTATGTAAACGCATCAAATGAATACAATGAAATTTTGCACGCATTTCTTGATTAATGAATTATAGTATGATTGAAAATCTAAATAACCTGGATCATAAAACTCAAAAAGAACTGCTTGATTTCTTAACTCCTTATATTACTGAGCATAAAAAAGAACTTTTTAAAAAGATTCTTAACTATAGAACCAAATACATTACTGTTGTACTTGAAGATATTTATCAACCTCAAAATGCCAGTGCGGTACTAAGAAGTGCAGATTTAACAGGAATACAGGATGTTCACGTAATAGAAAATAAAAACGAATATCAGGTGAATCCTAAGGTAGCAATGGGGTCGTCAAAATGGCTTAATCTCATTAAATACAATTCTTCGGAAAACAATACGCTGGATGCCTATAATAAGCTCCGAGAAAAAGGTTATCGGATTGTCGCTACAACTCCTCATACCAATGATCAGCTTCCGGATCAAATTTCTTTGGACAATAAAATTGCTCTGGTTTTCGGAACCGAATTGAAAGGTTTATCTGATATTGCCATTCAAAATGCAGATGAATATCTTAAAATTCCAATGTTTGGATTTACTGAAAGCTATAATATTTCAGTTTCAGCTGCACTGTCTATGTATATTCTTACTGAAAGGTTGCGGAATTCAGATATCAAATGGCAACTTTCTGATAATGAAAGACTGGAAATTTTGTTGGAATGGACAAGAAGAAGTATTAGAAAGGTTGAAGTATTTGAAAACGAATTTTTTCTGAGAAAAAACTCAACCACAAGTTTTTGAAACCGCCTATTTTTTAATATATTTGAGGCAATGAATTATTTATACTAAAATTTAAACATATGGGAAAAGGTGATCAAAAGACTAAAAGAGGAAAAATAATATCAGGTTCATATGGCGTTAGAAGACCTAAGAAAAAAAGAAACCCATCAGTAGTTACAGAAGAAGTTAAGCCTGCTGTTAAAAAAGCTCCTGAAAAACCTAAAAAAGCAGTGGAAAAATCACCTGATGAAAAACCAGCTGCTAAGAAAAAGGCTCCGGCGAAGAAAAAAAACACAAAAAAAGAAGCTGAAAAATCAGAATAAGATTAAGCGGGAATTTCCCGCTTTTTTTATTCTTTATGAAAACGTTGAGCCAATAGTTTAAAGTAATCTCCCCTGTGTTCAAAGTTTTTAAACTGGTCATAGCTTGATGCTGCAGGTGAGAGCAGACAAGCTTTAAGCTCTGTCAATGATCTCAACTGACTAAAGACCTCATCTAAATTTTGGGATAAATGAAGTTTTTTGTTTGTTTTAGCTTTCAGTGTATTAAACATCCTTTCTCCTGCTTTTCCAAGGAAAAATATCTGCTTGACTTTGCTGTCAACTAAATAATTAGTTAACACTGAATAATCCAGTCCCCTGTCAAAACCTCCCAAAATAATTATATCAACATCTGACAATGTTTCCAAAGCTTGTACAGTGGCTTCCGGAATTGTAGCAATACTATCATTATAGAACCGAACACCATCAAATTCGCCAACAAATTCCAATCTATGTGGTAAAGGTTCAAATTGAGATAAATGTGAAATAGCATCATTTACATTCAGACCCACACTCTTAATGACCCGAAGGGCAGCAACAATATTGTTTAAATTATGCGTTCCTTTGAGCTGAGTGTTTTTTTCCAATTCTGATAAATTATAAGGACTTTGTATTAATGAATTTAACTCCATGTCAATTGGTTTCGGATCACTGCAATACCCACATTCTAAACCAGACTGTGCACATAGTGCAACATCACCTCTTTTCTGGAATTTAAAGATATTGTACTTGGCTAATCTGTACTTTTCAAAATTTTCAAAATAGTCAAGATGTTCAGGAAAAACATTTAGTAACAGTGAAGTATGTGGAGAATAATGAACAAATTCAAGCTGATGAGCTGACAATTCATAAACTACAATTGTATTTTCATCAATCTGATCAGCGTAATCAAGTGCAGGCAACCCAATATTTCCCAAAAGAATAGACTTCTTCCCTAATGCTTTCAGCAAAAAATAAATTAAAGATGAGGTTGTACTTTTTCCTTTTGTCCCGGTTATACCAATGGTTTGATCCCTGAAAAGGCAAAGAAAAATATCAGTGGGTGCGATAATTTTATTTTTTTCGTTTTCTGACAAATCAGGTAACTTTATTCCAGGAGATTTTATTACAATATCATACAATTTTATGGCATCAAGATAATCTTTACCTAAATGGAGTTTATAGTTGCTATCTTTCTGTAATTCTATACTTTCAATTTTGTCAGCAATAGCAAAAACAGCATCAGGAAATTGAGATTCAAGAAATTTTAACGCTGACTTTCCTTCCCTTCCAAATCCCAGAATAAGAATGGATTTATTCTCCCATAATTCAGATTTAAGCTTATTTATCATTCGTATAACGGCTTAAAATAGTTAAAAACGATCCGGGCAAACGATGTTCATCATTCCATTGGTTCATCAGAAATTTAAAGTCATAATCGGCGTTAGGTGAAAGTTTAAAGTCCTTTATCAACTCTGAATATTTTTTCTCAGGATAATTCTGAATACTTTCATTCAGTGCCGCCTGAACCTCATCTGGTGTTCCTACACATTCAAACGGTTTAACATCAACCTGACCGGTTAATTCTTCAAATACGGGCTTTAAATCTCTATCCTTGAGTAAATCTTTACCAAAAATTGAAGTCAGTGTCTGATACTTAATAAAAGGGCTTAAAATGATCCATGAAAACAAACACTTTGGACATTTTCCACACCAGCTATCACTTTTGCTTCCCACATTACAACTTCTGAAGCTTTCATAATGTTGTTGAAACTTAGAAAAAAGCGAGGCAATTCTGAGTTCATTTAAAGGGCGCAAAAAACTGAAATAATAAACCTCAGGGTGAATATATTTTTTTACATACCACGAGAAATCCTCTTCAAATTCGAACGATTTGGAATACTGGTGGTTAATTTTTGAATCGGGAACCGTACTTTCGTTGGCACTGCTTTCATTGGACAACGCAATATATTTACTTCCTGAAGCCAACGCCGTTAAAACGGAAACAAAAGCCAACAGTGAAGAAAAAGGGGTATGACCATTTAAAAATCCCCTGTTGTTAAGCTCAAGCAGGGTTTTATCCAAAGTTCGGCGAACGATGACGGACTCAAATTCACCAAAGCCTGCAATTGCTATGGTTCTTTGTGTTGCAGGTCGCGGATTGATAACGAAAGGAAAAACATCAAACTCCGAATTTTTAAGCAATTCAAGCGTAACAACAGAATCTTTACCTCCTCCAACAGGAACCAGTACTTTAGTTTCGGAAAGATCAATATCTGCTATTTTGACAGGCTCAGAACCGGATTCAACTTCCATAAAGGAATCCACATCAGTATGGATACCATTCAAATAAAAAAATTCACCCAATCCATGAAAGTAAAGTTTTTTCCACCAACTAATTTGTTCTTCATTTAATTGATAAGGTTTTATAACAACTTTTGGTGGGCATGCAGCTTTCCAGTAACTGATAAGTTCAACCATCCCGATATGAAATGCCAGATTTTGTAACATTTTATCATTCAGAGTATCAAAATTATAAATGCTGCGGGGCAAAATCTCAAGTTCAGGATGAAAGAAGTATTTCTCTGAAATATTAAAGTTATAACGTATGTGTAAAGACTTTTTTTTTCGCTCAACGATAAAATTTTCGAAAATAAATTCGGGAAAATCGTTGCGAAATTGCAAATACTTATTGTGATTGCTTACTTTAGTCACAATTTATGGTATATTTTTTGTTTACAATAAAAATGTAAAATTAAACTTTTCAAGTTAAATGAACTTAGATCATCTGATACAAATTAAGACGAATAATGTCAAGCCACTAAAAGGAAGGGTTTTACTGTCCGAACCTTTTATGGATGATTATTATTTTGGCCGATCGGTGGTCTTGCTGGCTGAACACAATCCTGAGGGTTCATTTGGTGTCATCATCAATAAAAAAATCTCAACCAGACTCTCGGATCTTCTACCCGATTTTGCTAATACAGATTTAAAGGTTTACCTGGGTGGGCCGGTTGAAACCAATCGCCTGTTTTATATTCATACTTTAGGAAATATTATTCAAGACTCTATTGAGCTTATGGATGGACTTTACTGGGGTGGTAACCTTGATGAGGTTACAGAACTTTCCGTGAAGAATATGCTGAATGATGAAAATTTCAGGTTTTTTCTTGGTTATTCAGGATGGGGAGCTGAACAATTATCAACAGAATTATTACGTAATTCCTGGGCTGTTACAAACATCGATAAAGATCAGATTTTTAAAACAAAATCCGACTTGCTGTGGAAAAAGCTTACCCTTCAGTTGGGGAGGAATTATAGATTATGGAATAAGTTTCCTGCCAATCCGGCAACAAATTAGTTATCCTTTCAGCTTCTTTTTTGGAAAAATCATCCGGTAACCGGCGTCAACCTTACCTGCTGATATATCATTTAATTTTCGTTTCAGCAATACTTTCTTAAATGCCGGAATGCGATCTGTAAACAGAATGCCGTCAGTGTGATCAAATTCATGCTGAATAACCCTTGCTACAACACCTTCAAATTTTTCTTCCTTATGAAAATTGAATTCTTCATCATAGTAATCAAGATAAACCACAGGTTTGCGTGAAACAAATTCATTGATTTTGGGAATACTTAAGCAGCCTTCTTCGAAATCCCAATCTGTTCCTTCTTCACGAACAATTTTAGCGTTAATGAACACTTTTTTGAAATCCTGAGCTTCTGGATATTCTTCGGCAAATGGGCTGGCATCAATTACAAACAAACGAATTGCGCGATTGATCTGTTGAGCAGCCAAACCAACTCCGTGCGACTCATACATGGTTTCAAACATGTCTGCAATCAGTTTTTGCAGTTCAGGATAGTCTTTAGTAATCTCCTCCCCCTTTTTTCTTAAAGTGGGATGTCCGTATGCGGTAATTGGTAACATCATCTTTTCAAAATTTAATTGATTCCATATAGGATTGTAAAATCAATGTAGCGCTTAAAGTATCAACCAAAGCCTTGTCTTGTCGTTTTTTCTTTTTTAATCCACCATCAAGCATGGCCTGATGTGCCATTTTTGAAGTAAATCGTTCATCAAATCTTTTTACATCCATTGTAGGAAACTGTGCCTTCAGTTTCGCAACAAAAGGTTCAATAAAGCGAGTGGCTTCCGAGGGCCTGTTCATCATATCACGGGGTTCGCCAACAACAATCAAATCAACCTTTTCTTTGCCGGTATATTCCTTCAAAAAAGCAATCAATTCATGGCTCGGAACCGTGGTCAAACCTGTTGCGATAATCTGCAACTCATCAGTAACAGCAATTCCTGCTCTTTTTCGTCCGTAATCTATTGCTAATATCCTACTCATAAAACGGTTGCAAAGATACACATTCAGAAGTAAATAACCGTTGGAAAGCAGTAAAAATTATGTGTTTCCCAGTTTACGAAAGGCATAAAAAATAATGTTCAAATCCTTAAGAATTGAATAATCCCGTATGTAGAACAGATTTAGTTGTTGAATCACCTTCTCATCAATAGGAATATTCTTCATTCCGTCGGTTGGAGTAAGTATTCCTGGTTTTAATGCTGAATGGCTTAAATTGTCTGGTCTATATCCAACCCACGATTTTTTCCCGGTAAGAACACGAAGAATATTAGCTAAAAAATTACCCTGGCTTTTTACAATTAAAAATGTCAAAGGATAACTCACCAGGAAAATAAGAGACAAAATGATGTCCAGTAATCTCTTATTTCGCCTGTTTGAAGCCTTATAAACAAGATTTACCCCAACCGTATATAATTCACCTTGTGTATGAATGGAATGACTTCCTATAATTGAGAAGCTGTCTTCGGGAGCAATTTTATATTCAACTTTTAAAGTCTTCCATTCTGACATTTTATCAATAATTGTTTGCTGAGAAAGGTTCTTACTGCAAAAAATTATTTCATCAATATTGTATATTGTAACAATATCTTTTACCTGACGAATTGTCCCCACAAAATCATGAGGTTTATTTATTTCATCGGTATAAAAAACCTGTCCGATAAAACCGGTATTCAGATATGTTTTTTCTAAAATGTACTTCACACGCCCTGACTCTTGTTCATCACCAATAATCAATATTCTTTTGGCTTTCTTTTCTTCCAGTTGAAAAGCTGAACAATTCAGTCCACTCAGAATATATCTCAAAAGAGGTAAGCTAACCAAAGCCCAAAGTGTATCAGCCAGAATTTGTCCTCTTGAAAACCGCAAATTTTCACTTAACAGGCTATATGCAATTAAGATAAATACTGTTCCCAACAGTATTCCCTGTATTGATTTTCTTATTCTGACTGGCTTATCATACCCTCCGCTGAACAAGATAGAGAAAACCCAAATCAACACATAAACCGGAATATAAACCCAGGTAAACAATTCAGGATAGCTTCCACCATGTTTTGCAATAATATTTTCCTGCCATAAGTTCATAATAAGCCAGGCACCGGCCAACATCAGAATTGTATCGATTAATGGCAGTCCGACTTTGGTTATGAAGCGTGAAATTAACGCCAAAAAGGCTCTGAAATAAACAGCAATATTGATAAAGAAAATGAGCAAACGTGCGTTTTTTCCTGTAAAATGTTTTCGCGCAAAAATGATCATGGCTTTATAAAATACCAATACATAGTTCACGCTGCTTTTTTTTGTGCTTTCTCCTTTATAATGAATAATACGTGTTTCGGGGAAATAGTAGTTTTTAAAACCAGCCAGAGTAATCCTGTAAGAAATGTCAACATCTTCTCCGTACATGAAAAAGGACTCGTCCAGTACACCAATTTTGTTTAGAACCGATTTGCGTATCAGCATAAAAGCACCGGCAAGAACATCAACTTCATGTACTTCATTCTCATTCAGAAAACCTAAATGATATCGGGAAAACTTCTTTGAGTGCGGAAAAAGTCTTGATAATCCGAAAATTTTGTAGAATGCAGTAGCAGGTGTTGGTAAGCCTCTTTTAGACTCAGGAAGAAATTTACCACTTCCATCCAGCATTTTCACCCCCAACCCACCGGCGTCCGGATGTTCATCCATGAAACGGATGGTTTTTTCAAATGTATCTGTTTCAACAACGGTATCCGGATTCAAAAGCAAAACATATTTTCCTTTTGCTTGTTTTATAGCCTGATTATTCGCTTTTGCGAAACCAAGATTGGTTCTGTTCTCAATAATTTTTACCTCAGCGAAACGGCTTTTCACCATTTCCACTGAGTCGTCAACGGAATTATTGTCCACAACCCACACTTCAGTCTCCACATTCTTAGTAGCTTTAAACACCGAAATCAGGCATTGCTCCAGAAAACGGGAAACATTATAATTGACAATAACAACCGATAACTGCATGGTAAATGGTTCTATAATTCAAAAATAGTATATTAATTTCAACCGATACGCTCCGGCAACAAAATCAACGAAATTTCATTCAAAGTTTGAATTTCATTGCTAAATTTGCTTTAATCTATGATTTTTAAAAACATCATAAACACAACAGGAACACGCATAATTAATGCCGTTTTCAACTTTATTATCCTATTGCTCATGACCCGGTTCATTGGGAAAGAAGGATTGGGAACAGTAGGTTTGCTTGTTGTTGACATCACACTGATTCAGCTATTAATCGATTTTTTGGGCGGCAGTGCGCTGGTTTATTTTGCTTCACGTTTTTCTGTTTCCAGGATGCTTTTCATTGCTTACCTCTGGAACATTTTCATTGTCACATTTATAGGACTAATATTTGGATATCTCTTTCACTTGTTTCCTGGTTTTCAGGAAATGATATTACCGGGTGGTTTTGGTTTCTGGGTGCTGATGATGGCCCTGTTTAACGGTTGGATGCAAATCCATTTTAACCTGTTAATTGGCTTGAAGAAAATCAGAACCTACAACCTGCTTTTTTTCCTTCAGGTAAGTTTGTTTCTGCTGGGATTTTTGTTTTTGATTTTTGTCGTCAAACAAATAAGTCCCCTGTCCTATTTACAGGCTTTACTTCTTTCGTGGATAATTACAGCCATTGCAGGATTGATTGCATTAAGAAAAGATTTAAAACATTTTTCTGTTAATCATCTTTTCAGCAACACAGGTAAAATAATGCTTTACGGTTTGGCTACCTCAGCCGGAAATACTGTTCATATTGTAAATAAACGGCTTAGCTTTTATTTTGTACGTGTTTTAAATGGTCTGGCTCCGTTGGGAATCCTTACTGCCGCAGTTCAGTTAACTGAAGGGTTGAGAATAATTGCTCAGAGTATTGCTTTGGTTCAGTTTTCCGCTATTTCCAACTCAGATGATAAAGAATATGCCAGGAATCTGACCATCAAATCCATGAAGTTTGCTTTAACCATCTCTTTTATTGCTTTACTGGTTTTATTGATTATCCCCACTTCTTTTTATGGAATGATTTTCAGCCGATCATTTATGCAAATTAAAAGCGTTGTTTTGTCTTTAAGCCCGGCTGTATTGGCTTTGGCTGCCAATGCAGTTTTCAGTCATTATTTTTCAGGAACCGGTCAACCAAAAATTAATCTGTACGCCAACATTGCTGGATTTGTTGTAACTATTTTGCTTGCCTTTTTACTGATTGAGCCTTTTGGAATCATCGGAGCTGCATGGGTCGCATCCGGAAGCTATGTAACCAGTGCTTTATATCAATATTTTGTGTTCAGAAAACAAACACAAACTCCATGGAAAGACTGGCTCATACTCCGTAATGATTTCAATGCCTTTATGCAACTCAGTCGTAAATTATTTTTAGTAAACAAAGCATAAAAAAATCCGTCCTTCAATGAAAGACGGATTTTCTATAATTCAATTTCTATTTTAATATTCCAGCATTTCCTCAACAGCAGCTTTGATTTTTTCTGCATTGGGAAGAATGGCTTTTTCGAGAATTCTGTTAAAACCAACAGGAGTAAAAGTGGAACCAACCCTTTTTACAGGAGCATCAAGGTATTCGAAAGCGGCATCAGCTATAACACCAGCTACTTCGCCACCAAAACCTGCAAATACTTTATCTTCGTGAACAACCAATACTTTATTGGTTTTTTTCACCGATTTAAGAATGGTTTCTGTATCCAGAGGCAATAGTGAACGCAAGTCAATTACTTCAACAGATTTTCCTTCCTTTTCCAGTTCTTCTGCAACCTGCATACTCATGGGTAAGGTATTACCATAGGTTACAATGGTTAAATCACTACCTTCTTTTCGTATTCTGGCTTTTCCGAAAGGAACTTCAAAATCATCAGGAACTATGGCTTCACTCAATGGATCGTTGTACAATGCTTTGGGTTCAAGGAAAACAGTAATTCCTCTTGAACGGATGGCAGTACGTAATAAACCGGCAGCATCATCTGCGTATGCGGGATAAACTACGCGCAACCCGGGGAAAGTTGCCAGCGCTCCTTCGATAGTCTGTGAGTGGTACAACCCACCACCTATATAACCTCCGGAAGCCAGACGAATAATCATGTTAGGAGAAAATTTCCCATTGCTTCTCCAATAATCGTGTGAGCTGTCAACCAATTGTTCCATTGCAGGCCAGAAATAATCGGCAAACTCTGCACCTTCCATTACAACACGGATTTTATCATTGTAACGGCTCATACCGTTTGATGTTCCCACAATGTAATCTTCAGCAATAGGGGCATTAAATACACGTACAGGACCAAACTCCTGCTGCATTCCTTTTGAAACATTAAAGATACCGCCCTTATCTTTATTGGCCATATCCTGTCCCCACAAGTAAGTATCAGGATTTTCACGAAACTCTGCTTTCAAAGTAGAATTCAAAGCCTGAATCAGTTTAAGTTTTTCCCCTTTGGTTCCATCGTGGATACCATCAGGATATTTTGTGCTTACATAAGGTTCAGGAGAAACAAAATCAAAAATAGATGCCGGATCAGGATTGGGTGCGTTTAATGCTTTTTTGTGCGCATCTGATATTATTTTCTTGGCATCCTTGTCCATCTGTGTGAGTTCCTCTTCGGTAAATTTACCGGAGTGAACCAGCTGAACACGGAAACGGTTCAAAGGATCAGAAAGTACAGCACAGTGTCTTTCGTTGTCGTCTCGATACAACTCGTGACGGTCGGAGTTGGAGTGTGAATGAATACGAACACAGTTGGCATGAACAATTACAGGCTGACTGTGTTTGATAGCATATTCTTTGGCTTCGGCCATTGTGTTCATTGAATTGAACACGTTTTTGCCGTCGCAATACATAATTTTCAAGTTACGGATGCCGCGATAGTTTTCTGCTACACGCACGTTGGCAGATTGATCGGCCTGAGGAACAGAAATACCGTATTTGTTATCCTGGAACACAAAAATAACCGGTAACTCTTCTTTTGCAGCACCATTGATGGCTTCGAATACATAACCTTCAGAGGTAGAAGATTCTCCCTGTGAACTGATGGAAACGCCTTTTCCGTTATAAATTTTCATTGATCTTCCTGTTCCTACGGCGTGCAGGGTATGGTTACCCGTAGCTGAAGAAACATTCTGGATATTCCATTCGGGTTTGGCAAAGTGATTCGACATGTGACGACCACCGCTGGAAGGATCGTTGGCTTTTGAAATACCATTCAAAATAATCTCTTCTGCTGTCATACCGGCTGAAATAGCGGTAAGCATATCACGGTAATAAGGGAATAAAAAATCGGTTTCTTTATCGAAAACCTGACCAATGGCTAATTGAATTCCATCGTGTCCGGCATAAGGTGCATGATACGACCAGCCCAGCGCTTGTTTCAGATAATTGGGAGCCTTCTCGTCCAGTTGTCTTCCCAATGTCATCAGGCGATACCACTTCTCAAGCGTTGCCTTGTCGGTTGAATCCAATGTAAATCGGCGTTTTTGTGACATATTTCTTTCTGATTTAATTCGGGTGCAAAGGTAAGAAATTTTATTATTTATAATAAGTCCAAACTACTAAATGCATTTTGCTCCTTACCGCGAAATATTTGAATTAACAAACAGAAAACCCCATGCTAAGGCACGAGGTTTTCTGTTTTGCGGAGAGTAAGGGATTCGAACCCTTGGTACCCGTGAAGGGTACAACGGTTTTCGAGACCGCCCCGTTCGACCACTCCGGCAACTCTCCGGGCGCAAAATTAGAAAAATATGGATTATCAAAAAGACAATTTTTTATTTAAATAATTCATGTTTAGTTGTGCGCAAATAAAACATCAGATTGTCAGTATCTAAGATTATTTTTGAGTTAAGTTTATGATACAAGCAGACGCTTGAGCTGGTATGAGCCGCCAACGAAAGGCTCCCCGCTGATGCATTCTATGGATAAAAGCAAATAATTTTATAAAAAATAAAAGGAAAGCAGAGGTGAACTATCTCACTAGCTAGATTTACGACCTATCTTGCGCAAGCATCAGCTTGTGCCTCAACGCTCGCTATATATACCCAGAGTTTCTTTACAAAAAACTTATTTCGTGTCATTGCAACTTTGCAAAAGTCCGAAAAAAACGTATTTATACTCTTGCAAGGCTGCAAAACGTTGAAAAAAAATAAAACCAGCCCTTAGCAAGGCTGCAAAACGCTGAAAAAAAACGAAACCGGCTCTTTGCAAGGTTGCAAAACGTCGAAAAAAACTGTTTTCACCCTTTTGCAGCTTTGCGAAGAGGTGAAAACAGTTTTTTTCAGTGTTTCATAACTTAACGGTAGCCGGCAATCAACTTATTCAATTCAGCATAAGCAATGGTAAGCTGTTCGGTGGGATTGATCTTAATATGCGCATACAATAAAGTGTACATACCTTCCAGTGCGTCTATCAATGCAGGCGCAAGACTTGTTGCGGCTTCAATTTGCGAAACTTCTGCCAAATCGGAAACATATTCCTGTACAGCAGTTTTAAACTCATTGTTGGCAGTTTTCAGCGGTTCAATCCAACGTGAAAGTCCGCTTCCGGCCAGCGGCTGCAGGTCGATAGCTTCAATGTCGGCCAAGAGATTGTCTATGGCAGCTGATTCCTCGTCGTACGGCAAGTTCTTTATTTTACTACCGTATTTATCAACAGCAAGGGTAATTGATTTTATAGTAGCAACAGCAGCCGGATCATCATGCGGGAACATTTGTTCTGCGTGTATGGCTTTAGTAAAGCCTGACATCAGGGCATCGCGCAGCAGATCGAGTTCTTTTTTACCTGACGAAGCTTTGCTTTTCAACATACCTGCAGCAAAAGCATCACGCGCCGCTTTTACTTTTTCAGTAGCCGAAACAATTTCAGCAATAGGTTCGCAAATTTTAAGACTGTTTTCGCAAAGGGTTTGCAATTGGTTTACCCGTAACCGGGGCAGATTAATGATTTCCATTTTCTTGATTTTTTAATTAGAAATTTGGTTTTATTATGGATCGACAACAACCGGAATTTCCATGTCATTGTTGTCGTGGTTAAAGTTAATAAAAAATTTCTCTCTTGTGCTATATACTTATTAATACTAATTCATTCATCTGCTTATGCTAAAAATTTGTCATACTAAGCATCTGCTAAATATCTCTTTTTGATGCAGAGATTTTTTTTCCACAGTGTTCCGATCAGAATAACAAGAGGTGTTACCAACGACAATTTTTTGTAAGTTACAGATAACCCATAACAGAAAACAGTGTCTTTGCGATGACGAGGAACAAGGAAGAAGCAATCTGTTGTTTAGTTTATTCCCTCAATAAGAGATTGAGATAGGGACGAGCGGTGGTTGTTATTAAATGATCCGGAGCCATCTTTGGTCATAGGCCTCAGGATAACATAATTTATCATCTTCCATTATCTGAATATCCCTACATTTGCACATCAATACAAGCAGCATGAAATTTAAGGTTGGAGATAAGGTAAAATTCCTTGATGAACCCGGTGGCGGAAAGGTTACCGCCATTGTTGACGATAAAATGGTAAAAATTGAAACCGATGACGGTTTTGAAATGCCGGTTCTGATGAGTGAGCTTATTTTGGATTACAGAAATATTCCCGTTAAGGAAGAAAGCGTTCAGACCAAGCAAAAAACCGCATCATATATTGAAGACAGCGAAAGCTCAGAAACCGAAGCCGACGAAATAACGCCCATAAGCACCTGGAGTAAACCCAACGAAGAGGAAGGCCTTTATCTGGTGTTTGAACCCCATGACCAACAGTGGTTTCTTACCGGTCCGATAAGTGTTTTTCTTGTGAACCATACCGGTTTGGATATCTTGTACAGCTTGTTTCTTGAGGTAAGCGGCAGTACCAGTGGAGTGGACTACGGTTCCATCCCCACCCATTCAAAAAAATTGCTCGATGTGGTATCGAGGGAAGAAATTGAAAACTGGAGTCACGGTACAGTGCAGGTACTAATTCATGAAGACGAGCCCCAAAACATTTACTTGCCTATTCACACCGAAATTAATATCAGGATCAGCCGTTTTTTTAAAGAAGGAAGCTACATCAGCAATACATTGGTGAATGGTAAAGCTATTGTTTCAACACTATCACTGAAAAGCACCTTTCAAACAGCAGGCAATACCGGAAAATTCGATGTACAGCCACAAAAGGTAAAAAGTCTCCCTAAAAAAGAAAAAGCGCTCATCGACCGTTACAAAAGTGCCTTTGGTGAAGCCGTGGTAGATTTGCACATTGGTGAAATTGTAGATAATATTGCAGGATTGGAAAGCCGTGATATGTTCCGTATTCAGGTAGAACATTTTAAAAAGACTTTAGACAGCGCCCTGGCTAACGATTACCACAAAGTAACTTACATCCACGGCATAGGAAACGGGGTACTGAAAAACGCCATTATTGAATATTTTAAAGAACAGGGGAACGCTCAGTCCGATATTGTTAAATTTGGTGTGGGCTCGTTGGATATTCTAATAAAGAATGAAACTGAATAAGTTTACATTTGTAGTATGAAATCAATCAAAAACCTGATGTTCTCCATGACCAGCATGGGGATACTTATCATTATATTTGCAGTTTCCATCGGAACGGCAACATTTATAGAGAATGATTACGGTACGCCTGCTGCCCAGGCACTTATTTATAAAGCTACATGGTTCAACATTCTACTGATTTTGCTCACCATAAATTTGGTGGCCAACATTTTCAGATATAAAATGTATCGGCCAAAAAAGCTCAGCTTAATGGTGATGCACGTGGCTTTTATTGTCATACTCATTGGTGCGGGCATCACCCGGTTCGTCAGCTACGAAGGAATGCTGCATTTAAGAAACGGTGAAACTGCAAACCAAATCCTTTCTGATAAAACTTATATTTCCACAACAATAACCGACGGTAATACAAAGTTTCAAAGTGCTGAACCGGTTTTATTTTCTTTACTTACCCCTACCGACTACAGTCAAACAATTAAGGTGGGCAATAAAAAAGTACACTTGAAAGCCCTCGGCTTCATACCCAATGCCCGAGAAGTGGTAATGGAACATCCGGGTGGTGTTCCCATAATTATTATGGAAGTGCTCAATAACTCCGATAAGCAAAGCTTGTATCTTAAATCGGGTGAAAGCAAAACTCTGGGCAACCAAACTCTTTTCTTTAATGCCGATTCTACGGCACAGGGCATTCATATTACAGGTACCGGGAAAAATTTGTTCATTACAGCTCCCGACAGCATTCACGAAATGCATATGGGAACCAATACAACCCGAACAGTAGCACCACAAACCAAGATTCCTTTTACTCATCTGAACCTTTATGCCATTGGAAACCTGAAAATAGTGCTGGCAGCCAGTTATCCTCAGGCAAAAACAGATTTTATTCCTGCCGGAATCAAAAGCAGCCAGTTTATGAGCATTGTAAAGGTTAAAGTTCAATCGGGAAAGGATGAGAAAGAAATTATTTTACGCGGAATCAGAGGAATGAATGGTGCTGATACAAAATTCAGCTTAAACGGACTCAATATTTCCATGCAATACGGATCGAAACTTATTCCCCTCCCCTTTACCATTAAACTTGACAGTTTCGATCTTCAACGTTATCCGGGTTCAAAAAGTCCCTCCAGTTATTCGAGTTATGTTACCATTTTCAACAATAAAAACGGAAAGTCGTTTCCTTATCATATATACATGAACCATGTATTGAATTACAAAGGATATCGTTTTTTTCAGTCGTCATACGATCCTGATGAACAGGGTTCAATACTATCAGTAAACCACGACTATTGGGGAACTTTTGTAACCTATATCGGATATTTGTTGATGGTGATAGGTATGGTATGGTCGCTGATTAATCCGTACAGTTATTTTTCAACCTCAGGAAGACACCTCAGGAAGCTGGTTAGCTGCAAAGGATCAAAAGCCACAATAATACTGTTGTTTATGGCATTATCTGCAACCACAGTATACGGACAAAGCAGTCAAAGCCCTGAAGTGAATGCTAAGGAAGCACAGCAGTTTGGCCGGTTACTGGTACAGTCGAACGATGGAAGAATTAAGCCCGTTAATACACTGGCCAGCGAAGTATTGCGCAAACTGAGCAGAAAAACCGGCTTTGAAGGAATGACCCCCGACCAGGTTTTGTTGGGAATGCTGGCCAAACCAGAAGCGTGGCAAAAAGTTCCCATAATCAAAGTAAGTAACGAAAGTCTGGCACATCTGATCGGACTTAAGGGGAAATATGGTTCTTATCTTGACTTTGTTAATACCGCTACCGGTACCTACAAACTCAGCGGATATGTTTCCAGAGCCTATGAAAAAAAACCGATCGACAGAGATATGTTCGACAAGGAAGTGATAAAGGTTGACGAACGGATGAATGTTGCCTATATGGTTTTTACCGGTAATCTTTTGCGACTTTTCCCCGTTCCCGGACATCCCGATCAAGCCTGGCTTACTCCATTTGCCAATCGTAAACTTCTCGATGCAAAAGACTCGGTTATGGTACAGCAAATTGTTCCGGCCTATCTTCAGGCTGTGGCACAGGGAAATTCTGATGAAGCAACAAAGCTGGTGCAGATTATGTCGTCGTACCAGAAAAATTTTGGAGAATCAATTATTCCTTCCGAACGCAAAATAAAGGCTGAATTATTATACAACAAGCTGCTTATTTTCTTCCGTCTGGCAATGATCTACGGTATTCTGGGCTTTATTTTCCTTTTCCTTGCCTTTGCCGAAATACTGAAAAGCACCAGGTGGCTCAGAGTTTTGATGAACATCACGACAGGTTTGATAGTGATCGGATTTTTGTTTCAAACATTCGGACTGGGATTGCGCTGGTATATTTCGGGGCACGCACCCTGGAGCGATGGATACGAATCGATGATTTACATAGGTTGGGTTGTAATGCTGGCAGGACTTATTTTCTCTCGTCAGTCAAGATTAACCATTGCTGCTACAACACTTTTGGTTTCAATCATATTATTTGTAGCGCATTTGAGCTGGATGGACCCTGAAATCACCAACCTTGTTCCTGTTTTAAAATCATACTGGTTAACTATTCACGTATCAGTAATTACAGCAAGCTACGGATTTCTGGCACTGGGAATGCTGCTCGGCTTCTTTAACCTGGTGCTGAGTCTTCTGAAGAACAAAAACAACAGACAACGTCTTTCAGAAAAGATTCAACAGCTGACAATAATTAACGAAAGAACATTAATCATTGGCTTGTATATGCTTACCATAGGAACGTTTTTAGGCGGTGTTTGGGCTAATGAAAGCTGGGGACGTTACTGGAGCTGGGATCCGAAAGAAACCTGGGCGTTGGTCAGTGTTTTGGTTTATAGTTTCATTACACACATGCGGTTCATCCCCGGACTAAAATCGCGTTACAGCTTTAATCTGGCATCTGTTTTGGGTTATTTCTCCATTATGATGACTTATTTTGGTGTAAACTATTACTTATCGGGAATGCACTCCTATGCCAAAGGCGATCCGGTTCCTATACCGGAATTCGTATATTACATAATTGGCGTAATTGTTATTGTTGCTTTAGGAGCCTATTATAATGAACAACGTTTGGGTGAATTAAAAGAAAAAGAATAACACATATGGAAATTGTAAAAACAAAAATACCGGACTTATTAGTTGTAAAACCCAGAGTTTTTGAAGACCACAGAGGATATTTTTTTGAATCGTACAATAAAGATGTTTTTGATAAGCTGGGATTGAATCCGAAATTTGTTCAGGATAATGAGTCGCGTTCGATGAAAGGAGTTCTGAGAGGTTTGCACTTTCAGAAACCACCTTATGCACAGGGTAAACTTGTCCGTGTTATCAAAGGCTCTGTGCTTGATGTTGCCGTAGATTTACGTAAGTCCTCTCCTACCTTTGGGCAATACGAAGCTGTAGAACTAAGTGAGCAAAACAAATGGATGTACTGGATTCCTGAAGGTTTTGCTCATGGATTTGTAACTCTTGAAGACAATACCATATTTTTTTACAAATGCACCAATGTGTACAATAAAGAATCGGAAGGAAGTATTTTGTGGAACGACCCGTATTTGAATATCAACTGGGATTTTTCGGCTCCCATATTATCAGAAAAGGACCAACAATCACCCCTCTTCAAGGATTTTGTCAGCCCCTTTTGATTAATATAATCTAACTGTAAACTATTTCTTGTACACTTCTCCTGATCCCAATGCACTAACCAAAACTTTGCTGGGTTCTCCATGATAAAAAACATCGCCGCTGCCATGTAACTTGGCGCGAATTATCTGACTTACATTCACCATTGCATCTCCTGATCCAAAATTGGAAATGCTTACGCTTTTAGTTTGTAATCCGTAGCCCTCAAAATCTCCGCTTCCTTTTTGTGAAATAGATAAGGCGTCTGTTGTGCCGGAAAGTTCAATATCACCGCTACCCAGCGATTCTACCGCACAATTTTCCAGTTGCAGATCAGTACCTTCAATATCTCCACTGCCATGAACTGACAGTTCGAATGTTCCGGTTACTCCACTAATCTTTGAGTCGCCTGAGCCCCGCATGTTCAATTTCATATTGTGAACCTCGAGGTTTGCAGTAAGGTCGCCGGATCCGTTAACAGAAACGGTGAAATCATCCGCTTTAAATCCATTTTTTAGTTTTATATCTCCTGAACCATAACTTGAAATTTCATTCAGTTGTTTCACCGTAATATAAACATCAAGAACATGGAAATTTAATGAACCCCAGTGTTTTTTAACGTCAATAATCAGGGTTCCGTTTTCTACCCGTGTTTGCAGCATGTCGATGTTCTTGCTATCAGCTTTTACTGTAACCTCCTGCGTGTTACCCTGTGTAATGTAAACATCTGCTGAACACATTAGTTTAATGGATGTAAACTCATCCAAAGAACGGTTTTGAGAAATAACATCTGAGAATTTCAGATTGGATGCCTGCAACGAATAGCCTGCGAAAAGAACTACGAAAAGCAGCCCAATTTTTTTGGTAAGTGATTTCATGTATTATCTTTTTAAGTGAATATTGATTATTAATAATATCGGAACAAACAATAACTTCCTTTATCAATATGTTTATATGACGTTGATAAGGCTCGTAAGGTTACATAAAAGATAAAAAAGAATTTTTAAGACTCCTAACCGTCCTCTGTAATGGTTATGTAGTTGACGGTTGAAGAGTAAATAATTATTATTTTTACAATTATTGTATTTAAAGTATTTCTTGCGTTAAATTTTAATCAAAAACCCATTCATATGAAAAAGACAATTTTATTAGCAATCTTCTTTTTAAGTCTGATCAGTATTCAGGCTCAAACAAAAAATTTTATCGACCAGCCTTACATTGAAACCAGCGCAAAAGCTGATACACTCGTAACACCCGATGAGATATATCTGAATATTATTATTTCGGAAAGCGACACCAAAGGCAAAATTTCTGTAGAAGAAATGGCCAATAAAATGGAACAAAAATTAAAACACCTGGGAATAGATATTCAAAAGCAACTCACACTAAATGATCTGTCCAGTAACTTCAAGAAATATTTTCTGCGTTCGAAAGATGTGGAAAAAACAAAATCCTATACTCTTATGGTTCACACTGCAGTAATGGCCGGAAAAGTAATTATGGAACTGGAAGATATAAATATAGGTAATGTTAAACTCGACAGAACAGCCTATTCGCAACCTGAAAAACTAAAATTATTACTCAGATCTGAGGCTGCAAAAAAGGCATACGAACAGGCTGTTGCCCTTGTGGAACCCCTGGGACAAAGAGTAGGTAGTGCGATTTTTATCAGTGATCAAACTTTCAATGAACGTCCTGTAGTTAATTCAAACGTTTTTATGGTTAGAGGTTATTCTTCATCAGCTCCAAAAAGCGAACCTTTAAATATTGGTTTTCAGAAAATAAAATTCCAAAGCGAAGTAAACATCAAATTTAAATTACTTCAACCCAAACAATAAGAAAGCACACCCTTTAGTTTTATGGTTATTTAACATTTATTAAATTCATAAGAAAGATGATTTCCTAAATTAGATGCGCAGAAAACTATGTATTAGTTAGGTTTATAAAAAATCAATCTTAATGAATAAACGTTTTACCAGCATCTTAATTCTTCTGAAATTTGACATTAAATCAATATAAAAAGTCAGCCATTTCCTGTGAGTGGCTGACTTTTTTATCAATCATGTTTGCCAGAAAAACCGGCAATAAATATGTTCTTTAATTATTAAATATCAATCTATGAAAAAGTCTTTTTTATTCATCGTTATTTTTTTGATGACTGCTTCAGCAGTTTTTAGCCAGGTTAACTATAAGCCAGGTTACATTGTTACCCCAAAAAATGATACAATCAAAGGATTTATCAATAAATATTGGGATAACAATCCATCAACCATTCATTTTAAAGAAAGTATGAACGCTAAAAGTAAGGAATACAAACCGGCTGATATTGCAGGATTTGCAGTGGATGGGAAAAATTATGTTTCGGCAGTTAATGTTCCTACTTTAAATGATGCACGCGAGTTTCTGAACAATGTAGGCTATGGTTCCAATCCAGAACTCGTTACTAAATCTACTTTCCTGGTAACACTAATTGATGGATCAAAGAGTTTGTATTATTACGACAATGATCAGAATATTGAAAGTTTTTATATTAAAGAGGACGGAAAATTTCATTTACTTGTATTCAAAAAGTATATGAAAATTGATACTGTCAACAGTAATCCCGTTAAATCCTTAAATTACAATAAAAGATACATTGGACAGTTAATCAGTTACCTGAGTGCCTGCCCTAAGATAAAGTCATCCATTAATAATGTAGGATATCACAGTAACGAATTAATTAATCTTTTTGACAAATACTATAAATGTACATCAACTAAGCCTACATTTGGCGAGAAGACCAGCCACGCAACAACAAGATTAGGTATTTATGCTGGTTTAGGCTTTACATCCTTTACTTTCAAAACTCCAGATTTCGCGTACATTTCTGCTGCCAACTTTAAGGAACAACCCGGTTTTGCTTTAGGAGCTGCTTTTGATGTATTGCTTCCTGTTAATTACGGGAAATTTATATGGCATAATGAATTAGGCTATTCTTATATGGGGGCAACAGGAAATTATACCAAATTTTCTGATAATACAGATTATACAATTGTAGATTATAAACTTGCCTTACAACAGGTTAATTTGAACACTATGATCAGATTTAACTTTCAGGCATCGCCCAATACCATGTTCTTTAATATGGGTATGACATTTAATTATTTACTTGCCAGTACAAATTATTCAAAGGTAACAGAAAAAACTTTTAATCATCCTGTTGAAACTGTAACTGAAGATAAAGCCATACCCGAATTAAATAGCATGAGTTATGGATTTTTAGCAGGCCTTGGCTATCAATTTAAAAACTATGGCACAGAATTGAGATACACCTTTATTACCAATGCTTCTCATTATTCCTACATACAGGCCAGACCAAACATATTCTCATTTGTATTCACATACAATTTTAAATAAAGATGACCATCAAGTATGAAAACCTTTTAGTGATTTTTTTTCTTCTATTAAAATATTGATAGTATAAGCAAAATACAATCAAGGCTTTAAAAATATAACTCTATCATCAGGGTGAATTATTATTAATCGTTTAATCGCTATAAATATTGTTTATCTTTGATCTTATCTCAAAAAGGATTCAAATAACGAATCCTTTTTTCATATAGAAAACAAACAGTATTAAAAAAACACATGAAAAAACATTTTTTATTCACGTTCATTATTTTATTAATGGGCTTATTGCTAAGCTCATGTACACACGTTCAGGAAGATCCTTTATCTTTGTGGAATAACACACCAATAAAAGATAAGATCATCCATTTTGTTACAAATGAGGCTCCAAAAATTCCACAGAAGGACAGAATTGCTGTTTTTGATATGGACGGAACACTGGCTTGCGAGGCCCCGCTTTGGTTTGAAATGTATAGTGCGGTTCAGGGACTGAATATGCAGATTCAGAAAGACAGCTCCCTGCTTAAAGATCCTATTTATCAATATGCTTCAAAGTTAAATAAGAACCCCGATGATTCGTCAGTTTTCAAAGTTTGGGGGCCCTCTATCCAAACTATGATTAAAACTGCTTACAAGGGCTGGAGTAATGAAGATTACATTCGTTTTACCAGAAATTATATTGATACTGCTATGAACCGTAAATATCAGGTTCCTTTGATCAAAACTTTCTACCCTCCCATGCTTCAGCTGATCACCTATCTGAAAAGAAATGGTTTTGATGTTTACATTGTTTCAGGATCATTACAGGGACTCATGTGGAGTGTTGCCCCACAGGCTACAGGTTTTGACAGGTCTCACCTAATTGGAACACGTCAGGCTATGAACCCCGAATATTTTTACGGTAAAGAAACTAAATTCATTCTGGAGCCTGAAATCTTTACTCCTTCAAATAATGGAGAAGGAAAGGCTGTTGATATTTATACTCAATTAGGCAAGACTCCTGTTTTTGCTTTTGGAAATACAACCGGAGACTGGGGAATGTTTCGTCTGACTTCTACCAACACTTTGCCAAATATTTCATTTATGCTCAACCACGACGATGCACAAAGAGAATATAAATACAAACCCTGGCATGGTAAGGGAATGCCAGGCTGGCAAGATACAATGGCCGTACATCATTGGAACACTGTTAGTATGAAAGATAATTTTAAGGTTGTTTTTGAGAAAAAGTAACATCAAATGAATACCGATGCCCGGAAATATTATTCTTCTTTGGGCGCTATAATTGCATGGACTACTGTTATAACACAGTTTGTTTTGTTAATACAAAATACAAAAGTAGCTGAATTTGAAACCATCGTCAGGTTCTTCAGCTACTTTACTATTTTAACCAATACGCTGGTAGCTGTTTATTTCACTGCCATCACTTTTAGTAATCCCGTACAAAAAACTTTTTATCAGAAACCTGGTTTCCTCACAGCTGTATCACTTTATATTACGGTTGTAGGGCTGGTATATCAAATCGTACTTCGCCCACTCTGGTCACCCACAGGTTTACAATTTATTGTGGATGAAACATTACATTCAGTAATTCCCGTCATGACTATTATTTTCTGGATTTTCTACGAAGAAAAAGAGACCGTCCGTTATAAGATGATTCCGGGATGGCTTATTTTTCCCCTGGTTTATTTTTTTCTGGTATTGATCCGTGGAAGTATTTCAGGGTTTTATCCGTATCCGTTTGTTAATATGGATCAGTTAGGGATAGAAAGAGTAATTGTGAACGCAGTTATGCTGCTCCTGTTATTTATTGTACTAGGAGCTGCATTTATTTGGATTGGAAAATTAATTGTCAAAAGAACCTAGGAAAAAGCAACCAGAATCTCAAGTGCTTCTTCAACTTGTCCGGTTGCAATAAGTTTTTGAGCAAATTGATGGACTCTATCTTCAGAAGCGTTAATCAGTTCATTGGGTAAAACAAAATCGTTAGCTATCACAGGAAGGTACTCAATATTTCCCAGCTGACCTAAATCATTCCCGGTAAGAATCTTGCTTAACCGAACAGATTTTGGCAAAGAGTCTACCCCAATTCCGATTGTTGATAAAGGCTTTACTACCTGAAAAACAGCATTTCCTGATGCTCTGACATAATTATTTCCTCCCAAACGTCCCACAATATCAAGTTTTTGCGGATCTATTATTCCGTTTTCATCCATTATGCTTTCATCAACGTGCAAAGTTACCACCTCACAAATTACAAGATTGGCAGAACCTGGTTTTCCACTTGTTTCAATAATATTTCGAACCCGACACTCCATCTGAAACGGAGATTCTTTTACTCTGAACGGCCGAACTGAAACAGACTCCAGTGGTGTGAAACCTGCTTTGGCAAATTCATCAACTCCTTTGGGATATTCCGTACTGGAAAGACTGGCCTGTTGCACCATCGAATAGGTAACTGCATTAATTACAACTTCAGGAATCTCCTTCAGATTTTCAAATGTATGCTTTGTTGTATTATCACGACCACGACGCGATGGAGAAAAAACCAATGTAGATGGGTTAACACCAAAAGTATTGAAACAGCTGAAAGGTGATAAATTTCTGTTTCCGTCATTATCTATTGTACTGGCCAATGCAATAGGTCTGGGAGAAACGCCACCCAGCATCAACTTGTCAAGTTTATTAAAAGGATAGTCTTTAATATCAATTTCTATCATGTGTTCAAAAGCTTTAATTTATAACGCCGGTAAAATTTTAGTAACACTTTCACCGAAACCAATGCGCAAATCGTCCTTTTGGCAATAACCTCGCATAATAACTGTATCGCCGTCTTTCAGAAAAGTTCTCGTATCCCCATCAGATAATTGAATCAGATTCTTTCCTCCCCAACTAAGTTCCAGCATGGAACCAAAAGAATTGGGTTCAGGTCCTGAAATGGTTCCTGAAGCATACATATCTCCAACTCTGATATTGCATCCGTTCACTGTTTGATGCGCCAGTTGTTGACTCATATTCCAGTACATGTACTTAAAATTAGAACGGCAAATAACAGATTCAGAGCTATTTTCCGGTTGAATTGATACTTCCAGATGCACATCAAAATTTCGTTTTCCAGAAGCGATCAAATAAGGTAAAACATCAGGTTCCTGTATCGGCCCCTGTGTTCTGAAAGGCTCCAAGGCTTCCATGGTAACAATCCAGGGTGAAATAACAGAACCGAAATTTTTAGCCAGAAATGGTCCCAGGGGAACATACTCCCATTTCTGAATATCGCGTGCCGACAAGTCATTAAAAATAACCATTCCAAAAATATAATCCTCAGCCTGTTCTACAGGAACACTGGTTCCCAGCTTGGTTTCCTTACCTGTTACAAAAGCCATCTCCAGTTCAAAATCCAACAATCGACTGGGGCCAAAGATGGGTTGATCGGCCCCATTTGGCATTAACTGACCTTTGGGACGATGTATCTCGGCTCCCGAAGCAACAATGGAAGAGCTCCTCCCGTGATAACCTACCGGCAGGTATTTCCAGTTAGGCAATAAAGCACTTTCCGGATCACGAAACATCTTACCTACATTGGTTGCATGCTCTCTACTGGAATAAAAGTCAGTATAATCGCCAATGTTCAGTGGTAGTAATACTTCAACTTTATCTATTGGATATAACGCCAGGCTTCGTGCTTCCAGATTGTTCTCCAAATCCTGATTTTCTTCAGAAAACAATTTCATCAGGTGTAAACGAACAGCATTTGTTGTCTGTTTCCCTAATGCTATGAAATCATTCAACACAGGAGTATAAAAAAGACTTAAATTATCAATATCCAGCGAATCAAAATAGCCGAAATCAGCCAAAACTGAAAGATCAATAACCGTATCTCCTATTCTTGTTGCAGGATGTGGATCACTATCTGGAACCTTTATAATTCCAAACGGAATATTCTGCAAAGGAAAATCGCTGTTTTCCGGAACAGCAATCCATGATTTTTTCAAAACACTCATAAAATCTGATTATAACGTTCCTCTTCTTTCCTGTTCTCTTTCAATGGCTTCAAATAAAGCCTTAAAATTACCCTTTCCAAAGGATTTTGCGCCTTTTCTATCGATGATTTCAAAGAAAAAGGTTGGACGATCCTCTACAGGTTTAGTGAAAAGCTGAAGTAAATATCCTTCATCGTCTCTGTCAATCAAAATACTGTTTTCCTGCAAAAGTTTTTTGTCTTCGTCAATACCTCCTACCCGATCCCAAACTTCATCATAGTAGGTGTTTGGAGTTGAAAGGAAGTCTACACCACGTTTGCGCATTTCTCCTACTGTGTGCACAATATCATGAGTTGCCATGGCAATGTGTTGCGGACCGGGTCCGATATAAAAATCAAGAAATTCCTCAACCTGAGATCTTTTCAAACCTCTTGCAGGTTCATTAATAGGAAACTTGATGCGAAAATTTTTATTGGTCATCACTTTACTCATCAATGCAGTGTATTCGGTAGAAATATCTTTATCATCAAAAGAAACCAGTTGTTCAAAGCCCATCACATCACGGTAAAAGGCAACTACCTTATTCATCTCTCCTTCATCTACGTTTCCAACAATGTGATCAACATAAAGCAAACCGGTATCTTCTGGCCTGTATTCAGGTTCCCAGGCTATAAACCCTGGCAAAAAAGGTCCTGAATAGTTTTTACGTTCCACAAATGTATGAACCGTTTCTCCATACGTTTTGATGGAAGCAGTAACGACTTCACCCTGTTTGTCTTTATGAACCGTTGGTTCCTCAACGGCTACAGCACCACGACTCATTACTTCTTCAAAAGATTTTCGTGCATCATCAACCCATAAGGCAATTGCTTTTACGCCATCGCCGTGTTTGGCCTGATGTTTTGTAACTTCTGAATCGGGGCGCAACCCTGCTGTAAGAACAAAGGTAATTTTACCCTGACGCACAACATAAGAGGTTCTGTCAGTAAGTCCTGTTTCCAGTCCCGCATAAGCCAACGGCTGAAAACCAAAAGCTGACTGATAATAATGCGCAGCCTGTTTGGCATTACCAACATAAAATTCTACGTAATCTGTTCCTGAAATGGGAAGAAACTCTTGTTCGTTCATAGTGCATTAGATTTATTCCGGTAACCCGGTTTTATTGTTACAATATTTTATTTTTCTTAATCGTGAAGCCAGCTTTTGTAATAATCCGGATCTTCAATATGCATGGCTTCTTTTGTTAACTTCAAGGGACGGAAAGTATCCAGCATAACAGCATATTCATCTGTTTTTTCTTTGCCAATACTTCGTTCTACAGCGCCCGGATGAGGTCCGTGTGGAATTCCCAGAGGATGTAATGTAATCTGTCCTTTCTGAATATTATTCCGGCTCATAAAGTCACCATCAACGTAATACAGCACCTCATCCGAATCCACATTGCTGTGGTTATACGGAGCCGGAATAGATAACGGGTGATAATCATACAACCTGGGAACAAAAGCACAAACCACAAAGGCTTGCGTTTCAAAAGTCTGATGCACAGGAGGTGGTTGATGTAGTCGTCCGGTAATTGGTTCAAAATCGTAAATCGAAAAAGTGTAGGGGTACACATGTCCGTCCCAACCCACTGCATCAAACGGATGACTGTTATAAACATATTTATGTAACCAGTTGCGTTTTTTAATATAAACCGGAAAGCTTCCTTTTTCTGTATGATGACCTTTTAGTTCCGGCGTTTTTAGGTCTCTTTCGTAAAAAGGCGCATGTTCCAGCAACTGGCCTTCGCGGTTCACATAGCGCTTTGGGAAACGCATGGGATGAAACGATTCAACAATAAACAAACGGTTATCTTCATGCTCAAACTCCATCTGATAAATCGTCCCTTTGGGAACCATTACATGATCGCCATTCTGAAAAGGCAATTCACCATAAAGTGTGTGTAAAATCCCCTTCCCCTTGTGAATAAAAATCATTTCATCGGCAGATGCATTCTTGAAAAAGCAGTCTTTCATAGACTTACGAGGAGCTGCCAGAATCACTTCCACATCATCGTTGAATAAAACCACCTTACGGCTATCCAGATAATTATCTTCGGGTTTTACATCGAAACCTTTAAAAGAACGGTGTTGCATATTGTTATCCACAGCCGCTTCTTTTTTGAGTTCAACAGGTGGCTCAACACTTAAAACACCGGTAGGTGCAAATTCGTGATAAACGAGGGAATAAACATCGGAAAATCCTTCTGTGGAGACTACTTCTTCGGCATAGAGGCTGCCATCATCTTTACGGAACTGGATGTATCTTTTTGCTGGAACTTTTCCTTTAACCTGATAATAAGGCATCTTTATTTAGATTAATTAAAAATTCTTAGCAAAGGTAAAAATTATTCCGCTAACGTTTGAGATGAATGAAAAACGAAAAGTAAAAATTGAAGAATTATTAACATACACTGAAGGTACTTTGAAGTTTTTCATTCTTCATTTTAAATTATTCATTGACTAAATACTATCTTTGCAATCCTTTTACGAAAAGCAAATAGATAGTGAAATCGGCAAACGACATAAGGATCAAAAACAAACGGGTAAGTTTTGAGTACTTCGTTCTGGAGCACTATGTGGCGGGCATTGTCCTTACCGGAACTGAAATCAAATCGATTCGTAACGGAAAAGCCAGTCTGGTCGACACCTATTGCTATTTCGATCACGGCGAATTGTTTGTACGTGGGATGCATATTGCAGAATATAGTTTCGGTTCCTACAACAATCACATTGCAAAGCGTGAACGCAAATTATTGTTGAGTAAAAAGGAACTGAAGAAACTGGAAACCAAAATCAAGGAAAAAGGACTCACGCTGGTTCCTACCCTGCTTTTTATTAACGACAGAGGTTTAGCCAAACTCGAGATTGCACTGGCAAAAGGAAAACATTATTACGATAAGAGGGAAGATCTTAAAAAGAAGGATACACAACGGGAAATTGACCGTTACATTAAGAAATAGATTACTTTATTCCCCGCTCCCTTTTAATAGCTTCATAAGCTTCATTCACACTCTGGAATTTTTCTTCTGCTGCTTTTTTCACATCATCACCCAAATGCGCCACCTTATCGGGATGATATTTCTTGGCCATTTCGCGGTAAGCCGCTTTAATTTCTTCTTCCGTAGCATCATGTTTAATTCCAAGAATTGTATAGGCACTGTCGGTATTTTTTACAAACATAGCTTTCAACGACTCAAAATCAGCTGAGGGAATACTCATTGATGCTGAAATCATGCTCAGCAAATCGGTTTCAGATTTAGAAACACTACCATCTGCCTGCGCAATACCAAATAAATAGTGTAATAACTGTAGCTTTGAAGCATAGTCCATATAGTGCCCAACCTGTTGCGCTACTTCATTCACATTAAAATCCTGTTTCAGGATTTCACCCAGCATTTTAACGTACTGCTGTGCAGCAGCTGTTCCGAAATTATGAACAAAAAATTTCTTCACATAATCCAATTCAGACTTCTTAACCGTGCCATCGGCTTTCATTACAGCAGCACTCAGTACAACAAGACTCACATTAAAGTTTCCGGTTTGCTGGGGTACACCCTGTCCGAAAATGCGGTTCGCACCTCCGTTCTGAAACATAGATCCCATCATAAAGCCGAGAATCCCACCAATGGGACCACCAAAAGCCCAGCCCAGTCCACCACCAATCCAGCGGGCATAATTACTGCCTCCTGAACCAAAATTAGATTGTTTTCCGTTTGAGCCTTGTGAGCTATACGGTCCGGTATCCTGCGATTGATTGTTACCTGAATAAGGATTAGAACGATTAGAAGAAGTATTGCTATTTCCGGAAGTTTGCCATTTGGAAATAAGATAAATAGCTATTCCGATTAGAATAATAAATAAAATAAAACCCATAATTTTCTTGTAAAGTAGTGGTTCATTATGACTGATCCACCAGATATTCTGTTTCCTTAAAACAAATATCGTACCTTTTCAATTCTGTCAGTATAGGTTCATACATATCCTTTTCAATAGGCCGGTGTATCCCTGTTTTGTTAATCTGACCGGTAGCCAGTAACTTTGTTGCAATTGCCAGCGGCAGTCCCACTGTTTTGGCCATTGCAGTACGTTCCTGATTTTCACCTTCAATAGCCATTGCCGAAACAATCATTTTAATTTCTTCACCCAGTTTGTATTTGAACTCATGTTGCATCACCAGTAAATCCTTGTCATCCGGATCAAGTTTCCATTTCTCCCTGATCAGCTTTTGCAATATTTGAGCAGGAGTAGCATTTTTTATTCCGATTTTACGCTTATCGAAAACACCAAGCCATTTCAGTTTCTCAAAAACAACAGGATCAGCAGCATTCTGGCAATAATTTTGCAATTTAATTTCTACCGGAACGGTTGGTTCATACTGCATAAATGAATTGATAAAATCGCGGTAGGTCATGTTTTCAGAATCTTCCAGAGTATAAGTATCGTCGGTAGCTCCCAGCTTTACAAAAACATTCCAGGCTTTGGTAAAGCCAGGCCTTCGAAGCGTTCCGCGATACATACTGGAA
The DNA here is from genome assembly GCA_016936505.1 of Bacteroidales bacterium. Taxonomy (GTDB): domain Bacteria; phylum Bacteroidota; class Bacteroidia; order Bacteroidales; family F082; genus Sulfidibacterium. The sequence continues at coordinate 35,489 of JAFGXS010000052.1, read as the reverse complement.
ATATTCTTTAAACCATAAATTTCACGGTACGACAATGAATCTCTGTTGGCATAGGCTTCAAACTCTCCAAGATTTAAAATCTTTCGGTTCAGAATACGATCAAACAGCCTGAAATAAGGAATGTATTTATAATTGCCCTGTTGAATAAACTTGGAAACCCCGGTACCTGCCATGACCACATTGCGCGGATTCCAGGTGAGTTTATAGTTCCAGGGATTGTTATCACATTCAGGAGCTACCAAACCACCGGTAAAGGAATAAAACGACAAAATGTCACCTCCCATTTCCTTAATCCGATTAATCACAGTCATGGCCGACATGTGATCTATACCCGGATCAACACCCAATTCCATCAAAATGGGAATTCCTGCTTTTTTAGCCAGTTCATCAAACTCCTTGATCTCATCTGTAACATAAGATGCCGTCAGCATGGGTTTTCGCAGGTCGATACATTTTTTGGCCACAAAATGGTGCATGAAAGCAGGCAGCATAGAAATGACAATGTCGGCACGGGCAATGGTTCTCCAGCTTTCCAAATCGTCGTGAATATCAAAAGTAATGGCTTTACCGCGGGGATGTCCGTTTACCTTTTTGCGGGCCAGTTCTTCATCAATATCTGCTACCACAATATGCCAGTCATATTCTTCTGAATATTCCAGCAAATACTCAATTAAGCTGGTGGTGGACAGGCCTGCGCCCAAAATCAAAATGTCTTTCATACCAATTTTTTTTCTTTTTCAGTAACGGATTTCATTAAAGATATTGCTGTAAATATTCATAGCCAGGGGTCAGTTTCCCCTGGTGTACAATCATAGCTCTTTTCAATGGTGCCGGAATATCCAGTTCATCAAAGGGGACATTCATGTCGGCTTCGGCAAGTGCAGGCAAATACGGAATCAATGCCTCGCTGAAGGCTATTGACGATTCTCTGGGCAACTCACTGGGCAAAATTTCCACCGCCATCACCAATATTCCTTCTCCTTCAAATCCCATTTGGTGTGAACCGTTTTGGGGATTGTAAGTAAAAACCGGATCAACAATGCGGGTTCCTTCAAAAGTAATCTCAACAGACCCTTCAGGATCGCAGGATACATCACCAATGAGTTTCATTTTAAAGTCTGAATTCCAGTTGTTTTTAAGGTATTCTTTGGTAACAATGCGCGGATATCGGTCGTCCCAGTACATGCAGTTCATCAGCACGGTTATGTGAGGCAAATATTGTTCAAATACTCCTTTATACAATTCAGGTTTCTCATAATATTCCTGCAATTCAAAGGGTTTTGAAGTGTCAATTCTTTTTACCAGGTCAGGTTCTTCAAAAATCACCTGGTAAACCACATGGCTATCTCCGTTTCCTTCCTTTATTAACGCTTCCAATTGTACGGGTTTAATGTTTTGAACCGGAAGCAGCGACATAATTTCCTGTGCTCCCCTGGAAACATTTCCATTGCCTGTAATACCAATTACCAAAGGAGAAATTTCTTCGGGTAAACCCTTTTCTTTGATTTTCTCTCCTATTTCAGAAATCACAGACCGGGCTTCTTCCAGACTGTCATAGTGATGGGTCTGGGTCAACGCTTCAAAAGGCGTATGCACTCCTTTTATTTTCATGCGCTGTCCCAGCGACCACAAACTATTAATTGTTCCTGCCAGTCCTGCAAACCGGCCAAAAAAGATCAATCTTTTTCCTTGCTCATTTGTAATGCATTCATAATCGATCAGATTGGCTTCTTTATCTATTACATTTTGCAATAAAGGCATGTTGTAATCCTGACCTTTAATGGTGTGGCTGAAGAAAATATAAGTCTTCCCCGTTTCAAAATAATCAATCGGCATTTCCTTCACCCCAAAAATAATATCGGCATTCAGTGGCGGATGGTTCAAAACCGCACCGGCATCGCTGTATTCTTTATCCTTAAATACTCTCTTATCTGACGGAACCACTTCAATTTCAAAGCCCTTTTCCTTTAAAGCCTTTACATGCTCAGGAATAAGGGCTACCCTGCGTTCCATTAAATATTTATCTTCATACCGAATGCCAATTTTATGCCTCATAGCCCCTCTTTTTTTATGCTGTTTTATTAACATGCAAACTTAGCAAAACGTATTGAGAATTCCGAGATATTACAACATATTTAAAACGTTTTAAGTAATATACTTAGACAAAGACTTTAATGGACTGCCGAATCATAAAAATTGATATTTAAAACAGTTTTTTTGCTCAGTACAACATATTGCAAACGATTGAATCATATTATTAGCAGAAAAAAACAGCAGAAGTTTCTCAATTGATCAGTCTTAAACCAACAGCTCTTGAAACAGAGGAAATTGTACAGCGTATTTTACTATCTTTGTGCTCCGAAAATTGAGAACAGATTTTTTTTAACAAATAACTAATTTAAAATGTCTAAAGCAAAGTATGTTTATCTCTTTGGTGACCGAAAAGCCGAAGGAAATGCAAAAATGAAAAACACTTTGGGAGGCAAAGGTGCTAACCTGGCCGAAATGAACCTCATCGGCGTTCCGGTTCCTCCCGGATTTACCATTACCACTGATGTTTGTACCCTCTACAACGAAAAAGGACATGACTACGTGGTTGAGCTGATCAAAAAAGAAGTTGAAGCTGCTATCAAAAATGTAGAAAACATTATGGGTACAGGTTTCGGCGATCAGGACAATCCTTTGTTAGTTTCAGTACGTTCAGGTGCCCGCGCTTCCATGCCCGGTATGATGGACACTGTTTTGAACCTGGGATTGAATGACAAAGCTGTGCTGGGTATTGCCAAAAAATCGGGTAACGACCGCTTTGCATGGGATTCATACCGCCGTTTCGTACAGATGTACGGCGACGTGGTTTTGGGTATGAAACCCGAATCAAAAGAAGATGAAGATCCTTTTGAACTGATCATTGAAGAAATGAAAGAAAAACGTGGTGTAAAACTGGATACCCAGCTTTCAGCCGACGACTTGAAAGAATTGGTAAGCCAGTTTAAAGCTGCCGTTAAAAAACAAACCGGAAAAGATTTCCCCGATAATCCATGGGAACAACTCTGGGGTGCCGTTATGGCCGTTTTCGACAGCTGGATGAACGACCGCGCTATCCTTTACAGAAAACTGAATAAAATCCCTGATGAATGGGGAACTGCTGTTAACGTACAGGCTATGGTATTCGGAAACATGGGAAGCAACTCAGCTACAGGTGTAGCCTTTACCCGTGATGCCGGCACCGGTGAAAACCTGTTCAACGGTGAATACCTCATTGACGCTCAGGGCGAAGACGTTGTTGCCGGTATCCGTACCCCTCAGCAAATTACCAAAGAAGGTTCTTTGCGTTGGGCTAAACTGGCTAACGTAAGCGAAGAAGAACGCGCAGCTGAATTCCCCTCACTGGAAGAAGCTATGCCCGTTGTTTACAAAGAACTTTTCGATACTCAGAACGCTTTGGAAAACCACTACCGCGACATGCAGGATATGGAGTTCACCATTCAGGATGGTAAACTGTGGATTTTGCAAACCCGTAACGGTAAACGTACAGGTGCTGCTATGGTTAAAATTGCCATGGACATGCTGCGCGAAGATATGATTTCCAAAGAAGAAGCTTTGATGCGCGTTGAGCCTGAAAAACTGGACGAATTGCTGCACCCTGTATTTGATGGCGGTGCTGTAAAAAGTGCAAAAGTTATGGCCAAAGGTCTTCCTGCATCTCCAGGTGCTGCTGCCGGTCAGGTAGTATTCCATGCCGACGATGCTGAAGCATGGGCTGCTCAGGGCAAAAAAGTGGTTTTGGTTCGTATCGAAACTTCTCCTGAAGATTTAAAAGGTATGAACACTGCCGAAGGTATTTTAACTGCTCGCGGTGGTATGACTTCACACGCTGCTGTTGTGGCTCGTGGTATGGGTAAATGTTGTGTATCAGGTGCAGGTAGCATCAAAATCAACTACAAAACCCGCACCCTCGAAATGGACGGCACCACTTACAAAGAAGGTGACTTCATTTCATTGAACGGTAGTACCGGTGAAGTATATGATGGTAAAATTGCAACCGTAAATCCTGAAATGAGTGGCGATTTTGGTAAACTGATGAAACTGGCCGACAAAAAAGCCTCTTTGACAGTTCGTACCAATGCTGACACTCCACACGATGCTCAGGTAGCCCGCGATTTCGGTGCTCAGGGTATTGGACTCTGCCGTACAGAACACATGTTCTTTGGTGGTGACAAAATTATTGCCATGCGCGAAATGATTCTTGCTGATGACGAAGAAGGAAGAAGAAAAGCTTTAGACAAACTGCTTCCCATCCAGCGCGAAGACTTCGAAGGTATTTTCACTGCTATGAAAGGCTTGCCTGTAACTGTTCGTTTGCTCGATCCTCCTTTGCACGAATTCGTACCTCACGATGACAAAGGACAACAGGAAATGGCTGACGTAATGGGTCTCACAGTTGAAGCTATCAAAGCTAAAGTTGAAGACCTCAGCGAATTCAACCCAATGTTGGGACACCGTGGTTGCCGTTTGGGTAATACCTATCCTGAAATCACCGAAATGCAGAGCCGTGCCATCATCGAAGCTGCTTTGAACCTCAAAGCCAAAGGTGTTGACACCCGTCCTGAAATTATGGTTCCTTTAACAGGTACTCTGGCTGAAATGAAAATGCAGGAAAAAATTATCCGCGAAACCATCGCCACCGTATTTAAAGAAAGAGGCGAAAAAATCGACTTCCTCGTAGGTACAATGATTGAAATTCCCCGTGCTGCTTTAACTGCCGACCAAATTGCAGAATCAGCCGAGTTCTTCTCCTTCGGTACCAACGACCTTACCCAGATGACCTTCGGTTACTCACGCGACGATGCCGGTAAGTTCCTGCCTATTTACCTTGAAAAAGGTATCCTGAAAAACGATCCTTTCCAGGTATTGGATCAGCAGGGTGTTGGACAGTTGGTTGAAACCGCTGTTAAGAAAGGTCGTAAGACCCGCAAAAACATCAAACTGGGTATTTGTGGTGAACACGGCGGCGAACCCAGCTCCATTGAGTTCTGCCACCGCACCGGACTGAACTACGTAAGTTGTTCACCTTACCGTGTGCCGATTGCCCGTTTGGCTGCTGCACAAGCTGCAATTATCAACAAAAAAGGCAAGAAGAAAAAGTAATCTTCTGACTTTATAAATTAAAAGGCTGCCTCAATGAGGCAGCCTTTTTTATTGTTATCCATGTTCGTCATTGCGATGAATCCCGAATAATCGGGATGAAGAAGCAATCCCTTTTCAGAATTTATTTCGCCCAGAGATCGCTTCGTCGTTCCTCCTCGCGATGACGTATTTTTTTTAAAACAACACGTCGCCGCTACCGCAAAGCCTGTCCTGAAATTTTCGGGGTTTTGAGAACTTATAATCAGCAATATCCTCTTTCATCACACAAATTAGTCCCTGTTTCAAGAACTTTTTAACACAATCGGATACCTTTTTATATCAACCGAATACCTAAATAGAACAAACAAATACCTAAAATTGCTTGAGGCAAAACTTTTTAAATTGTTTGCGGACTTATAAGCGACTAAAACGTACCTAAATCATCTGTTGGCGTACCTTTTTGACGATTATAGAGACCTAAATAATAAATAGGAAGACCTTTTTGGAATAAAAAAATACCATTTTCTATACAAGCTTTAGGCTTGTTCGATGCATTGAGTTCTTGTTTCGGTACTTAGTGCGGATATTTCGTTACATCTGATGATAATTTCGTCCCTCTCTCGTCCGCGTTTGCAACGCGGATAGATTTTAATAAAACATTTGAAATATTTTGAAGCATTACAAATGCAAGGACAAAATGGACACGCGTTAGAAACGCGCTCCAGTGAGCTTTATTACACACAAGTACCTGAATCGGACTAATTTATTTCTATCCGGGTGAACAATTTTCCGATAAACTTCATAACTTTGATGGTTGCCTGAGTCATTTCCAGGCTGCTTTGTTCTTATTCAGGTTTCGATGTACATACCGGTTTATCGGTTCCCAAAGCATTTGAAACGGTATTCCGGTTCTGCATATTGTTTGTTTCTTTCATTAACCTAAACCCATAAAAATGAAACAATCGACTTTTCATCGGATGCTCCGGAGCATACTGCTGCTTACCCTTATTTCATGTTCAGGCCTTACTATGGGCCAGATAAAGCCAATAATAACACTTCCCGAACGTACCTACGGCGCTTATATTGACACCCTTCCTTCGCGTGAAGCTGCCATGAAGTATATCCCGTTGGCATTTAGAACTCATCCTGTATATGTGTATCTGCCCGATGAACAAAATCCAAAGCAATGGAAATATTTTTATTGCAAAAAGATAATTGTAACAGAAGACAACATCAGTTTTCAAGCCAGGAAGCAAAATATAACCTGGAGTTTCAAAGACCTCTTCAGTGATTTTAACTTCGAGAAAGTACTGCTCCTCCATGTAGAACTTACACCCCATGCGAATATGGGTCAGGGGTGGCGCTATGCTTTTCTTTATTTCGGGAAAGACAAACCACTTATAGTATTTCGCCTGACAGGATATTATGAGATACCGGCTTTGTTGAAACAAAGCAAAAATAACTATGCCTTTAAATTAGCCTCTGCCTTCAACAATTTTGCCGTAGAACAGGAACGCCTGAACAGCAAAGTACTATTTGAGGCATTCAAGGTTGAGGCTGAAAAATACAGTGCTTTAAAGGAAAAACCTGTGATGAGTGAAGAACAAAGGAAATATGTGGTTCAGGCCAACGCACTTGTGAAACTGAAAAAATATGCCGATGCCATACAGTTTTACAAAAAAGTAATCGAACTGAATGCCACCTCCTACCCCGAAGCTTATAATAATCTGGCATTGTTGTATGCTCAGTTGAACAGATACAGTGTCGCTATTTTTTATATGCGCGAATACCTGTTGCTGGAACCAAGCCCAAAGGATGCCCGTGCTGCTCAGGATAAAATCTACGAATGGGAACTCTATACAAAACCTCAAAAATAGCGTTGTTTTTAACCCGTTTATCTGAATATCATGAAGACGAATAAGATTGCACCGATCACCTTAATTCTATTCATAGCCCTTCTTCCAATGGCTGTCCATGCACAGGAGGATGCATGGAAATATGACAAAATGATTTTTAAACCCAATCCTTATGCTAATCTAGAACAGGCTAAACAGGTCATAAGTCGTGTATTGAACGACAAATGTGTTACGGTTTCTGACTCTGTCAGCTCAGGGTGGGTCAAACTGAAAGTCAAAAAAGTACTTGTCTTTGACGATAGAATAGAAATTTACGCAAAAAGGGGCACTCATATTGTCTATTTTTCAAAACTGTTTGGAGACAGTCCGATTGAGCTTGAAGTTACATATGGTCTATACTACAGTAAAAAAACCGGACAACAACACCACGATAGCTATCATGATTTTATTTTGGGAACACATGGCACCCACTTTTGGAAACATAAAGAAGGTTTTGGTGTTACCATGAGAAATAAGTCTGATTATCCCACATGCAACAGGGAAATGACTAGAGCATTATACACTATTCAGAATCAATTCATCACCCTCCGATATGCAGCGCAGCTTGAAGCATTTAAAGCCAAAGCCGAAAAATACCTGACTGCCAAAGTAAAACCGATCATGAGCGAGGAACAGAGAAAATATGTGGTTCAGGCCAACTTACAGGTAAAACAAAAAAAATATGCTGTTGCCATTGGGCTATATCAAAAAGTCATAGACATAGATGCTGTCACCTATCCCGAAGCCTATAATAATCTGGCGCTGCTTTACGGCCAGCTCAGCAATTACAAAGCGGCCATCTTTTATATGCGCAAATACCTGTTGCTGAAACCAGGTGAAAAGGATGCACGGGCAGCACAGGACAAAATTTATGAATGGGAATTTTATACAAAAACCGGGCAATAAAAGTTTAGTTCACGATTTATTCAACTACCATGAAAGCAAATCATGTCTCACCAATTCCGCTTCCCGAATTACGCGCTTCAATTGTTGCCGTAATCCTGATTTTTGTCTTTCTTCCAATGGCCGTTCAGGGACAGAGTGCCATAGGACAGCTTGAAAAATTAACGGGACAAAAAATATCTAAATCAGGCAGCTCGGCAAAGATGAACTCCCTTTCGTACAAAAATGCCATGAAAATCCAGCTTGCCACAGGAATTGCCAGTGCTTTTTTAAGTTTTATTTTTAGCGACAACACCAAAAACAACCAGGCCGCCATTCAGCAGGCAGCTTTACTGGCCAAGAAAGCGGCGGCTGAGAAACATTTTAAGGATTCCGTGGCTCAGGTAAAGTACGAACAAATGATGCAGTCGTACAAAAAACTGGATGATGGGAATACTGTTCATTTTAAAACATTGTCCTCCACCGGAAGCATGTTCAAAACACTAAGTCAAAGCGCTCCCATGACGCAGGCTGAGATCGAAAGGCAAAAAATCATGAAGCAGGGCATCAACATTACCTGGGATTACAATTCATGGTCGGTGATGCAGCAGAATAAGATATCTGACATTCCTCCTACTTTTCAACAGGAAATTGCAGATCAGTATATGGATCAGGCCATCAATAAAATTGAAACCTTTCAGGGAGGAAAAATTGCTGCCTTGTCGGGAAGATTTATGATGAACATTAAAAAGGAAAGCATGTCCTACATGAAAGACGCAGCTGATGCAGTAACCAGCGGCGACGTTTATAAAATGGAGGAGCTGGGTCAGATAGATCTGAGAAAAATGAGTTCCAATGCTATTATCAATACAGCTAAACAAACTGCTGACGCCTATTTTGAGCAGGGCAAAGGATATTTGACAGGAATGGTGAAAGATAAAAATTTCGGTTTGCTGACAAGCGGAAGCAAGACAGCCCTGAAGAATTATGGTATTTACTCCAAGGCCGCTGATGACTGGAAAGTCTCAATAAAGAAATATTAAACAAGGTTGACATGAAACCCTCAAAAAGTATCTTTTCAATTACACTTGCCCTTTTCTGTTTGCTTTTTGTACAAACGGCCTTTAGCCAGGAGAAAAACGAACATCGCTATGAGATGATGCTCAACGAAAACATGTTGGCAGACTCCCTAAAAAATGTGTCATTTGGTTATACACTTGATGTTTCACCCAATCAACTTATCACACTGGCCGAAGGCAATAAAATATTCCTTTTGGGTTGGGGCGGGATAGCACAACTGGGCGAAAATGCCGACAGCACAATAGCTTCTTTCGCTTATACTTCTGACGGACTGTTGATGGCCGTTTTAAAGAACAGGCTTTGTTATATGGATACCATCGGTGTTTTTTCCCCCATTGCGCAACTACCGACTTCGTATATGGGGCTGGCACCGGGAAAAAATGTAATTTATTTGTTTGACCGCGTAAGAACCTACAGTACCTACAGGCTTTTTGTGTTGGCAAAAGGAGGCAAATACAAACAATTACTCATCACTCCCGAACCCATTACATCGTTGACAGAAATGGGTGATTCCGTTTATTTTGCTGTAGGAAGTGCCGTTTTTTCATTTTCTCCTGATGATCTTAAATTAAATCTGGTAGCAGGATTACAAAAAGACAATGCAATTGTTTCAATTACTGCTGATACAGTCCGGAATATTCTCTACCTGTCCACATCTGATGCAATTTATGCCAAACAAGGCAATAGCATGGTATATGTAACCGGAGATTTTGGCGGTGGCATTGTGAAGTACTTTGGCAACGGTTTGATCCTGTTTAATCCTGAAACACACAACATCATCAGGATTGTCAACATAGATAAGTCCATTGAATTTTAGGAAAATCAGCTTCAATCAGCTAAATAATAGGGCAAAAGTAAAGGCAGTAATACAGGTTCAATCTCCTAACCAAAACCCGTCTTGCTCCTGCCTGACTCCCACTATTGTGAGACCTTACCGGGAGTTGAGTGAGACATGTGGGAGACCCATGTGGGAGGAATCGTTATAAACAATTGATTTTTTGATACTTGATCTAACAACCTAAATTACACAACTGATTATCTGTATATTATACCTTGCTAAATTTAGAAATCACATGATTCTTAGGTCTATATTCTTTTATTATTTTTACAAAACAAAAAAGTATCAAAATGAAAAGACTGCTATCACTTTCTATCATAAATATATTTATTGTTACAATTTTTTTCCTTTCAGGAACCCCTCTTCGGGCCCAAAATAACATTATAGCCAGGGGAGCCAAACTTAAATTGATTTCCAACCAGTTTTCATTTACTGAAGGTCCTTCATGCGATAAAAAAGGCAATGTATTTTTCACGGATCAGCCCAACAATAAGATCTGGGAATATTCGGTTGATGGAAAATTAACAGTGTTCTCTGATAGTGCAGGACGTTCAAATGGTACTTATTTCGACCGTAACGGAAATATGATAACCTGTGCTGACCAAAGAAGTCAGTTATGGTCCATTAGTCCCGATAGGAAAGTTACTGTGTTGCTCAACAACTTCGAAGGACATCGTTTAAACGGCCCCAACGATCTGTGGATTGACCCAAAAGGAGGAATCTATTTCACTGACCCATATTATCAAAGACCTTACTGGAAGAGGACCAAAAAGGACATTGAACAGGAACGTGTTTACTATCTGATCCCAGACAAAAAGAAAGTAATTGCCGTTGCAGACAGCCTGGTTAAACCCAACGGTATTATTGGCACTCCCAATGGTAAAATCCTTTATGTTGCGGATATTGGGGCATCTAAAACTTATTCCTATACCATTAATCCCGACGGTACTTTATCGAATAAAAAATTGTTTGCTTCAATGGGTTCAGACGGAATGACCATAGACAATAAGGGAAACGTTTACGTTACAGGCAAAGGGGTAACTGTATTTAACAAAGAAGGGAAACAAATCGCCCACATTCCTGTTGATCAAAAATGGACAGCCAACGTTACATTTGGTGGCAAACACAAAAAAACGTTATTTATTACCGCATTTCAAGGGTTTTACAGTCTTAAGATGAAGGTTAAGGGAGTGCGATAACCTTGATTTTAATGAGCGCTTTTCAATAAAACTAAAGTTGATATTTCAAATACTCCAGCCCTATTTTAAGTGCATAAAAAGGGTTGTTGTTCAGGTTTGAAATATCGGTGCAGGCACTAACACATTTGTTACAGCTTTCGAGTTGCTTAGTCCTGTTATTAAATGCTTGGCTACTAAAAACATCGGCAAGCTCATTATCGCGGATATTGCCCCATGTGGTATTATTACAATAACCAATAGTTCCGTCACCCCCTACACGAATATAAACTTTGGGAGCATGACATTTCGCCGGTTTTCTGTCCAACAGATTTTTTGATATAGCTTTCAGAATTCAGCAATTTGCTGCCCTTCTTCTTGTAGTAAAGCAATTCATTGTAAATCGCTTTCTCCTGATCCTCTGTGAGCTTTAAATGATCGTTGTAACCAGCCTCATGAACCATTGTTTGGATGAACACCGGAACATTTAAATCATCTGATAATTGAATTAAGTCAGGAATACTGTTTATATTTTCAGCAGTAATTACACTATTAATGGAAATTTTTACTTTTCCTTTAGCTGACTTTATACCTTTTACAGCCTTATCAAAAAGTCCCGGTAGCTTTCGCATTTTATCATGCAGATCGCCGGCAGCATCGATGGAAACAATAACAGAATCGGTGTGGGGAGCGATCTTGTCAATCTTGTTTTTCAGATAGTATCCATTAGTATTGACAATGGTAACCATGCCTTTTTTTCGGGCATAGTCCAATAAATACATCAGGGGCATATTTATAGAGTAAAGGTTCGCCGCCATACATTGTATAAAATACAATGCCTGCACGAGCTGCATTATCAATCAATTGTAGATTTTCTTCGCGTGAAAGCTCTTTTTTCTTGTCATTATCCTTTTGAATTCTGGAGCACATTTCACAATTTGCATTACAGCTATAGGTAATGACGTGGGTTAACCAAAGCGAATGTTTGTTTATCCTTCCCTTAATTAATTTATTTCCTTTTGCCAAATAATTCATGCGGCAAAATTATTCCACATACATTCTGTTACAATTATAAACCGCTTCTCAATGTCTTATTTATAATAATTATTGTAATTGGAACAGGTAAGTAATTTGAAATAAAAAAGGCATGCTATTTATCGCATGCCTCATTAAACCTGGCAAAAAAAGTTTACTTAAGATTATCCGTTTCGCGAATAAACTCAGCTACATTATCGTGTAGTTTTTTATGAGATGGTTGGTGTTGATATACCATATGCCCTGAAAAATAATATTTTTCTTCCACGTTATTCTGCAAACTTTTAGGCAAGTCGAAATGATCTACTGTATAATCTGTTGCAAAGAACGGCGTTCCTAAATCAAAGTATCCACTGTTCACCAATACTTTTAAATCAGGGTTAATTTTTATAGCCTGAACCAAATCTACAGCAACATTGGGGGTTCCCCCAAAACCTTGTCCTGCCATAGGAACCCTGTGTTTCCAGTTCCATTGCCTGATGTTGCCTGCAAATGGTCTGTAGTGCATGTTTTGTCCATAATGCAAAACACTGTGTGCATAATCGTTAAACAATGAAATGTAAGCTGAACTAAAAGCATTACTATGAGGATCGGTTTCAGCTGTCTGGCTGAGTGGATCCATTGTAGGTCCGATAAAACGGGCATCCAGTCTTCCGGTAGTTTCATCCTTGCTGCTGAGTAATTCTTTTTCAAATTCAGCACCTGTTACGCGCATACTGGCCTTCTCAAGGTAATCTAGAGGTAAGCCAGTATATTCGTGCAACTTATTGACAATAGAAGCACGGGTAGCAGGATCCAGATTGTTTCCCCGGGCCAGAGCTTCAGCATAATCTGTGAGAGCAAATTGTTTTACTTCTTTCAATAGGGGGAGCAGCTCTTTAGGCTGATTGGGCAACATATGATGATACCAAGCCACTGCTGTATAACTGGGCAGGAACAATTCGTAAGGCAAATCGTTGCCAGGATTGAAACTGGCAGTATGAAAATCCAAAATGGAAGACAATAAAATCACGCCGTTAAGGTCAATGCTTTGTTGTGTCTCTAATTCTTTAGAAAGCACTGCAGCGCGGGTTGTTCCGTAACTTTCCCCAAAAATATACTTCGGAGAATTCCAGCGGTTAAATTGAGAAAGATATTTTCTGATAAACTGTGCAAATGAATGTCCGTCACCATCAATACCATAAAACTCACTTGGGGTACCGGCACCCCCTTCTTTCGAATCAATAATTCTGCTGTAACCGGTTCCTACGGCATCCACAAAAACTTCGTCGGTTACATCCAGCAAACTGTATTCATTATTTTGTAGCGTGTACGGTGCAGCAGGTGTATGGCTATGATCGTTGATTTTTACGCGTTGCGGACCAAATCCGCCCATGTGAATCCAAACACTGGCTGAACCGGGACCTCCGTTCCAGAAGAATGTTACCGGACGATGATCGGGCTGAACTCCTTTTTTTGCATAAGCAACATAAAACATACGGGCAGTTGTATCACCTTGATCATTGGTCAGATATATATTTCCGGCAGTAGCAGTATAATCAATTTTTTTACCTTCTACCGTTACAGAACCATCGGTAGTAACGTTACGAAATTCAGGTTTTGCTATCAGTATTTTTGCTGAATGTTGTGCAAACAAACCCAAAGGACTGAAAATAACAACAAAACCAATCACAATTCTTTTAACAACAGATAATCTCATAATTACAGCTTTACAATTAAATAATTACATATGAAGCATGTAAAACTATAAATTACATTTTACTATCGATCAGTTTTAATGTATTTTAACTTTTAAAATGAACTAACTACTTTACTTTTCGCTCCTTCATCATCTTAAAATATCCGTTGGTTTCTTTAATCAGAACTCCTGAAAGTAACAACAGGGCTATCAGGTTGGGAATTGTCATAAAAGTGATGACCATGTCCACAAAGTGCCATACCAGATCAATACCCCAAACAGCACCAAAGAAAACAAATACACCGTATAAATAGTAATAGGGTTTAATAGCTTTTTCACCCAAAAGGAAATTGGCTGCTCGTGAACCATAATAGGACCAGCTGATTACTGTAGAAAAAGCAAACATCATTAAACCCCAGGTTATTACATGCTTACCCACGTGTTCCAAACCTATTCCGGCTAATCCCTGATCCATGGCTTCAATAGTCATTCCCACACCTTTAATACCCGAATGCCAGGCATCAGTCGTAACAAGCATTAAACCTGTCATTGTACAAATAATTAAAGTATCAACAAGCGGTTCAAGCGAAGCAACAAGTCCTTCTCTGACAGAATATTCTGTTTTGGCAGCTGCATGAGCAATAGGTGCTGACCCCTGCCCTGCTTCATTAGAGAAAAGCCCACGACGGATACCCCAAATCATAGTCATCATAATGGTTGATCCAACAAAACCACCCGCTGCTGCAGTTCCGGTAAAAGCACCTTCAAAAATCATTTCAAAAGCATGAGGAATGTTCTGATGCATATCAATAAGAACCAGTAAAGTGGCAAGGATGTAGGTAACAGCCATAAAAGGGACCAAACGTGAGGCTACATCTGCAATGCGTTTGATGCCACCCACGATAATCAGTAATACCAAAACTGCAATTACCAATCCGGTAATCCAATCGGTGAAACCATAGGTTGTATGCAAAGCATCAGCCATGCCGTTAATCTGAGCCATATTTCCGGTTCCCAACGAAGCCAGAATAGTAGCAATAGCAAAGATCCCGGCCAGAACCTTGGCAAAAACCGGTGCATTGTAAAGCTTTCCGATTCCATCACGAATATAATACATCGGACCTCCGGAAACAGAGCCATCAGAATTAAATACCCTGTATTTGTGCGACAGTGTACACTCTGAGTATTTCAGGATCATACCTAAAAATCCGGTTACCCACATCCAGAACAGTGCACCCGGACCCCCAAGATAAATGGCTAAAGCAACCCCTACAATATTTCCGGTTCCAACCGTGGCAGAAAGAGCCGTAGTAAGAGCTTTAAAGTGGTTCACATCACCCTCGTCCTCTTTATTGGAATATTTTCCTGCAACAATGCGAATAGAATGAACAAGCTTGGTTACATTTAAAAATTTTAATCGAAAAATGAAATACAACCCGGTAGGAACCAGCATAAACAGTATGGCATAACCGCCGATATAATCGTTATACCACACTATAATTTTATCCATTGCTTGTAAAAATCCATTCATAAGAAAAAATATTTGATGAAAAAATCAGTAACAAATATGGTAAAAATTCCCGAGTAAGGAAACCTGAATCAGTGCAATTTTGGCTCCTTAAAAAATAATGTATATTTGGATCGTTATAAATAAAACACCCATGATCATCCAAAATATCGATTGGTATATAATTATTCTTTATTTCATTGCCAGCTTATCCATTGGGCTTTACATGTCGAAACGCGCCGGAAAAGACACCGGGAGTTTTTTCCTGAGTGGCAGAAATCTTCCGTGGTGGATTGCAGGCACCAGTATGGTGGCTACTACATTTGCTGCAGATACACCTTTGGCTGTTACAGAGCTGGTTTCCAAGCAGGGAGTAGCCGGAAACTGGCTTTGGTGGAACATGTTGTTTGGCGGAATGCTTACGGTCTTCTTTTTTGCCCGCTTATGGCGCAGAGCCGGTATTGTTACCGATGCCGAGTTCGTAGCCATTCGTTATTCAGGAAAGGCAGCGAACTTCCTCAGAGGCTTTAGGGCTGTTTACATCGGAATATTTATGAATGTGGTTGTGATGGCGTGGGTGAACCTGGCCATGGTGAAAATAGTTCACATCATGTTTCCTGACCTGACAATCTTCGGACATAAAGCATTTTATATCTTGGGAATGGATTTTAGTGCTCCACTTGTTGTTGTTGCCGGATTGATGTTATTTACAGCGTTATATTCCTCCCTATCAGGATTGATGGGCGTTGCGTTAACCGACTCCTTTCAGTTTATTATGGCAATGACAGGAAGCATTGTACTTGCCATTTTTGCCGTAAACCATGTGGGAGGAATCTCAGGAATGGAGCAAAGTCTGAGTAAAATGAAATGGGTGTTCGACTTTTTTCCATCTATCGATAACGGAACAAATACCGGAACAGCAACAGGCATGCTCAGACTGGGGGTTACAGCTATTGTAGCCTATTTCGGAGTTCAATGGTGGGCCAGCTGGTATCCGGGTGCTGAACCCGGAGGTGGCGGTTATGTAGCACAACGGATGATGTCGGCCAAAAACGAGAAACATTCATTATTAGCAACACTCTGGTTTCAGATCGCCCATTTTGCTTTACGTCCCTGGCCCTGGATTTTAGTCGCTCTTGCCACATTAATTATGTATCCTCATGCCACAGATAAAGGAGCCACTTACGTGATGGCTATTCGTGATTTAATGCCTGCAGGTTTATTGGGGCTTCTTCTGGCTGCTTTTCTGGCTGCTTATATGTCAACTATTGCCTCACAAACTGTTTGGGGAGCATCATACATAATTAATGATTTATTTAAACCTTTTGTTAAACCGGGTGCCTCTGAAAAATATTATGTAAAAATTTCACGCCTTACAACCGTTCTGTTGATGTTCTTTTCAATTATTGTTACCACACAATTCAGTCAAATAAGCGATGCATGGAAATTTATTTTAGCCTGTAGCGGTGGCATCGGATTGGTTTTGTTGCTACGATGGTTCTGGTGGCGGGTTAATGCCTGGTCGGAAATTTCAGCCATGATTGCCCCTTATGCCGTTTATCCCATTTTAAAATACAATGGCGTGAGTTTTGAGGATTCGTTGATCATTATTGTTGCCTGGTCAACAGTAGTATGGCTCACAGTTACTTTTCTTACTGCACCCACTTCAAAAGAAAAACTCACCTCATTTTATAAGAGAATTCATCCGGGAGGAATGGGTTGGAAAAAAATTGCAGCTGAGAACCCTAATGTTCAGGCCGACACAGGTTACGGACGTCTTTTTGCTAACTGGGCGTTAGGAACCATACTTGTTTCGTTTGTACTGTTCGGATTTGGGAAAATTATATTTAAAGACTATTTTATTGGATTGGTTCTTATTTCTATTGGCTTGATTGCCGGATTTGGGATTTATAAAAACATGAGTAAGATGGGTTGGGAAAAGATTGCAGATTAACTATGGCAGAACTGGAGAAGTATATCACAGATTATTTCGGGGTTACTGAAAGTAATGCACTTGAAGGCATTTCAACCTTATTCAAATACCAAACTTGTGAAAAAGGTGAGTTTATCCTTGAACAAGGAAATTCGTGCAATAACCTAAGCTTTGTTTTTTCAGGATATCAGCGGTTTTATGCCATAACTGAAGAGGGCAAAGAAATAACTCAATGGATTTCCCATGAAAGCGAATTTGCTGTGGACCTAACAGCATTTATCACCGGTAGCCCTTCCAGATGGAACATACAAGCCTTAACCAAGACAGAGCTCTTCACCATAAATAAAAAAGATTACGACCGGCTTAGCGAAGTTGTCCCCGACTGGGCCCAATTTGAAAAATTATTTATGGTTCGTTGCTTTAATGTTCTGGAAAACCGCGTTTTTTCTCATCTGTCAATGACAGCCGAAGAGCGTTATCAATTCTTTTTCAACTATAATAAAGAAATCTTCAATCAGGTTCCTTTACAATATCTTGCTTCAATGCTCGGAATGACTCCAGAAACATTGAGCAGGATCAGAAAAAAACAACTGGAATGATTTCTTGATCCAGATCAAGAGACAAACCCTTTTTAAACTTGAACTTTGCTACGTTAATTCAAAAAAAAAGAGAACAATGGCAAAAGAAATCAAAACTGAAATCCAAATCAATAGCTCAGCTGAAAAAGTTTGGTCAATACTCACCGATTTTGAAAATTACTCAAAATGGAATCCTTTCATCCAATCTCTTGATGGTAAAGTTATAGTTGGAGAAAGAATAAAGGTTCATATTGTTCCACCCGAAGGTAAAGGAATGAGATTTAAGCCAAAGGTTCTTGTTTATGATGAAAATAAGGAACTTCGCTGGTTGGGTCATTTGCTTTTTCCTGGATTGTTTGACGGGGAACACCAGTTTGAGATTATCGACAATAAAAATGGGACAACATGCTTAAGGCAAAATGAAAAATTTATAGGGTTGCTTACTTTTATCTTTGGCACAAATCAATTAAATAATACAAAAAAGGGCTTTGAGTTGATGAATTCAGCAATAAAAATAATCGCTGAATCAAAGTAATCATTTTTCACCACCGCAAACGTTTTTCCTTTATCCTATAGGCTTTTTCAATAGTTGAATAGTAAACTATTTAAGATTTTTTAATATAAATAGTTGCATAGTCAACTATAATAATTCTAAATTTGCATCAGTTTTTAAAACACAAAGCCTTGGAAAAGAGTGTAACTATTGGAAGACTTATAGCAGCTGCTCATAAAAAAGCGTATCAGTATGCCGCTATCAAACTAAAAACCTGTGACATTGAAGTCGGGCAATTTTTCTTTTTGCGCTATATCATGAAAAATCAGGGGATATCTCAGGAAGAAGTAGCACAAAAAATGTATCTCGACAAAGCTACCGTGAGCAAGGGAGTAAATATTCTTGTCAGGAATGGATACATCCAAAAGAAAGCTAATCCGAAAGACAAACGTGAATACCGGCTTTTTGCTACTAAAAAGGCAAACCAAATGGAAGAAATGGTCGATTCCATTCATAAAGAAATAAATGAATATCTGGTAAAGGAACTGAATGAAGAAGAAATTCTGACATTAAGAAATCTCTTAAATAAAATTGTAAATCAATCAAATTAAATCAATATCAATATGGCAAACGAGAACCAAAAAACAGTAAATGAACCCTCTGACAAAAAGAAGGGGAATATTACCAAAATCATTGTTGGAATTATTATTATAGCTACAATTATTGGTGTAGGTATCTGGTGGTTTATCAAACAATCAGAATTTGTAACAACCGATGACGCCTATGTTGATGCATATGAAGTAACTGTTAGCTCACAAATTCCGGGAAGGATAATGAAACTTTATATTCATGAAGGTGATCATGTAAAAAAAGGCCAGCTTGTGGCACAACTGGACTCATCAACTTATATTGCTGAAATTGAGCAAGCCAAAGTTAGCCTTGAAGATGCACAGATAGGAATTGAAATGGCAAAAGTAAAACTATCACAGGCTAAAATCAATTTCGATCGTGCTCAGGAACAGTACAAAGCAAAATTGATTCCCAAGGCAAACTATCAAAATATTGAGAAAGACTATCAGTTAGCACAGGTTGCAGTAAAGGTTGCCCAATCAAAAATACCTACTATTAAAGCATCTCTGAACACTCTGCAAACTGCCTTATCCCACACAAATATCTATGCCCCTATGGATGGTGTGGCAGCAAAACGTTGGGTTTTAGCCGGAGATGTTGTTTCACCCGGACAAAGTATGTTTACAGTTTTCGGAACACAGAAAATCTGGGTTACCACTATGGTTCCTGAAAACGAATTGCGCTTTATACATATGGGAGATACAGCAGACATTACTGTAGACGCATTTCCTGATGCGACATTTAAAGGTATATTTTATCAGGTTGGAAACAGCACAGCATCAAAATTCTCATTAATTCCACCTGACAATGCCTCGGGCAACTTTACAAAAGTAACTCAGCGCGTACCCCTTAAACTGACTATTTTTAAAACAGGTGGAACACCCAAGGGAAATGTTGATTTACTTCCCGGCATGTCTGTAGAATTAAAAGTACGGATTAAAAAGAGCAAATAATGTCCCAGCAAAAAAAACATATAAACTGGGAACAACAAGAAGGTTCTGCGAATAAATGGCTGGTTCTTGCCAGCGTTATGATCGGAACATTTATGGCGGTTCTGGATGCTACCATTGTAAACGTAGCTTTTCCGAAGCTAATGGCTGTTTTTGGGGTGAGCATTGATCAGATTGAGTGGGTGGCTACAGGTTACATGCTTGCTTTTGCTGTCGTATTGCCTGCATCAGGATGGATTGCCGACCGTTTCGGGTATAAGAAGACATATATTTTTGGAATTGCTCTCTTTACATTAGGGTCGTTGTTATCCAGTTTGTCGTGGAATGAAAGTATATTAATCACTTTCCGTATTGTTCAGGGAATGGGTGGCGGATTTATTATGCCTGTAGGTATGGCAATTGTAACGCGTGCCTTTCCTCCAAATCAACGTGGAGTTGCTTTAGGCTTTTGGGGAATTGCTGCTGCTGCTTCGGTCTCTTTAGGACCTCTCTTCGGAGGATATTTAGTTGATAACTATTCATGGCATGCAATTTTCGATATTAATGTACCCGTAGGTATCTTTGGAATTATTGCAGTAGCAATCATCCAGAATGAATACAAAAGTGAGGTCAGAACCAAATTTGATCTTGGCGGAATTGTTACTATGGTTATCGGATTAGGATCATTACTTTTAGCCCTATCTACAGGTAACTCCAGTTGGAACACAAAAGGCTGGCATTCAGAGTTTATCATTGTAAACTTCTTAATTGCCGGAATCAGCCTGACTTTATTCGTTGTAATTGAGCTTACAAGTAAACACCCTCTGCTGAATCTGAGGTTGTTGAGATTTCATAACTTCTGGATTTCAACGGTGATGCTCTTTATTTTCGGGGTTGCTTTTTTCGGGAACGCTTTCCTGCTTCCTTTGTATCTCCAAAATTCATTAGGCTACACAGCTTATCAGGCAGGGTTAGTGTTTCTTCCGGTTGGAATATTACAAGCAATCATGTCTCCTATTGCGGGTCAGTTAACCGACAGGTTCAATCCAAAAATCCCCATTTTATTGGGTTCATTAGTTTTGGGTGTGTCTATGTATTTATTTACCACACTATCTCTGCAAACCATGCACAGTGAGATTATGTTTCCTTTATACCTGAGAGGTTTGGGAATTGGACTCGTTTTCATCCCGCTTTCTGCAGTGGCTCTTTTTGACATTCCAAAAACCCAACTGGCACAGGCATCAGGACTTATGAACACCATCAGACAAATCGGAGGTAGTTTTGGAATAGCCTTGCTTGGAACCTTGCTTACACAACGCATTACATTTCATGCGCAAACTTATGGAGAACAGGTTCACCAAAACTCACCTGTATTTCAACAAACTTTGGCTAACCTAAAAGTATTTGCCATGCATGCTTTGGGAAGCAATAATATTGACGCCATGAGCCAGGCAAAGAGTCTGTTGTTGGGAAATCTCACAGGACAGGCCTATGTACAAGGAATAAATGATGACTTTATGATCGGTGCAATACTGACATTTGGTATGATTATTCCTCTGTTATTTTTAAGAACAAATAAAAAACATTTGAACCGATGAAAAATAAAGTCCCTATATTTAATAAACTAGCTTTGCTATTCAGCTTTATTTTATTGCTTTTCATGCAGCAACAATTGAAAGCTCAAACAGTAGAAACTGTAACATTGCATCAGGCGATTCAACAAACCGTAAATAACCACCCTCTAATAAAAGAGGCAAAAAATAAAGTTGCTATTGCCCAATCTCAAACAGAACAGCAAAAAACTAGTCTTTTGCCTACTGTTGCTGCCAACCTGTCTTACACTCAGGTTGGACCTATTCCCAAGGTTGAATTTAACGGAATTTCATTTGCTTTGGGAACCCCCTATAATATTGATGAAAATATAGCCGTCGACTATGTCATTTATGACTTTGACAGAAGAAAAGATATGATTAAAGTTTTGCAATCTACAGAAGCTACTGAAGCAGAAAAAATCAATGTTGTAAAAAACAGTCTTGCTTACGAAACTGCAAAAGTTTACTTCTCTTTGATCTATCTTCAAAAGAGTATTACTGTCATCAATCAGGAAATCAGCGATATGGAAGAGCATTTTAGTGTGGCCCAAAAAAGAGTTAAAACCGGAACGGCAACTGGTTTGGACACATTAAATACCGGAGTTCAGCTCAGTGTTTTACAAAACCAGAAACTGAGCATTGAAAATCAATGGAACAAAACAGCCGTTTTGCTTAAATCTTTGATGGGACTGCCAATCCAGAGTACTATTAATGTTGATGGTAATCTGGAACACAGTATCCAAATTTATCAGGTAGACACATTAATCAGAAGAGCTTACAACCTGCGTGAGGAATTACGAATAAACAACTTGGTTTTGAACACAGAAAGACTTCAAAAAACCTTGGCCGAGAAAACAGATATGCCTGTTTTGGCTGTTCATGGCAGCACAGGTATCAAAAATGGCTATCCCAACAATATGCTCACACCAAAAGTAAATTACATTGTGGGTCTGGCAGCTAAAATCCCGATTTTTGACGGACACATGCGTAAGCTGAAGATTAATACTGCAAACTTGAATATAGAATCTGTAATAGACCATTCAACAGTCCTTGAAAGAAATATCTCAACCGAGGTTCAAACAGCTTTACTGGATTATCAAAACAATAAAATACAGCTGAAAAGTGCACAACAGGAAATTGTTCAGGCACAGGCAGCGCTAAACCAGGCTAAAGGACTCTATAAAACCGGTGCCATTACAAATACAACTCTGATGGATACAGAAACAGCTTTATCTCAGGCAAGGCTGAAATATACCTACCAAAAATATCAGCTTACGCTAAGCCACTATAAATTACTTGAATCAACCGGACAAAAGATCTGGTAATTTATATAACAGATTTAGTCTAAAGGCCGGAGATCATCTCCGGTTTTTTTTATTTTATCCCATTAATAAATTAACCACTACAAGTTTATTTATCAGTTATTTAGCGTATTTAAAATAAATATAAATTACCTTAAACAACCTAATTAAGTAAAACCCCTAGGAAACCATAGGGCTATAAATTGTAATTTCGTGCAAAATTTAATGCAAACGATATAAATATAGGCTTATGGCTAAGATGAGAGGTGCCATTGTGGTTGACATAGATAAATGTAAAGGTTGCGGAGTATGTATCCCTGCCTGCCCTACCGACGTCATTGCTCTGGCCAAAGAAGTAAATGGTAAAGGGTACAATTATGCTTTTATGGATAATCCTGAAGCATGTACAGGATGTACAAATTGTGCCGTAGTTTGTCCTGATGGTGTTATCACCGTGTACAGACTTAAAGTTAATTCATAACAAAAAAAGATAAAAGATATGGGTGAACTGAGATTAATGAAGGGTAATGAGGCGCTGGCAGAAGCTATTATTCGTGCCGGAGCTGACGGCTATTTTGGCTACCCCATTACTCCCCAGTCGGAAGTTATTGAATACCTCACAGCTGCAAAACCTCAAGACCGAACCGGAATGGTTGTTTTACAGGCAGAAAGTGAAGTAGCATCAATTAATATGTTATATGGTGGAGGTGCAACAGGTAAGAAAGTGGTAACTTCATCATCAAGTCCGGGAATCAGCCTTATGCAAGAAGGCTTGTCCTACATTGCAGGCGCTGAGATTCCTATCGTAATTGCAAATGTTGTAAGAGGAGGTCCGGGATTGGGAGATATTCAGCCTGCACAGTCAGATTATTTTCAATCCACAAAAGGTGGTGGTCATGGCGACTACAGATTGCTGGTTCTGGCCCCGTCTTCGGTTCAGGAAATGTCTGATTTTGTACCACTTTCATTTGACCTAGCATTCAAATACAGAATGCCCGTTATGATTCTATCTGACGGTGCTATTGGTCAGATGATGGAAAAGGTTGAATTATTTGATCAGATCCCACGTTTGACAGATCAGGAAGTTAAAGATAAATATCCTTGGGCTACCAATGGAAAACCAAAAGGTGGAGAGCGAAGAGTTATCACTTCTTTGGATCTTGATCCGGCAAAACTAGAGCAACACAATTATCATTTACAGGAAAAATATCGTACTATTGAACAAAACGAGGTTCGGTATGAACAAATAATGTGCGATGATGCAGACTATATTCTGGTTGCTTATGGTTCCAGTGCACGAATCTCACAAAAATCAATACAATTGCTTAGAGCCAAAGGCATCAAAGTTGGCTTGTTAAGACTCATCACGCTTTGGCCATTCCCTACGATGAAAATCCAGGAGCTGGTTCAGAAAGGAATTAAGGGATTTTTGGCTGTAGAAATGAGTGCAGGACAAATGGTTGAAGATGTTCGGCTGGCTGTTGAAGGAAAAGTAAAAGTAGCACATTACGGCCGTTTGGGCGGTGTTATTCATTCACCCGAAGAGGTTGCTGAAGCTTTGGAACAAAAAATTATTGGAGGATAAGCCATGTCAGAAATAGCAATAAAAGATATCATTAAAACTGAAAATCTGGTTTACAAAAAAACCAGTTTAATGACCGACAAACCTTTGAGCTATTGTCCCGGTTGCGGACATGGAACAGCCCACAGGTTGATCATGGAAGTAATAGAAGAACTGGGCAAAGAAAATGACACAGTTGGTGTTGCTCCTGTTGGTTGTTCTGTACTGGCCTATGAGTTTATGAATGTGGACATGCAGGAAGCAGCTCACGGACGTGCTCCCGCTGTAGCTACAGCTATCAAAAGGCTTTGGCCCGAAAAAATTGTTTTCACTTATCAGGGTGACGGTGACCTCGCTGCCATTGGTACTGCCGAAACAATTCATGCCTGTAACCGTGGAGAAAAGATTGTAATTGTATTTATCAATAATGGTATTTACGGCATGACCGGAGGACAAATGGCTCCAACCACGCTGGTTGGAATGAAAACTTCTACTTCGCCTTTTGGACGTGATGTTTCTTTGATGGGTAATCCGTTAAAGATTACAGAACTTGTAGCTCAGCTACCCGGAACTTACTTTGTAAGCCGACAGGCAGTTCATACACCTGCTGCTGCCAGAAAGGCCCGTAAAGCCATTAAACAGGCTTTCCAGAATCAGATTGAAGGAATTCCCGGTCTTTCATTCATTGAAATTGTTTCCAACTGTAACTCTGGTTGGAAAATGACTCCTGTTGATGCCAATAACTGGATGGTTGACAATATGTTCCCTTACTATCCACTTGGCGACATTAAAGTTAACGGAGAACTGGTGAATAAATAATTATTAAAAAACTGAAAAAATGACTGAAGAAATTATCATAGCAGGATTTGGAGGACAGGGTGTGCTTTCTATGGGAAAAATCCTGGCATATTCCGGCATTATGCAGGATCAGGAAGTAAGTTGGATGCCATCCTATGGTCCTGAAATGAGAGGAGGAACAGCCAATGTAACGGTTATTCTGAGTGATGAACGCATCAGTTCCCCAATCCTAAGAGCATACGATACCGCTATTATTCTGAATCAGCAGTCAATGGACAAGTTCGAACACACGATTAAACCGGGTGGAACTTTACTTTATGACCCAAACGGTATCAGCCATCATCCAACAAGAAAAGATATCAATATCTTCAGAGTTGAAGCAGCAAAAAAAGCCTCCGAAATGGGGAGTGGTAAAATATTCAACATGATTGTTTTAGGAGCCTACCTTCAAATTAAGCCATTAGTGAAAATAGAGAACGTGGTAAAAGGTTTGAGAAAGTCATTACCGGAACGGCACCATAAACTTATTCCTTTAAATGAGGATGCTATTCATGTGGGAATGAAGAATGTAGAGTCAATGCAAAGTATATAAACAGCTTATTCTATTTGCGACAAAAAAACCGGCATCGAAAGAAGCCGGTTTTTTTATTTTAAATCCTGAATAAATAGTTATCAGTGTGAATAAAAGATCTGGTTTTGATAATTTTGAGCCCAATCAACCAGCTCTTTGCGATCGGCAGCACTTAAACGTGCTTTTGGGTGCATGATAGGATAAGCCCAGAAAGGCATGTCTCCACTTTTTACTTCACTTGCAACATCACTCAAAACTGCAATTTGTTGTGCCTTGCTCAATTTATTCCAGTTTGAGAAGTTTACATGATTTCTTCCGCCAATAACATCACTTGCCAACAACCATGAAGATGGGGCTATACGTGAATACCAGGGGTATTTGGTTTCGTTCGAATGACAATCATAACATGACTCCCTGAACATTGAAGCTACATGTTCGGGCATTTTGACATTCATCAGAAAATCATCCGGATTATTCTCTGAAGTAACAGGCATCTTAATAGGAATAAATTGTATACCTACAAATAATACAATTAAACCTCCAAAAAAGTATTTCCAAAACTTACGACTAACTTTTTTCATTCAATAAATTTTTGTTTTTGACTTTAATTTCCTGAAAACAGCTTATTATTTTCTGCATTAACCCAGTCCAACAATACTTGTTTTTGCTTTTCAGTTAATGCCTTTTCAGGATGATCGCTTAAAAAACGGCGAGGAGGCATCCAGCTATGTTTTACCATTTTCTCAATATTTTGCAAGTGAGCTACCAATGCAGGACCTTTCATTGATGATAATTTATCAAAGTTGAGCGCATCTTTAGCGTCACCTCGAGCATTAGAGTTATGACACATATAACATGACTGATCCACAACTACTTTAACAGAATCGGGCATTACAAATGAGGTAGATGAATCTTTTTTAATGTTTTGGGATTGTTTTTCGGGAATATAAAAAGCAGATAAAATACCTGCTGAAATAATTATTGTCAAACCTAAGAATAGCTTTTTCATAATTTTAAATTGATAATTTTGTCTACAGCTAAAGTAAACTTTTTTTTTAATTATTCTAAATCATTTATGTCTGATCTTAAACTTTTTTTAGATAATCAGTTTGAAATATACAATTCAGAAGGGTTTATTATAAAAGATCCGATATCCATTCCCAGGAGATTCACAAAAAAAGAAGATATTGAAATTTCAGGTTTTCTCACGGCCATCATTTCATGGGGCAACCGAACTGCTATTCTAAAAAGTGCAGATTACCTTATGGAAGTAATGGAAAATGAACCTTATAATTTCATTAAACAAGGCTCAGAAAAAGAATGGAATCGGCTTTCCTCCTATTTATACAGAACCTTTAATTCGGATGATTTATTTTTTTTGTTGGCAGCTTTAAAAGATACATACTTGAGTCACGGAGGACTGGAAGAAATTTTTTCAAAACATTATACTGTGCATCAAAATATTAAGTATTCCATAGTTGGCTTGAGAAGCCACTTACTGAACACAGCTCACCTAAAGCGTTCAGAAAAACATCTAGCTAATCCTGAAAAAGGTTCTGCAGCAAAACGGATTAATATGTTCCTTAGATGGATGATTAGAAATGATGATAATGGAGTTGATTTTGGTTTATGGGAAAAGATCCCCATGAGTGCGCTGATGATACCGCTTGATTTACATTCAGGAACTGTAGCCAGAAGACTGGGATTGCTTAAAAGAAAGCAAGATGACTGGAAAGCTGTTGAAGAACTAACCAGCAAACTAAGAGAATTTGATCCAAATGATCCTGTAAAATATGATTTTGCCCTTTTTGGAATGGGAATTAACAAGCACTTCACTGAATTGAACAAATAAAATCCTTTATCTTTAGGCAACAAATTAAACATTAATGGAACTCAGGAAAAAACTTTACGAAGTCATTTTTGAAGCAGATACCCGCTCAGGAAAAGCTTTTGATGTCGTGCTTCTGATTACTATTGTTTTGAGTGTAATTACAGTATCTTTAGATAGTGTCGACTCATTGAGTAAAGAGTACAGAATCTATTTTACGCTACTGGAATGGATTTTCACAATTCTGTTCAGCATCGAATACATTCTTAGGGTTTACAGTGTAAAAAAGTCTTTAAAGTATATTTTCAGCTTTTTTGGAATCATTGACTTCTTAGCCGTACTTCCTACTTACCTGAGCCTTATTTTTGTGGGCTCTCATTACCTGATTGTAATCCGAACACTTAGGCTGTTGAGGGTTTTCAGAGTGCTTAAGCTCGTACGCTATGTGGGAGCAGCTCAGAGCCTTCAGATTGCCATACGCAAAAGCAAAGCCAAAATTATTGTGTTTGTAGAAGTTGTTATAACCCTTGTAGTAATCATTGGAGCCATAATGTATATGATTGAGGGACCACAAAACGGTTTTACCAGTATTCCCAAGTCTATATACTGGGCAATAGTAACAGTAACCACGGTTGGCTATGGCGATATAGCCCCATAAACGGTACTGGGACAAAGCCTGGCATCACTGCTTATGATCACTGGTTATGCAATTATTGCAGTTCCAACAGGAATTATTACTGCTGAGACTATCAAAACCAGCTCACAGGAAAAAATCAGATACAATACACAAGTTTGTCAGAACTGCCAATTTGATCAGCATGACGATGACGCCAAATTCTGCAAAATGTGTGGAGAAAAGTTATCTTAATCCAAAGCTTCCAGTTCTTCAGGATCCATTTCTATTTCCAGACTCTTGTTGTACATGGCCATAGCTTTCAGACTCATACCCACACTGGAGAATCCACCATCGTGATATAAGTTCTGCATGGTAACTTTTTTGGTTAAATCTGAAAATAAAGCAACGCAATAATTTGCACAATCTTCAGCATCAGCATTACCTAATGGCGACATTCTTTCGGTAAAGTCAAGTAAACCATTAATTCCTTTAACTCCTGAACCTGCAGTTGTGATGGTTGGAGACTGAGATACTGTATTCACCCTTACTTTTCTGTCGCGGCCGTAGATGTATCCAAAACTACGTGCAATTGATTCTAGTAAAGCTTTGGCATCAGCCATGTCATTGTATCCATACAGAACACGCTGAGCTGCAATATAGGACAACCCTACCACAGAACCCCATTCATTTATTGCATCTAGTTTATAAGCTACCTGAAGCATTTTATGAAATGAAATAGCAGAAATATCAAGGGTTTTATTTAAATAGGCATAATTAAGGTCACTGTAAACTCTCTTTTTACGAACATTCAACGACATACCGATGGAATGAAGAACAAAGTCTACTTTTCCACCCAAAACTTCCATTGAGCGTTCAAAAACATGCATCAAATCCTCAACGCTTGTTGCATCTGCAGGAATAATTTCTGCATTGCACTTTTTGGCCAATTCGTCTAATTCACCAAAACGAATAGCAGTGGGTGTATTGCTCAAAGTAAATTCAGCACCGGCTTCGTAAGCCTGTTCAGCAACTTTCCATGCAATGGATTTGCTGTCAAGTGCTCCGAAAATAATTCCTTTTTTACCTTTTAATAATTGAGAACTCATAAAGTGTATTTTGAATTTTTTGTGTGGCAAATATAAAAGAAAATAAAAACTTGCATACTTCTGAAGAAGAAACTAGCAATGTTTATAAACAATAATTTCTATTTATTTCTGGATTTCAGTTATTTAGCAATTCAATAGCAGCCTGCTTTGCCGCATCAGTAATTTTCTCATCACTTAACATACGGGCAATGGCTTCAAGGCGTGAATTCTCTTCCAACTGCTCAATCCGTGAAGTTGTCCTCTCTTTTTCATCAGATTTATACACCATCAAGTGAGTATTAGCTTTTGCAGCAATTTGCGGGAGATGGGTAATTGTTAATACCTGTAGGTGATTGGACATTCCCTTTAAAATATTACCTACTTTACCTGCAATATCTCCGGAAACACCGGAATCAATTTCATCAAAAATAATAGTTGGTAAAACTTTAACCTGATGCACCAATGATTTCAGCGCCAACATCAGACGGGAAAGTTCACCTCCGGAGGCTGATTTTGAAATTTCTGACAATGTCCCTCCCCTGTTTGCATTAAAAAGAAACAGAATTTTATCTTTTCCCCAAAGGGTGAAACGTTCTGTTTGAGTTAAGTGAACTTTAAATTCGGCATTGGCCATTCCCAGTGATTTCAGTAGTTGTTCAACCTCTTTTTCAAATTTAGGAACGACATTACTTCTTGATTCATGTAGTTCTTTGGATTGCAATTCCAATTGTTTAACCAACTGTTGCAATAGAGCCTTTTGAGTTTCAATTTCCTCATCGAGAGAAAGTACCGCATTCAGCCTAGCGCGAAACTCATCTCTAATTCTAATTAGTTCATCCATATCCACAGCATGATGTTTTTGCTGCAAGCGATAAAGATCATCCAATCGTAATTCTGCCAGATGCAAATCAGCCGGGTCAAAATCCGTTTCACCAGAAAACCGATCAATTTCCCTAGTCAGATCCGAAAGTTCTATCAGAGATGAATTTAATCTGTCACTCAATTCTTTCAGCGCAGGATGAACATCCGAAATTTTGGAAAAAGAATCTTTGATTTCTTTCAAACGGTCCAATACAGAATCTTCACTTTCCTGCAATATTGATCTTGCCATTTCTATGCTACGGCTAATTTCTTCAGCATGTGACAACATCTGAACCTTTTCCTCTAATTCTCTAAACTCGTCAACATTCAGGTTTGCAGCCTCCAGTTCATCCAATTGAAAACGAACATAATCTTCATCTCTACGCTCCTGCTGATTTCTTTCAACCAAGTCAACAAGTTTATTCTCAACAGCCTTATATTGTTTGTACACCGTTTGATACTCTTTCATAGCTGCTGGTTTATTCACATAACCGTCGAATACCTCACGCTGAAAATCTAATTCATTCAGCAATAAAGTCTGATGCTGAGAATGAATGTCAACTAATTTTTCTCCAAGTTCTTTAAGCAGTGGCAAGTTAACAGGAGTATCGTTCACAAAAGCCCTGGACTTTCCTGACGGGACTATTTCTCTTCGAATCACGGTCTGACGCTCATAGTCCAAATCATTTGCCTCAAACAATTCCGTAAGCTCCAATTTACTTACATCAAAAGTGGCTTCAACTACACATTTCTGCTCTTTGTCCATCAACACACTCAAATCAGCACGCTTTCCCAACAACAAGGACAATGCCCCCAATAAAATGGATTTACCAGCACCTGTCTCGCCAGTAATCACGGTAAAACCTATATTGAAATCAATTTCCATGACATCAATCAAAGTGTAATTCTTAATGTACAAATGCTGCAACATAAACTAAGATTGTTACTAAAGAACAAAGTTAATCAAAAGCAAAATGAAATTGCTACTTATACATTTTCACTTCCATCTTACCATTTTCAAAAACGCCATAGGTAAAGTGTGAAATCCAATCTCCCAGTACAATAAGGCTGGCTTTGTCGTTAAGCGACATGTTTAAAGGAATATGCCTGTGACCAAAAACAAAAAAGTCCACATCAGGGAATTCTTCAGCTTTTTCCATAGCATAATGATATAAGATTTCCTTTTCATTCTCAAAGCGCTGTTCCTTACTGATGGCATAATTCATTTTAGCCAGCCTGCTCCTACGGGAAAAGTAGTTTCCCATTCCAGCTCCCAGGTCAGGATGCAGCCAACTGAAGAGTATCTGATTGGGTCTGAATTCAAAGATTCTTCTCAGTACTTTATAAAAACGATCTCCGGGACCCAACCCATCGCCATGTGCCAGAAAAAATACTTTTCCAAAAATCTCTCTGATTAATGGTCTTCTGTATAATTGAACCCCAACTTCTTTTTGCAAATAATCAAAGGCCCACAAATCATGGTTGCCCCTGAACACATGAACAGGAACTCCGGAGTCGGTAATCTCGGCAAGCTTACCGAGTAAACGAACGTACCCTTTTGGCACCACCGATTTATATTCAAACCAGAAATCGAAAATATCACCCATAAGAAAGATCTCGGCAGCATCTTCCTTCACTTCATCCAACCAACGAACCAATAACTTTTCACGTTCTAGACTGGATGCCTGATCAGGTATTCCTAAATGGAAGTCGGAGACAAAATATAGCTTACTTCTTTGCAAAGCTTTCTATTTTCAATTGAAATATTAAAGTTCTTGCAATACTTCTTTAATAATAGTAATTAGTTTTGGAGTAACCTGTTGGACAGCTTCCAACACTTCCTGGTGTGAGATTTCAATAATTTTACCTTCAACACCTAAATCAGAAATAACGGAGACCGCAAAAACCGGCAAATCCATATGACGGGCAACAATCACTTCTGGAACTGTTGACATTCCCACTGCATCGGCACCCAAAATACGAATGTATTTATATTCAGCAGGCGTTTCGTAAGTAGGACCTGAAACACCTGCATAAACACCTGTTTTATAACGGATTCCGTGTTTTCGTGCCACTTTGGTTGCTTTTGAAAGCAGTTGTTTGTCATAAGCATTGCTCATGTCCACAAAACGAGGACCAAAATCCTCATAATTTTTTCCAATCAATGGATTAGGCAGCAGGTTGATATGATCTGTGATAAACATGATATCTCCTACCTCAAATTCAGGGTTCACACCGCCACTGGCATTGGAAACAAACAAATACTGAATTCCCATTTTCTTGAACACACGAACAGGAAAAGTTACTTCTTCCATAGCATAGCCTTCATAAAAATGGAAACGTCCTTTCATGGCAACAACAGGCACTTCACCAATGGTTCCAAAAATCAATTGTCCGCTATGGCCTTTAATTGTGGAAACAGGAAAATTTGGAATTTGATGGTAGTCTATTGTATCAGACACTATAATATCGTTGGCAAGATCACCTAAACCTGAACCTAAAATAATGGCTACTTTAGGTTGGATGCTGATATTATTTTGAATAAAATCAACTGTCTGCTTTATTTTTTCTAACATAGTTAATTATTTGGTTGTTAAATGCACCTTCGTCCTCGCCATGAAACTTCACCTCAATGGGAAGATAAAATAATGGCAAATCTTCCAGAACGCGAAGATACGGAGAATTTACTAACCTCATAGCATCCTTTTCTGTAGTTATAATCAGCTTTTTTTTAGTAAACTGTTCATCATACTTGTTCCTGACCAATTCAATATCTTTTTCTGTAAAAACATGGTGATCAGGAAAAGAAATAGTTATTAGTTCACTGCAATAATTTCGTAAATGATCCTTAAGTGGATAAGGATTTGCAATCCCAGTAAACAAGATAATTACAGAATATTTTTTGTCCCATTCTTTCTTTCTAAATGAAGGAACTGAAATCAGTTTTCCATATTTGAAATATGAAAAATATACGCGTTGGTAAGGCTCAGGTTTCAGTTTTTTGGCAAGGTATCTTCTAATTATTGGAGAAAGAACCTGTTCTGTTTTAGTAACCACAATAATGTTAGCACGTTTAGATGCTGACTTTAAGTCACGCAGACCACCATACGGAACCATATGATCATCAACATACAGGTTTCTGTAATCTGTCAACAAGATTGAAAGCCCCGGCTTAACATAGCGGTGTTGCATTGCATCATCAAGTAAAATCACCTCAGGGGGATCATCAGCATTCATTAATATATCAATTCCTTCTCTTCTGTTGCCATCCACAGCAATTTTAATATCGCCTGAGAACTCATGAAAAAACTGAGCCGGTTCATCGCCAATAGCATTTGCGTCGCAATTCTGTTCGTCAGCTTTCAAGAATCCTTTGGTTTTTCTACCATAGCCCCTGGATAAAATAGCAGCATTAATCTTTTGATCAAGCAACAATCGCACAAGGTATTCTGTGTGTGGTGTTTTCCCTGTACCTCCCATCGCAAGATTACCAATACTTATTAATGGGAAATGATAAGGCTTTTGAGTAAGGATTCCCATGTCAAACATGAGGTGCCTGACCCAGACTACCAATGCATAAAGCCATGAAAATGGTGCAAGTAGGACTCTTATCATATATTTACCAGGGGTTTATCTAAAATCTATTTTTATCATGAAAAAACATGTAATGATAAGAAATTCTCAGAAATCATACTCCTTATTGTTCCAACAATTAACGATAACTTAGCAATAGCAGGCTATATTTTCCATTTTTCTGATTAATTCAAGGAAATCATTCCGGCTAAAAATGGAAATACAGTATTAACTTAAATACTGAATATCAATAAGAAATTTAGATTATTTACAATAGATCACTTTTTTTCAACAATTTTGAAGACAAAAAAACCACAAAGGATTTTTCAGCAAAAAACACATCAATTTCCGATTTTGTGAAGGAAATGGTTCACACAAAACTATTGTTATTTTGAGTAAATTTGAAAACTTAATCTGTTATTAATTATACTATGATTACGATTTTGCCTGAAAGTCATAAAAACATCCTTATAGTTCAAGCGGGGGGAAAACTCACAGATAGTGATTACCAGAATATTCTTATCCCCCGTCTTGAGTTCATAATCAATAATTTTAAAAAAGCCCGCCTGCTTCTTGATATGGGAGACCAGTATGAGGGCTGGGAAGCAACAGCTCTGTGGGAGGATACCCACTTTGGATTAAAACATAAAAATGACTTTGAAAAAATGGGGGTTATCGGTGGCCCCAAATGGGTCGACTGGGGAATGAAAATTATTTCTCTGGTCATTCAGGGCGAAATTCGTAATTTCCCTATTGAAAAGAGAGCTGAGGCAATGAAATGGATTGTTTCATAAAGTTTACATATAGTTTCAATGAAAATTAAAGAAATCACACAATATCTTGAATCAATTGCCCCATTGTCGTTGCAAGAATCCTACGACAATGCCGGTTTAATTATCGGTTCACCTGATATGGAAATCACCAAGGCATTAATTACTTTAGATATTACCTATGAAGTGATGAATGAAGCAATTGCAGAAGGCTGTAATTTAATTATTGCACACCACCCATTGATTTTTAAAGAAATTAAGAAGTTAAACGGCGGAAATCTGGTTGAAGATCTGGTCATAAAAGCAATTCAAAACAATATTGCCATTTACGCTATTCACACTAATTTGGATAACGTAAACAATGGAGTAAATGCCAAATTTGCTGAAAAACTTGAGTTAAAGAATATCAAAATTTTATCTCCATTCCTTAATCAACTCAATAAGTTGGTTATTTTTTGCCCTACAAGTCATGCTAAACAGGTTAGAAATGCAATTTTTGAAGCTGGTGGTGGGCAAATTGGCAATTATAGTCACTGTAGTTTTAATACAAACGGTGAAGGCAGCTTCAAAGCAAATGAGAACACAAATCCTTTTGTTGGTAAAATTGGTGAACTGCACTATGAAAAAGAAATAAAAATTGAAACCATAGTTCCAAAATCAAGTCTATCCAGTGTTCTTAAGGCGATGAGACTTGTTCACCCTTATGAAGAAATAGCATACGATATTTACCCTTTGGAAAACAAATGGGATCAAACAGGCGCCGGAATGATAGGAGAACTTGAAAATGAAATGCCTATTCTTGACTTTCTGAAATCGGTGAAAAATAATTTACTTGCAAGTAGGATCAGACATAGCGTTTTAATTGATAAACCTGTAAAAAAAGTGGCTATTTGTGGTGGCAGCGGAAGTTTTTTAATGCAGAAGGCGTATAAGCAAGGGGCTCAGGTTTTCGTAACATCAGACATAAAATACCACGACTTTTTCAATTATGAAAATCAAATGACATTAGTAGATGCCGGACATTATGAAACAGAACAATTTACGAAGTTACTTTTGTTTGATTTATTAACAAAAAAATTTCCTACTTTTGCACTCCAAATTTCAAAGATTAATACAAATCCGATTTCATTTTTGTAGCATTTTGAAACAACAT
>JAFGXS010000051.1 GCA_016936505.1 Bacteroidales bacterium | reverse complement strand
TTATTTACTTTTTGATAGTTGTATTCTTGTTGATATTGTTCCGAAGGTATTCTGTCATAGCGGTTAATGAAAAAAATAAACTCCAGTTAGCAGAACATGAACAAAATAAAAAAAATGAAATATTTGAAGCGAAAACACGTTTTTTTATCAATGTTTCTCATGAAATCCGAACACCATTAACACTTATTAATGAGCCATTACAGCAATTGTTAAGTCGGGGTGACCTTTCAGCCGAGGCCACCGAATCAGCAAACATGATAAGAAGGAACTTAAAGCGCTTGTTAAATCAGGTTAATCAGCTTTTGGAGTTTCGAAAAATGGAAACTAATAAGTACTCGCTTAAATATTCTAATTTTCCTGTCGAAGATGTAATAAAAGGGATTGTTGCTGAGTTTGAGGCAATCATACATCATAAAGGCATCAATGTTCATTACGCTTTTCCCGCGAGCTTTAATGTAGAAGCTGACAAGCAACTGATCGAGACCATCGTTTATAACCTGGTGTCGAATGCAATAAAACACTTGCCCAACAAAGGGGACCTTAAAATTGAAGTACTAAACAACGATACTGACCCTTCTGTGAAAAAGGGAATATTTAAAATATTGGTATCCGATAACGGACCTGGTATCCCAAATGAAGAGATCAGACACATTTTTGAACGTTTTTATCAGCCACAGCATGAGAACAACTTTAATACCAGCGGTACAGGTATTGGGCTTTCTATCGTAAAAGAATATGTTGAACAGCACAATGGCCGTGTCAAAGCTTATAACTTGGGTAGTGGAGGTTGCTGTTTTGATATTGCCATACCCATTAAAGGGGAAGGGAAAATATTGCAGGAGGATGAAATACAATATGTGGTTTCAGAGGTCACGAGCGAAAAAGAAGAAAAGGTCGATGAATATTTCCTCAATCTTTCTAAGCAATCGTTAAGCATGGTGATCGTGGAGGATGATCTTGACCTGTCGCTTTATTTAAGAGCCACTTTTAGTGAACAGTTTCACGTTTCACTTTTTATGGACGGTTTAGAGGCTTCCCAAAAAATTAATGAAATATCTCCCGACATAATAATATGTGATTTGATGTTGCCTGGAATGAATGGCATCGATTTAACTGCTAAACTGAAAGAAGATATAGAAACAAGTCATATTCCAATTATTATGCTCACCGCAATACATGAGGAAGAGAGTATGACAAAGGGGTTGATTAGTGGTGCCGACAGTTACTTAACAAAACCTTTTAACACGAAAACATTAAAAGCACAGGTAGTTTCCATATTAAAATCGAGGGAAAAGTTCAAAAAACGTTTTTCAAAAGAATTGGTTTTAGTGCCTTCCGACAACACGGTTGTGCACCGGGAAGAGAAGTTTATTAAAAAGATCATGGAGATTACCGAAAAGAGGATGGAAGATCCTGAATTTGAAGTGCCCGATATTGTTCAGGAAATGGGAATGAGTCATTCTTTGCTGCTTAAAAAATTTAAAAATATTACAGGCATGTCATTGGTCGAATTTATTCGTTCAATGCGTATTAAAAAAGCTGTTGAGCTTTTTAAGCAGGAGAAGTTTACAGTGGCAGAGGTTGCCTACAAAATCGGTTTTTCCGATCCGAAATATTTTAGCAAATGTTTCTATAATGAGATAGGTGAAAGACCTTCGGATTTTATTAAAAAGCATCATTTTTAGACTCTTTTTTTCTTCTGCGCATATTGCTTTTTTGCTTCAAATGTTCAGTTAATACACCCAAAAACAGATCATTCGTTCGACATATCGGACTGTAAAATGGTTCACTTAAAATCAGTTTGTTAATTTATACTCCACCGTAAATTTATTTCTCCTTAATTGTAAAAAATTACTCAATTCATTTAGAAATTCCCCCTTGGTCGAGTAGTCTGAAATATACATTTGTATAGTTCACATTCAATAGAACGGGCGCTGCATTATTCTATTTTATTGAAGATGCATAAGGCAACAAAGTACAAATGTTAATCTAACCACTATGAAAAAAATCGCTACAATTTTTGCAGTAATAATGCTATCGACGGCAACACTGTTTGCCCAGCCAGAAATTCCTTCGGGGTATGAATCAATTTATTCATTAAAAAGTGAAGAGGAAGTTGCACCATTAACCATCGATGCACAATCAAGTTATCAGCTTTTAGGTCCTGCCCAGGGTTGGGGTGAATCGCTTGAATATAATTTGACAGACTACCAAACGCTGGCCATCAAATTAACATACGATTCATTGGATGCAGGAAAAGAAGTGGCAGTTCGTTTCTCTGCAAATGGATCAGCTAAACTGATCAAAATTCTACTCCCTGAAGATGATACAACCCATGTTGAAAAAATCAATCTTCCCGATTATGCCAATGAAGAAGATTCAGTATTTGTTGGTGGTATTGTTTTTTACAACGGAGCAACCCACTGGAGTTTTTCATACGACAATCCTTCAACACAAGCTATAAGCGTTGATTACGTTGCGGTAAAAGAAAGAATAAAACTGCCTGATGGCTATGTCTCAATTTATTCATTAAAAGGCGATGATGAAGAAATCGCTCCATTTACAGTAGCTCCTGTGACATCCTATCAGTTTTTGGGACCAGTGCAAGGTT
The DNA here is from genome assembly GCA_016936505.1 of Bacteroidales bacterium. Classification (GTDB taxonomy): domain Bacteria; phylum Bacteroidota; class Bacteroidia; order Bacteroidales; family F082; genus Sulfidibacterium. Next base: position 508 of record JAFGXS010000051.1, on the reverse strand, counting down.
GGGGTGAATCACTTGAATATGATTTTTCAAATTATGAAAGCCTGGCCGTAAAAATGACTTACGATGCCGAAAATGCCGGAAAAGAGGTTGCTGTTCGTTTTTCTGTTAACGGGGCCGCTCAGCGGGTTATGATTACCCTTCCTGAAGAAGGTACAACGCACACAGAAGAAATTAATCTTGCTGATTTTGCCGACGAAGAAGGAAATGTATTGGTTGGTGGCATTGTGTTTTACAATGGGGCAGCGCATTGGAGTTTTTCCTTTACCAATCCGGTAACGCAAGCGACAAAGGTAGAGTATTTTGCATTAAAAACGGTGCCAGCCGAGAGCCTGTCCATTGAAGCCGAAGATGAAAGTCTTGCACAGGCATTGCCTTTTACGGTTTCAACTAAAATGAAAGCAGTTTTCACACCTTCAAACACAACCAATCAAAAGGTGTCATGGTCGAGTGGGGATGAAAGTATGGCCACTGTTGATGAAAATGGAGTTGTAACAGCAAAATCGGTACC
>JAFGXS010000050.1 GCA_016936505.1 Bacteroidales bacterium | reverse complement strand
TTCGTGAAAAATACCTCACCGCTGTCTAACATATGCCTAAAAATGAACTAAGCTATAAGTCATGGTGGGGAAACGGGAGAAAATGAAAATTAGTTTTTAAATAAGCAAACCAGGAAATCTCTACTTTAGAGTTGTCCTAAAATGGGAGGGGCTCACAGAAAGAATAAGAACTGTTTTGTGAAATACGATAAAAAAAGGGGTGATCATTGATCACCCCTTTTTTTATCAAATTAAATCCATTTTACCAATGGAAAATCCATTCTGGTAGAAAGCATTGGATGTGTGGGATACATTCTGAAAGCATAATTTATTTTGCCTGAGTTTGTCAATGGAAAGTTACATGAATAAATTTGTTTTCCGTTTTTGGATTCTTCTACAACAAAACTATGTTTCTCCAAAATTTTGTCAATGTCACCATTGGTTTTGTTTCCCATTATGATGTCAATGCCGATATCATCACGGGTCAAACCTGCCAGATCGAGCGTTATTTTGGCTACAAAATTATGACCAAAGGCAACAGGTCCTTTCTTTGTATCAGGAACACTTACCGATTCAACGGTTATCTTATCCCAGGCTTCCAAAACTTTTTCTTTCCACAATGTTAATTTCCGTGTGTTCTGGAAATGATCCTCCCGCATGATTTTGCTATTCATAATCAGCGAATTATAGAACCGCTCCTCATAGTCTTTCAACATACGTTGCATGGTAAACTGAGGTGCTATATGGGCAATGGTATTTTTTATTCTGGAAACCCATTCAGCAGAAACTCCATCGCTGTTCTTTTTATAATAAATGGGTATGATCTCGGATTCCATCGTATTGTAAATGATTTCGGCATCCAATTGATCCTGAAGGCTCTGATCCTGATAGGTTCTCGTTTCTGTAACAGCCCAACCGGCATCGGGTTGATAACCTTCTGCCCACCAGCCATCAAGTACACTGAAATTGACTACTCCATTCATGATTGCTTTTTCTCCACTGGTACCAGATGCTTCTAACGGTCGGGTAGGGGTATTGAGCCACACATCCACTCCGCTGGTAAGCATTTTACCCATCACCATATCATAATCTTCTAGAAATATAATACGACCTATAAATTCTTCTCTTTTCGAAACATCAATGATGAACTTGATCAGATCCTGTCCTGCTTTATCTGCAGGGTGCGCCTTTCCTGCAAAAACAAAAATTACAGGACGGTCGGGATTGTTAACAATCTTCGACAAGCGGTTCAGATCGTTAAATAGTAAGTGTGCTCTTTTGTATGTGGCGAACCTTCTGGCAAAACCAAAGATGAGAGCGTCTTCGTTAATATATTTAACCGAATCAATGGCTAATTTTGGACTCTCCTGACGGTCAGTCAAATCGTGTTGTATGCGTTCTTTAACATAGGTAACCAGATTTCGTTTAATCTGTTTTCTGATATCCCAAACCTTTTCGTCAGAAATATCATAAATGTTCTCCCAGTATTTCTCGTTGTACTGATGCGATTTAAATGTCTGATCAAAAGTGTCTTCATAAAGTTTCTGCCAGGCCTTATCGGTCCAGGTATAGTAGTGAACACCGTTGGTAACATAGCCAATATGCAATTCTTCTTCATAATAGCCCGGGTACAGGGGGTTGAACATTTCGCGTGAAACCCTTCCGTGAATGCGGCTAACTCCGTTAACTCCTCTTGAACAGTTAGTGGCCAGAACACTCATGGAGAATTTCTCATTACTGTCTTTGGGTTTGAACCTTCCTAAGCCAATAAAGTCTTCCCATGACAGAGAGAAAATTTCAGCAAAATGTGATAAATATGCTCTGATGAGGTGTTCTTCAAAACTGTCGTGACCGGCAGGAACGGGAGTGTGTGTTGTGAAAAGCGATGTAGAACGAACATATTCAAGTGCAGCAGCAAATGTAAGGTGTTCTTCTTCAATAAGACATTTAATTCTTTCCAGACCGATGAAGGCAGAATGTCCCTCATTGATGTGGTAAATATCGGGCTCAGTTTTAATTTGCTGCAACAGCCTTATTCCACCCAGTCCCAGTAACATTTCCTGTTTCAGTCTGTGCTCGCTGTTGCCGCCATAAAGTTGGGAAGTGAGCCTTCTGTCCTCTTCGTTATTGTCGTTGATGTTGGTATCCATCAGGTATAATGGAATTCTACCTACGTTTAGTCTCCAAACTTTGGCTTTCACAATTCTTCCCGGAAGGGCGACTGCAACGCGCATGGAATTGCCGTTTTCATCTTTTACAGGGTTAAGCGGCAACTGGTTTACATCCTGAATGTTATATTGCGCAATCTGATCTCCCAGGTGGCTAATGATTTGCTTGAAATACCCCTGACGATACATCAGCCCGACGGCGACCATATTTTTGTTCGAATCGCTGGCTTGTTTCAGATAATCTCCTGCCAGAATTCCCAGCCCGCCCGAATAGGTTTTTACACTGTTGTGCAGTCCGTATTCCATACTGAAATAGGCAATCTGTGCCTTTTCTTCAACAGGAGTATTTACGTATTGTTGAAATCTGTCGTAAACCTGGTTGAGCTTTTTTGTGAACTGTTTGTCAGATCCGAGCCGGTTAATTTTTTCCAGCGATAATGATTCCAGCAACAAAACCGGATTTCTTTCCACCTCAATCCATTGTTGCGGATCAATGCTGCTGAATAAGTCAGTAGCTTCTGTATCCCATGACCACCAAAGATTATAGGCCAGTTCTTTCAGCGATTTCAACGATTCCGGTAAAACAGGTTCTACAATAATACGGTTCCAACTGGGAACACTGCCGTCTTTGGCGGCTTCTATAAACTGCGTTTCAGGAATTGTCCATTGTGTTTCTTTTGACTCTATTCTGTCTTTTGCTTTTTCAAGAGCTTTATTCCAGGCACGAATGTAGTTTTCTCCCAGATTTTCCCACAGTAGTAATCTCGATACCGACTGGGCTTCTTCTGAAGTTATTTTGGTATCACCATACAGCATGTAGTTCCCGATGATTTCAGAAATAGCGGAAACCGTTTCTTCATTGGTTTTCCCTTTTCGGTTTACAACTGAAACAGAATCGTGTTCAATATGGGTATGTTCGTTAATCCATGTTCCAAAACCGGCATAAGTAGTGGTAACGGTTGGAATTCCAAAAGCAATACTTTCCATTGGTGTATAACCCCAGGGTTCATAGTAGGAAGGGAAAACAGTGTAATCGAAAGCAGGCAAAAAGCTGTAATAGTCAAGATTAACTACTCCATCATTTCCATTCAGATAAGCAGGAATAAAGATCAGATGAACCTGATCTTCTGCTTTATTGTACAGCTGATTTTTGTATGCTTCATTCAGAACCGGGTCGTTGGCGGCATACTGCAATTTGTGGGTTACATAGTGGTTGGAGTCTTTCTGTTCAGCCAGTTGGTTTCCTGTAAAAAGATCATCAGGACCATCGTGTCCGGCGGGAACTGCAATAACTGCCAGTATCTTTTTGTTTAATGATTTGCTTTGGTTCAGCTGGGCCATCGTTTTCACAAAAAGGTCAATTCCCTTGTTTCGGAATTCATAGCGACCGCTGTTCAGAATCAGAAAGGTGTCATTGTCGTATTGACATCCGGTAAGCTTGGATGCAATGTCAAAGATGCGTTCTCGGGCTGTTTTACGTGTTTCTTTAAAGTCATTTCCCGATGGAACAAACTGATTGTTGAACCCGTTAACAGTAAGTACATCTGCTGGTTTCCCAAGAAAATGCTCACACTCGGTAGATGTAATGGCACTTACTGTTGTAAAGGCATCAGCCTGTTGTGCACTAAGTGTTTCGAGCGAGTTTTTGCTGACAACACCAAAGCGTTCTGCCATTCTGGAAGGATTGATTTTGTTCAGATCCTCGTATAAAGGCAGTCCGTTACCGGCTACTGAGCGACCCAGTACAGTGGCATGTGTTGTGAAAGAGGTTCCAACAAAGGGCAGTTTTTCTTTCAGATACAATACTCCTGTTCCGGTCATCCACTCGTGGAACTGTGCCACTACTTCCTGATGAGTAGAAAGGTAAAAGCGGTAAAAACTTTCAATGGTTTGACCTGCAGCATAACCGAAAATAGCCGGTTCAATATAATCCCACTGGCCGGAAATAGAATCCAGCTTGAATTGCTCCCAGAGATTAGCAAAGATTTCATTTTTGTGTGCATAAAGTTGTGTGAAATCCACAAGAATTACCACAGGTTTGGATTCGATGTTCCAGCGACCGGTACGCACTTTGAGCCCTTGTTGTGCTGCTGCTTGTTTCCAATCGGCAAAAAGGTTCTTATCTTCAATAAAATCAGGGTTTTCCCGGGTTTCTTTCCAAACATCAGGGCCAATCAGGATGTAGTTATCCTGATATTGCTGAACCATGGAGTTGGCCTTGGTGGAAATTACGGTGTAGATGCCGCCAATCTTATTGCATACTTCCCAGCTTGTCTCAAATATATAATCAGCTTTCATTGTAATCAATATTTTAAATTATTAAAGATGAGTTGAGTAAACTCATCTTTAGAAGTTAGTAAACCATTAAAAATGGTATGTAAGTCAGCAGGTTCTGCTGTGGATCAGATGTACGGATTTTTATCCGAATAAATTTTTGAGGCGTTGCTCAATGTCTTTTTTGTATTTCTGAATATCCGACTTTTTAAAATTCTTTACTTCTTTTTGTAATTCTTCAAACTGAGCTTTGGCTTTTTTGCTCAGGTTGGGAATAATCTTTTCGGTGACTTCTTTTTCTGCGCCTTGTAAAGCGGCAGTCAAAGATTCAATGTCTACTTCTTTAAGCAGTTTTTTGATAGCAGCATTCGACATATTTTTAATGTCGTCAATGTTGATGTCTTTTTTATTCAGGTTTTCTTTTACTTTCTTTTGGGTTTCTTTTACCTTTTTCCTCGCGTATTCAGTGGATCTTCTGAACAACTCTTCAGCCGTTTCTTTCATGTTGTTTCCCTCATCTTTAAGTTGCTCTGGGCACGCTGCTTTTACTCTTAGTGTGAAATCGGACAAAACATTCATGTAGTTGATGAAAGCCTCGTAGGGTGAGCCGTAAGGGTTGAAATACATATGCACATCTCCGTCAGAGAAAAACTTGGTACACATATAGTAAAAATGGTCAGAGGTTTGGAGGTAAAGCCAGTCGTGTTTGATTTGCTCATCGTTGCAATTTTTTACTTGCGATTCCAGTGCATAGAGCTTATCAAAAGCTTCATCCTGCAATTCGTTTCCGAGCCAGGCAGTCAGGTCACGTTCTTCGTCAGCCCAGGAAATAGGATGTGGAACATGAACAGGAGCAACCGGTTGATATTTTTCTGCTACTTCAGAAGGAGTGGAAAAATCGAAGCCGGTTTCAGACAAAACTTTTCCCGGTAAGGCTCTCATAAATTCGAAGATTCCTGTTTCTTCCCATTGGTGTTCACCAAAAGTTTCATAGTCCATAAACAGGTTTACCACTTCTTCTTTTGAGTCCAGTTCATTGAGCCATCCCACAAACTTTTCAGTGGTTAATGGCCACTCGGTCCAGCTTTTTTGTGAGAACCGAAAAGCAATGTCGTCACTGAGCCTGAAATTTTTCAATAACATTTTCAGCTTGGGGTTAATGGCATTGGTATAAACATAATTTGGACTTCTCCATCCAAGAACGTGTTTGGCTCCTTCTGTGAGCATGGCTTTGTAACCCATGTCGGCTACCATGGCACCAATTTCGTCGGAATAGATCAACTCAGTATTTCTGAATGTGGTTGGCTTTTTGCCAAACAAGGCTTCTATTTTTTGTGCTTGCCGCTGAACCTGATTGTTAAATTCTTCCTTGCTTTTTAATGCCGAAAGCGAGTGGGCATAGGTTTCAGCAAGAAATTCAACGTTACCGGTTTGAGCCAGTTTCTGGAAACTTTCCAATACTTCAGGAGCAAAAGCCTCAAATTGATCGAGGGCGGTTCCTGAAATGGAAAAGCTTACCTTAAATGCACTTCCGTATTCGTTGATGAGATCAAGCAAAAGAGCGTTCATAGGCAGATAGTTCTTGCCCGCAACTTTTTTAAGGATTGCCCTGTTTTTGTATGCATCAAAATAGTCGTGTTGATCACCAATGTCAAAAAAGCGGTATGTTCTTAGCCTTTGTGGCTGATGGACCTGGAAATAGAAGCAAACAGATTTCATTATATTTTCAATTAAAGGGTTAGCTATTTAATAAAGATTCGTAAACATTTTTAATTTTCAGAGCAGTGTCTTCCCATTTCAGGTTCTCAACTTCCTGTTTTCCATGGGTAATGAACATCTTTGAAAGCCCGTCGTAATGACACAAACCGTAAATGGAATCGGCAATGGCGTCAATATCCCAGAAATCTACTTTCAGCGCGTGCCGCAATACTTCTGCCACCCCGCTTTGTTTTGAAATAATAACAGGAACATTAGATCGCATAGCTTCCAGAGGAACAATTCCAAAAGGTTCAGATACTGAAGGCATTACAAAAACATCACTCATGGAAAAAATATGCTGTACTTTGGGTTCATCCAGAAAGCCTGTAAAGTGGAATTTATCTGCTATGCGAAGCTGGGCAACACGTTTGATCATTTTCTCGAGCATATCGCCCGACCCGGCCATAGCAAAACGTACATCATCCGTTTTTTGTAAAACTTTGTATGCAGCTTCAATAAAATAATCAGGACCTTTCTGGAATGTGATTCTGCCTAAGAAAGTAACCAGCTTTTCCTGAAAAGGTTTGGGGTATTGTTTTGCTGAACCGGCATTCTGATCAACAGCGTTGTGGATGGTTACTACCTTATCAGGATGAATGCCGTACTTTTCAATAACAATATTCCGGGTAAGGTTACTAACGGTGATTACCTTATCTGCTTCTTCCATTCCCTGGCGTTCGATGTCGTAAACCTGTTGGTTTACATTGCCACCGGTACGGTCAAATTCTGTGGCGTGCATATGCACAACCAGCTTTTTACCTGAGGTTTTTTTAGCAGCAATTCCGGCTGGGTAGGTCAGCCAGTCGTGGGCATGAATCACATCAAACTGTTCTTTGGCAGCCAGAGCTGAGGCAATTAAGGCATAACGAGCTACTTCTTCAAGCAGGTTAATGCCGTATTTACCCGAAAATTCATACCTTTTGGAGAAAACATTACTCGTGAATTCCTCGCCAGATTTTCTATTTTCATCAAATGCTTTGGAGAAATACTCCGGAGACACGTAAGGAATGATATTAGAACCTACTTCAAGATACTTGATGTGCTCCCAGAATTCTTTATATTCTTCATCTTTCAGATCAAAAGTAATATCGGATGCATTTCTGATGGAGACAACCTGTTGGTCTTCATCACCATATGCCTTAGGTACCACGAAGATAACATCGGTGTGGTGCTTTGTCAGGCCTTTGGTAATACCATAACTGGCGGTTCCAAGTCCTCCGGTAATATGTGGAGGAAATTCCCATCCAAACATCAGTACTCTCATAGGGCTATATTCTTGTTTGTTTTCAAAAATGATCTCATCACAATATTATTTACAAGGCTTTTTCAGCAGATAATCAATTCTTAATAACTCAGCAATACTCCAGGCTTGTGAAATAGCTCCCCTGGCGTCATTAGGCGGATCGCCGTCATAAATCTCAGAAACCGTTCCAATTCCGCCTTCTTTTAACGAGGGTTCAAAATCATGAAACAGTCTTTCAACAAATTCTTTTCCTTTTTCATGGTAAATGCCGATCCATGCTTCTGCAAAGAAACCGAGTAACCATGGCCATGCGGTTCCCTGATGGTAAGCATTGTCTCTTTCGGCCTGGTCCCCGACACATTTTCCTTTGTACTGGGGGTTGTGTGGAGAAAGTGTTCTTAATCCCCTTGGTGTTAACAAGTGTGTTTTAGCAACTTCAAGGACCATCTGTTTCATGTCTTCGGATAGAGGAGAGTGGGGCATAGCAGCAGCAATAACCATATTGGGTCGGATACTCAGGTCCTTATTCTCATATGTTACATAATCAGCCAGATAGGCTTTGTGATCATCCCAAAAAGTATCAATGTATGATTGGGCAATCTTTTCCGGCCATTTCTTCCATGATTTAACAAAAGTGTCATCACCGGCATCTTTGGCTAATTCCAGACTAAAGACAAGGGCATCATACCATAGTGCATTGATCTCAACAGTGAAACCGGTACGGGGTGTAACCGGCTTTCCATGAACAATAGCATCCATCCAGGTAATGGCAACTCCGGCTTCACCAGTCCATATCAGCCCGTTATCGTGCATTCTGATTTGATGCAGAGTGCCTTTTTTATAGTTGGAGAAAATACTTTTAATGGCTTTCCCGTAGTTTTTCCATAAGTCTTTGGAAGAACCGGTCATTAGTTTATATTGATGTAAAGCCCAGATGAACCAAAGTGAGGTATCGGCAGAATTGTAGCTGGCATCTTTTCCGTGGCCAAGATTAGGGAACAAACCGTTTTTCAATTCATGGAGCATGGTTTTTACCACATCATGAAAAATTTTGGTGTCTTTCTGTGGTAAGGATAATCCGGGAAGTGAAATAAAAGTATCTCTTCCCCATCTTCCAAACCAGGGATAGCCTGCAATAATTTCAGTATTCTTTTTTATGTGGACAAAGAATTCCTCACCTGCATTTTGCAGGCAATGCAAATAATTATCTCTGGGAATGCGTTTATTTACTTCAGAGTCAAATTGTTTCTTGAATCCGTTGGGAGACTTTTCTTCCAGCCCGGCAGAAATCACAACGCTTTCTCCGGGTTTTAAAGTAACCTCAAAATATCCTGGTGCAAAAAGATCTTCCAGATAATCGTAACCTCTTTCCTGTTCCCGAATGTATTTTACATCGTAGTACCAGTCTGGAACATGAACATATTCAGCTTTTTTGGAAAACTGCATGAACACTTTAGAATATCCCTGATACATTTGCCAGCTTGCACCGTTTTCAACAGGTTTGAAATGTGTATTGGCATAGGTGTTGGCCTTCGATAAGCTGTGAACGCTTCTGAATGCAAGAAAGGGCTTGATTTGGAGCGTTACCTTTTCATTTCCTTCTTTCAGGAAATATTTAAGTAAAACACGATCTTCTTTTTGAGCAAAAATAATTTCCTTTTCAAGTAAAATGTTTCCCAGCTGGTACAAAAGTTTGGGGTTGGCATCAATGGTGTATTTTAACAGATATTTGTGCCCTTTAGGCTCAATTACCCCGCCTTTATACATTCTTGAACTCAGGTGAAATTCATAGTTATTAGCAATAAGGTTTTCGTCAACATCTGATAATAAAACATGATTGTTGTCGTCGATAAGCGGCTGTGGTGCCACGAGCAAACCATGATATTTTCTGGTATTGCAATTTATAAGAGTTGAACTGGCATAACTTCCTGCACGATTTGTACGTAATTTTTCCCTTCCCAGTGAAAAATTTAAGTTAACCAGCTGTTTTTTGTCAAACTCGAGGTAACTCATTGTTGCTGTTTTTTATGAATTTCTTGAAACATAACTCACGCAAAAGTAGACATTTATTATCGAAAACTATCTTTGCTAGAACTTTTTATGTGTGAAAATTAATTAAAAAAAATGAAGATCTAATGCAATCGATTTAATTTTTTTTATTCATGTCTATTCAATCGATTGTTATAGTAACCCATACTTCTTTTTCAACAGCATAAATATATATAAAATTGACATCTTTAATTGGGATGTTTTGTTTCATATTGGGAAAAAATTATGCTTTCTTTGAACCATATATTTATGTAATATTCTGGTATCTAATATTTTAATTTTTCAGGAATAAAAATTGTTATGTTTTTACGGCTAAATTTGGTTTACTTAATTCTATTGCCAAAAAAAGCATAAATTTGAAACTTAAACGAGGAAAAAACTAAAAAAATTATCATGAAATTGAAATCAGTACTTTACTCAATTTTGATTGTGTTACTTGGAACTTTAACTTTTCAGTCCTGTAACAAAAACCCTATTACACCACCTGATGTAAATCCGATGGATCAATTGACGATTCCGGACGGTTTTGAATTTAAAACTACAACTGTTAAAGATATTGAAATTCAGATGCCTTCAACCATTGATTTTTCAACCGAAAAAAGCAGATTCAATATTTATACTGCCAATCCGGCTGATGGTGGTAAACTATTAACTGCCGGAAGCTTCGACAGTAACGGAAAATTTAGTGGCGAAATTCGTGTTCCCACAGCTCAGGATTCTGTTTTTGTTCAGACTGTTGCAGGTGATCAAATGGTGGCTGTTAATCCAACTCTTACAACAAAATCAGATGTTGTTGTAAATTTTGGAGGTGATTATGGTCTTACCCGGCCTGATACTGCTACTGCTGCTGACACTGTAACAAGTAAGGCTTCTGTTGTTTCTTTTTCTAACTGGACCGGAAAATATCAAACCATTGTTCCTGAAAATAATATTATCGGTAATGGCGATTTTGAAACCAATGATTTTGGAGTGATTGCCAATTGGGATGTTCCTCATCCTGTTGATGGTAAATGGTATTTTACCAATTATGCCAATAAGAAGATGGAATGGTACACTGATGGCGATAATCATGTTGTTCGTACACCTTATTCTGATGGCTGGTACAGCGGTGGTGTATCACAATGGGTTAATGCATCACCCGGTGATCTGATCACCTTTAGTGCTGATGTGAAAACCTCCGGAAACAAAAATAATCTTACAGCCTGGTTGTATATTATTCCAGTTGATGCCAACAACAATCCTATTGCCTATTACTATGTTGAAAATAACAAGCCTGCTACAATTTGGCATACACTTACCGTTGCAGCAACAATGCCTGCCGGAACAGTAAAAGTGAATATTTTAATCTGGACCTGGGATTTGGGAACAAATTCTGCTTTGAACTTTGACAATGTTGTGGTTAACGGACCTATTCTCGATAGTGACGGCGACGGTGTAAACAATGACCTGGATGATTATCCGGATGATCCGACCCGCGCTTTTAATGTGTACTATCCCAATGAAAATGACTGGGGAACTCTGGCTTTTGAAGATTTGTGGCCAGGAATGGGTGACTATGATTTCAATGACCTCGTTCTGGATTATCATTTTAAATCGGTTCTGAATGCCTCCAATAAGCTTGTGGAGTTTTATACTGATTATTCTGTTCGCGCTGTAGGGGCAAGCCTGGAAAATGGTTTCGGTTTTATGCTGGGTGGTGATCCCGCCAATGTTGCATCGGTAACCGGGACTCATTATACAGAAAATTATATTCACAATAACGCAAATGGTACAGAACAGGGGCAAACCAATACGGTTGTTATTTTGTTTGATAACGCCTTCAGCATGATCGGAAATTCCGGATCATCTTTTATCAATACCAAAGAGGATGTTCCTTATGTTGATCCCGATACCAATACTTTGCATGTTGTTTATCAGAACCCGGTGAGTGTTACAGAAACTGGTACAGCTCCTTACAATCCTTTCCTGATTATCAACAAAGAAAGAGGTAAAGAAGTCCATTTGGCCGGACAGGTGCCTACAGATCTTGTAAATACATCATATTTTGGTACTCAATCTGACGATACTGATCCCGCTGCAGGAAAGTACTATCAAACAGTAAATAATTTGCCCTGGGCTATCGATATCCCTGTATCTTTTGCTTATCCGTTAGAACAGGTAGCAATACTGAATGCTTACAATTATTTTGCAACATGGGCAGAAAGTGCCGGAGAAATATATCCCGACTGGTATATGAATGAAACAGGTTACAGAAACAACTCTAATATTTATGCCCCACCGGCAAAATAAAAAAGTAAAGTACAATAAAAAAGGAGGCTTTTAGCCTCCTTTTTTATTGTACAGTTATTGTTATGAATGATCTTTGTTGAACTGCTTTAGGCGTTTACGTAAATCCGGAAATTGCTCGTGGCTCACCAACGAAGTGCATGCCCTTATGCCTTCGGTTCTGTCGCTTCCGGTTATCAGCAAAGAAATAGCACTAATTCCATAATATACCAGTTCATTTAATAATTGTTCGGCCTCCATTCCGGGATAGGAAAAAGTGAAATAAAATCCGTCTGCAATGGGTTGGTCAATATCGGTATCATAAACAATACTGAAACCGTTATCTGTAAATATTTCTTTCATTTCGTGGGCCTTTACACCATAGTCCTTTACATAATCCACGAAATTAAATTCACCGTTATTGGCAGCTTTTAAAATTGCTGCCAGGGCATATTGAGCTGAGTGTGAAGTTCCGGAACTCAGCGGGTAGATGGTTTCAAAAACCAATGAGTAGCCCAGCCTGTCCGTTTTATAGAATCGTAATAAATCGGGGAGTTCAATATTAAACAGTTTGTCAGAAATGGCCATCATACCAATGCGCTCTCCGGCATAGCTGAATATTTTAGAACTGGAGACAAACAGAATATAATTGTCTGAGTATCTGGCAACAGTGGGTTGGTAAGGAGGCTCTCCCGGATGCGAATAATCTTTTCTGAAATCCATGCCGAAATAAGCCAGATCTTCAAGAATAGCTACATTGTATTTATTCGATAATTCGGCAATTATCTTCAGTTCTTCATCAGTGAAACAAATCCAGGAAGGGTTGTTAGGGTTCGAATACAAAACGGAATGGAATCTCCTTGTGCTGAAATAGGATTCCAGCTTTTCTCTGAGTTTCTCTCCTCTATAATTGTACACATCGAATGATTCGTATCGGAGGTTCAGAGCCCGGTGTTGCATTTTGTGAACCGGGAAACCGGGATCAATAAACAATGTAGAATCCTGATTCTTATTGGTTCGACTCATACATAAAAAAGCAGCAAAGCTTCCCTGCATGGATCCAACAGTGGGTATACAAGCCTTTGGCTGAACGTCCACATCCATGAAAAGTTTCACAAAACGTGCAAATTCATTCTTTAGTTCAGGAAGTCCCTGAATGTCGGGGTATTTTCCGGCAATTCCGTTTTTTAGTGCTTTTATTTGTGCTTCAACACCAATTTGGGCAGGGGGGATGCCGGGAACTCCCATTTCCATGCGGATGAATTTTTCTCCGGTAGCATTTTCAATTTCATCCACCAGTCGTTTAATTTCCCTGATGGATGCACTGCCCACGGATTTTAGTCCGCTTTCTTTGATTTTTTCTTTAATTATTGTTGCATCAATAGGCGTATTGTTCATGATGATTTCGTTTTGTATTGAGATAGTTATTGTCCGTTACAAAGCTAACAATAAAAAACGAATTTAGCCTATTTCGCTATCCTGATTCTTGCATCAACAGCTACTACTTTGTCTTTAAATGCCATAATGGGATTGAGGTCCATTTCCTCAATTTCAGGGACTGTTTTTAACAAAGCGGACAGATTCAGCAGGATATCAATAAAAGCTTTTTCATTGAGACCACTGCTGCCTCTTACTCCTTCAATAATCTTATATGATTTGAGCTTTCTGAGCTCATTTTCAGCTGTTTCTCTGTTTAAGGGTGCCAGTGTTGTTCGCACATCTTTCAGCACTTCAATATAAACACCACCTAATCCAAATAAGATCAAATGTCCGAACGGTGGTTCCTTTTTCACTCCTGCAAAAAACTCGTTGCCTTTCAGCATGGGCTGGATCATAATGGCAGTGGCATCTTTAATCTGCATCATGCGATCCATTTCTGAACGGAGTTTCTCAAAATCTGTGATGTTAATGGTTACGCCGCCCACATCTGTTTTATGAACAGGCCCCACTACTTTCATAACCACAGGAAAGCCTGTTTTTTCAATGATTTCTTCCAGTGTAGCCGGATCATCGGTTACAAATTCTTCCACTCTTGAAATCCCTGCAATATCAAGTAGTTGAACAACTTTCTTAGGTGGCAGATATCCGTTTTCTGCTGTATCAACAAGGGTTCTTAATGCTTTGGTGTCTATCACAGGAAGTTCTTCATCAGTAGCAGGGGCGGGTGTGTTGTGAACCCTTCCTAAAGCAGTTCCCAGTGTAACTTCATCGGGAAAGAAAACTCTTTGTTCAGCAAAAGCTCTTGTTTCTTCATGTGCTGTTGTTCCGGATGGCAGAACAGGAAAGATAGGTTTTTTACTGGTTTTCATTTTTTCATCCAGCAAATCATACACATCAAATACTTTGAACAATCCCGGTGTTCCGAAAACAACCACCATTGCATCCACTTCATCCAGTTCGTTAACGGTATCAATGATGTCTCCCAATTGTTCAGCGGTACCTGTGGCTAAAAAGTCGATGGGATTGGCAACGGATGAACCGGGAAAGAGCCTTGTTTTCAGATCTTCAATTTTTTTGCCTGATAAAGCCGGAACCGAAAGCCCTTCTTGTGAGAGCCTGTCGGTAAGCATCACTGCCGGACCACCGGCGTGGGTGATGATGGCGATATTTTTACCGTGCAAAGGAGGGTGCATAAAAACCGAGGCTACACTGATTAAATCTTCCCGACCATAGCAACGTACAATTCCGGCCTTGCGAAAAAGAGCATCCACAGCAGCATCAGAATTTGCCAAAGCTCCGGTATGCGATGATGCAGCACGGCTGCCTGCTTCTGAAGTTCCGGCCTTCACAGCGGCAATACGGCAACCTTTTTGAATGAGTGATGAAGCATGTTTCAGGAGCAAATCAGGCTTGTCGATTTTTTCCATGTACAGGAGCTTAACTCTGGAGTCTTTTTCAGGATCGAAGTTTTCATCCATGTACTGTAATACTTCTTCAACACCCATTTGGGCCGAATTTCCTACGGAATAAACATTGTTAAATGTAAGTCCTTTGGGAATTCCGGCCTCCATAATAAAGCAGGCAGTAGCGCCTGAACCACTGATGAAATCGCAACCGTTTTTGTCGAGTTTGGGTACGGGTTCGGTAAATACTCCATGATAGTGCGGAGTCAGAACGCCAACACAATTGGGACCGATTAAAGAACCGTTTACTTTGTTGATGGAGGCAACCATTTTATCTTCCAGTGCTTTGCCTTCAGCACTTTCTTCACTAAATCCGGCAGATAAAACGATAAAAGCTTTGGTGTTTTTGTTTTGGGTTAAGAAATCAACCGTGTTAGGAATGTACTTGGCAGCAATGGCCATAATAGCCAAATCGGTTTCAGGAAGATCCTTCGGATCGTTATAACTTTTTATTCCCTGAACTTCCTCTTCTTTAGGATTGATGACATAAAGGTTGCCTTTATATTTTCCGTCGATTAAGTTCTTGATTACCTTTCCACCGGGTTTGTGGATATCATTGGATCCTCCGACTACAACAATGCTTCGGGGATCAATTAGTTCTTGTGTGATCATTGTGCTGTAATTTCAACAGCAAAATTAGGAAATTAAACAGGCTTCTCCTGTTCGGAAAGTATATTTAGAATTAGTTTACGGAGTGCCAGAGAACAATTAAAAGATATTTAGACAGGCTTTGTGAAGCGAGGGGGGATTGTTATTCATGAGACGCTGGTGCCAATGGGTTCTGTTTTCGATGGATATCAATCCAACATTGAAATAAAAACTAATTTAAAATCCTTCTAAATTTAACATTAATTAACAAAAGGCTTGGTCTTTGTTTTTTTTTTCATTCCTTTGACTTGGAACAACAAAAAAAAACTGAAAATCCTAACGAGCCTGATTGAATTTTCCAAAGGATTTTTTGTAGAAAAACGAGAGGAGAAAAACCTCCTTTCAGAAACATGAAGTGCGATATGACCAATATACAACATGTGTTAAAGAAAGGAGAAATTATGCAAAAGCACTAAAAAATTGCTTTTCCTGATAGCCCATTGGTGATGGGTTGTTTCAGAAACTGGACAAAACACTTGAACAAATCTCATGCGATGTACAATTTATTTAAGACATTAAAAATTATGAAAATGAAAACCATAAAACAAAATTACAATATCTCTTTTAACGATTATGCTAAGCAGTATCATCTTTATTGGTTGTAAAAAAGATGACGGTGTAATAAATAATGGAATCAATAACCAAAATATAAAAATGATGAAAAAACTGATGGTTTCAATTATTCTATTGTTTACAGGAAACCTGTTGTTGGCACAAGAGTATTTAAACAAAATAGGCCTGGACCCGGCCTATTCCTACGTGGTGATGACACCAAAATATAATAAGCCGTTAAACCAATATAACCCTTACATGCGGAGTTCGGGTGCCGGGTACGGGCTTAGTTATGAGCGGTTGTTTCAATCCAAACCCTATGGTTTGAAAACAGGATTTTATTTTATCCGGCAATTTTCATCGGTTTACTCCTTTTATGTGCCACTTGAGTTTAACGGCGACTTATTGGGGAAAAACAAGGAAACAACCCTTTATGCAGGCTATGTAGCCGGGCTGGGGCTTAATTTTGCCATTCCCTCACTGACGGGTGTCGGCAGCGGTATACTCATTTTTGGCCCCAATTATTTTGAAAGCGATATCACAATAAAAAAGAAGTTTTACATGGCTCCTCATGCCGGTATTCAGGCCGGCATTAATTTAAAACATTTGTTTTTTTCGTTCCAGGGACTGTTTCACTTTTTGGTGCCTGAGTTTGTTTCGTACAAAACATTGGTTGAGGATGATAACGGGAAACAAACAACCGAATACAACACCAATAAACATTGGGGCATTACCCTGGGCCTTGGACTTGGTATCAGTTTTTAATACATGTTTAAAATTTTAAACAAATGAAAAAAATAATTACAACGTTCATTTTATTGGCACTGCTGCAGGCAGCCAATGCACAGGAAAGAAACAACATTGGTTTCGATTTTTTTGCCGGTTCATATACAAAAGCCCCGAAAAACAATTTACCTGGAAATAACAAGAACTCCTTTATAAGGCATAGTTATGGAAGAATTATTGGCCTGTATTACGAACGGTTCTTAAAAAACCAAACATATAGTGTTCAAGGGGGTATCTATTATCATAGATTGTTTCAGGATATACAGGCCTCGTCTGAGTTTGCAATTAAGTCGGTTTATATTCCTGTGGAACTGAACGTGAATTTGTTGGGGAAAAGAAATGAAACCGCTTTGTTTTTAGGATATACTATCGGATTGGACTTCAACTTTATAGGAAGGCACCAGGGGAGCGGTTCCGATGAAATTAGCATGTATAATAAAACAGCTGTATATTACTGGGCAATGCCCAGAAAGCACTTTTACATGTCTCCTCATATGGGGCCTAATATCGGTGTAAATTTCTGGAACCTGAGTTTTTCATTCCGCTATTTATTTGATTTTTTTGTACCCGAGTATGTTACATTCAAAACGGTTTATACAAATGATCAGGGAAAAGAGGTAACGGAGTACAACACCAATGCTAATTCAGGAATGGCATTTATGTTTGGTTTTTCTTATCGTTTTTAATTTTGGTTGCAGCTCAGGGCAAAAAAAGTGCGGTAAATAAGCGCCATAGTATTCGGCAGCGATTGAATTCCGGTGAGCGCATTCCCCGTCAGCTCTGCTGGGGGTTAGCAAACAAAACACTAAAAAAGTCCTTGACGGAATCGGATTCCTCGACAGCTTTGCTGCGAGGAGTTTCAATCTATAATTAGTTTAGAAAAACTTAATCGAGGCGATAATAGTTTTATTCAAGCATCAACGAAAGCGAAACACTCCCGATGCCCACATGGGCAATCAGCACAGGCGTAACCGTGTAAGTAAATTCAGGTTTTTTGCCTGTTAAAGCTTCCATTTTGATCGCCAGCCAATCAGCAGTTTCAGGGTTGTTGGCATGAGTGATGGCATAACCCCACAGTTTCTTGCCCTTCAGATATTGTTTCGCCTGATCCAGCATCAGCTCCCTGCTTTTAGCGTTTGACATCTTTTTGCCAATGTTTTCTACCACTCCGCTGGAGTTTACTTCAATTACGGGTTTAAGGTTCAACAGGTTGCCTATTAAGCCACGACCGCGGGAGATGCGTCCGCTTTTCATCAGGTATTTTAAGGTTTTCAGCGAAGCAAATTGTTTGGTCTTCAACGCCCACATGGGAATCATAGCCACCAGCTCGTCATGCGACATTCCGCTTTCTATAGCCCTGGCTGTACGAAGTGTTATAAGTCCCATTCCTGCAGAGACCTTTTTGCTGTTTAATACCTCAATATTTTTTCCGGTTTGTTCCGAAACTTTATTGGCAGCATTTAAACTGTTTTGCCATGTTCCGCTCAACTTAGCACTTAGGTTAATCCCTATGATAGAATCAAAATGAGTGGAAAGGTAATTATAACGGTTGTAAAAATCCTTGTATGAAGGCTGTGAAGTGGTTGGATAAACCGGAGATTTGTCCAACAGGGTATAAAACTGTTCCGGTTGCATGGTAATGCCGTCCAGATAATAGGTTTCCCCGAAATGAATATTCAACGGCACAACCTGAATCTGATATTTTTCAATCATATCTTTAGGAAGGTCCACAGATGAATCGGTAACCAGGCCAATTTTTGCTTTGGCATTAGCGGCTATATCATTTTGCAGTACCATATCGTCCACTTTCTGAGCAATGATAGTGGAAATTTTTGAAAGTTTCTCAAATAAAAGCCAGGGCGTATCGGTATGAAT
This sequence comes from Bacteroidales bacterium, assembly GCA_016936505.1. Taxonomy (GTDB): domain Bacteria; phylum Bacteroidota; class Bacteroidia; order Bacteroidales; family F082; genus Sulfidibacterium. The sequence goes on along the minus strand of JAFGXS010000050.1, from coordinate 35,087 downwards.
GTGAATACGCATTTTGGTAGTGGCTCCGGCTATTACCATTGAATCTCCGAAACCGTTCAGAATTCCCTTTACTTTTTCTTTGCTGAGATCTTCACCCTTAATGAGTGCTTCGGTACAATATCTGAAAGTGATTTCATCGTGATCGATGTGCTCATCGGCTTCAATAACTACAGCTTTCAGCGATTCCATGTCAGGGGTTTTCCCTGTTTTGAAATATTCCAGCATACCTTCCAGAAAGTTGACAAAACCCTGGGCTCCGGCATCTACTACTTTTGCCTTGGCAAGTTTGTCCATTTTCTTTGTGGTCTCTTTCAAGGAAACGTATGCTTTTTTCAGACTTTCTGTTAAAAGGTGGTAATAAGAATTGATGTTCTCTTTTTCCAGTAATTCGTGCAGATACTCGGCCCATTCCCTGATGACAGAAATCATCGTTCCTTCTTTGGGGTCGGCAATGGCATCATAAGCATATTTCACTGCCCGGTTCGAAGCAGAAGAAAATCCCTTGATAGAAAGCTTTTCTTCACCGTTCAATTCATTACTGAATCCATATAGAAACTGGGCAAAAATGATTCCTGAGTTGCCTCTGGCACCGGTGAGTGCAGCATCTGAAATGGATTCAGCCGTAAGTTTTACGCTCTGGCTGGGTGTTGCTGTTTCAACAATGGCCCGCATGGTTGAAGCCAGATTGGTTCCTGTATCGGCATCGGCAACAGGAAAAACATTGATTTTGTTGATGTAGTTCTGGTTGTCAAATATTTTTGAGGCTCCCGAAAGGAAACTGAAAAATAGTTGATTGCCGTCAATATGTGTGAGCTCTTTTTCTTTCAAATTCTGATTATTAGAAAAAACGGAGCAAAAGTAAGCAAAGTTTTTATAATGAACAGAAAGCTATTTCTGTATCGAATGTAACCTGTGAAAAGTCTACCGGTTCAAGCTGACGATTAGACTTTAAGAGAAACCAATCTCCAGCGCATGCTGGCGTCAGGAGCGAGGCGGACGAAGGACGATAGTTTTCTAGTTTGCCTGCTGACTCACTTGTGGTGCATTATCTGTTTTATAATCTATGGAAGTCCCACTGCCTTTATAGCTGAAAATCTTAAAATAATAGGTTGTCCCCGGAGTGAGATCAGCAAAGGTACATTTTTTTACTCCAAACAATATGTTTTTGTTGGAAGAATCATTACTAACGGGTGTTCCGTCTGTAGGGGAGGTTATGGCATCAAAACTTATACTGCTCATTCTTATGAGATAACCATCGGGTACAACATCACCGGTGGCATCTTCCCATTGCAGTACAATGTTGTGTGTAGAGAAACCTGTAGCGTTGTTGGTAGGTTCTGGTTTTAGACTGCCCCAAATGGATTGGGCATATTCGGGGTGGTCGATAAAGGGATTGCGATTGCCCTGGTATTTGTAATAAATGCTGTCGTTCCGGTCCAGTTCTTTCTGACTCACCGGATCTGCTTCATGCCACGCCAGCAACATATTGATAAACCAGGAGTCATAGCAGGGATATGAGGTGCCGTCAAGCACGGCATCAGCACCTGTATAGCTTTGCCACGATGCAATACGGCTTTCATACCGTGTAGCCATGTAAAAATAGGTTCGTGCCAGGTCGCCTTTGTATTCATCAATGGGTTCAAACACAGTTCCTTCGTATCCTGCTACTGAACAGGTTCCCAAGCGACTACCATTTTCTGAAGTCCAGGTGGTGTCTTCAATATTTACTTCTCCGTAAGGATAGTTGTTTCTTCTCGAGTTTACATAACTGTCGGTTGGGTACAAATGGAACATGTCAGAATACATAGTGTCGCTTTCTACCGCACCAAACCAGCTTTTTGGAAAGGAGTGCTCTCTGTTATAGCATCCACCTTCATAGCCAGGTGTTGTTGAACACTGACTGGTGATGAAGTAAAAAACGTATGGAGGTGTACCTCCCGGATTATCACTGTATATATCCCAAACAGTGCCGTTGGCTTTGGCATCAGTGTATTGAAATGAAGTCCATAAAAAGTCGTAAGTATACTTTGTATGCCCTTTAATAATGTGTGCCAAAGCTGTTTTTAGTGCAGCTCCTGTTTTGCCTGAAGCCCCGTCGTAATAACCCGCAGGTATCTGAGCCTGTAGAACAGAGGCCGCCATACCAGCAAAAACGACGAAAAACAGGCGCATTAGACCTACCTTTCTCATGTCAGAATAATATTAATTAAATAAATCAGGAGTGTTAAAAGTTGCGATCCCTTTTCCCCCTTTATTGAAGCAAATATAGCAGTATATTCTGTTTTTCACTGCTTTATCGTGATGAATTAATGAAGAAACTGAATATTTTAATTCAGATTGCTTTTCAATAATTCTACCGGTTCAAGCTGACGATTAGACTTTAAGAGAAACCAATCTCCAGCGCATGCTGTTGCCAGGAGGGAGTTGAAATGTTTTTGATGTCGTATCCTTATCAATGATATCTTTTCGTAAACCATTGTATAAATGATGATTAGAAAATAATAAAAAATGCGTCATTGCGCGGAGCTTTGGGAGGAATGCGGGCGGCGCAACAAAGCAATCTGTTTGAAAACCAGTCTTTTTACGTAATAAGATCGCTTCGTCGGTTACCTCCTCGCGATAAGGACGATATCAGGTTGTTATTAGATGATCTGGAGCAAATCTTTGGTCTTAGGCCTCAGGAAGACAAAAACTATTGTCGAAATCAGGCTTTGAAAAAGTTGAACTGTTGCATTCAAAATACAACCAGAAAATGTGCTCCCGTTGCAAACAAGGGCGAATGCAGGAGAACCAGTCACCAGCAGACACCGTCGCCAGCATGAATTTTTTGATTTACTGTTCCACAGACATCCCGCTACATCTCACATCAAAAATCCATTCCTCACATCCCGATTTACCAGCCTAACACGTAAGAGAAAATCAAAGGAGCTACAATGGTTGCATCCGATTCAACAATGTATTTGGGCGTATTGATGTCCAGTTTTCCCCAGGTAATTTTTTCATTGGGAACTGCACCTGAATAGGAACCGTAACTGGTGGTTGAATCGCTGATCTGGCAGAAATAACTCCAGAATGGGGTGTCGGTTCTTTCCAAATCCTGATATAACATAGGAACCACACAAATGGGGAAGTCTCCTGCAATACCTCCACCTATCTGGAAAAAGCCAATGCCTTCGTCACCGGCATTGTTGGTGTACCAGTCGGCAAGGAAGTTCATGTATTCAATCCCCGATTTCATGGTTGAAGTTTTCAGCTCGCCTTTTATGGTATAGGAAGCAAAAATATTTCCCATGGTGGAATCTTCCCAGCCCGGAACAACAATTGGAAGATTTTTCTCAGCAGCGGCCAGCATCCAGCTGTTTTTTGGGTCAATTTCATAGTATTGTTCCAATACACCTGAAAGCAGCATTTTGTACATGTATTCGTGCGGGAAATACCGTTCTCCTTTTTCTTCCGCATCTTTCCATATCTTGAAAATATGTTTCTGCAAACGACGAAAGGCTTCTTCTTCGGGAATACAGGTGTCGGTAACACGGTTCAAACCACCTTCCAGCAGTTCCCATTCTTCTTTTGGAGAAAGATCGCGGTAATGCGGAACTCTTTTGTAATGGCTGTGCGCCACCAGGTTCATAATATCTTCCTCCAGGTTGGCACCGGTACAGGAAATGATCTGAACCTTGTCCTGACGAATCATTTCAGCCAGCGATTTGCCCAGTTCGGCAGTACTCATGGCACCGGCCATAGCAATCATCATCTTCTTACCACTGTTGATGTGGTCGTCGTAACCTTTGGCAGCGTCTACCAAAGCAGCGGCATTAAAATGTTTGTAATGTTCTGTAATGAATTGACTGATGGGGCCTTTATTTTCCATGATATTTGAATTTATAGCTTAACATTTTATAATACAGTTTAGAGGCAAGAAATTCTGAAACCTTGTTTCCTTCAATGGGAGCCAGTTCCACAATATCGAATCCTACTACATTTTTTTCCTGGAATACTCTTTTCAGGTAATGAATGGTTTGGTTCCAGCGCATGCCACCGGGTTCAGGCGTACCTGTTCCGGGTAATATCCCCGGGTCAAATACATCCAGGTCAACAGTGATGTAAACAGGACCTTTGATTTGTTCCAATGATTCGTCAACCCACGACTTATCGTAAAACATATCTTCGGCAAAATAGCATTTGTCTCTGTTCAGGTATTTGTTTTCATCGATGTCCATGCTTCTGATTCCTACCTGAATTAAATTGGTATGCAACGAGGCATCATATAAAGCACAGGCATGATTGTATGGTGTTCCCAGGTATTCGGGACGGAGATCAGTATGAGCATCCAGCTGCAATACGGTCAATTTGGGATATTTTTCGTAGAACGCTTTAATAATCCCGATACTGATAGAGTGTTCTCCGCCAAAAAAGGTGAAAAACTTATCGTGTTCATCCAGCAGCTTTTTGGTGCTTTCATAAACGGTTTTAAACACCAGTTCGGGACTTCTGTTTTCAGTAATTTCGGGCAAAATGTGAACGCCTTTCCTGTACACTTCCGAATTGGTTTCTATATCGTAGAGTTCCATATTCTCAGCTGCATCCAGAAAAGCTGCAAAGCCCTTGTCGGCTCCTTTTCCCCAGGTGCTGGTTCCGTCGTAAGGGATGGATTGTAGTAAAATTGATGCACTGTCGAGTTGTGCGTATTGATCTTCTATTCCTGCGAAATTGCTCATGGGTGGTATCCTAAAATTTTAAACATTTCTTCTGATGACTGTTCGTTTCGGTAAACAAAGTCGATGAAGTTGCCGTTGGCATCTCTGTCAATAATAACGTGTTTGGGCGAAGGAATCAAACAGTGTTTGATGCCGCCATAACCGCTGATGGCATCCTGGTAGGCTCCGGTATGGAAAAATCCAAGGTAAAGCGGTTCTTTGTCTTCTTCAGTGTTTTTGGGAAGCAACACTTCCTGGTTCAGATCTTCAGAATTATAATAGTCGGAATGATCGCAGCTGATGCCGCCGATGTTAACCCTCTGGTATTCTTTGTTCCACTTGTTGACAGGCAACAGGATGAACTTTTCGTGAATAGCCCAGGCATCGGGAATGGTGTTCATCAGGCTGTTGTCGATGATGTACCAGGTTTCGCTGTCGTTTTGCTGTTTGGTTTCCAGTACTTTGAAAATTACAGCGCCACTTTCGCCCACGGTATATTTTCCAAACTCGGTGTAAATATCAGGTTCTTCCACATCTTCTTTGGCACAGCTTTCCTTAATAATATTCAGGATCTCGTTGATCATGTATTCGTAATTGTATTCAAACCCGAGGTTGTTTCTGATGGGAAATCCACCACCCAGGTTGAAAGCATCCAGCGTGGGGCATTTTTTCTTCAGGTTCAAAAACAAGGAGAGCGCTTTATTGAATTCGCCCCAGTAGTAGATGTTGTCTTTGATTCCTGAATCAACAAAGAAGTGAAACATTTTGAGCTCCACATTGGGATTGTCTTTGATGTTGTTGTCGTAAAATTCAAGTACATCAGTATGCGGAATTCCCAAACGTGAAGTATAATATGAAGATTGAGATTCTTCGTTGATGGCCATTCGGATTCCGATTTTCACTTTTCTTTTGCCTGCCAATGCTGTCAGTCGTTTCAGCTCTTCTTCGCTATCGAGCACAACAATAGAGTTTTTGAACCCTTTTTCCTGCAACATAAGAATCTTTTTCAGGTATTCATCAGTTTTGTGTCCGTTGTGTACAATAATACGGCTGGTATTGATCTTCTTTTCCTTGTAAAAACTCAGTATCAGATCAATGTCAAAAGAGGATGAAGTTTCCAGGTCCACATTGTGTTTCAGGGCTTCGTTAATTACATGATAAAAGTGGTTACATTTTGTGCAATAACAATAGTGGTATTTACCACGATAATTATTGTTTTTAATAACCCGATTGAATAAGTTTCTTGCTTTTTTAATCTGATCGCCTACTTTGGGCAGGTAAAAAAAACGGAAAGGGGTTCCGTATTTTTCAATCAGATACTTCAGAGAAACCCCGTGAAAAGTAAGGTTCCCGTCTCTTAAATCAAAACCTTCCTGAGGGAAGTAGTAACTTTGTTCAATTAAATCAAAATAGGTGTTTTTCATTATTTGATGTACAAAAGAATTTAATCAATAAATCAAAAATTACTCAGGTTGCTAAGAACGTAAAGGTGATCCCCCAAAATGGCAGATTTTTTTACAGTCGCACAAAAATAAATCTAATTATGGTTTAACAGAACATTAATTCTGTTTTTTACCTGAAAAATAGTTAAAATACCTGGATGTCAATTATATGTGTTCATGTCAGAGCTCATCGCTGTAGAGTGTATGAGCCGGACTTCGCAGATTGTATGCCGACGACATAACCTGTCCGTAAGCACCTGTTGAGTAAATTGCCAGGAAATCTCCTCGTTGTGTAGTTCCCAGGGCTATGTTTCGGGCAAACACATCCGAAGATTCACAAACGGGGCCTGCAACATCTAAAATATCCCCGGTATTGCCGTTGTTACTCAGGTTTTCTATTTTGTGGTAGGCTTCGTACAAGGCAGGGCGCAACAGGTCGGTCATGGAAGCGTCAACAATGGCAAAGCGGTTCTTTTCTCCCGATTTTACATACAGTACTTTCGAAAGAAGCACCCCGCTTTGTGCTACCAGGGCACGTCCCAATTCAAAATGAACCTCTTGTCCGGGTCGCAACTTAAGATGTTGGTTAAAGGTGTCAAAGTATCCTTTGAAATCGGGAACGGGATTCTTTTCCGGATGTTTGTAATCAATTCCCAAACCCCCTCCCATGTTCAGGTGCTGAATTTTAACTCCGTTGCTCTCAAAATGATCCTGAATTTCATTGACTTTCAAAGCTAGAGCTTTGAACACGGAAAAATCGCAAATTTGTGAACCAATATGGAAATGAAGGCCAATGAGTTCAGTATGTTGGAAATGGTCGAGTTGTTTTAAATACAATTCCGTTTCCAGTGGACTGATGCCGAACTTGGTTTCAGCAGTGCCTGTGGTAATGTTTTTGTGGGTGTGGGCCTTAACATCAGGGTTCAGACGCAAAAAAATGCGGGCTTTCTTGCCAACGGAACCGGCAATTTCATTGATTACTTCAATTTCCTGCAACGATTCGCAGTTGAAAGCGTAGATGTTTTTTTCCAGAGCCAGCCTGATTTCCTCATCCGACTTGCCTACTCCGGCAAAAACAATCTGACGGGGATGAAAACCGTTTTGCAGGGCTTTGATAATTTCGTTGCCGCTCACGCAATCGGCACCCATACCCGTGGCACTGATGGTTTCCAGGACTTTTACATTGAAATTGGCTTTCAGTGCAAAATGTATGTGGTATCCATAAGGTTTTGCTGCGTTGGAAGCCGCATTCAGGGTTTCCTGCAACAAATCCATATCGTAATAATACAAAGGGGTTTTTAGTTCGGGTAACTTATCAATAAGATTTTGTGGAATCATTGTTATTCAAATAAATTATTATTCAGTGCCTGGAGGGTTCGTATTTTATCTTCGGTATTGATCAGAATGGAAAAATTATACTGACTGGCTCCGTATGAAATCATGCGAATGGGAATTTCCTGCAAGGCAGTAAAGAGTTTTTGCGCCAGTCCGGTTTCGTCAGCATTCAGGTTACCCACAATGCCTACCATGGTTTTATTGTGATCCACGGTAATATTCCCGTAAAGTTGTAAATCATTTACAATTTCTTCCAGATGACTTGTGTCGTCAATGGTTAAAGATACGGCAACCTCAGAGGTGGTAATCATGTCGATAGGTGTTTTGTATTTTTCGAATACTTCAAATACCTTTCTCAAAAAACCGTAAGCCAGCAGCATGCGGCTCGATTTAATGCGGATAGCCGTAATGTTATCTCTGGCAGCTACAGCTTTAAATCCGCTGCCTTCGTGATTTTTTGAAATGAGTGTTCCCGGATCTTCAGGATGCAAAGTGTTTTTTAATAAAACCGGAATTTCACTTCTTTGAGCCGGTAATACACAGGCCGGGTGAAGAATTTTGGCACCAAAGTATGCCAGCTCGGCTGCTTCATCAAAAAGTAAACGACGGATGGGTCTGGTATTGGTAACATGCCGTGGATCGTTGTTTTGAACCCCGTCGATATCCGTCCATATTTGTATCTCTTCTGCCTGAACGGCTGCACCAAACAGGGAGGCAGAGTAATCGCTTCCGCCGCGCCCCAGATTGCTGATGTTGCCTTCGGCATCGCTGCAAATAAATCCCTGAATCACCAGTACTTTAGCTTCGTTGTACTGACTCAGTTCCGATTTGAGTCGTAAACCGATATCTTTTACATCGGGCTCACCTTGACTGTCGAGCTGAATAATTTGTGTGGCATCGAGTAGTGCTGAAGGATAATTTTGTGTTTTCAGGTAACTGTGAAACAAGTAAGTGGAAAGTTTTTCTCCCACTGCAACTATCCCGGCTTCTGTATAGGGTTGCGGTGCCTGAGTAATGAAAGGTTCAATGTCAGAAAATAAATTCTTCAGGTGCTCACAGGCAGTTTCATCGTTTTCGAGCAACTGACGGGCGGTTTCTATGTATTGCTTTTGCATGGCCTGTAGCGATTCGTAGGCCGCCTCTTTTTTTTCCGAAAGTGCCAGTTTGCTTATTTCTACCAAAGCGTTGGTAGTGCCACTCATGGCCGAAAGCACAACCATCACTTTTTCTTCACTGCGGATGATTTTATAAATGTTTTTCATCCTTTCTGCATTGCCTACAGAGGTTCCTCCGAATTTAAAAACTTTCATTGTATAGTTTCTGGTTCTTACTTTTCTTAGCATGAAAAAAGCCCGGTTAAAACAACCGGGCTTCTCTATATTTTATTCATAAAGCAAATTTACCGGTTGCGATGTTCACTCCGTTTCATATGCTTCTTATTTTTCATTGTAATACTCATGATCAACTGAATCAGCGGCAAATATAGAAATAATGTTTTTTATACTACACTAATTAAATTTTTTTAAATAAAAAACCCGGATACTTTAAGTATCCGGGTTTTCAGAGTTATACTTCTTTTTCTTTTTTAAATTGTTTGTAGCCTTTCATACCGCCATAAGCTCCGGCCATACCAAGCAGGATAATTAATCCGCTGCCGATGGGGGCACCGCCACCGGATTGGTTAGAAGTGGTTCCGTGTTCGGAAGGCGGAATAGGAGCCGACTGTGCTGTTAATACCTGGCTGGTCAGAGTAAAACTTAAAATAAATAAAGTGGTTATAATGAGCTTTTTCATGTTAAATATTTTCTGTTTGTTTTTCATTTAATTATCGGATTATAATCTTTTTAGCCATGGTGGTTCCGTCTTTGAGTTCCATCCGAACCACATAAACTCCTGTATTGAGTTGTGTACGGATAACCTGTTGTGCGGTACCGTTGAGCTGGCCACGATAAACAACCTGTCCCAGCAAATTATTCAAAATAACCTGTCCGTTAAGGCTTTGGTTGTCTTTAGCTTTAATGTAAATGCTTTTATTCAAAGCGTATACCAGAGCAGCATCATCTGCGGCAGTTTGTGGTATGCCATTGGCACCATTGATATGCAAAACAAAACGATCGGTATTGTCGCTTGTGGCAGCGGTAAAGTCGTATTGTGAGAAATCGCGCATATTGATGGTCTGGTCGGTTAGCTTGTCTTCCAGTAAGAACTCCAGATTGGTGTCCATGTTATCCATACCGGTCCACGACAGGTGGTAGGTACTGTTAACACCGGGTTTGAAATTCAGAGGAACTGTTTTGTTTTCTCCCGGTGCGGTCATGAAATTAGTAGAGTAATTCTCATCATTCACAACCGTCCATAATTGCGGAACAGCACTGACAAAACTAAACAGCTTATGAGAATCAAAAGCTAAATCATAATCATCTGTAGCCTCGGACTTAAAACCAAAAGTATTTTCATCGTAATAAGTATTGGCATCATTTGTGACTTTGAATTTCAAAGTTTCCTGTTGTACGGCTGAAGCTTTAAAGTTGTTGGTAGCATCGTGTGTCTGAGCTGCAGCAGGAATAGTAACGGACCCCGTTGTTCCAATACTTACCTGTAGAAAGAATCCATTAGTAGAGGGAATGATGTCATTTGAATTAAGGTCTAAATAGTTTGTGCCATCCCATTTTTTTGCCACACCACCAACGTTAGTTAGTGTCCAGTTTCCGTCATTCCATTTTATAGCTGATGTAAAGGGATTACCCAGTAAATGCCATCCGTAACCAACATCGGTCGTATAACTCAGACTGCCTAATGTAACATCAGTGTTTGAAAGAGTTCCTGTAATACTATTTGTGGTAGTCGTTTGTTGCGCCATTAAGTATCCGGCACCTCTACTGGCAGTAAAGGCAGCTTTCCTGAAGTTCTTCCATGTAAAGTTAACTTCATCCCACGAGAATAAATCATCATTATTTCCACTACTAGTTGGGTCGAAACTGGTACCGGAAATTGTGGCATTCACCGGCAAACTAATCAAATTCCAGCCGTCGCTACCAGTAGAAAATGCAGCCATATATCGCTGAACTGTTACATTTCCACTTGGAGTTCCTTTCACAATGAGCGAGCCGTTACCTGTAGCGTCTGAAGCGAGCGTGAGCGTACCGTTGTTGGTTAGATTTCCGGAAACTGTAAGCGCTTTGCCAGAACTTATTGTTAAAGAATTGCCCGAACTTATAGTTATGTTTGTACAGGTACCCGGAGTAGAAACAGCCTGGTCAACAACAACTGTTCCGTCTATAGTATAACTGGCTCCAGAACCATAGTTAGTAGTTAATGTGCTCCAGTTTCCTGTAGATAAACTAATAACTGGTTGACTTGATTCATGATAGGTTGGAGTAGAGGGAGTATCGTTTGCATTTGTTATAGATGTGGTTGTCCATTCTGATGCTGTGAAGGTTTCGTTTGCAATAGTGATGTCAGAGTTTCTGATGGCTACTTTATCACTAAAGCCTAATGTAAAGGCCGAAGCATCGTCAACCAATGTGGAACTTTGTAATAATTTAGCTCCGTCGGTGGTCCCCCCATTCCATGAACTGTTTGATGACGACCATGTTCCACTTCCTGTAAAGTCGGGAGTAAATTGGGTATTTCCTGAGTCTCCACAAGTTTTTGTTTCGCCGGGTTTAATAGTTCCTGATAAACTCCACGTATAAATGTCAGAACCGTTACCAACAGCTACAACACTCCATCCTGTTAAATCAATAGCGGATGTTCCTGCATTGTAAATCTGAATGTATCTGTCTGTTAAATAATTAGACTGAGGGTCGCATAAAGCTGAAAGAAGTAGATTTGAACCAGTGCCAGTTGTTGCATTAGCCGTCGGAACTGTACCGTCAGTTTTATAGTCTATAGATGAACCTGAATTAGTATAGGCCCATATCTTAAAGTAATAAGTCGTACCTGGGGTTAGATTTGTAAAGGTATAGGCTTCAGTTCCTTGTGCTACATTTACAGAATCAGAATTATCCACAACCGGTGTTCCGTCAACCGGGTTTGTAAATGTCCCGGTTTTCTTCATTTTTATCAGATAGCCATCAGGAAGAGTTCCGCTCGAGGCATCTGTCCAAGTAAGAGGGATTGTTGTGGCGGTGGGTGTTGTTACTTGAAATGATGTTGCCTGATTGGTTGGTTCAGTTTTTAACCCAGTAGCACTAACCTCGATATCATCAATGTTCCAATATTCACTAGTACTGTTGTTATAAGCAACGATTTGGAGAGCTACTGTAGAAGCAGAAGACACTGTAATCTGTAAATTAGCATAGTTATTAGAATTAGTTCCTCCTTGTGGTGCTGCTACTGTAACAGGTGTGCCAGCATTTGTAGATTCAGTTAGTGTGGCACTATAATCCCACCTTGCATTATTATTTCCATTTAATGTAATGTCAGGTGTTGATGGGAATCCTGCATTATCAACATTAGCATACACTTTTATGTAGTCTGCTGCATCAGTTCCATTGGTACTTGTTACGGATGTACTAGACAGGTGTATAGTTATTGTAACTGATGAATAACTACTAATATCTACAGAATTAAGTTCTAGTGTAGCAGTTTTATTAGATACCTGCCATGAATAGGATCCTGTTCTAATTCTTGAATTTGCTGGGGTGTCGGAACTTCCTGTATTTGAGGAAACATCACTAGAGCCATTAGCTATAACCCAAGTATCATTTGAAGTGCTTTCAAAGCCCTGAAATGCAATTGTTTGAGAAAAAATACAATTACTATAAATCAGGGTCGTAAATAATACGAGTAAAATTTTTTTCATAGCGAAGAGTTTTAAGTTAATCTATATTTGAATAATTTTTTAGCAATTCCGGCTGAAATAGTGGCTCTCTTTCTGCTCTGTATCTTCGTTTGAGACTTTTCAGTTTCGTTTTTAAGATTTTTTAACAAAATTAAAAAACCTGTTTTAAAAAACAAGCTCTTTTTCAAAAAGTTAATGTGGATTTAATAAAGGCTGAACCGATACAAAACGGAACAATTTTTTTCCCAGAGGAAGGGGTTGAAGAGGCGGGGCTTAAATTAATGAAAAGGTTTAAATATTCATGCTAACAGGAGCGTAAGCTCAGCCCGTTCAATCAGGGTTCAACACCTCTTCAACTCCCCTGTTTCTTCGAAGTTAGTTCAGTTATTGCCCCCTGTCGGCGGTTGCATACCAAAGAAGGTGAGTCTCTGATGGGGAGATGAACCGCATTTGTCGGGTTCGGAATGGCTTTTATCTGTACCTCCTCTATACCATCGCTATACCAACGCTATACCATGGCTACTCAAAACAGGGTTGAGTCCATGTAAACACAGGCTTTTCTCCACTTTTGCATACACGTTGCATACAGAAAGTACGGCTTTGGTACCTGAAAGGTTACCAATATGTCGCAATTATAGAGCTTTTAATGTTAGTTAAATGGTTGAGGAACAGCTATAAAAACAATTTAAAACGTTTTTGTTGTATTAAATCAATAAGTTACGTACTTGGCTCCGACAAAGGTCCGACAAGGCTCCGACATGAGTCCGGCAAACCTCCGACGACAGTCGGACAGTTGTCGGAGTGATGTAAGAGGAATGTGGGAGTTATGTTCGGGAAATAAGGTTAAAGGTTAAAGGTTAAAGGATAAAGTGTAAAGGCAAAAGGTTAAAGTTTTTTTATTCAGAGAATAATTCAACCGAGCTGATGAAACTTTCGCCCAGTTCTTCTTTGGAAATGATTCCTGAAACTTCTATGGTTCCTTTTTGCACATCCTGATGGGTGAGGATGGCGTGTGAAATTTCTCTTGCCTTGAGTTGGGAAAGAATAGGCAGCAGAATCTCACTTTCGGGGAAAAGCAGGAAACGGGTGTTGAAACCTTCAGGATCGCTCAGGGTAAAGTTTTCTTCCAGCAGGGTTTGCCGGGTTATGAGTCCGGTGATTTGCTGGCGTTCCTTTAAAAGAAAATACTGAACATCAGGATATTTTTTGGCTTCTTTCAAGAGTGCTGAATCGGGAATGCGGTGATCCAGAATCATAAAGTTGGGGTTCATAATGTCTGAAGCCAGTTTAATTTGATGGAAATTGGTTTCCAGAGCCGGTGGAATATAATGTCCTCTGCGTTCCAGCTTGAGGGTGTAAATACTTTGCTTTAATAAGGAGAACCGAACCTGGTAAGCTATGGCAACAGTAATAGCCATGGGAATAATTACCGTATAATCGAGGGTCATCTCAAAGATCATCACAATAGCTGTCATAACCGCACCGGTTGAACTGCCCACCATGCCTGCCATACCTGCCACAGCAAAGGCCGCAGGATTCAGGTTGATTCCGGGAAAGAAATGGTTGATCAGTATACCAAAGGCTCCGCCCAGTGTGGCTCCCATAAACAGCGACGGAGAAAAGATTCCGCCAGAGGCTCCGGATCCCAAAGTAAGGGAAGTGGCCAGCAATTTTAACACAAAAAGCAGTAATAAAAGATACAGCGGAGTTTGTACATTGGACAAAATATCCTGCACTGTGGAATATCCGACCCCTTCAACATAATAGTGTCCGTAAAACTTCATCATCACATACATCATAATGCCGACAATGAGCATTCCCATCATATGACGGGTATAATAATTACCAGGAATGCGCTTATCGAAAAAATCTTCAAAAGCATAGATGGATTTTATATAGAGTACAGCCACCACACCAATGATGAGTCCCAGTACAATATAAATCAGGAATTCCCAGGGATTTTCGGGATGGAAATAGTGATTTTTCAGTGCCGGAACAATAAAGGACGGGTGCGCTCCAAAAATCAGCCGCCCGATATAAGTGGCTACAGCGGTTGAAATAGCAACCGGTACCAGGGTTCTTACACTGACTTCCACCATCATAATTTCGATGGCAAATAAAATACCTCCCACCGGACTGTTGAATGTGGCTGCAATCCCACCGCCTGCTCCGGCAGCAATTAATGTTAACCTTTGCCAGCGAGACAGAGGTAAAATTTGTCCTAATGTGGAACCAAAGGATGCTCCGATCTGAATAATAGGACCTTCGCGGCCAATAGCACCGCCACTACCAATAGAAAGTGCCGAAGCCAGCGACTTTACCACTGCTACAACAGGCCTGATAACTCCTTTGTTGTAGTATATGGCATCCATTACCTCGGGTACTCCGTGACCTTTGGCTTCGGGCGCAAAATTTTTCACCAAAAAAGCCACCCCTAAGGCTCCCACCACAGGTACAAAAATTACGCCCCAGCCCCAGATGCTTTCGGGTGTGTGGATGTTGGCATCATAAAAAACCGAGAATTTTCCAAGAAACAGCAGGTTATGAAACACGGCGATCATTCCTCTGAAAACAACGGCTCCGAAACCTGCAATAACGCCTACAAGAATTGCAAGTAAAAACAGGTAAAAAGCACTGATTTTTTTGTGGTTCGTATTGTTGGCTTTATTCATATTTTTTACATAAGTCTTAATCAATCATTACACTAAAAGACTAAGAGTGCAGCTTTGTTGTATGAATTGATATTTGTGATAAAAAAGGGACAAGTTAAATAACAATAGTTTATAATACTTTGTCCGTCCATTATTTTCAAAAGTATAAAATATTCTGAAAATGGAAAGAATAAAAAACTCAGTACCGGTAACGGTACTGAGTTTTTCCGATTAATTATGGGAATAATCCCGGAAAGTTATTTGGATTTTTTAGCCAGAAGCTTTTTCGACAGGGGTTTTACCCAAAGTGTTTCTGCCAGTACTGATATTAATACGGTAATGATTGTGGCTGATAGAATGACTTCACCCCAATCGACCAATCTGGGATTGTGATACATAACACCGAGACTCAGAGGAACGCCTGCAAGAGCAGCAGGCACAACTCCTCTGGGGCCTTCAAGCGCAATAAACAGATACTCTTTAAAACTCCATTTTTTTAGTGCAAGAATAGGTAAAGAGGCCAACGGGCGGGCAATAAATACTATGCCGAGTGCTAATAATGCTCCTTTCCACAGGCTTTGGCTAAAAATGGAAAGTTTTGTTGTGGCACCGAGTAAAATAAAGATAAACACAGTAGCAAGATCGGCTACAATTTCGTTAAAATGCATTTCTTCTTTAATGAATTTGTTGAAGCCGGCATGCTCGTCCCAGCGTTTGAAGATCAGTGCGTGGTTTCCGAAAACAATACCAATGGTTGTGGCAACAAGGTACCCCGAAGTCTGGGCAAATTCACCAACCATAAAACCTCCGAATGCGATGGCCAGACCGAAGATTTGCGGTAAAAGACCGGGTTTGAGCCAACGGATGACCCAGTATCCGATGATTCCCATAACAAAACCTATCAAGAGAGATGATACGACCTGATACACAAAGAAAATAACGGATGCAGGATAAATTGTGGTTAAGTGCGCAATTTTTTCTACGAATTGTGCTTCGGTAGCCTCAGGAACCACCAGTGCTATGGCCAGAATGGTTAAAACAATACCCAGAGGATCATTAAAAATAGATTCGGTTACAATTACCGTTTTGATGTTTTCGTCAACTTTGTTTTGCTTGAAAAGCGGAATAAGCGTTGCAGGGTCGGTAGCAGAAATAATAGCACCGAAGAGGAAACCGGCTGCCGGTGGCAGGTCGAACAGATAGGAGAAGAAAACAGCTCCGATTAATGCTGTAATCAGCAAACCAACGGTGTCGAGCAAGCCGATGGTTCCCATGTGCTTTTTAATCATAGTCCATTTCAGGTTGTGTCCTTCAGTGTAAAGAATCATCACCAGCCCCAACACGCGGGCATAGTTAAAAATAGTATGACCCTGATGGTTGGGAATAAACCCGAAAACCGGGCCGAATAAGAACCCCAGAATAATTAAAATCGGGATAGATGAAATGTGGGCTTTTTCACTTAAAATGAATGCGAAAAACCCCAATGTCATGACCGCAATAAGCGTAAAATCAATAAGCTGTGAATATGACATTTGTTTTGTTTTTATGGACCCGGGAATTTTCCGAATCCGGTGACACGTAATTTGATGAACTATTTTTTCTTAGTTTCAAAAAAATCGGCGCAAAATTAGAACATTTCAAATCAGTAAATTTTTCTGTCCTTACCCGACGGCTTTGAATAGTGAAATTTGTACTGAGTATATATAAGAATAGTCGTTTAAATAATTATCAATTAACAGGTTATTTCTTATATACTCATCAAATCGTCATATGTTAATAAAAATTAAATACTGTTCAAAAGTATCAAAAATTTATTCGGGGCCGGTTATTTAAATTTAACCCGTTAGTAATAAAAGAAAATAGTATCTTTTTTATTAATCGTTTGTGTTCTGATTATTAATAAATTAAATATTTTTTAATCTTTTTAAGATGCGATTAGCGATAAATAATGTTTATTTGTTGTTTATGTTTTTATTCATAAAGAGGCTGTGTAAAGTTTGAATGAGAATAACAGAAGAAATGAAAACCGAAGTGAAAATCCTGATTGCCGACGATTCGCGTTTTAACCGAATGATGTTGCAGCACATGCTTACCGACAGCGGGTATGATGTTGATTTGGCGGAAGAAGGGCGTGAGGCGGTTGAACTTTTTTCAAAAAACATGTTTAATCTGATATTGCTTGATATGGAGATGCCCGGACTTAGCGGTCCTGATGCTTTGCAGTTGATGCGCGATAATCATCCTGAAAAGGTAAGCCGTTCAGCCATTATTGCGCTTACAGGCCACAAGGATGAATATGCTTTGAAGTTTTTAAAAGAGTCGGGTTTTGATGATGTTCTGGTGAAACCAATAGAAAAGGGAGCGTTCCTTGAACAGATAAGTTATTGGTTAATGAAAAAGACAGAAATGCAGGTCGAAGACCATGTAAATTCGGCTGAGAAGCTGTCCCATTTATATGATCTGAAGCTTCTGAATGAATTCAGCGATGGCGATCCGGTTTTTGAGCGGGAGATGCTGACCTATTTTATTCATAACAGTGTTCATGTTCTCGAATCGTTAGAACACCACCTCAAAGTAAATGACCTGAGTGCGCTAAAGCAGGAAGCTCATAAATACGGTTCAGAACTGGGTTTTATGGGACTGAACGTGCTGGCTTCGGAATGCCGTACCATTGAAGAGAAGGCGTTATCAGATAATCAGGAAGCAGATTTGACTGTGATGATGAATGGGTTTGCAGCCGGTATTAATGAAGTTGTAAATCAATTGAAAAAGGATTTTGAAATTCAATAAAGTTATGAGAATTCTGTTGTGTGAAGACAACGTGATGATGCTCAAAGCAATGGATCACAAGCTGAAGAATGAGGGCTATGAACCCGATTTGGCGAAAGACGGCAAGGAGGCACTGGAAAAGCTGAACCGCAATGAGTATGATCTGGTAATAACCGATCTACTTATGCCCTTTAGCACAGGACTTGAGATTGTTCATTACATCAAAAAGGAACGAAAGCTTCAGATTCCGGTCATTGTCTTGTCTATTATTGGTCAGGAAAAAACAGTACTGGAGGCTTTTGATTTGGGGGCTGATGAATACATTGTGAAACCCTTTAGTCCAAATGAATTGTTGATAAGAATCAAGAAATTATTCAGATGATCAGGCGTTGGTTCATATTTGTTATTGCCGTGTCGGGTATCTTTTTAGCACAGAGAGGGACAGCGCAGTCTGGAATTAACCTTTCCGTGTTGTACAATCTGGCTCAAAAAGAAGCTTCTCAGGGAAACTATGATAGTGCCAGGTTGCATTGCGAAATAATATTAAAGACCGATAAAAACAATACCGGGGCAATGGTTTTATTGGGGAGAATTTATTCGTGGCAGAAAAACTATACCAAAGCAAAGGAAGTATTAAAACAGGTGCTTGCCCTGCATCCAAAAAACTATGATGCACTATTGGCTTATACCGATGTTTTATGGTGGCAGGGAGAAAATCCGGTGGCATTAAAACAGGTAAATGAAGCGTTGTTATATTATTCTAAAAATGAAGCGTTGTTGTATAAAAAGGCCCGAATTCTTTTGTCCTTAAAAAAGGAAAAGGAAGCTCAGAGTGTATTGTCTCGGGTTCTGGAATTAAATCCCAAAGACACTTCTGCCAGAGAATTGCTGGGGCAGGTTAAAAAAGCCTCGGTTTACAATACGATAAGTTGGGAAACCTCTTTCGAATATTTTAATCGTCCCTATACAAACCGCTGGTATTTAAATAACCTGTCGTATAGGCGTAAAACCTCATCTGGTCCTGTTATTGCCGATTTTTATCTGGCAGATGTGGTTCAGAATCAGGAACACCTGTTTAGCAAAGGTACCGACAAGTTATTTGAATTCAGTGCCTATCCGGTAATCGGTAAAAAGAACTATGTCTATGTTTCGTATGGTTTTGGAGGAACCCAGCTGCTGCCGCGCCAGCGTGCAGGGCTCGAAGTGTATCAGAAGTTAAATCATGCATTTGATGTTTCGGCGGGAGTCCGTTTTATGCAGTTCAGGGTTAATCCCGATTCGCTGCTTAACCTTTGGATTTTAACGGCTTCGGTGGATAAATATTATAGAAACTACTGGTTTATGATCCGAACTTATCTTACTCCTCGTACATCGGGTTGGGACAAGTCTTTTGTGTTCTCGGTAAGAAGGTATTTTAACACGGCAGACAATTTTGTGAACCTTGATTTTGGGTTGGGAAATTCAATCAACAGACTTAACGATTATGTGGCCCCTCTAGAAGTATATCATCAGAACATGGTAAATATTTTATTTACAGGGCAATACAGAATCTCTACATCGTGGACAGTTAAGGGAACTGTAGGCTTGAAAAATGCTGAATATACACCACAGAAATACAGGAATGCATTTTATTCATCTGTACGTTTAAGTTATTCGTTTTAATGGGCATAATATTCACTAAACGGATTGTCTGGATATTACTTATCGTTTTGGTCGGTATTCATTCTCCCGTAAAGATAATTACGGCAGCTGTTTTAAATAGTTCAAAGGAATCGGTCGTTCCCGTAAGGAAAACAACTCTTAATGAGAAATATGATCTCAAAACAGTTAATAAGCAGGTTCCGGATCAAACCCGCTGGTATCTGAGAAATATTTTAAATGATCCATTTATTGTCCGGCTCATAAAGTATCTGATTGTATATTTTCTGGTCAGTGTATTGATTTTACTGAGTGTGGTATATTTCCATTCTCGAAGGAGTCAGGTAAAAACAATTGGCAGGGTTAAGTTAAAGAATAAAATTCAGCAGCTCCTTTCGGAATATTTATTTGGTGATGAGAAAGATAAGGTGGTAAATGAATTAAAAATTATAAAGAAGAGGTCAGACAGACAGCTTCTGATTAACGAAATTGAAATGTTGCTGGGAAATCTCTCGGGCGAGATATCAGACCAGCTTAAATGGCTATATCTTTTGCTTGGACTGGAAAAAGATTCGGTTCATAAATTGATTTCCGACGATTGGGAAACCGTAATCAGAGGGATAAAGGAACTGGAAACAATGAATCTTCAGGAAGAAACAGGTTCAATAAAACATTTATTGAATCATCGTGCCCGTCAAGTACGCATCAGTGCACGGTATGCGTATATAAAAATGTCGAAGGATGATCCCTGGCATTTTCTGGACGATTTTCAATATACTTTAACCACCTGGGATCAACTTAATTTGTATTCCATTGTCAAGGTAAACAAACTGGCGGTTCCAGAGTTTTCCAGATGGCTAAATTCGCCGAACCTGTCGGTTCTTTACTTTAGTTTGAAAATGATTGCTCTGAATAATCAGTTGGAAGCTGCACCGGCGGTAATGCAGTATATTAATCATGAAAATGAAAAAGTGAGAAGATATGCTATAGAAACTCTTTCCTCGCTTTATTATGAACCTGCATCTTCAACATTAAGAGCGGTTTATTTTAAAGAAACCCCTAAGAATAAAAGAAGCATTTTAAAAACCATGCTGGAAATGCAAGATCAGAGCAACTACGGCTTTTTGGTAAAATTATTTGCCGTGGAAGAAGATTATGAACGACTGCTTTTGATAGCAAAGGCACTTTATACTCTGAATGAGAAAGGAATTGTGGCACTTGAGCAATACAAAAATGGTTCAGATGTAAAACGGGCCATAGTTCAACATGTTTTTGATGAAAGAATAGAATAATGCAGGTTTTTTTGGACATATTCAGTTTCATAGTTAATACACTCATTTTTGTGTATGCATTTACAGTTATCTCCTCCTATGTAATACTGGCTGTTATTTCTGCTTTTGCATTAAAAAGATATATTAAGAATTTAAAATTAACAGATTACGACCGGATTATATCATCTCCTTTTGCTCCCTCTGTATCAGTTGTTGCACCCGCATTTAACGAGTCTGCAACCATAACTGAAAACATAAGATCACTGCTATCGCTTTATTATCATGATTTTGAAGTTGTTATCGTAAATGACGGAAGTACTGACGATACTTTGCAAAAAGTTATCGATTTGTACAACATGGAGCCTGTTGATTATGCCGTACATTATGCTGTTGACTGTAAAAGGATCAGAGGAGTGTACAAATCAAAAAACAAGTCGTTTTCGAGACTGACACTGGTAGATAAGGAAAACGGGGGCAAAGCAGATGCTTTAAATGCAGGAATTAATATTTCATCTAATGACTATTTTCTGGCTATTGATGTGGACAGTTTGGTTGAGCACGATGCCCTGCTAAAATTGATAAAACCGCTTTTGGATGAAACCGATAAAAAAGTGATAGCAACAGGGGGTGTGGTTCGAATTGCCAATTCGTGTACCATAAAAGGAGGGCAGGTTATTAAAGCACGTGTTCCTTCTAATATATGGGCTCGATTTCAGGTGCTGGAATATACGCGGGCTTTTTTAATGGGCAGGATGGCCTGGAGTAAGTTAAACGGGTTATTAATTATCTCAGGGGCTGTGGGTATGTTTGATAAGGAAATTGTTATTGCTTGTGGCGGTTATTTTACCAAAACCGTGGGGGAGGATATGGAGTTGGTGGTCAGGATGAGAAAGTATATGGAAAAAAAGGGGCTGGCGTATAAAGTTGCTTATGTTCCTGACCCGCTGTTGTGGACTGAGGCACCGGAAGATGCCCGTATACTGAAGCGACAGAGAAACAGATGGACAAGAGGTACCATTGATACCATTATGCTTCACAAGGACCTGTTTTTTAATCCAAAATACGGAATTATGGGTATGCTGAGTTTTCCGTATTGGGTGTTCTTTGAGTGGCTGGCTCCCATTATAGAAGTGCTTGGGTTTGCTTATTTTATTTTCCTCTTTTTTGCCGGTTCAATAAACTGGTACTTTTTTCTTTTACTCCTTGCTTTTGTTTATGGGTTTGCCGTTGCATTTTCAACCTATTCCATATTATTTGAAGAACTTACCTACCACAGGTATCATAAAAAGCGGGATGTTTTAAAACTCTTTCTTATAGCCTGGATTGAACCGTTTTTTTATCAGCCTATAAATATGATGTGGGCCATTGCCGGAAACTGGGATTATTTTGTCAGAAAAAAATCCGGTTGGGGAACTATGAAAAGAAAAGGCTTTAAATGAGGCTTATTTTTCCTTCAAAAAAGTATTGTTCAAAGAATTATAGATATACATCAGTTTTGTTACCTCTCCTTTTTTGTTGAATAAACGACTCCCCGGGTTCAGGGGTTCCCAGATGCAGGAACCTTTTCCAAGGTTTCCGGGTTCACTGAAAGAAATCTCAGTTACTGCCTTTTTAAAATCTGAGTATTCTGCAACGTATAAAGGTTTGTGATATCTGATGGCAAGATCGAACAGGTTATTCTTGAGGTCGTCAAGAGTACCGTGCCAGCGTGGATAATAGGAAAGTCCTATTACATCAAATTTTACACCACGAGCCAGCATGTTGTCCATCCAGAACATGGCTTCCTGATTTTGTCCTCCTAAAGCCAGATGCATCATTACAGGGGTTTCCGGATTGACTGCTTTTACTGCGGCAGCTCCTTCTTTCAGCAGTCCGGCCAATTGGTCGGGGTGACTTATGTGTCCCATAGGCCATAGAATACCATGGTTTATTTCATTTCCTACCTGCACCATATCGGGTAAAGTTCCCTGTGCTTTCAAATCTTCCAATACACGATAGGTATATTCATAAACCGTATCTTTCAACTGATCGTAATTTAGCTTTGACCATGCTTCGGGAGTAAACTGCTTTTGTGGGTCAGCCCATGTGTCGCTATAGTGGAAATCAAGCAGTAATTTCATGCCCGCATCTTTGGCTCTTTTTGCCATTTACATGGTTTTATCCAAACCGCAGAAATCTTTTCCCGGCGAATATCCGTCAGGTGCTCCCGGATGGACAAAGATCCTGAGCCTGATAAAGTTCATTCCGTGTTCAGCCAGCAACTGAACGGGATCAATAGCCTTACCATCTTCATAAAATTTAATTCCTTTAGCTTCCAGTTGAGGCAGCCAGGAAATATCGGCACCAATCATCCTGGGAACCTCAATGTTTGAGGGTATCAATTCTGCCATGCCGGGCTTCATCATCCGGAAATCTGCCGGTAAGATATTCAACTCGTGAGAAGCTTCCCAGAGTCCTTTTGAACGGGCCGTAATTTTAACGGTGTCCGGTTGATTGCCTGTTGTATACTGAAGATATTTTACACCGTTAATAAGCTTTGTGGCAATGTAATGCACTCCTGCACTGTCTTTCTTATATGTAATTTGTTTTCCATCCTGATCGCTGATGGTTCCGTTGCCATCAACATAAAGAAAGACTGAATCGGAGGAACTTGAAATCTGTCGCATTAAGCTGTCAACTACTGCAATCCGGATACGAGTATGATCTTTACCGTTAGCAATTAGTGTAGTGCTATAACAGGTTAGCATAACGGAAACAGGTTTTCCATTAATAACAGTATCAATAGCATTGAAATTATTTTTGATTTTGCTGGTGCATTGTGACAGGATCACTGTAGAAATAATGAGTAATAAGATCTTCCAGGACTTCATAGGTTAAGTTGTTAATAATGAATAATTTAATTCTTGGTTTATGGTGCCAATGTACGCATAATTGATAAACAAAGATAGTAGTTTCGTTAATACATAGTACTTCAAACAGGTGCTATGAATGTATTAGTCAGATTTTAAGCCTGTGCAGAAATGTATTAAGCTTATTTATAGTCTTTCAATTTTAGCTTAGGGTTGGGAAACGGATCATACTTTGACTATATTAGCCCGAAATAAATTTCAGCAGTATACCTGTTGAGGTTGACCCGGACAAAAAACAGCTTTCTTTAGATTAAATTCCTTTCCTGGTTTAAAACAGGAGTTGTGTTCTTAATGAATTCATTTTAAACAGTTAACGAATCTTAATTTATGAGGAAATCTATCTTTACTCTAATTTTACTTTTTTGGGTTTTTAACAGTATCGCACAGGTGCATACTACTTATTTGTGGCACTTGCAGCAACCCATTTACTGGCCTGACAAGGGACAGGTAAATCCCTTTCATTATCAGGCCGTTAAAGAGTCGTATGATATTAAGCAGGCAGGAGGAAATCAGTACGGAACCGGTGTTAGTCATCCCACAAATAATCTGGCTGATATTTTTGGTAACGACGACAGAAGGAATGTTTACCAGCAGGGGGTAAAGAATGCTGTACAGCAATTACTGGGTTATCCTGATGCCGGTGCACAGGTCAATTACTCAGGTTGTTTAATTGAGAACGTAAATAGTCTGGCCAATGCCAACATGTGGGGTTATTATTCAGGTTGGCAGAATAATTATGTTACGGCAAGAGGCTGGCAAACTTCAGGTGGTTTTCCCCGGTTGGATATTGTGGGATTTACTTTCCACCATGCTTTGGGGCCACTGATCAGTGAAAGAGCTTTCCGCAAAGAACTGGAGGCCCACAGATTAATTTATGGTAATACTTTTGGGCACAGCCCGGAATATACCAAAGGGTACTGGCCTGCAGAATGCTGTTTTACAGAACGAAATATTCAGATTCTGGTAGAGGAAGGGTTTCAATGGTCGGTTGTAGCCAACAGTCATTTGTCCAGAACACTGAATGATTATCCATTGCATTACGGAACCAATGGCTGCAATATTTCACCACCCAATAAAGCCGATAAAGTTGCTACTCATGGTGTAAATTGGTGGAACGGTCAGATTGACGGCCGTGGGGGAGAATTTGCAGCTCCTTATTGCTATCAGGCCCATAAAGCCCAATATGTAAACCCGACTACCGGCCAGGTATATACTATTGATGTGGTTCCTATGGCTGACTTATTAAGTTATAAGGACGGATATTCTCAACAGGGAACAGGTGATATTGATGCCAATATTAAGCCTTATGACAATCCTTTGCATCCGTCTATTGTGCTTTTCGCGCATGATGGAGACAACGCCTGGGGTGGTGGAAGTAGTTATTACTATGAAGCGGTTCCCAACTTTGTTGCCGCAGCTACCAATGACGGGATGGTTCCAACCACCATTCAACAGTTTCTTCATGATAATCCTGTTCCGTCCAGCGATGTTGTTCATGTGGAAGACGGGGGTTGGGTTAATGCTGCCAATGACTGGGGCAGCCCTCAGTTTATTAACTGGTTGTGGCCTTTGTACAGCACGGCTACTTATGAATTTGATCCCAATGCGTGGACCGAAGATGCCCGAAACTGGGCGGTGATTATCGCTATAGATAACTATGTTTGTATGGCTGAGGACCTGGCAGGTGGTGTGGATATGAATAAGGTTGTGTATTCTGATGCTTCTTCATCCAATGCGGAGAAAGCCTGGGCATTTTATATGCCTGCGCTAACCAGTGGCTATATGTATTATGGTACTGCTGAAGATATGGAAGTAAAGCAAACCATTGCCGGTAATAATGCTATTGAATTTGCGCAAAATGAAATCAATGCCCATCCCGGAGTTGACAATACTCCTCCTTCTGTTTTTATTCCCCAGCGGTTTCCATATAATCCCGGTGGGAAAGAATTCGGGCCTATTTATGGTTATAAAGAACACATCAGCAGTAAGGATTTTACCGTTTGGACTTTTGGTTATGATGTGAGCGGAATACAGTCGGCGGTGTTGAAATATCGTCTGGATAAAGATGGTGTAAATCCTTTGACGGATAGTGATAATGATACTTATACAGGAGGTCCGGGTGTGGGAAGCTGGAATTCTATTGATATGATCCGGAAATTGATGGATTCTACCTATACTGCCGGTAATCCGGAAGTGAATTTCTTTGTGTTGCCAAAAGCAATGGGGCGATTATATTATGGTAAAATAACAGGGTTGAGCGATACGCTGGTGGATTATTATGTAGAAATGACCGATAGTCATGGAAATACATTTAAAACACCAATTCAACATGTATATGTGGGCAATGAAGAAGGCTCAGGCAGCGGAAGTTCGACTAAAGTATACTGGAAACCTGAAAACCCTACTTTAAATGATGTGATTACCATTTATTCTACCGAGGCAGTTTCGGGTTCTCAATTGCACTGGGGGGTTACTGTAGGTGGAAATGCATGGACACAACCCATTAGCGACTACTGGCCTTCAGGTACTGTAGCGATAGATAATCAGTCGGTTGAAACCCCATTTGTGGATGCCGATACGATTTACAAATGCGTTATCGGACCATTCAATCAGGCAGGACAGAAGGTAGATCAGGTAAATTTTGTTTTGAAACTGACCAGTAATTCGTGGGACAATAACAATGGCCAGAATTACAGTATTACCATCAATAATAATCCAAATGACAATCCGGTAGGTTCAGATGTTGCGGTATCAATGCTCACGGATGCAACCTATACATTTTCAACGGATGACTTCTATTTTCAGAGCCCTGATGGTGCTACTTTTTCCGGTATTCAGGTCGGTTCAGCTGCTTCTTCCGGAACATTGAAATACAATGGTACAGTTGTTTCTGCACCAATGGATTGTGCCGATGTTTCATTGTTGACTTTTACCCCTGATTTGGGAGCCTCAGGCGCGCCTTATGCTCAATTTCAGTTTAAAGTGATCGATTCTGAAGGACGTTACAGTGATGAGACTTATCATGCCACATTGAATGTATATGATGAAAATCCTTTGGGTGACAATAATTCTGTTACCATGATTATGAATGGTGAGTACGCATTTTCTGATAGTGATTTTCCGTTTACCGGTATGAACGGAGCTACGTTTGCCGGAATAAAAATTACAGGAATGCCTGCCGCAGGTAATCTGGCTTATGATGGAACTACTGTGGCATTGAATGAGTCTTATTCTGATGTGAGTAAATTGACTTTTACCCCTGTTGTAGACCAGACAGGATCCCCTTATGCAAGCTTTACATTTAAGGTACTGGATAACCAGGGTCACGATAGCAATGAAAGCTATACGATGACTGTCAATGTTATTCAGAATTATCCGGATGGTGTCAGTTGGTATCCTGAAAATCCAACTGAAAATGATGTGATTACTATTGTAGTTAATAATGATGCAACGATGACAACCAATGGGGGAAGCCTGCATTGGGGTGTAAACAAAACATCGGGTCAGTGGACTTTGCCTATTAACGCTTACTGGCCTGCCAATACTGTTGATTATGGTGACGGCCATTCGGTAGAAACTCCTTTTGAATCAGCAGGAAGTACAGCGTATAAGGTTGAATTAGGACCTTTTAATAATGCAGGTCAAAAAGTTACGTCTGTGCACTTTGTATTGCATTACGATAACAATACCTGGAATAACAACAGCAATAACGACTGGAATATTTCTCTTTATACAACTGCGGTTCCTAATGTTAACAAAGAACAGGATAAGATTTCAGTTTATCCGAACCCTGTTAAAGACAGGGCATGGATTGATATTCAAACCGGCGATAATGATCATTATTATCTTTTTATACAGAATCTTAACGGACAACCTATGAAATCTGTTAATATGGGAACCGCCCGTCATCTGATTTTCTACAGTCATTTGAAGTCGGGCATGTATGTTTTCCGCTTCGTAAATGCAGATTCAGGAAAGGTAATATCAAAAAAGATAGTTATTGAATAATTCTCTGTATTATAAAAAGGGAGCCAATGGCTTCCTTTTTATAATCGGTTTTATTGCTTTTACTCATGTTTGCTGTGTTATTTAGAGTAGGTCTAAATTTTTATAAATATTTGACTATCAGTGGTAAATAGTATATCTTAGAAGCGCTAAATATACTATTATGGACAATGCCTACTTTATTTGTAAAAACAGTCAGTGCCATACAGAATGGGCTGGCGGAGAAATTTTAACTTTACCCGAATCCGATGAAGAACAATATTTAACCTGCCCCACGTGCAAGCAAAAATATTTTGTTTTGAAGAACAAATCGGTACTAACTGTATTTGATGAGGAACCTTTGGTTTTTGAAAGCCTGACATCATTTTCAGAATTCCTTGATAAAATGCCGGCTGTTCAGTTGGACATAAGGACACTGCATTTGAAGAATATTACCGATAGTGAAAACTTTGGAAAAATCATTTCATTTAAGGACAGTTACATCAGTGAATTGATTATTGAAGGGGTTGACCTTCAGACTTCTTGTTTCCCGATTGTTTTTGATGGTTGTCATATTGTTCATTTAAAGATTATTAATACTTCAGTAGCCGAAAATGAAATAAAGGATTTCTGGGGTCCACATAATTTTTACTCTGTCAATTTTAATGATTGCAAGTTTTATGAACCTGTTCAGGTTGAAAATTATGAGGGTGATTTAATGTTTAGAGGCTGTGATTTTGATCAGCAGATTACCATTACTGACAGTAGAATTGATAAGCTTCATTTTTTAAATAATAAAAAAACTCCCGAACTTAAACTGGTGAACACAGATGTAAGGCACCATATGGAATTGAATGCTGTAGCTTCAGAACCGGGAAATAAAGTAAGACTAAAAAAGCAGGATAAAGTAATTGTTAGTGCTGTTGATAAAGGAAAGACAGAAATTACTGGTCAGCATATTAAACATTTGATTTTTCCGGCAGATCTGGTTATTGATCAACCGGTGCTGGTTTCTGATTGTATCATTGAACAATTAACTCTTGAGAACAATAAAGTTCTGCAAAAACTTCAGTTTATTAACTGCAGGTTTCTCAATGATATTACACTTTCCCAGGTTAATCTGGATAAAGCAGCTGTTTTTGAAGCCTGTAATTTTGACGGCGATTTTACGCTCAATGAAATGCACTTTTATGACGATTTGCATTTAAGTTATTCCACCGTTGCAGGTAATCTGAATGTAAACCACTCTACAGTTCACGGCTATATGACCATGCATCTGGCAAGTGTTGAGGGCAGGTTTGTTATTGACCACAGTGAGGTATATCATAACACAACATTGGTTAATCTTAATTTAGGATCATTGAATCTGGATTCCTCAAATCTAAAAGATGATTTTTTCTTTAAAGCCAGTGTATTAAGAGAGGGAATGCTTGTAAAATACAGTATTCTTGGCCGTGATATCAATATAAGCAATACCGTTATTGAAAAGAGTGTCGCAATAGAAAGCACGCGTATTGAACATGATTTGCAGATTAATAATTGTATGCTTTTTGAAGAGGTAAAGGTGATGCTTTGTGAGATAAGAAACGATGTGCTGATATCGGGATCGTTTTTCTTTGGAGATCATGAGTTTAATCTGACACATATCGGTTCCAATATTTATGTGGCATCCAACAGCTTTTTCCAAAACTCTGGTTACCTGTGGGGTGGCGGTGGAAAAGTACTGAACCTGTTGAATAACGTTATGTATCACGATTGTACTTTGTATAAGTTTAATTTGCAGGATCACAAATACGATCATAATTATATTTTTGGAAAGCTGGATATGGATGACGTAGAAGGGGATGATCTTTCGCTGTCAAACAATCAATTGGTAAACTTTGAGGTTAAGAACCTGATAACCGGACGATTCGAATCTTCAGAAAATGCATTTGGAGAAGTGAGTATATCAGAATTGTTTTGTAACAAGCAATTTACAGAAGATCATTCAACTCATTATAATGTAATCCGTATTGAAAATTCAAAATTTGTAAGGTCAGTATCATTCGATAAAGTTACGTTTAAGGACAATTTCTGGTTCGAGAAAAATAATATAGGGGATTCGGTGGTTCTGGATTCCACTTACTTTTCGGGTGAAGAAAGTAATAATGCTCATTTGTTCCTTTCTGCCAATGAAGTAGCCAATTCTGTGCATATTACCGGTTCTATGTTTATGGGAAAAGTAGAGATTTTTAACAATAATCTCGGGCAGGAACTTGAAATCAGCCATACGAATTTAATGTCGCCTGAAATTCCTCAGGACACGGAAGAGTTGGTGTTAAAGGAAAAAGGGTGCTGGATCAGACAGAATAACATGAATAAAGCGCACTTATTCCATCTAGATTGTACTGTTCGTTTTTATTTTGAAGATAACCTGCTCAGAGGACGTTTGCGGCTGGGTGATCCACATTCGGAGTTACATTTCAGTGCACCTGTTTCGGTTTCTCAAAACAGAATGCGTGAAATTGAAGTGCAGGAGTCTGATTTTGAGAAAAATGCATGTTTCTTGTTTAATCATGTAGAAGGTAAAAGTACTTTTTCGGAAGTGATTTTTGAGAAAAATGCCGATTTGACCGGAACCTATACCGGTGGTTCAGCAGTTTATTCCAATGTTTCTATTTCCAGTACCTTAATTCTTGATCGTGTTTTTTTTGATAAAAGAGTGGATTTTGTGAACAGTAAGCTGGAGGAGGTGAGCTTTAACGGTGCTACACTGAATGGGTTTAATATGCCCGATGGATGGAAAATGCTGGGTGGTAAATTGTGTAATCAGGAAAGGCTTCCTGCTCTTTCAGATGAAAGACTGCTGGAGAAAAAGTTTCATAATGATCCGCTAACTTATCCTTTGGCACGCACTCTTGTGTTGGATGATGAGGTTCGGTTTAAGAGTTTAAAGAAAAGATGGAGGGAAATAAAATCGTGGTATTATAACTTGGAAGACAAAGAAAAGGTTCCACAACAGATTTATGTTCTTTTGTATTATGCCGATGATGTACATCAGATGCTTAAGGAAGACTTCTTTCCGTTATTTTATGGATTTATAGATCAGGATGAAAAGAAGATGTTGCTCGAAGCTACCATAAATCTGGCTACGGAGTTGAATCAGGAAATGGTTGGCAGCGAAATTACAGAGAAAATGAAATCATTTTGTGCTGATTTTAGTGAATTAATGAAGCAGTTTATTTCTTTATCAGAAGGTGAATCCAGTTCAATAAACGTCCGGAACAGGATCAAACCCTTGTTATATGAACGCCTTCAGGATCAATATCTGGTGATCAAGGAAATTTATGGCGGAAGTGGAGAGCTTGGCGATGAGGACAGGGCATACTTCCGCTGGATGCATTTTAAGAATCTGTTTGATATGAACACGGTATCGTGGTTAAATAGACCTTCAAAATGGATCAAATGGCTTGTATTCGAAAATATTTTTGGATGGGGTGTTGATTTGTTCCGGATTTTCGGGTCAACAATATTACTTGTTTTGTTGTTTTCAGTCATATACTGGATAGGAGGACAGCTCAACTCCAGCCTGTTTATTCAGTGGGATGAAACCCGTGTTGCTATTGCTGCACTTGACTTTGGAAACATTATATTGCTGACTTTTCAAACCACTTTTGCTGCATTTATGGGTGACTGGTCGCCTGCGGGTCTTGGCCCCATGAAAATATGGATGACAGTTAATGCAGTGTTGGGCGTTCTTTTGGTAGCTTTCCTGATTGGTGCTTATGGGCGAAAGATGTTGCGCTAGCAGTTTGAAGTTTATTTATTGTCGGCTATTGTTGCTTCATTAAATCGGATTAGTTTTCTAATAATTCAATTAGCTTTAATACTGTTTTCCAGTTTCGGGTAGTGGCCTGAACTTTTAATTTCTTTTCAAAAAACTGGTTGGTCAGTTTTGTATCGCTGTATTTTCCTGAGCAATATAATAAAACATGGTTGTCAATAATCTGAAATGAGTCAGGTGTAAAGTCTATGTTTGCTATTTCGGCAACGAACTTCTGTGTTGGGGTTTCTTTGAGGAAAGTAACATGCAGCCGATCCATGTCGGTTGACTTATCGCGATAAAAAGGATTGATTTCAGCGAGTTTCAGAAAATCTTTTTTGGTTCTGACCATTACCGGTACATCAAATTCAAAAGTTTGCAGTATTGCTTTTTCAATCAAAAGCTCAAGCTCAGAATTTTCAACATTCTGATCGTAATTGAACAGCATGTTTCCGCTTTGAATATAGGTTCGACAATCTGAGAATCCGAGTTTTTTCATCATCGTTATTAAGTCGGGCATCAGAATTTTTCTTTTTCCACCTACATTGATACCTCGTAATATGGAAATGCGTTGAGTCAAGAAGCTTTAATTTTATGATTTACACATCGAAAGTACGTGTAAAAAATGAATTTGAATGGGAGAAACAAAAAAAGCTGCCCGTAAGAGCAGCTTTAATAATAAAATCGAATGTGATTTATTGTTTAATAAACTGAATATCGATGACCAGTTTCACTTTGTCGGAAACCACAACGCTTCCGGCTTCAGTTACGGCGTTCCACGTTAGACCGAATTCTTTTCTGCTGATCTCACCGGTTACTTCGAATCCTGCTTTGGTTTGACCGTAAGGATCTGTGGCTATGCCATTGAAATCCACATCCAGTTCAACTTCTTTGGTAATGTCTCTGATGGTTAAATCTCCAGTTAAAGTAGAACCGTTGAATGATTTTGATTGAAACGTAATCTTAGGATACTTTCCGGCGTTAAAAAAATCATCAGATTTCAGGTGAGCATCTCTGTCACTTTGTTTTGTGCTGATTGAGTCTACGTCAATGTTCACCTCTACTTTTGCATTTTTGAAATCATCCTGCTCTGTACAAGCGGTGGCTTCAAACTTTTCAAAATAACCTGTTACGGTTGAAATCATCATGTGCTTTACTTTAAAGCCCACTTCAGAGTGAGCCGGGTCAACAACCCATTTGCTTTTATTAGCTTCCATTGTATTAAAATTAAGTGTTTACGAATTATAGTTGCATCGGGATATCCATCAACAATATCCATGAATCCTTTTTCACATCAATAGGTACTGTTTCGGTTTCCCAGATTCCAAAGCCATCTCTTTTGTTTAGCACTTGTCCTGCTATTTCAGCTGAGCCTTCAATCATGAATACATACAGTCCGTTTCCTTCTTTTTTCAGATAGTAGGTGTGTGCTGAACCGGCTTTGAGTTTTCCCATAGAGAACCATGCATCCTGATGAATCCACACACCCTGATCTTTCAGAGAAGGCGAAAGGATCTGATAAAGCTCATTTTCTTTTTCTATGTTTTTCAATGATATCTGATCATATCGTGGAGTAACATTTTTTTTATTCGGGAAAACCCATATCTGAAACAGTTTTACCTGTTGATGCTGATCTTTGTTCGATTCGCTGTGAAAAACTCCGCTTCCGGCACTCATTACCTGCACGTCTCCTTCTTTAATGTCAGAGCCGTTTCCCATACTGTCATTATGGGTTAATGTTCCTTCTGTGGGGATGGTAATAATTTCCATATTGTCGTGAGGATGCATTCCAAAGCCTGTACCGGCAGCTATGGTGTCGTCGTTGAGAACCCGTAGTGTTCCAAAGTGGATGCGTTCGGGATTGTAATACCCTGCAAAACTGAAGCTGAAGTAGGTATTGAGCCAGCCATGATTGGCATGGCCTCTTGTTTCTGCTTTATGAAGTACTGTTTTCATTTCTGAGCCCTTCGTTTATTCAAAATGACTTTGCAAAGGTCAGGCTAAACATCTGATGAGAAAATATGAAAACTGGACAGAAGCTTATGAAAATCCGACTTTATGGTAGAAATTGAATATATTTATGAGGATTGGCGTTGTAATTTAAATCCGGAAGGAGAGTGGCCGGTAGCATTTTTAAAAAAAGCACTGAAATTGGCAGGCTCGGAGAACCCCAGCTCATAACCTATTTCTTTGGTTGTAAGATCGCTGAAATATAGCATACGTTTTGCTTCTACAATAATACGGGTCTGAATAAAATCTTTTGTTGATTTTCCGGAAAGAGATTTTACAACCCGGTTCAGATGATCGGGTGTAACATTTAATTCAGAAGCATAAATATTTGCGTTGTGCCACGATTTGAAGTTCAGATTAACAAGCTCTTTGAAATTTCTGAGAATGGAGTTTCCCGCTTCATGATTTTGTGGGTTGTCAATTCCAATGGTGCAGAGGTTGTTGCAATGGATTAAAAAGAGTTGTAAAAAAGAACCAATGGCCTGATCTTTGAATTTGCTGTCGCTTTGATACAAGTCAAACATTTCATCACTGTAACGTAATAATTTATCCAGCTCATAGTCGTGAAGCGGCAAAGGTGGTGTATATCCGTGATCGTTAAAAAGGTTCAGATCCTCAATAAAACTACAAGGTATATTATTTTCAGCTAAAAAGTCGTGTGAAAATACAATGACATATCCAAAAGACTTCTCATACTCAATGACCTGGTGAATTTGCCCAGGGCTGACAAAAAATACCTGTCGGGGTTCCATTTTGTATTCGTTAAAGTCAATAAAGTGCTGACCATTTCCCTTTTTGAGGAGCAATATGGTGTAATATTCGTGCCGGTGAGGAACATCCGGTTCGCCTTTACGTTCGTCCCAAATATCCTCCATTCTGGAAACCCTGAACTGTATATAAGGATCTGATACTACCTGTTTGTATGTTTTATAGTTCTCCATAAGAGCACTTTTGTACAAAGTGTAAAAGTAATAATTTGTTAAGAAAGAAAAGGATAGGGTGCGTTAACAATGATTAAAACAACTTCCATGGATCGGGTGTAGCTTCAGCTTCCAGTTCAAGTAATTTTCTCTTGGTTCTTGTTCCTCCTGCATATCCCACCAGTTTTTTATCAGAACCGATAATTCTATGGCAGGGTACAATAATGGAAATGGCGTTCGCACCATTAGCTGTAGCAACAGCCCTGATGGCTGATTCATTCTTCATTTTCCGGGCCAAGCCCAGATAGGTTTCTGTTTTACCAAAGGGAATTTTCAGCAATTCATTCCACACCAGTTTTTGAAAGTCGCTACCGATGAGTAGTAGAGGAATATCAAATTCTTTCCTTTCACCGATCAGATACTCGTTGATTTGTTGTTTGGCAAGTAAATGGATAGGTGATTCTTTTTCGACGTATTCTGATTGGAGCCCCTGACAAATTCTCTTGTCAATTTTGTCTCTTTTCTTTCTGTAGCGCCAGTCGCACAGACACAATTTTTCGTCAAAGGAACCAAGAATCAGTTCTCCCACAGAAGTTTTTAAATATTGAATCTGAATCTCAGCCATAAGGTTTATTATATTTCAACAAATATAATAAACCTCACGCGGGTTGGTGTCAGAATGGATGGAAACCTTATTCTTTTTTCAGTACAATTCTATCGTTTCCTTTGTCAACAATACTTTTAAAGAAGTTCTTCAGTCGAAGATAGTAATCAGCAGGATAGATACTTTTCTTGAAATAGTATTTGAAAACAATAAGAATTTTATCCTTATCATGGAAAATATCGTAGTTAAACCTAAACAAATCGTTGTCG
>JAFGXS010000049.1 GCA_016936505.1 Bacteroidales bacterium | reverse complement strand
TATTAACCTGAGTAGTGGCAACTGTTAACATGACTTGTTGCAACTGTTAACCCGACTACTAGCAATCATTAACCCGGGTTCTGTCAAATTCTGACCTGACCTGTAGCAATCATTAACCTGACTAGTGGCAAGTGTTAACCCCACTACTGTCAAGCTCATCTTGAAGCTGCGCATCCTTAACCTGAACTTTTTTATCATTAAAACAGGTTTAAAACCGGTTGTTTCGCAGACATTATTGTCTGGTAACAAATGTTTCCGGTTTGTTTTTCTTCCCATGCCCCTTGTGGGCAATCCTTTTCCCTTTCATGGCAACATGAACGGTGTTCAATTTATTTTTTATTTACCTAAAACCATCAGTAACGGAGTGGAGCCTGCCTGCTGCAAGCAGGGTTCTCTTTCTACACAGAGATACTTCGCTGCCTGCCCGTCCGGCAGGCGGGCGCTCAGCATGACAATCATCTCCCGCCTGATTTTGGGTTCCTTACCCATCTATGCACAGTTCACTAATCACGATTCACGAAGATGGCGTCATTGCGCGGAGCCTCAGGAAAGAATGCAGGCAGTGCGACAAAGCAATCTGTATTGAAAAACCAGTTATTTCACATAATTAAGATCGCTTCGTCGGTCACCTCCTCGCGATAGGGACGATCGTGGGTTGTTATCATATGATTCGAAATAAATCTTATACTGTAATTTCACTAATCACAAAAAGGATTTGGGGTTTGGGGTAAAACCCCAGTGATATATAATATAACGTCAATGTTTTGATTTCTTTACTTGTCCAAAGAGATGCTTCGCTAACGCTACCAATGACAATTTTTTCTTGCTTGTCAGCCTCCAAAAAATTACCGTTCCTCTTTTGTACCATCCGAATAAAGGGCAAACCGTTTTGCATCGGCACCATGGGTTACTTCGTCATACGGCCACGGCCAACCACCAAATTGTGTTTGCCTGTACTCCGAATAAGCGTCCCTTATCTCTTGCTGCGTATTCATCACAAAAGGTCCGTACTGAACCACGGGTTCATGCATAGGCCGTCCCTGCAAAATTAATGCAGAACAAGCTTCTTCACCGGCAATCAACCTGACTTGCCGGCCTGCCATCAGATCTGCCGAATGGTAAGCAGGCAAATTCGTATCGTCCAATCGAAGCCGGTCACCTTTATAAAAATACAACCGACGGTTAACTTCTGGCGAGGCAACCGGTATTTGAAAAATTGCATTCGGTTCCATGTGTATCACCCAAATAGCCACCTCGTTTTCCTCTTTTGCCGCCCATGAATCCGGTGGAGGAAGGGGAGCTTTCAGGTTGTCTGTATTACCCGCTATCAATTCAATTTTTGTTTTTCTGCTTTGCCCGTCAACCGTTTCGTATCGGGGAATATCCTCGTTCCAGAACATTTTATAGTGCGGTTCAACCATTTTGCTAACACGCGGTAAATTCAACCAAATCTGAAAAAGTTCCATAGGATTTTCCGTATCCTGATTCACTAAAGGAAACATTTCAGAATGCTGTAACCCTTTACCGGCCGTCATCCATTGTACATCTCCATTGCCATATCGGCCTGCTGCTCCCATCGAATCGCTGTGATCGACCCAACCCTTGCGAACCACTGTTATGGTTTCGAACCCACGGTGCGGATGTGGCGGAAAACCCGGAACGTCCTGTCCATGATACATGCGCCAACCATCTTTCACCTGAAAATCCTGGCCTATATTTCTTCCCGCCAATTCACTTTTGCCGGGACCAAGGTTGGCATTTCCTTTCGGGAAAAAATCTTCGTGATGAACGCAAAACAAGAACGGGTCAAGGGCTTCCCATTGAAAGCCCAACGGTTTTATATTGAATATTTCAGACTGATGCATATCAAACTCCTTTTTAGAATTCCAAAGATACAGCAACTCTATTATCAATCCTATCTGATGGTTGGGGAATAACAATTTTTATAAGCCGCTCAACCATTAGGCAGGTACCTTTATTAAAGAACATATCACTTCGGGGAAGAAGAACTTTCTTATAATTCGGCCTTTTGATGTGTACAAGGAATTTATATCGACTATTTTTGCCGGCACAAAATGATTGACAAAAGATGCTCGAACACTTAATTGGATATATAGCAGCAGTATTAACAACTGTTTCATTCGTCCCACAGGCAATAAAAACAATCCGAACCCGAAACACACAAGGAATATCTCTTGTCATGTACATCATGTTTTCAACAGGAGTTTTATTGTGGTTTATTTATGGAATTGCTATTCATGATATTCCTTTGGTTGCCGCTAATGCTGTAACCCTCTTCTTTGCCGTGATAATACTGTTTTATAAAGTAATTTATAAGTAAAAGCTGTTAGAGCGTTCATAAAGCTGGAAAAAGCGCCCCGAATTTTAGGCCCTTTAGCTCACTTTAGGCACTTTCCCCGACTTTTTCCCCTCAAATCACGCCCAGGAAAACAGGCAAATCATCCAAACGTTCCTGAAGAGCAATCAACCCGGAAAGCTTAATAGTTCCCACAACATATTTGATGCCGTTTCCGGAATATTTTTCAGAAATATCCTCAAACTGAAACAGACTAAAATCTTCATCGCGCTGGTAACGCAGGTAAATCTTCAACACCTCATCCTCCGAAACCGATGGTTTTTTATAATACTTCAGCTTTTTGTACTCGTATTTATAATGATGACTTAAAGCCGTTATGTCTGAAAGCACCGCAGAGCCTGTGGGATAGGCCCCCGCCCCTTTTCCAAACATAAATTGTTTATCGTAATACGCCCCTTTAATCACCACGCCGTTGTACTCGTCTTCCACATTGTAAATGTATTTGTTGGGTGTTACAAACTGGGGCGCCACATACAGTGCCACCTGATTGTTTTCGGTTTTCATCACCTTGCCCACCAGTTTAATGTTGGCGCCCTTTTCTTTGGCAAACTGCACATCAAACGGACTGATGTTTGCAATTCCGAACCGGAAAATATCATCAGGATGTACCAAAACACCAAAAGCATGTAAAGTAATAATAACCAATTTGAACAAAGCATCATTTCCATTCACATCAAAAGCAGGGTTACTTTCCGCAAAACCCAGCTGCTGTGCTTCTTTCAGAGCCGTATCATAATCCTGACCATCACGAAATATTTTAGTCAGAATGTAGTTGGACGAACCATTCAGAATTCCTGTAATGGAGAGCAGTAAATCATTATCATAATATTCTTCAAGGTTCCTGATGATAGGAATAGAACCGCAGGCAGAAGCGTCGTACAATAACGAACTTCCGGTTTCTTTCTGAATGTCGATCAGCTCTTCCAGGTGTGCTGCCAGCATCTTCTTGTTTCCCGAAACCACATGTTTCCCGGCCAGCAAGGCTTCTTTTACAATGCGATAAGCATCATCGGCATCGTCAATCAGTTCCACAACAATATTAACCTCCTTATTTTTAATAATCTTTGTCTGATCGCGGGTAATCAGAGCTTGCTCCACGGTACGAACCTTATCCTGCTTCACGCAGATGGAAACAATCTCAGCATCCACCGTTTTGCTGTTTTGCAACACTTCGTACAAACCTTGCCCAACCACACCAAACCCATATAATCCTATATTTAATTTTTCCATTTTTGTCTTTCTTAAACCTTGTTATTCTAAAAAACCATTGATTGCTTCCGTCAAAGCCTCATATTCCAACAAAAACCCATCATGCCCGAAATCGGAATGAATCCACTTGAGTTCTGAACCGGGAATATTATCTTTCATAATTAACTGATCCTGCCCGGGAAAAAGAATATCCGTATCAATGGCAATAATCAGCGTTTTAGCCTGAATTTGCCCCAACGCTTTTTCCAGCCCTCCCCTTCCACGTCCCACATGATGACTGTCGAACGAACGGGTCAGCGAATAATAGGAATAGGCATTGAAACGGTTCGCCAGTTTTTCTCCCTGATATCGCTGGTAAGAAGCCGCTTTCAATCCATCCACCGTATCTTCACTTTCATGCGGCTGTGTCTGATTATAAGCCGCAGCATTGCGATAACTTAATAAGGCTACAGCACGCGCCGCTTTCATTCCTTCTTTTCCTCCGTCAGGATGTCTTTCATAAAAACTTTTATCACCGCGGATAGCCATACGCTGAGCTTCATTCAACCCGATATTCCAGGCAGTGGATTTAGCTCCGCTGGCGATGACTATCAGATTTTTGATACGATCTGCTTCCATAATCGACCACTCCAATGCCTGAAAACTACCAATGGAACCACCGGTAATCACCTGAATGTTTTCAACCCCCAGATGTTTCCGCAAAATAATATGGGCATGCACCATATCGCGCACTGTAATATCCGGGAAATCGTGGTAATAAGTCACGCCATCGGAATTTTCAGACAAAGGGCCTGTAGTTCCGTAACAAGACCCCAACACATTAGCACAGACGATGAAATGTTGCTCCGGATCAAAACATTTACCCTTGCCTACCAGTCCCGACCACCAGTCGGCGACATCCGAGCTGGCAGTCAGGGCATGGCAAATCCACACCACATTGCTTTTTGTTTCATTCAACGCACCGTAAGTATGGTAGGCAATTTGTACACCCGAAAGCTTTTGACCGCTTTCCAGCTTAAAATCTTCATCAATAGTTAAAACCTGCAGCATGCGTTAAATTGTTTTGAGTGCCTGTTCGATGTCTTCAATCAAATCATCAACATGTTCGATACCCACTGACAGCCTCAATAATGTAGGCCCGATGCCCACAGCATTTAGTTCTTCGTCGCTTAATTGTTGATGAGTGGTACTGGCCGGTTGAATGATTAAAGTCCGGGTATCTCCCACATTAGCCAAATGACTGATCAGTTGCAGACTTTCCACAAACTTTGCCGTTTCACCTTTGGTTCCTTTCAAAGAGAAACTCAACACCGCACCAAAACCATGGTTTAAATATTTTTTGGCCGTTTCATGTTTGGGATCATGGGGTAAACCCGGATAGGAAACGCTTTCCACTTTGGGATGTTTCGATAACCACTGAGCCAGTGCCAGCGTATTATCTGCAGAGCGTTGCACTCTTAATGATAAGGTTTCTATACCCTGCAGGATTAGAAAAGCATTGAACGGGCTCAATGCCGGACCAAAATCACGCAGACCTTCTACACGGGCACGAACAATAAAGGCGATATTACCAAACACAGAATCTTTGCCAAAAACATCGGAAAAAACCAACCCGTGATACCCTTCAGACGGTTCAGAAAACTGCGGAAACCTGCCGTTGCCCCAGTCATAAGTTCCGCCATCTACAATAATTCCACCTATGCTGTTGCCATGGCCTCCAATCCATTTTGTGGCCGATTCCACAACAATATGAGCGCCCAATTCCAGTGGCTTACACAAAAAGCCACCTGCACCAAATGTATTGTCAACTACAAGTGGTAATTCATATTTTTTTGCCAAAGCAGCGAATTGTTCAAAATCGGGCACCTCGAAACTTGGATTTCCGATGGTTTCCAGATAAATGGCTTTGGTTTTTTCATCAATCAGTTTTTCAAATTCTTCCGGATTCAGGTTCTTGGCAAATTTCACCTGAACACCCAGCCTTTTAAAAGAAACTTTAAACTGGTTATAACTGCCACCGTATAGAAATGGTGAGGAGACAAAATTGTCACCGTTTTCCAAAATGTTGTTTAAAGCAATAAACTGAGCCGAATGGCCTGAAGATACAGCCAGGGCTGCCACACCGCCTTCCAAAGCGGCAATGCGTTGCTCCAGTACATCGGTGGTTGGGTTCATCAGTCGGGTATAAATATTCCCAAACTCTTTGAGTTCGAAGAGTCGTTGGGCATGCTCAGTATTTTTGAACACATAAGAAGAGGTTTGATATATAGGAACGGCTCTTGAAAGTGTTGTTTCATCGGGTGTATGGCCTGCATGGACCTGTAATGTTTCGTATTTCATGATGTATATGCTTTTTTAAAATGAATAATGGAATTTGTTTTGCAGCTGGTTCTGGTAAGAACCGACTACAGAATCAGATAAGAATTAGGGGACAAAATGTGGAAAAAGGATACACTTTGCCCCTAAAGCATTCGCATCATAAGCCTGATAGCACTGAATAATGCTACAGCTTTAAACGATTTTTTTGATTTGTGATTTCCTCCGGCGGGATTACCCGAAATAAAATAATTTGCGTTCATTTTTTTACGTTTAAATTATAATTCCTTCCGGTTTTAACCGGAGCGGCAGGTATTGGCACCTTTCCCTTGGGGCAGGTTGCCGGAGTTTCACTGAGCCTGATCTCTCCACTCCTCTGTATAATCCAAACGTCCCGGAGGATCATTTGAATAATGGAACAAAACTATGTAAAAAAATTTGTTGTGCAAGTTTTTGAAGATTTTTTTACACATTTTTTGCAATTCAACAGAGCTCGATAATCTGTCGGGCTTTCAGCCCTTAGTCATCTCTCCACTTTATTCACAGGCCTTCGTAAACTTCGGCCTGTATTTATGTACGTCGTCCTTTCAGGACTTTCAATACCAGAACAGAATGAATAACTTGCTTCCCGAATTGTTTTTAAAAAAGATCATGTTTTATGATAAAAAAGAACAACACCAACAAAAAGGGGCAAAGCCCCTAAAGATAAATGCACAGAGTTTACTCTGTGATAGAAAAGGATAACAGGCTGAGCTGAGCACTGAAAGTGCTTCAGATTAAAACAATTAGCCTAATCCCAAACATATAGTTCATCATATTCCATACCATATTCATCCAGAAACCTTCTGTATTCTTCCTGAAAGGTT
The DNA here is from genome assembly GCA_016936505.1 of Bacteroidales bacterium. GTDB lineage: Bacteria > Bacteroidota > Bacteroidia > Bacteroidales > F082 > Sulfidibacterium. Next base: position 7,764 of record JAFGXS010000049.1, on the reverse strand, counting down.
TTCTTTCGATGATGTTCATCCTGATTCAAAATGTAATTTTTCACCGTTTCTAATTTTGAACTGCTCACAGAAAAGGCTGCGTATCCATTTTGCCAGGAAAAGTCCACAACTCCTTTATTTTTCATCCATTTAGATGAAGATGACTTGACTTTTGAAATGAGTTCAGCGGCAGTAATGGTTCTGGGCAATGTGCACAAAAGATGGATATGATCACTATGAGCTCCTACTCCAACAGTATATGAATGTAAAGCTGATAAAGTTCCAACGATGTATGAATAAAGATCATTTCTGAGGGAATTTTCAATTAATGGTTTCCTGTATTTCGTAGAAAAAACAAAATGCACGTAAATTTTGGATAAACTTTGAGGCATAATGGTTTATTTTTTATTGTTGGTATAATCTATCGGGCCTTCAGCCCTTATCTTCTGACCTATAACATAGACTTCCGTATACTCCAGTCTTTGTTATCATCTACCATCCCTTCGGGATTTTCTACTAAGTTAATATTTTTCTTCGACACATAAGTCAAGTTTCTTATATGAACAAAAATGGCAATGTTTCATTTTCTATTTGTTTCGGAGATCCTCCAGGCTTTCAGCCCTTGTTTTTCTCCGTTTTTTATCACAGACCTTCGTAAACTTCGGCCTGCGTTATTACCTTTCATCCCTTCGGGATTTTTTCCCAAAGACCATAAGATTCGTATCCAGAACAACCTGTCACCTATCATTGATAAAGTCAAAAAAAGGGGCAACGCCCCGACAGATAATTGCTCAGGGTGAAACCCTGTTATAATGAAAAGAAAAATGCAGAGCACTGAAAGTGCGACAGATCATCCGGTTTCAATCTCACATCAAATAATTTTTACCTTTGCCTTTTCTGAACATTATGGCGGTATCTCTTATTTTCAACTATTTTCCTGAGCTGACAGAAAAGCAAAAAGAACAGTTTTTGCAACTTGAAAATCTTTACCAGGACTGGAACAGCAAAATCAATGTGATTTCACGAAAGGACATGGACTCTTTTTATTTACATCATGTTTTGCATTCGCTGGCCATTGCTAAATACGTTCCTTTTAAGGCTTATACAGAAATTATGGATGCCGGAACCGGAGGCGGTTTCCCGGGAATTCCGTTGGCTATTTTATTCCCTGAAGCTAAATTTTATCTGGTAGATTCCATAGGTAAGAAAATAAAAGTGGTTCAGGCTGTCGCCGAAGCTTTAGGACTGGAAAATGTGGAAGCAGAACAAATCAGGATGGAACAGGTAAACAGGACCTTTGATTTTGTCATCAGTCGTGCAGTAACCGATCTGGAAGTGTTCAGCAAATGGACTTTATACAAAATCCATTCGAAATCGTTTAACAAGGTTCAGAACGGCATTATATATCTTAAAGGAACGGGGGTTGAAGAGGAAATTGAAAGAGTAAAGAAACTTGCCAAAATTAAAGTACGAACCACTTCATTAAGTAAATATTTTGAAGAAGAGTTTTTTGAAACCAAACAGATAGTCCATGTTTACAAAAAGTAAACTTCAACAAAAAACAAAATATCAGAACTTTATAGTTATGCCCCTTTTCAATGGAAATACACGAGATGTTCAGACAATTAAAAAATGATTAATTTCGCCCGTTTCCATACATTAAAAAATTACATGACAAAATAAAAAACAATGACAGAAGCAATTCAAAGATCTCTTAGGGAATCTCCCGCTGCCCGCTGGACGGCCATGGTTGTGGTATCAATGTCCATGTTCGGAGCTTATTATTTCAATTATGCAGGTTCATCCATAAAACCCATTCTTGAAACAGCCCTCGGATGGAACAGTGCCGATTTCGGAATGTACACAGGATCTTATGCATGGTTCAATGTATTCTTCCTGATGTTGATTTTCAGCGGAATGATCCTCGACAAATTAGGAATCAGAATTACCGGATTAGGAGCTACAGCTTTAATGGCTATTGGTACTGCACTTAATTATTGGGCTATGACCTCTATGCCTGATGCCATGGTCAGTCAACAAATCACATTACCATTTCTGGGAAAAACGTCAATGCAGGTTTTTCTTTCCAGTGTTGGTTTTGCAATTTTCGGCGTCGGAAGTGAAGCCACCGGAATTACTTTATCCAAAGCCATTGTTAAATGGTTTAAAGGAAAAGAATTGGCATTAGCCATGGGGTTACAAATGTCTATTGCCCGTTTGGGTACGGCATTAGCTTTGGCAATTTCACTGCCTTTGGCTATTAAATTTACTTATAGCGCACCTTTCCTTTTAGCTTTTGTATTGATGTTGGTTGGGCTCGTTGCTTTTATCACTTATACAGTTTTGGATAAACGTCTGGATGCTTCTGAAGCCAATATGGAAGAAGAGGAAGAAGAGCCATTTCGCATTTCTGATATTGTAACCATTGTCAGCAATAAAGCATTCTGGTACATTGCCATTTTGTGTGTATTATTCTATGGTGCAGTATTTCCATTCCTGTTCTATGCCCCCGACTTTGTTATTAACAAATACCATGTATCTCCCCAGTATGCAGGGTTAATTCCTATGCTCCTTCCTTTCGGAACCATCTTTCTTACCCCGTTATTTGGTAGTATCTACGACAGAAAAGGTAAAGGTGCGACCATTATGATTATTGGTGCTATTCTATTGCTGATCGTTCACAGTTTATTGGCTGTACCTTTCCTGAATCACTGGTTGTTTGCTGCAGCTTTGGTTGTTGTTCTGGGTATTGCTTTTTCTCTGGTTCCTTCTGCCATGTGGCCTTCTGTACCAAAGATTATTCCCGAAAACAAACTGGGAACAGCTTATGCCGTTATTTTCTTTATTCAAAATATCGGCCTTTGGTTAATCCCTGTACTTTTAGGAATTGTTCTGGAATCATCAAATCCTGCAGTTTCACCCAACAAAGCACTCATCAAGACGTCAATTCAACAAAGTTTTGAAAAAGCTTTAGCTGCAAACAATCTGACCGTAGATGCCAAAGATTTAGGTAAAGCCATTGATAAAACTACTGGGAAAGTTGTCGATTCTCTTGTCCAGAGTTCAACTTACGTACCCGCCTTCCAAAAAGACATCAACACCGATCAGGTTAAAAATGAAATTATCACCCAGAATCTTGGAACCATTGACAATATCAAACTTGATCCTGACAGCAAAACCTCTCTGGAAATGCTACAACGTTCATTTACCAACGCTACGGTTGCTGTTGTTTCCAAAGAAAAACTAAATATTCGTTACAACTATCAAAACGATATTTTGCTCTTTGTGCTTTTAGGTGTTTTTTCCGTAATTGTTGGTCTGCTTCTGAAACTGGAAGACAAGAAAAAAGGTTACGGTCTGGAATTACCGAATATGAAAAGATAAACACAAAATTTTCAGAAAGGGCCATTCTAATAAAGGATGGCCTTTTTTATTTTTTAACATTCACTCAGCTTCTACGGACTGAAAAGAAAAAAACAGAAGCAAATAATTATTAATTTTACGCTTTAAAAAATTATAATAAAATAATAAAAAAATGAGTAAAGACATATTAAAGCTGGAACCCAAAGAACTGTGGAAGAATTTCTACAGCCTGACTCAGATTCCCCGTCCTTCAAAAAAAGAAGAACAAGTGATTGCCTTTGTGAAAAAATTCGGTGAAGATCTGGGACTTGAAACCATCGTTGACGAAGTTGGAAACGTCATTATCCGCAAACCTGCTACTGAAGGAATGGAAGACCGCAAAGGGGTTATTCTTCAAAGCCATCTTGATATGGTTCCGCAAAAAAATTCCGATACCAATCACGATTTCGAAAAAGATCCCATTGATGCATACATTGACGGTGAATGGGTAACTGCTAAAGGTACTACTTTAGGTTCTGATAACGGAATGGGTGCTGCTGCTGCCATGGCTGTTCTGGAATCTAAAGATTTAGTTCACGGTCCCATTGAGGCTTTGTTTACCATTGATGAAGAAACCGGAATGACAGGAGCAGAAAACCTGAAACCGGGTTTACTGAAAGGCGATATCCTTTTGAATATGGATTCAGAAGACGAAGGAGAATTGTATATTGGCTGTGCCGGAGGGGTAAACACCAATGCTGAAGCTTCTTATAAAGAAGAAAAAGCTCCTGAAGGAAGTGTTGCTTACAAAGTTGTAGTTAAAGGTTTAAAAGGCGGCCACTCAGGATTAGACATTAATCTGGGACGTGGAAATGCCAATAAAATCATCAACGCTTTACTTGCTACTGCAACCGATAAATATGGCTTAAGAGTGGCCTCTTTAGAAGGTGGAACTTTGAGAAATGCAATTCCCCGCGAAGCTTTTGCAACAGTTGTAATTCCTGAAGCCAATGCAGTAAATTTTGAAACTTTTGTAAAAGAATTCGATGAAATAGTTAAAGATGAATTTGAAGAAACTGATGGTGGGGTATCTGTATCAGCAGAAAAAGCTGAGGCTGCTGCCAAAGTAATGGAAGCAACAGCTCAGGCTAATTTATTCAAAGCCGTTGCCAATTGCCCCAATGGTGCCATTGCCATGAGTAAAGATTTAGAAGGAATCGTGGAAACTTCTACCAATTTAGCTATTGTAAAAGCCGAAAAAGGCAAAATCGAAATGGCATCACTGCAACGCAGCCTTACAGAAGATGGAAAAGACAAACTGGCTGAACAGGTTCGTCAGGTATTGACCGAATCTGGATTGAAAGCTGAAAGCTCAGGCAACTATCCCGGATGGAATCCGAATCCCGACTCACCTATTTTGAAAGAAATGAAAGAAGTCTATAACAATAAATTTGGAAAAGTACCTGAAGTAAAAGTAATTCATGCAGGGCTGGAATGCGGACTGTTGGGTTCAGTTTATCCGAACTGGGATATGATTTCTTTTGGTCCTACCATTCGCTGGCCCCACTCACCTGATGAAAAGGTGAATATTGCTACAGTAGAAAAATTCTGGGACTTCCTGGTTGAAACCTTAAAGAACATCCAGGCTAAATAAATTTAGTTTTTACCTTGAGATCCGATATTAAAGTACGAATCTCAAGGTAAATTCCTATCATTCATCAGGGAATAAAAACTTTTTAGAGATATTTTTTGTGTAATAAAAAAAATACTCTATTTTTGCACTCCCAAAATTTACAGAGAGATGACAAAAAGAACGTTTCAACCTTCAGTAAGAAAGAGAAAAAACAAACACGGATTCCGTGAAAGAATGTCTACCGTAAACGGCCGTAAAGTGCTAAAAAGAAGAAGAGCTAAAGGCAGAAAGAAACTGACCGTTTCAGACGAAAGGAAGTAGTTAGAAACGCTTTTCATTTTTTCTATATAGCCGTATGAAATAAAAAAGAGCGGTTCTGCAAATGCAGAACCGCTCTTTTTTTATCAAACAATTAAAGTTAAACTATCAGTTTTTTGATCGGGGCGCCCAGATATAAACCGAGTAGCGTCCGCCCCACTTTAAAAAGACAGTTTGATCAATGTTTCCACTGTTGTCTTTTTTAAGGTAAAGTCCTACCTGTTTCTTTCCATTGAAACTAAACACATCGTTAAAGTCATTATCTTTTAAAAGGTTGTTTAGTTTTTGATAGAGTTTATCATTTTCATCAGAATTACCTTTAGTAGAGTCAAACTTCAGGATGTACACTTTTTTTACACCCGATAAATAACGTGTTATTGTTGAGATCTCACTATGCTGCGATGAAAGCTTGGTTGAATCAGTACTGATAACTTTTAATTCAAATCCAGGCTGTTTTCCGTAATACTCAAGGGTTCGCCTCATTTCATAATGACTGCATCCCCATAGTGTAATCAAAGAGAAAACAAAAACCGGAATAAGAAGATAAATATGTTTACTTTTCATTTTTGTTATTTAATTTTTTCAGATCATCCATTCCTTTGATGTTCATTGATTTTGAGATCTCACTAATCGTTTTCATATCCAGTAAACCCGTCAAACTCATCACCATGGCCTGTTTCGGCCCACCAACAATCATTAGCAATTCTTTAATCTTACCCTCTTTGGTTTTGTTGACCAGGAAACGGACCTTACTATTATGACTGTCAACAGTCATTAAATCTTTAAATCCTGCTGTCGGAACCATCCTTTCTATTTGTTTGTAAAAGGCTATAGCTTTAACTGAATCTTTAGGTTCGTAAACCAGCATCTTCAAGCCTTTCAGCTGGTCCATTGCCTGCTGAGCAGCCTGAACTTTCTGAGAACTATCATTCATATCCAACTGAGATAACATCTGGAACATTTCAGGGGAAATATTGATGCTGGTAAAATCGGGTTTACCGGCATACTTTTCATACAAATTGTCGATGACGGTTTGAGCCTGTGTAAACACAGGCATCAATGCCAGGGTCATAACAACAAACGAAATAATTAACTTTTTCATGATTTTAAAATTTAAATTGTTTATTTATTTTCATTTTTTGCTGACGTATTTCCGACCGGCCGAATCATGTCATACGTCTGATCAAGCACACGAATTTTACTGGCCTGCTGTAATGAGCTGCTTAACAAATTAATGTCAGAAGCCTGTTGCAGCGGGCGACTAAAGTCCGAAGATGCTTCCTGCACAGGAGCTAACCCCTGATTCAGATTTTTTGAGATAAGCATAAAAGCTTTTCTTGTTTCTGCAAAAGCCAACTCAGGATTATTAATGGTTCCGGGTAAGGGCTGATTAGCACGGAAAAATCCGTCTGCCCACAACAAAGCGACAACCAATGCTGCTGCTGCCACTCCGGAAAAACTAAAAGCCCATCGCCTGATACTTTTGGATCTTTTTATTTCAGGTTCCATTTGAGACAAGAGTTTTTTATCGAATTCTTCATCCAATACCTCCAAATCAAATGATTCCTGGTATGCTGTAAATTGAATCTTTTCTGCCTGATACTTTTCAGGAAGTTCTTCGCTTCGGAAAAAATCTCTCAACAGATCTTCTTCTTCCAAAGTGGTTTCTCCGGCATAAAAGCTTTCAAGAAGTTTGTCTATTTGTTTGTAGTTCATTTTTCTGAAGTTTTTCTATCGTTTCTTTTATTTTTTTTCTGGCACGCGACAAATTCACACGCAAATAATTATTGTCATGGCCCGTTATTTCAGCTATTTCATCAAAGCTGTACTGTTCCACATCACGAAGCTGGATAATGGTTCTCTGATGTTCGGGAAGCATATCCATCACCTGCATCACTCTTCCCAGCAAATCCCTTAGTTCACTTTGATGATGCGGATTATATCCAGCGCCTTTGTACCATTCATCCACCAGCGAAACAGCTTTGTTTTTCTTCGATTTAATCTTGTCGATACATAGGTTTCGGGTCATGGTCATCAAAAGTCCCTCGGGGTTCTGATACTTTTCCAACTGATCATTCATTTTCCACAACTTCAAGAACGCTTCCTGTATCACATCCTCAGCTTCTTCACGGTTTTGCAGCATCCGCAAAGACAGCCTGAAGATTTTGTTCTTTAACGGTAAAAACCGGTTTTTAAATTCTGTGGTGTTCATTCAGTTTACTTGACGATTTTAGGATAAAAAAATTACAGTCGGTTAAAGATATTCAAATTAAAGATTACCCGATAGTCAGTAAAATAAGTAGAAATCTATATTCTATTGAATAATTATAAATACCATGTAATTATGAACAAATGTGAAGGAACCAACTGAAATTTTGATATATTTGTTTCTTTCCAAATCAATAATTTACAAAATTACAAGCTTATGTTTAAAGGACACCCCAAAGGATTATATGTGGCATTTTTTGCCAATATGGGCGAGCGATTCGGGT
>JAFGXS010000048.1 GCA_016936505.1 Bacteroidales bacterium | reverse complement strand
TAAGTTCTTTCTCCAAATGATCCAAAGCTGCCTGCATCTGCTCGCCAGCCATGTCAATAATCATGTCCACTTCTTCGTTCATATTTTAACGCCTCTGTTTTATGCTAAGCACAAATTTAGAAAAATTTCGTTTAGGACGAAATCCTGATGAAATTTTTGTTCTACAACATCTGTTTGTCGATGGTGTTTGTTGTAATGAGAAGAACTCCGGGAATGTTTTGCTATTTTTGTAAAATAATATAGATCTTTATGTTTTCAATTGGCTGTTGTATTTCAGCATGAATCAGCATATTAATGTGCCAAATTTTATAAATATTAATGAAAGCTATTTATCAACATCTTAGTCCGGCTTCAAAGATTGCAGTACTAACACTTACCGCCTTGATAGGTTTGCTCGTGTTTATGATCATATCGGCTGTTTTGGTTGTTCCCATTTTTGGTCGTGAAGCTTTTTCTGCACTTACGGGAGGAGGAGTGGATGTTTCGAACGCTAAAGATGTGGCTGTATTAAAGTTCTTTCAGCTGGCACAATCGATTGGGCTTTTTGTTGTTCCTGCACTCGTTGTGGCCTATCTTTTTGGTGGAAATATTGGAAAGTACCTTTTGTTGAGCCGCAAGCCTCTGTTATTGAGTTCTTTATTGGCGGTGGCCATTATTGTTCTTGCCAACCCGATGATCAATCAGATTGGTTTGTGGAATGCTGAGATGCAACTGCCTGAATGGCTTAACGGACTTGAACGCTGGATGCAGCAAAAAGAAGAAGCAGCATCCCGTCTTACAGAAATATTTGTTCAGGTTGAAAATGTACCTGCTCTTTTATATAACATTTTGCTTATCGGAATGATCCCGGCCATTGGAGAGGAGTTGCTTTTCAGGGGGGTGATTCAGAAAATTTTTACACAGTGGACCCGTAATAAACATGTAGCTATTTGGATAACAGCCATCCTGTTTAGTGCCCTGCACCTTCAGTTTTATGGATTTTTTCCACGGGCTGTTTTGGGCGCCATGTTTGGATATATGCTTATTTGGAGTGGCAATTTGTGGTTACCGGTACTTGCACATTTCATAAACAACACCACAGCAGTAATTGCTTATTATTTATACCATAACGGAACGTTGAAAATCGATCCTGATGCCATAGGTACACAAGGCGAGTATGGTATAGCCGCAGTGTTTAGTTTGGTGCTTGTTGTAGTGTTGTTTGTTTTATTTTACCGCATCGAAGCCAAAAAATCAACCATGGAACAAATGGTATAATACAATACTCTGCTGCGGAAAAAAGAGAAATCCTTGTAAGCGGAGCGAAAAACCTTATTTATTCAAAAGAAAATTTCGACTGAAGGCGCTCTGCTTTCAGTCTTTCTTTTTCTGATTTCCTGTAAACATAAACCAGGCCGAAGGGTTCGCACATTATTCGCTTTTTGTGGTCAGGAAGATGTTCAAAACTGGCCTCGGTTTCGTTCCACAAATCAAGTATCAATTGGTCTGACTTCTGGCGTAAGTCACCCAGTTGTGTTGAAAGCCTGGCCGTTGTGGCCTGAAGTGTTTTTTGAAAGCGGAAAGAATCTGCGAATTTTTCATAATGTACTTTCACAAGAGCAATCGAGGGATTATAGATAGGACTGCCTCCGTGCATGATGCGCTTTTGATCCCCATCAATTATTCTTTTGCCCCAATCTAGTAAGTCGTTCTCGGTATTCAGTGGAGGTAAATTCTGACCGTAAGTTTCCAGTTCAAAAAACTCCCTGACTGTTGCCTTGAGCTCTCCACGAATAATCGCAAAATTCATTACATGAATATAATGCGAAACATACATTCTGGCCTTTCTTACCAATTCAGTATGTTCTGTGTTTTTTCTTACCTGATTTTTCTTTGCTGCTTCGAGATTAATCATGGCATTTTGAAACGAAGGCAGGAAGGCACGCAGACTCGTAAGTGTGGATTCTGAGAAAGGTAGCGAATCAGATCCGTTCTTTTCAAGCATTCTGTAGGCTTTTTGAAGCGCCCTCAAGCGTGCTTTATCTGTATTGGGTAGTCGGCGGTATGGCATGCGTTTTCTTGTTTGGTGCGAAGATAGGAACTGGAGCTCGGAAGTAAAAGAATTCGCATGGTTGGTTTTCAATATTTATCAACAAAAAAGCCTTGTCTCAGATATTATCCTGACAAGGCTTTAATTGATTTTTCCTTTTCTCTAACTGTTTGCTTTCATCCATGGCATTATTTTTCAAAAGTGTAGTGATAGGTGTTTTTTCCGTCGCTTATAATGGCGGCATATCCACCTGCACTCAATTTTGCCAGGTCAAATCCGGTTGTAATGTTAAAATTGTTTCCCAATGATTTCTTGAAAACTTCACCGTAAGCATCGCTGATTACAAAGTCGATGTTTTTAAGTGAATGATTCAAAAATGAAAGCTTTAAAACATCATCTTCAAGCGTAAAATAGGGAACTTCCGATTTTACATCTTTTACTACTTCGATGGTGTTGTCGACAACTGTAAAACGTACCTCCTTTTTACCAAAGTCATTGCTTACAATAATCTTGTAATCACCATCGCTAAGGTTCTTGAAATCAAAGATTTTTGAATAGATTTTCTCATCAATCCGACCTTCGCGGTAATAAAGAACATCTCCTTTCGAATCTTCAATAGCAAGTTCTGAAATGGTGTTTACAGCATTGTCAACCACTACCACGGCGCGTTCGCTCGAATGAGGTACCATTTTTACTTTAGGGGCTTCTCCAGCCAGCGCCTTAAGGGCTAAAATTGCAACCAAAACAACGGCTACCGTTACTTTGCTTGCTAAATAGAATACTTTTGTTTTCATTTTCTGATCTTTTTTTAATTAACTAACTAATGAATTGATCTAACTACAGCGCAAACCTAATATGTTTTACAACATTATGCTGAAGAACATACGTTAAGCATACATTAATTATCAAAAAATATGCTATAGCGGTGAGCGAGTCGATCTAAGTGTCAGAAAAACAGTGATTAGACTTTTTGGTGCAAAAATTCACAATGTAAAATTTATATTAATTTAGACTTTTTCCAGATAAGCAAGGGGGAATTGTGAAGGGTATATGCTAAGTGATGATCTGCAGGCACTAAATACTTCGTGTTTGGAAGCTGCATATTTCGTTTGTTTACGAAATTTCCAATAAACTTGTATTTTAGTGTGTTGTTTTGTTGATCAGCAATAATTAGCCGGCAATGGTATATAAAAATGAGATCAGCGTGTTCACGATTAGAATTTATTAATTAAAGCAAGAGATTAACAAATGAAGTATAATTTTGATGAGCTAATAGACAGAACCGATACCGACTGTGAAAAATATGACAGCAGGGAGAAAATATTTGGAAAGCGCGATGTTATTCCGCTTTGGGTTGCCGACACCGATTTCAGAACCCCTGATTTTATTGTAAAGGCGGTTAAGGAGCGGGCTGCGCACGAGGTATATGGTTATCCTCAAAAGCCTGAATCGTTTTTCGAAGCGATACAGTCATGGATTAGCACCCAGCATGGCTGGAATACCAAACGGGAATGGATCAGGTATAGCCCGAATGTAGTGATTGGTTTGGCCTCGCTGGTACTTTCGATGACCAAACCGGGAGACAAAATTATTGTGCAGCCGCCGGTTTATTTCCCGTTTTTTCATGTAATTGAAGGAAATGAGCGGGTGATGATCGAAAATCAGCTTATCAATGAAGATGGCCGTTAT
>JAFGXS010000047.1 GCA_016936505.1 Bacteroidales bacterium | reverse complement strand
CATAAACCGGCCTGAAGCGTTGAATGCGCTGAATACGGCTTTTTTCAATGAGATGGATGAACTGGTGGCTTCGGTACGAAAGGATGCATCGGTGAAGGCGATGGTGATTACGGGTGCCGGAAAGGCTTTTGTGGCCGGTGCCGACATTGCCGAGATGGTGGATAAAAAGAAGGAAGAAGGTGCCGCTTTTTCCCGGTTAGGGCAAAACACGTTTCGTAGTTTCGAAAAACTCGATATTCCCGTGATTGCGGCCATCAATGGTTTTGCTTTGGGGGGCGGAATGGAACTGACCATGGGTTGCGATTTTCGTATTGCCAGCAGTAAAGCCAAATTCGGACAACCGGAAGTAAATCTGGGTCTGATTCCCGGTTATGCCGGGACCCAGCGCTTGTCGCGACTGGTAGGCATGGGAAACGCCTTGTATTTACTGATGACTGCTGATATGATTGATGCGGCTGAGGCGCTGCGGATCGGTTTGGTTCAAAAAGTGGTGGAACCCGAAAATTTAATGGAAGAAGCCATGAAAGTGGCGCAAACCATATTGTCCAAGGGACCGCTGGCAGTGAAGAAAATGAAGCAGGTGGTGCGGGAAGGAATGGAACTGTCACTGGATGAAGGTTCCGAACTTGAAGCCGATGCTTTTGGTTCGCTGTTTGGCGAAGGAAGTGAAGGCCGTGAAGGAATGAAAGCCTTTCTTGAAAAAAGGAAACCAGAATGGTAGCTTATCTTGAAATAATTAATTAAAAAATAATCCTATGACCTACGACGAAAGATTACAGAACGTTTCGGTATTGGGTGCTGCCGGTAAAATGGGAAGCGGCATTTTGCTGCTCACCGCCATTGAAATGGTGGACCGGTCGCTGCAACCCGAAAACAAAGGAAAAACCTTTGTGTTGAATGCCATCGACGTGAGTGACGAAGCCCTGGCAGGGCTGCTGGGTTACCTGAAAGTTCAGGTACGCAAAATTGCCGAAAAGAAAACGGTTTGGCTGCGCAAAATGTACGCCGAACGCGAAGATCTGATTGAAAACTACGACATCATTGATGAATATATTTTTGATGTATTACGCATGGTCCGACCGGTAACTTCCATGGAAGAAGCTTTTCGTTCTTCACTGGTTTTTGAAGCGGTGAATGAAAACCGTGCGCTCAAAGTAAAACTGCTTTCCCGTATCAAGGAAAACAGTCAGAAAGATGTGTGGTTCTTTACCAATACTTCTTCTGTGCCGATCCATCTGATCGATGAAGAAGCCGGGTTGGATGGCAAAGTCATCGGATTCCACTTCTACAATCCCCCGGCTGTTCAGAAACTGGTGGAACTGATCAAAACGGATAATACACTCCCAGAAGTGGAAGCATTTGCCCGTCAGTATGCCACTAATTTGAAAAAGGTGGTGGTTCCTTCCAACGACGTGGCCGGATTTATCGGCAACGGGCATTTCATGCGTGATGGTTTGCACGGTATGAAAGCTGCGGCCAAGCTGGCTGAGGAAAAGAATTTGTCTTTGTATGAAGCCATTTACATGGTGAACAAAGTAACCCAGGAATACCTGGTGCGCCCCATGGGCATTTACCAGCTGATGGATTACGTGGGCATCGATGTGATGCAGTTCATTTTGAATGTAATGAATCCGTTTGTGGACGACGAAGACCTGCACAGCGACCTGCTGGATCAGATGATGGAACAGGGGGTGAAAGGCGGACAGTTCTCCAGCGGAGCACAGAAAAATGGTTTCCTGAAATACGAAAAAGGCCGTCCGGTAGCCGTTTGGGATGTACAGCAAAAACAGTATGTTCCCTTTGAAACATTCTCGGCCAAATGCGATGAAATGCTCGGTTCCATGCCCGAATCAGCTGTGGCCTGGAAGTCCACTTTACGCATGAAAAATAAGGATGAGGTGCTGGGACGTTTTTACACCGATTTGAAAACGACCGATACCCTGGGTGCTGAACTGGCGCTGCATTATGGCAAATGCTCCAGAAAAATTGGTGAAAAACTGGTAGCCGACAAGGTAGCCAACAATCCGGATGACGTAAACACCGTCATGCTGACCGGGTTCTATCATGCCTACGGCCCCATCAATACTTATTTTGATTAAAAAAACAGAACCATGAAAAAATTAAGAAGAAAAGTATATATGGCTGCCGGTTACAATACCATTTCGCTGGGAACCGGTAGAAAAGAATTCAACCCCAAGAAAGAACGCCCCGGTATTGAACACTATATCAGTGAAGCCGGTCAGGGTGTTTTGAAACAAATTGGCGGTGCTGAAAATGTGGATGAATCCGTGATCGGTAACTTTATGGCTGGCCGTTTTAACTATCAGGGTCACCTGGATGGATTTATTCCCATGATTGACAAAGGTCTTTCCATGAAACCGGCTGTTCGCGTGGAAGGTGCCTGTGCCTCCGGTGGTTTGTCACTGGTTACCGGAATTCGTCAGGTACTGGCCGAAACTTCAGATGTGGTGTTGTCGCTGGGTTTTGAAGTGCAAAACACGGTGAAAGCCATTTACGGTGCCGATATTCTGGCCATGGCCGGATGGTTCAAAAAACGGAAAAAAGGACATGCTTACTTTTTCCCGGGACAGTTCAGCGACCGGGCCGGTGCTTACTATGAAAAATACGGTTTCGACCGCACCCGGAAGGGCATGGCCCGCTGGTATGCCAACGCCATTGAAAACGCACGACTTGACCCGACAGCACAGGAATATCACAATACCAATCCCGACCCGTATGCTACGGCTTTGAAAATGAAACCCAACGGCGCTGCTTTTGTGGATCATTTGACCGTACTGGATTGTTCGAAGGTTTCGGACGGTGCTTCGGGTATTGCTATTTGTTCGGAAGAAGGGTTGAAACGCATCGGTGTTGATAAAAAAGATGCCGTGGAAGTGATAGGCTTTGGACATGCAGTGCGCGACATTACCAGCGATCCTACCGATCTGACGGAACTGGAAACCATCAAACATGCCGCGCATCAGGCTTTGGAAAATGCAGGCATTACCATGGATCAGGTAGGTACGGTGGAAACCCACGATTGCTTCAGTATTGCCGGTATTCTGGCTGTGGAAGCGCTTGGGTTGGCAGCCAAAGGCGAAGGGGCCGATTATGTGGATGCCGGTCATACCAGTCGTACGGGTGAGATTCCGTTCAACACCACCGGAGGATTGATTGGCTGGGGACACCCGACGGGTGGAACCGGAGTGCATCAGGCGGTAACCATCTGGCAGCAATTAACCGGCAATGCCGGCGATGCCCAGATCACCATTGATGAGAAACGTCCTTATGGTTTGACCATTAATATGGGAGGCGACGATGTAACCGTTACTTCCATTGTGTTCAAACGGGGCGCATAACTAAATTATGACGATCTTTGAGCTACTCTCGTAAGAGGGTGGCTTTTTTTATGGCAATCAGTCGTTCCTATTGAAATGGGGGAGTCGGATGAAACCGATGCCAATGGTGTTGGATTATTTTACAAAGTTCAGACATTAAGTAACATATACATAATACAGAATTTATGGAAGAAGCAAAACCGATCATTGTTGACAAACATTCCATGAAACTCATCATGGAGCCGGGCACTTATTTCTGGTGTGCCTGCGGGAGAAGTAAAAAACAACCTTTTTGTGACGGTTCACACAAGGACTTTCCTCCGTTGCGGCCCGTAAAAGTGGAGATCAAAGAAAAGGGACTGGTAAAATGGTGTTTGTGCAAACATTCAAAAACCCCTCCTTTCTGTGATAATTTCCATCGGGAGCTGTAAAGGTGGTGCTTCTGTTTCAATTCAATAGAAGCACAACGCATCAATTAATTTCAAGGATTTAGCCGGGGACAAATTTTTTTATTTCACAAATGTGTGTACATTTGTTTCAACAAGTTTAGTAAACAGACACTTAATGTAAATAGTTCACCCAAACAGAACCACCAATATGAGTAATACGCTGAAGATTTTTATTGTTGAAGACGATAAGTTCTATGGCCAGTTGTTGAAGCATCATCTTTCGTTGAATCCAGAAAATGAGGTCGTTCTGTTGCGTAATTGCAGGGAGTGTCTGGACCGGGTGTATGAAAAACCCGACGTGATTTCCCTGGATTATATGTTGCCTGATTTTTCCGGCAAAGAGTGTTTCGAAAAAATCAAATCCGAATATCCTGATATTCCTGTCATTTTTGTCTCCGGGCAGCAGGACATTAAAACGGCACTGGATATGCTGAAGGCGGGTGCTTATGATTATTTTGTAAAGGAAACCGATACCAAGGACCGGCTCTGGAATGCCATCAACAACATTCGCAAACAGAAGGAATTGTCGGTGGAGCTGGATACACTGAAACAGGAAGTTCAGAAAAAATATGCCTTTCAAAACATCATCAAAGGAAACA
The DNA here is from genome assembly GCA_016936505.1 of Bacteroidales bacterium. Lineage (GTDB taxonomy): Bacteria > Bacteroidota > Bacteroidia > Bacteroidales > F082 > Sulfidibacterium. The sequence goes on along the minus strand of JAFGXS010000047.1, from coordinate 57,397 downwards.
GTGACCCCATCAAACAAATTTTTGATTTGATGGAAAAAGCGGTGAAAACCAACATTACCGTATCGTTAAACGGGGAAACAGGAACCGGTAAGGAACTGGTGGCTAAAGCCATCCACTACAATTCGCCCCGGGCCAAAAAACCCTTCATTGCCATTAATGTTTCGGCTATTCCCGAAACCCTGATTGAAAGCGAGCTGTTTGGATACGAGAAAGGAGCTTTTACAGGTGCAAATGCCCGTAAAATGGGGAAGTTTGAACTGGCCTCGGGCGGTACGCTTTTCCTGGATGAAGTGGCCGACATGGATAAAAACATGCAGGTGAAACTGCTGCGCGTGTTGCAGGAAAAAGAAATAACCCGCATTGGGGGATTGGAAGAAGTTAATGTGGATACCCGTTTAATTGTGGCTACCAATAAAGATCTGGGTGAAGAGGTGAATGCCGGAAGATTCCGTCAGGATTTATACTACAGACTGCTGGGACTGCCCATTCAGCTGCCTCCTTTGCGGGATCGCGGAAATGATATTCTGTTGCTGGCATCCTATTTCAGTGAAGAATTCTGCAAAGAGAACAACATGCCGGTGAAGGACCTGACCCCAGAAGCCCGCGACAAACTGCTGAATTATACTTTCCCGGGGAATGTGCGTGAGCTTCGTTCGGTCATTGAATTGGCTGTTGTACTGGCCGAGGACCAGAGTATTGATGCCCGGCACATTCATTTTAATTCCGGAAACCCGCTGGCCGGTTTATTGAATCAGGAATGCACCCTGGCCGAATACGAACGAAAGATTATCAAATATTATCTGGAAAAATGCAACGGTAATGTAGTGGAAGCGGCCAAAAAACTCAGTGTGGGGAAATCGACCATTTACCGCATGCTGAAGAAGGAAAAGGAATCCTGATCTCGTTGTCCGGTATGGTTTGCAAATCAACACAACTTCCCTGTATTACTTCTTATTTTGTGCTCAGTATAAATTAGCACTTCATCCTGTTTTTTAACGCTTTTAAGTACTTCACCACGTGAAAATTTAGTACTTTTGCACCATAATTAAGAATTATTCTAAATAATATAAAAATGACGGACGAAAAGAACGAAAAACAGGTACTGCATGAAGTTACGTCAGGTGAATATAAATACGGTTTTTTTACCAATATAGAGGCTGATCAGGCACCCAAAGGATTGTCGGAAGACATTATTCGATTCATTTCTGCCAAGAAGAACGAACCGGAGTGGCTGCTGGAGTTTCGGCTGAAGGCATACCGTCACTGGCTCACCATTGAAGAACCCGATTGGGCTCTGTTGCATCATCCACCCATCGATTATCAGGACATTATTTATTACTCGGCTCCCAAGAAGAAAAAGGAGTTGAGCAGTCTCGATGAAGTAGATCCTGAATTGCTGGATACATTTAACAAACTGGGAATTTCCCTGGAAGAACAGAAACACCTGGCTGGTGTGGCTGTGGATGCGGTGGTGGATAGTGTTTCAGTGAAAACGACTTTTCAGGATACGCTGAAAAAACACGATATTATTTTCTGTTCTTTCAGTGAGGCAGTTCAGGATCATCCTGACCTGGTAAAGAAATACCTGGGTTCGGTGGTTCCTTATACCGATAACTATTTTGCCGCTTTGAACTCGGCCGTGTTTACTGACGGTTCCTTCTGTTTCATTCCCAAGGGTGTGCGTTGTCCCATTGAATTGTCTACTTATTTCCGCATCAATGCGGCCAATACCGGTCAGTTCGAGCGGACGCTGATTGTAGCTGAAGAAGGCGGTTATGTGAGTTACCTGGAAGGCTGTACTGCTCCCATGCGCGATGAAAATCAGTTGCACGCAGCCATTGTGGAACTCATTGCACTTGATAATGCAGAAATCAAATATTCCACGGTTCAGAACTGGTATCCGGGTGACAAGAACGGTAAAGGGGGTATTTACAATTTTGTAACCAAACGAGGCCTGTGCAAGGGCAATTCTTCCAAGATCAGTTGGACCCAGGTGGAAACCGGTTCGGCCATTACCTGGAAATATCCGAGCTGCATCTTATTGGGTGATAATTCGGTGGGTGAATTTTATTCGGTGGCTGTAACCAATAATTTTCAGCAGGCCGATACGGGTACCAAAATGCAGCATCTGGGTAAAAACACCCGGAGTACCATCATTTCCAAAGGGATTTCTGCCGGACAGAGCAACAACAGTTATCGCGGAATGGTAAGAGTGGGCAAAAGAGCTGAAAATGCCCGGAACTTTTCGCAGTGCGATTCGTTGTTGCTGGGAGATAAGTGCGGGGCCCATACGTTTCCTTACATCAAGACAAACAATCCCACTGCCATAGTGGAACACGAAGCCACCACATCGAAAATATCCGATGATCAGCTTTTCTACTGTCAGCAAAGAGGAATCGATATGGAAAAATCCATTGGTCTTATTGTGAACGGCTATGCCAAGGATGTGCTCAACAAATTACCTATGGAATTTGCTGTGGAAGCACAAAAACTGCTGGCGATAACGCTGGAAGGAAGTGTGGGTTAAAAATTTAGATATTCATCTCCCGAAGAGGGAAAATATAAAAGCAAAAGAATGTTGTTAAATATAAAAGATTTGCATGTTTCTATTGGTGACAAAGAGATCATCAAAGGATTCAATCTGAGTGTGAACAAGGGCGAAGTACATGCCATTATGGGGCCCAACGGAACCGGGAAAAGTACACTGGCCGCTGCCATTACCGGCCGCGAAGGGTATGATATTACCAAAGGGGAAATTTTCTTCAAGGACGAACTCATCAACGATTGGGAACCTGATAAAAGGGCCAGTGAAGGAATTTTTCTCAGCTTTCAGTATCCCATTGAAATTCCGGGTGTGAGCATGACCAATTTCATGCGCACGGCTTTGAATGCACAACGGGAGTATCACAATTTACCGCCCATTGCTGCCGGCGAATTCCTGAAAAAGATGGAAGAAAAGAAAAAGCTGGTGGACATCCAGTCCAAGCTGACCAATCGCTCGGTGAACGAAGGATTCTCCGGTGGTGAAAAGAAGAAAAACGAGATCTTCCAGATGGCCATGCTGGAACCTTCGCTGGCCATCCTTGATGAAACCGATTCGGGTCTCGATATTGATGCGTTGAAAGTGGTGGCCAAAGGTGTGAATCAGTTGAAATCAGAAGACAACGCCTTTGTGATCATTACCCATTATCAGCGTTTGCTCGATTATATTGTTCCCGACTTTGTCCATGTGATGTACGATGGACGTATTGTGAAATCAGGCGGTAAAGGCCTGGCTGTCGAATTGGAATCCAGCGGTTACGAGTGGATTAAGGAACAGTTTGGTGCTTAATTCGGGAAAAACAAACGGATCATGAACAAAACAAAACAAACATATTATCCCCTGGAAGAAGCCTTGATAGAGGAATACGGCAAAAAAGCCGCTGCCTGGACCGAGGATGAACTTCCGGGAATATCCAAACTCCGTCACGAAGCCATGAGGGAATTCAGAAAAACCGGCTTCCCCGGAAATAAACTGGAAAAATGGCGGAGCACCGATATGGAACCTGTTTATCAGGAACCGTTGTCGGTGTTTACGGATGAGATCACTTACGATAAGAAGATTGATGAAATATTTCAGTGTGATGTGCACGGTTTCCAGGCTCGTGTTCTTTCGTTGCTGAATGGAAGCTATTATGGCCCTGAAGAGTCTCAATTAACGGTTTCCCCGGAAGGGGTCATTGCCGGCAGTTTACTCGCGGCACAACGGGAATATCCTGAGCTGGTGGAGCAATTCTACGGTAAAGCCAAAACAGCGGTTGCTGACGGGTTTAAATCAGCCAATAAGGCCATGGCCCGCGACGGTGTTTTTATTTATGTGCCGGATGGGGTGGAAGTGAAAGATACTTTTCAGCTGATTAAAATCCTGAATAAAAAAGGGTTGATGGTGCACACCCGCAACCTGATTGTGCTGGGTAAGAACACCAAGCTCACCTTCCTGCATTGCGACGATTCGGTAAACCATCATGAAGGCTTCATCAATACACTGAGTGAAGTTTTTATCGGAGAGAATTCGGAGTTGGAACTCTACAAGCTTCAGAATCTGAATGATGAAACGGCGTTGGTGAATCAGACGGTCGTTCATCAGGCTGCCAACAGTCGCTTAAAGGTGAATGTAATGACATTGAATGGCGGGTTGGTGCGCAACGAAATTGTGGATCAGATGGATGGCGAAGGAGCCTGGTCGGATATCAACGGACTGTTCCTCATCGACAAAGAACAACACGTGGACAATCAGGTGTATGTCTATCACAATGTGCCTCATTGCGAAAGCAATCAGTTGTTCAAAGGCGTACTGGACGAGCAGTCGCTGGGTGTGTTCAATGGCTTTGTATATGTAGCTCCCGATGCGCAGAAGACCAATGCTTTTCAACAGAGCAGCAATATTTTGCTGAGCCGTGATGCCCACATCGATACCATGCCTCAGCTGGAAATTTATGCAGATGACGTAAAATGCAGCCACGGTGCTACCGTAGGTCAGCTCGACAGCGATGCCTTGTTTTACCTGATGCAGCGCGGGATTTCGTTTGAAGACGCCCGCATGTTGCTCATGTATGCTTTTGCCGATGAAGTGTTGGGACAGATTTCCATCGAACCGTTGCGCGTGAACATCGAGGATATGGTGAAACGGAGGTTGCGTGGCGAACTGTCCATTTGCGACCGTTGTGTTCTGCATTGCAGTCACCCCGACAAACCCATTGAATTTGACATTGATCTGAGTAAAATCTAAAACCATGCCGTTTTCGGTAGAAAAAATACGAGCTGATTTTCCGGTGCTGAATCAAAAAGTGCACGGTAAGCCTTTGGTGTACCTTGACAATGCGGCCACTACACAAAAGCCTGTTCAGGTAATCAATCGGTTGTCCGATTATTACCGGAATGAAAACAGCAACGTGCATCGTGGTGTACATCTGTTGAGCCAAAAGGCGACCGAAGACTATGAGCAGGCCCGGACAGCTATTGCCAACTATATCAATGCGGCTGAATCCAAAGAAATCATCTTTACCCGGGGTACTACTGAATCGGTGAACTTACTGGCGACTGTTTTGGAAGAATGGGTCCAGCCTGGTGATGTGATTTTGGTGTCGGCTATGGAACACCACAGCAATCTGGTGCCCTGGCAACAGTTGTGCCGAAGACGTTCCGCCGAGTTGAAGATTATCCCGGTAGACAGTAAAGGGATACTGGATCTGGAGTTTCTGAAAAAAAGCCTCAATCCTCAGGTAAAGCTGGTAGCCGTGAATCATATTTCCAATGTGTTGGGAACCATTAATCCTGTGAAGGAAATTGTGGGTCTGGCACACGATGCCGGAGTGCCCGTCCTGATTGACGGAGCTCAGGCGCTTGCCCATACTAAAGTGGATGTGCAGGAGATCGGTGCTGATTTTTATGCTTTCTCAGGACACAAAGTCTATGCACCCATGGGTATTGGTGTGTTGTATGGTCGTCAAACCTGGATGCGTCGCTTGCCCCCCTACCAGTATGGAGGCGAAATGATCGACCGGGTCAGTTTTGATGAAGTGACATTTAATGAGTTGCCATACAAATATGAGGCCGGTACCCCCAATGTGGGTGGTGTGCTGGCTTTGGAAACGGCGTTGCAATATGTGCAGAAGCTGGGCATAGAGCAGATCCGAAAACACGAAGACCTGTTGCTGGAAAAAGCCACAAACCAATTGCTTCAGGTTGAAGGGATGAAAATCATTGGCAAAGCTCCGGACAAAACAGCGGTGCTCTCTTTCCTGGTGGATGGGGTACATCCGTATGATCTGGGTACCTTGCTGGATCAGATGGGCGTGGCAGTGCGCACCGGTTATCATTGTGCGGAACCCCTGATCAAACAGATGGGACTATCGGGAACGGTTCGGGCATCCTTCGCCTTATACAATTCGGAGGAAGAAGTGGATGTTTTCACGGATGCAGTGAAGAAAGCAGTAAATATGCTAAGATAGAAAGGGAATATCATGACCATAAAAGAAAAGGAACAATCGGTAATGGAAGAATTTTCCCTGTTTGATGACTGGATGGATAAGTATGCTTACCTCATCGAACTGGGAAAGGAACTGCCGGTAATTGACGAAAAATATAAAGACAATCAACACCTGATCTCCGGCTGTCAGAGCCGGGTATGGCTTCATGCCGGTCTGGAGGAAGATAAAGTGGTTTTTACGGCCGACAGCGATGCGGTGATCACCAAAGGAATTGTAAGTCTGCTGATCCGTGTGTTGTCGGGCCACCGACCTGATGAGATTCTGGATACGGATATGGAATTTCTAGAGAAGATCGGATTAAAGGAGCATCTTTCTCCTACCCGTGCCAACGGACTTATTTCTATGGTAAAACAAATTCAATTGTACGCCAAAGCATTTCAAATCAAGTTAAATCAATAATATCAGGACTTATGACTGCTGAAGAAAAAAAAGTGCTGGAAGAGAAAATTGTCAACGTACTGAAGAATATTTATGATCCGGAAATACCGGTGAACATATACGATCTGGGACTGGTATACGAATATCCTGTGGATGACGAAGGAAATGTAAAGGTGATGATGACGCTTACGGCACCCAACTGTCCCGTAGCCGATGCATTGCCCGAGCAGGTGAAAGAAGAAATTTCCTATCTCACCGGCGTGAACGATGTGTCGGTCGAAATAACCTTTGATCCGCCCTGGGATCAGGAAATGATTTCCGAGGAAGGAAAACTGGAACTGGGATTATTGTAAACATCCCGATATAATTAATTGTTGGTTAACGACGTTCTGTCGTTTATTCTATTGATAAAAATATGGCTTACGAAAATATATTGCAAACCATTGGGAATACGCCATTGGTGAAAATTAATCATTTGAACCCCAATCCCAATGTCATTATCTATGCCAAACTGGAGGGTTTTAATCCCACAGGAAGCATCAAGGACCGAATAGCGCTGAAGATGATCCAGCAGGCGGAAGCCGAAGGGACATTGACCAAAGGGAAGACCATTCTGGAAGCTACCTCCGGAAATACGGGCATCGGACTCGCCATGATCGGCAACATCAAAGGCTACGATGTGGAGATTGTGATGAACAGTAAAGTCTCGATTGAAAGAAGAAAAATCATCAAGGCATTTGGTGCGAAACTAACCATTGTGGATGCGGATAAAGGTACCGACGGGGCGATCCAGAAGGCAAGAGAACTGGCTGAGAAATATCCGGATAAGTATTTCATGCCCGACCAGTTCAGCAACAGCTTCAACAAACTGGCCCATTACAAGACCACCGGGGAAGAGATCTGGCAACAGACCAATGGGGCCATCACGCATTTTGTTTCCTCTTTGGGAACCTCCGGTACCATCATGGGCGTAGGCAAAGCACTGAAGGAAAACAATCCAAGGATCAAGGTTGTGAGTGCCCATCCGGTTCGGGGGCATTATATTCAGGGGCTCAAGAACATGGAAGAAGCCATTGTGCCCTCCATTTATGACCCATCCCAGATTGATGAAACGGTGATGATCGAATCGGAAGAAGCCTACAATATGGCCCGCCGGATCATTCGCGAGGAAAGCATTTTTGTGGGCATGAGCAGTGGTGCTGCAATGGTTGCTGCCTTGGAAATTGCCAAAAAAATTGACAAAGGAATCATGGTGGTTATCTTCCCCGACCGGGGCGAGAAATATTTGAGTACACCCTTGTTTTCTGATTTTTAGCCTGTTAAAAAGTAATGTTAAAAAAACTTCAATTTTCTTTTGAAAAAGTTGGTTTTTTCAAAAGATTGTTACATTTGTCTTCATCAAAGTAGAAACAAATGGACAGGTTTCACTACATAGTAAAAAGTAGTTTGCACATTATTATTCTTATTCTTTTCACGTGACGGCGAGAAGTGTAAGATATTTATGATAATATAAAGACTTCCCGCCAAAAACGGGAAGTTTTTTTTTGCCTTCGGGCGACTTTCGGAACAATTACAGCACATACGGGAACCTTTCTCCGTAAAAGGAAAGGATAACAAGTTAAAACAAGATATTGTGAGTGACAAAGTAATTGTTTTCGATACCACCCTGCGCGATGGAGAGCAGGTACCCGGATGCCAGCTCAACACGGTGGAAAAGATTGAAGTGGCCCGTGCCCTTGAATCGTTGGGTGTGGATGTGATTGAAGCCGGATTTCCGGTTTCCAGTCCCGGTGATTTTCAATCGGTGATGGAGATTTCCAAAATTGTACGGGAACCGGTTATTTGCGGTCTGACGCGAGCGGTGGAAAATGACATTGATGTGGCAGCGCAATCGCTGGAATTTGCCAAACGCAAGCGGATTCATACCGGAATCGGTACCTCCCCTTACCACATGAAATATAAACTGAATGCCAGTCCCGAGCAGATTCTGGAACGGGCTGTTGCGGCGGTGAAATACGCCAAAAAATATGTGGAAGATGTGGAGTTTTATGCAGAGGATGCCGGCCGTTCCGACAATGAGTTTCTGGCCCGGGTAGTGGAAGCCGTGATCAAAGCAGGAGCTACCGTGGTCAATATTCCCGATACCACAGGTTATTGTCTTCCCAATGAATACGGAGCCAAGATCCGATACCTGATGGAGCACGTATCCAATGTGCACAAAGCCATACTTTCAACCCATTGCCATAATGACTTGGGCATGGCGACGGCCAATACCATCGAAGGCATCCTCAACGGCGCCCGACAGGTGGAAGTAACGCTCAACGGCATTGGTGAGCGGGCCGGAAATACTTCGCTGGAAGAAGTGGTGATGGCGATTAAGAGCCACAAGGATGTACCGGTTCACACCGATGTCAATTCCCGTCAGATCTACAGTACCAGCCGGTTGGTTTCCTCCCTGATGCGCATGCCGGTACAACCCAATAAGGCGATTGTGGGCCGCAATGCGTTTGCTCATTCTTCTGGAATCCATCAGGACGGAGTACTGAAAAACAGGGAGAATTACGAAATCATCGACCCGAAGGAAGTAGGTTTGAAACAGTCCAGTATTGAGCTGACGGCCCGAAGCGGAAGAGCCGCCCTGAAACATCGGTTGCAGGTGCTGGGTTATAAGCTGGATAAGAAGGAACTGGATCAGTTGTATGAACGATTCCTGCAACTGGCCGATAAGAAAAAAGATGTGAAAGACGATGACCTGGAAGCCTTGCTGGGAACCGTATCCAGGAAAAACGGGAAAAAAATGAAGCTCGAGGTTTTGCAGGTGGTTTGTGGTAAGTCTGCCGTTCCGACGGCAACGGTTCAGTTGCGGGTAAACGATGATATTTTGTCGGCTTCCGCGTCCGGAAACGGCCCCATCGATGCGGCTTTTTCAGCAGTCAAACAGGCGGTCAAAAGGAAGGTGCATCTGGAAGAATTCCTCATTCAGGCCATAACCCGTGGTAGTGATGATTTAGGGAAAGTCCACGTACAAATCAAAAACAGGAATGTTTCCTATTTTGGTTTTTCTGCCAGTACCGACATCATCACCGGTTCGGTGGAAGCCTTTGTAGATGCCGTTTCAAAGATTGTTTAATTAAAAAATCATAAAACATTGGAAGCTAAAACATTATTCGATAAGATATGGGATCGTCATGTGGTGGAAAACATAGAAGGCGGTCCGGATATCCTATATATTGACAGACATTATATTCATGAAGTAACCAGTCCGCAGGCATTTACGGGACTGGAGAACAGAAAAGTACCGCTGCTGCATCCCGAAAAAACAGTGGCCACAGCCGATCACAACATTCCTACCAAAGGGCAGCATTTACCTATTCAGGAAGTCTTGTCGCGGCAACAGGTAAAAACCCTCACCGAGAATTGTGAAAAACATGGCGTTGACTTGTATGGGCTCAATCATCCCTACAACGGTATTGTTCATGTGATCGGTACCGAACTGGGACTGAGTCAGCCGGGCATGACCATTGTCTGTGGCGACAGTCATACGTCTACCCATGGGGCATTTGGGACGATCGCTTTTGGGATTGGTACCAGCGAAGTGGAAATGGTATTTGCCAGCCAGTGTGTGCTGCAACCCAAGCCTCGGAAAATGCGCATTACCATTGATGGGGAGTTACAAAAAGGGGTGACATCAAAAGATATTATTCTGTATGTGATCTCACAGATTTCAGCCAGCGGAGCCACCGGTTATTTTGTAGAATTTGCCGGTGAAGCCATCCGGAATCTCAGTATGGAAGCACGGATGACGATCTGTAATATGAGTATTGAAATGGGGGCCCGGGGCGGTATGATTGCCCCTGATGAGGTGACGTTTGACTATTTAAGAAATCGGGAGTTCTCCCCGAAAGGAAAGGATTGGGAAAAAGCCGTAGAACAATGGAAACAATTAAAAACCGATGAAGAGGCGGTTTTTGACAAAGAACTGACTTTTTCGGCCAACGACATTCAACCCATGATCACTTATGGAACCAACCCGGGCATGGGCATAGCGGTCCAAGGAAAAATACCGGCTTTGAATTCGGTACCCAAGCAAAACCAGGCCTCTTTTCAAAAGTCTTTACAGTATATGAATTTTAAACCGGATACTTCTTTGGTGGGGCATCGGGTGGATTATGTATTCCTGGGTAGTTGCACCAATGGCCGCATTGAGGATTTGCGAGCCTTTGCTTCTCTGGTAAAAGGCAAAAAGAAGGCATCGACGGTAACCGCATGGATTGTCCCCGGTTCGCAACAGGTAGCCAAACAGGCCAAAGCCGAAGGACTGGATCAGATTCTGGAAGAAGCCGGATTTGAATTACGCGAACCCGGATGTTCGGCCTGTCTTGCCATGAACGATGACAAAATCCCGGAAGGGAAATATGCCGTTTCCACTTCCAACCGGAATTTTGAAGGCCGACAGGGACCCGGTGCTAGAACCCTGCTGGCCAGTCCGCTGACAGCTGCAGCAGCAGCAATTGCCGGAAAAATTACGAATCCAGTTGATTTTTTGTAAACCAAAAAAAGTAAAAAATATGTCATTACCTAAATTTAATATATTGGAATCTTCCTGCGTTCCCCTGCCGGTGGAGAATGTAGATACCGATCAAATTATTCCGGCTCGTTTTCTGAAAGCCACTTCCCGTGAAGGTTTTGGTGAAAACCTGTTCCGGGATTGGCGTTATAACAAGGATCAAAGTCCGAATAAGGAATTTGTCCTGAACAGTCCGGTGTACAGGGGTAGTATTCTGGTGGCCGGGAAAAACTTCGGCAGCGGTTCCAGTCGCGAACATGCTGCCTGGGCCCTGTTTGATTATGGTTTTCGTGCTGTGGTTTCCAGTTTCTTTGCCGATATTTTCAAAAACAACGCGCTCAACAATGGACTGTTGCCTGTGCAGGTTTCGGAAGCATTTCTGGAAAAGATCCTGAATGCAGTACAGGCTGATCCTGATGTACAGGTTCGAGTTGACTTGCCGCAGCAGCAGATTATCCTGTTGCCTACCAATGAATGGGAATCTTTTGAGATCAGCAGCTACAAAAAATCCTGTTTGCTGAATGGGTTTGATGACATCGATTTCCTGTTGAGCAAAAAAGAGAAAATTAAAGCGTATGAACTTAAATCAGAATTGCTTTATGGGACTTGAAATGATGAATACCACGTTGCGCGACGGAGAGCAGACCCGGGGACTCTCTTTTTCGCCGCGGGAAAAACTACAAATGACCCAATTTCTGCTGACTCACCTGGGAGTGGATCGTGTGGAAATAGCTTCTGCCCGTGTCTCCAAAGGAGAATGGGAAGCAGCGCATGAAGTAGCGCTTTGGGCTAAAGAGAAAGGACTGCTGAACAGAATTGAAGTGCTGGGTTTTCTGGATGGAACGGATTCTTTGGAATGGATTCGGAGTACGGGACTCAAAACAATTAATTTGCTCACCAAAGGTTCCCTGCGTCATTTGGAAAAGCAATTACGCAAATCTCCGGAACAGCATGTGGAGGAAATTAAAAAGCTGGTGGTGTTGGCCCGGGAAATGGGCATTCAGGTGAATATGTATCTGGAAGACTGGTCCAACGGTATGTTGTCTTCCCCCGAATATGTGACCTATGTCCTGGATGAGCTGAAAGATCAAAACATCACACGGTTTATGTTGCCCGATACATTGGGTGTTCTGATTCCCGATCAAACCTATGATTTTTGCAACCAAATGACCGGGCGCTATCCCAAGCTTCACTTTGATTTTCATGCCCACAACGATTATGATTTGTCGGTGGCCAATGTGCTGGCCGCTGTTCGTGCAGGAGTCAAAGGAATTCATACCACAGTGAATGGTTTGGGTGAACGGGCGGGTAATGCGCCGTTGTCCAGCGTGGTGGGGGTGCTGCACGATCATATGGATGTGAAAACAAACATCAACGAAGCAGCGATTATCAAAGCCAGTCAGATGGTGGAACGCTTTTCCGGCATTCGGATTCCTGTGAATAAGCCAATTGTGGGTGAAAATGTGTTTACCCAGACTTCGGGTATCCATGCCGACGGCGACAACAAGGACCGGCTGTATTTTAATGATTTGATGCCCGAGCGTTTTGGTCGCAAAAGGAGCTATGCGCTGGGTAAGCTTTCCGGGAAAGCCAGCATCAAAAAAAATCTGGAGGCCCTGGGTTTTCATCTGGAAGCCGATGTCATCCGAAGGGTAACCGAACGAGTCATCGAACTGGGTGACCAAAAAGAGGGAATTACTCCCGATGATTTACCTTATATTATTGCAGATGTATTGGATAATAACACCGATCCGAATCAGGTTTTTGTCCGAAATTATGCGTTGTCTCTTTCGGGTGGAATGCGGCCTGCGGCCAGTATCCAGGTGGAAGTGCATGGAGATCTGTATGAAGAAACCGCCATTGGGGATGGACAATACGATGCTTTTATGAAAGCAATGTGGAAGATTTATGACCGCATCGGAAAGGAAAAACCGTTGTTGGTGGATTATCAGGTGACCATTCCCCCCGGAGGAAAAACGGATGCTTTGGTGGAAGCTGTGATTCACTGGGAATGGAACGGGCAGTACCTGGTCACCCGCGGGCTGGATGTGGATCAGACGGTAGCCGCTATTAAGGCCACGGAAAAGGTTCTGAACCTGATGGAGATGCACAGGCAAATTGCACTCAGGGCATAAAAGATTTAAATATTGAATTGAATACTTGAAAAAATATGAAAAAGAAAATTGCTGTTTTGCCGGGTGATGGAATCGGTCCGGAAATTATTGAACAGGGAATCAAAGTTTGTAAAGCTGTTGCACAACGCTTTCACCACGATCTTGAGTTTGAATACGGATGGGTAGGAGCCGAAGCCATTGACCGCACCGGAAATCCTTTTCCTGATGAAACTTTTGAATTGTGTAAGCAGGCGGATGCCGTCCTGTTTGGCGCCATTGGTGACCCGAAATATGATAACGATCCGGATGCCAAAGTCCGTCCCGAGCAGGGACTGCTGGCCATGCGGAAAAAGCTGGGACTGTATGCCAATGTACGGCCTGTAACCACATTCCCTTCCTTGAGAGGAAAGGCCCCCATTCGTCCCGAACTGTTGGATGGTGTTGATTTTGTGGTGTTGCGCGAACTCACCGGCGGTATTTATTTCGGTAAACCCCAGGGACGATCCGAAGACGGGCTAACAGCGTATGACACTTCTGTTTATCATCGATTTGAAATTGAACGCATCGTGCGGTTGGCTTGTGAATATGCGATGCAGCGGGATAAACGGGTAACCGTGGTGGATAAAGCCAATGTGCTGGCGACTTCGCGGTTGTGGCGATCTGTAGCGGGTGAAGTGTCAAAAGAATTTCCGGAGGTAACCATGGATTTCATGTTTGTAGACAATGCTGCCATGCAGTTGATCCAATGGCCCAAAAAGTTTGATGTCATCGTGACTGAAAATATGTTTGGAGATATTCTCACCGATGAAGCCAGTGTGATTACCGGGTCGCTGGGACTCTTACCTTCGGCTTCCATTGGTCAGTATACTTCTGTTTTTGAACCCATCCATGGATCCTATCCTCAGGCCAAAGGAAAAAACATTGCCAATCCACTGGGGACCATTCTGTCCGTGGCCATGATGTTTGAATATGCTTTTCAGCTCCACGAAGAAGCTGAAATTATCCGAAAGGCAGTCCTGAAATCTTTGGAAGAAAATTATGTTACGGAAGATATTAATTCGGAACATTCGTATACCACATCAGAAGTGGGTGACTGGATTGCGGCAGCAATTTTAGCTTAGACCTTATGGTATAAGATACAGAATTTACAATGTTTAGCACAAAGTTTTGCATGCTAGCTTTTGCATTAGCCTTGGCATTTGCTTATTTCAGTTAACGAGATTAATTCAGCAATGATATTAGATGATTAATTTGTTTTTGTAGTATATGTAATTGGTTAATTAGAATATTTATCATACTTAAATCATTGATTAAATTTAATTCCTGAATAAGTAATAACTGCGTTTCCACTTCAAAAGCAGATCCCATCGCAATGTGTAGAAATTGTGAGAATTCCTTTTCAGACTTTCTGGCTGAACCTTCAGCAATGTTCGAAGGAATAGAAACAGCTGCACGGTGAATCTGACTAATGATTCCATATTGTTCTCTTGATGGTAAATTTTTGGATAATAAATAGACAGATTTGGTTATCTCCATCCCTAATTTCCAAATATCATATTCCCGAAAGTTTCTCATTAATTTATATTTTAGTAAGCCAAAGCCAAGGCTAATAGCCAATGTTTCTTAACAAAGAAAAGCCCATCCATAATATACAGAAGGGCTTTTTCCAAAGGGTTTTTATAATCAACTTTCTTTGCCAAAAACCACAATTTCACTGGCAACCACTTCAGTAATGTAATGCTTGAGTCCGTTGTCGTCTTCCCAGGAACGGTTGATCAGTTTTCCCATAATGGCAGTTTCTTTGCCTTTTTTGAGGATTTTTTCGGCAATTTCCGCTGTTTTACCCCAGGCTACCACATTATGCCATTGGGTTTCCTGCATTTGTTTTCCCTCATGGTTTCTGAAGTACTCATTGGTGGCCAGGGAGAACCGGGCCATGGTGCGGTCGTTTCCATAGTTTTTCATTTCCGGGTCGTTTCCCAAACGGCCGATCAGGTGTACGGAATTTCTTAGTGTAGTCATGATAGTGTAGTTTAAAAGATGAATAAAAAAGTTTTATTTTGGTGTTGAAAAGAACGATGGAACAAATGTAAAACGGTGGTGAAAAAGTATCCGGTTATTAGTCATTTACTTTCGTTTAACATTCGTTTGTAGTCGTTTACAAATGGCTATTTTGCAATAACATCACTAAAATGTACCAATAATAGAATCATCTTTGATTCAATATATTGTTCTGTTTTGCAGTTGTTTTAACCTTTGTTTTCTATCACAAATTCATAAAATATGTAGTAAAACTTGTCAGTACAGCTGATTTTTTTCAAAGTCAGTTAATCTTATCTTAATATTTGGTGTCGATATTTTGATAAATTTGCACTTGACATCAGTCGTGAAAATGAGTATATTTGTTACTCAATATTTGAATGTGTTGAAGGAATTGTTTTTTTTCATGGAACACAACACGGAAACTCATGACAGAAGAATTAAACCAACATGCTGCAATGAATCAATTACACCTGGTAGTCCGGATTATTATTCCTGTGTTTTCTACGTATTGTGATCAGTCAACAGTTATTCACCTTTAAAGCCCGGGAAAATGCTTGAAGCTTTGATCACTTCCAAAACACGCATAAAGTTGTTGCTTAAATTCTTTCTAAATAGCAACAGTACAGCTTATTTGCGATCGTTGGAAACGGAGTTTGGAGAATCGACCAATGCCATTCGTTTGGAGTTGAATCGTTTTGAAGCTGCTGGTTTGCTGAAGTCAGATTATCAGGGCAATAAGAAAATATTTCGTGCCAATACCCAACACCCTCTTTTTCCTGAAATTAATAACTTGTTATTGAAGCATGTGGGCATCGACAGAATTATTGAGAAGATCACCAGTCAAATGAAGAATGTATCTGCCGTATATCTTGTGGGCAAATTGGCAACAGGTGCTGATGAGAAAATAATTGATTTGTGGTTCGCTGGGGAAAATATTGATAAAAAGTATCTGATAAAACTCATGGAAAAGGTGGAAAATTTACTGGATCGAAAGATTCGGTATATTTTTTTATCAGATGCTGAGAAGGAAGAGTTTTTAGAAAGTAAAAAGCCGGAAGAAATCTTGTTGCTCTGGAAAAAATAGAGCGCTAAAAATATAAATTAATTTCAGTTCGTCCGCCTTTGGCAGATGGGACTTAGGAGGCGGAGCTGTAAGTGGAAACAAGAAAAAAGATACAAGAAAAAAGAACCAAGAATAGATCGGGAAAAGGTGACGGAAGTTCAAAATGATTTGACTAAGCGTTTGTTTCAATTCTCAGTCGATGTGATTTTATTATTAAGAAAATTAGATAATAATGAACCAGATCGGTTGTTCAAATATCAATTAGGAAAGTCGGCTACTTCCGCAGGAGCCAATTACGAAGAAAGTCAGGCAGGGATCTCCAGAGCTGATTTTACGAACAAAGTAAGAATTGCTTTGAAAGAAATGAGGGAATCCAATTATTGGTTGAGATTAATGAGATCAACAAAACCTGATGTGAATATGGTTGATGAAATAGATACATTAATTATCGAATCTGAAGAATTATCAAAAATATTGGGAGCTATTGTTAATAGATTAAATAAAAAAGATCTTTAATCTTTTATCTTGTGTCTTTTATCTTGATTAGGGATCTAAGAGACGGAGCTTTAGTTTTATATCATGTTTCAGAAAAGGATGAAAATCGTATTTTTGATCCTTAGTTCAGTCAATTTATATAACAG
This sequence comes from Bacteroidales bacterium, assembly GCA_016936505.1. Taxonomy (GTDB): domain Bacteria; phylum Bacteroidota; class Bacteroidia; order Bacteroidales; family F082; genus Sulfidibacterium. Next base: position 40,562 of record JAFGXS010000047.1, on the reverse strand, counting down.
ACAATCAGGGAGAAAAACTCCAAATAGAAACTAACAAGAATTAAAATGATACGCATGAAGATAAGAATGTTTATTTTTTTGTTTCTGACTTTTGCAGGCAGCTTGGTAATGGCTCAGAATGTCAGCACTGTCAATGTTCAGAATTTGAGTGATCAGCAAATAACCGAGCTGGTGCAAAAGATACAAAGCAGCGGAATGACCATGGATCAGGCCATAGCGCTGGCCCGGGCCAAAGGGGCTACGCAGGATCAGATCAATCAGTTGATGTCACGGATACAGGCGTTGCAGGGAAACAGTCCCTTGTCTCCATCGGGTGCCGGATCGGCACAACCATCCACGCTCACCCAACCCGTGTATTCTGCAAAGGCTCCTGTGATAACAACTCCACAGGCAAAAAAAATATTCGGATACAATCTGTTCAACAACAGCAACCTTTCTTTTGCCCCTTCTGTGAATTTGCCCACACCACATAATTATGTGTTGGGGGCCGGTGATCAGCTGATGATTAATGTGTGGGGCGCCAGCCAGCAAACCTATCAGCTTGCTGTTAACAATGCCGGTGCCGTTTATATTCCTTCGCTGGGGCCCATCTATGTGGCAGGTATGAATTTTGATGATGCGGAACGATTGATTAAAAAGAGGCTGACCAATATTTACAGAGGGTTGAGCGGATCCAAACCCACTACCTGGGCGGTAGTTACCCTCAGCGCGTTGCGGGCTATCAATGTAAACATCATAGGAGAGGCCAACGCCCCGGGAACGTATAGCCTGCCGGCTACTGCCACGGTGTTTAATGCACTGTATCTTTCCGGTGGTCCCAGTGCCGACGGCTCCTTCCGTCATATTGAATTGATCCGAAACAACAAAGTTATAAAGACCATTGACGTGTATGATTTTCTGATTAACGGCAGGTCCGACGGAGATGTACAGCTCAGAGACCAGGATGTGATATTTATTCCTACATATAAAGAAAGAGTGGAAAGCAGCGGGAATTTCAAGAGGAAGAACTATTTTGAAATGAAAAAGGGAGAGACACTCGGCGATCTGATCCGTTTTGCCGGAGGATTTTCCACCAAAGCTTATCGGTCACAGATTTCCGTTTATCGTCTGACCAGCAAGGAAAGAGAAATTGTGGATGTGAAAGAAAGCAATTATCATTCATTTCCGTTGCAAAACGGAGACAGCATTGTTGCCGGGAAAATATTGAACCGGTATACCAACCGGGTTCGAATCAGCGGTGCCGTATTCCGTCCCGGAAACTATGAACTGACACCAGGTATGACACTAAGCGGGTTGATTGCCAAAGCCGATGGAGTAAAACCCGATGTGTATTCCAACCGGGGACTGATTATTCGGGAAAAAAAGGATTTGACCAAAGAAACCATCCCGTTTGATGTGGATTCGGTGTTGAGAAATCAGGTTTCGATTCCGTTGGTGAAAGAAGACAGTGTTATCATCAATAACATCAATTCGTTGCGCCAAAAACGAACGGTTGAAATATCCGGTGAAGTACAGCACCCGGGTAAGTTTACCTATTACGATAATATGACCGTAAATGACTTAATCTTTCTGGCAGGAGGATTCAGGGAAGCGGCCACCGGATCCTACCTGGAAATATCCAGGCGAAACAGTGAAAAAGAAGCAAGTGTTCCCAACGCCCAGATTGCCAGGGTATATACCATAAATATTGATAAATCACTGAAAATAGAAAACGGTAAAGGATCGTTTCATTTGAAACCTTACGATAATGTCTTTGTCCGACGTGCCCCGTCCTATTTCGCACAGAAAAATGTTCAGATTCAGGGCGAAGTAAATTACCCGGGTACCTATAGTATCTCTGAGAAAAATGAAAGAATATCCGATTTACTGAAAAGAGCAGGAGGGCTGAATAAATTTGCCTATGCTCCGGGTGCAACACTCAAACGGGAAAAAACGTTGAGTGATGTGCAAAAGAATAAACTGAAACTCATTTCCACTACTGTTGATTCCACACTGGCTGTCGATTCTGTTCAGATGGAAATGATGGATCAAAAATATAATCTGGTGGAATTAAACCTCCCCGAGATCCTTAAAAATCCCGAAAGCCCGGATAATTATGTATTAAAAGAAGGAGATATTATCAATATTCCGGAACTCAAGCAGACGGTAACGGTAACGGGAGCAGTGATGAACCCCATCACCCTGGCTTACTCCAAAGGGAAATCGATCCATTATTACATAAGAAAATCAGGTGGTTTTTCCCAGGATGCAAAGAGGTCCAAGGCATATATCATTTATGCCAATGGTACCTCAGCTTCAGACGGAGAAATCATTGTGCAACCCGGATCGCAGATTGTGGTACCCAAAAGACCTGTGCATAAAAATAATGTATTGGATACGTTTGCCCGGGTATTTAGTTTGGTGACCAGTGCGCTAACCGTGGCTGTGTTGGCAACGAAATTATAGAGAGATTAAGAGTAGTGTTGTAGATTTTTCTTTATCTAAATTTTAAAAGACAATATATGACTGAAATAGAAAATAAGAGTCTCTCCTTACAACCAGTGGAAGAAAACGAAATCGATCTCATCCAACTGGCCAAAGAAGTATGGAACGGACGGAAACTGGTGATAAAGACCACGATAATTTTTATCATTCTTGGATTACTGGTGGCCTTTCTCACTCCGGAACAATACAGTGTTACCAGTATTATGGTACCACAGTCGGGTAATAGTAACCAATCTAAGCTTGGTGGCCTTTCCTCCCTGGCTGCTATGGCAGGTTTTAATTTGAATCTGAGCAATGGGGCTGACCTGAATCCTATGATTTATCCCCAAATTGTTCATAGTATTCCTTTTCAAAAGGATTTAATGCAAACCAAACTAGACATCAAAGGGGTCGATCATCCAGTAACTTACTATGATTACTATACAAAATATTCAAAGAGAGGTATCCTTAGCTATATCACGGGGTTTCCGGGCTTGATATTGCAGGCAATTCGCGGGAAATCAAAAGATATGTCGGTTGTTGGAGATTCGACCCGTATATTGAGACTCACATTAAGGCAAAGGCAATTGGCTGAGCAATTGTCAAAAACAGTTTTTATTAAAATAGATCAGAAAAACGGATCTATTACCTTGGTAGCTATTATGCCTCAGGCACTAGCTGCTGCCCAACTTGGACTAAGGGCTCAGGAATTGTTACAACAATTCATTACCAGCATAAAGATTAAGAAGGCTAAGGAGCAGATGGACTTTATTCAGGAACGCTTTAATGCTACCAAAGTACAATATGATAGTGCTCAAATCGCCTTGGCCCATTTTCGAGATCAAAACAAAAATATCAGCACAGCTATAGCTCAGAGCGAAGAACAGAGATTATCCGATAACTATCATTTAATTTATGGTGTGTATTCTGAATTAGCCAAACAACTGGAAAATGCCCGCATCCAGGTCAAAGATGATTCTCCTGTTTTTTCAATTATCGAACCCATTACAATTCCGAATTTGAGGCTCAAACCCAAAAGAAGCATGATCCTTGCTATCTGGACCTTCCTAGGTATTTTTGTGGGTGTTAGCCTTGTATTTGGTGTGAGGTACTGGAAAGAGTTTAGGAAGAGGTGGGAGGAATCAGATAAAGTTTAAAGGCTAAAGTTCAAAGGAAAAAAGTTCTGGAAAAGATGAGAAACATAAGCTAAAGGATAAGGCTGAGAAATTCCTTTTGTAGCTTCCGTTACCCAGTCACTTCGTCACAAGAATAGTTATATGAACTACAAAGAAACCTTACTCAAAAAAAATAGTGACAAAGGGACAAGGTTACAGAATGACAAAGTGGAGTTAGTTGCAGCGTGAGTGAAATAAGAAGTCATAAGGATTTAGAAGTTTACAAAGAATCTATGAATTTGGTGGAAGAAGTTTATAAGATAACTAAATCCTTTCCTGATGAAGAAAGATATGGATTGACAATTCAAATTCGGAGATCAGTGATTTCTATTGTATCTAATATTGCAGAAGGAGCAGGAAGAAAAAATACACGGGAATACATTCAGTTTTTGTATATTGCGTTGGGATCACTTTCAGAACTTGAAACACAAATTGATGTATCAAAACGACTGAATTACATAGAAAATATAGAATATTTTACAAAAACAATATCACATATAAATAGTATGTTGACGGGTTTGATCAGATCTTTAAAAAATAGGAAACAACCTTAGACTTTGTCCCTCTGTCCCCTTGTTACCCTTTCCCCTTTATAAAACTTTTCTCCATAAAACATTCAAATAAATGTCATACAAAGAATCAATTTTACAAAAGATTTCCCATAATCAGGAAATTGTTGGCATTATCGGCCTGGGCTATGTGGGTCTGCCGTTGGCGGTGTCTTTTGCGGAGGCTGGTGTTCGGGTGATGGGTTTCGATAGGAATCAGGAAAAAGTAGATAAGATCAACAGCGGAACCAATTACATCAAAGACATCCGCGATGCGGTGCTCAGGGAAGTCGTTGTGGACAAACTGAAGCTGGAAGCGACCACAGACATGTCGCGGATGAAAGAATGCGATGCGCTGATCATTGCGGTTCCAACGCCCCTCGACAAGTTCAGGAAACCGGATATGAGTTACATCGAAAGTGCCTGCATCGACATCGGCCGCAACATGAAACCCGGCACCTTCATCAGCCTCGAAAGTACCACTTATCCCACCACTACCGAAGATTTCATGCTTCCACTCATTGAGGAATACTCCAGGCAGAACCCCTTGGCGCAGAGCTCAGCGCTTAGAGCACAGGCGGAGGAAACAAGAAACAAGAAACAAGAAACAGGTGCCCCCGAGTTCATAAATCAAAACTCAGAACCCACAACGTCGAACATCTCACATCCAACATCCATTGGCTTTAGCCACGGAAGGGATTTTTGGTTGGCTTATTCTCCTGAACGTGTTGATCCGGGCAATAAGGACTTCCATACCCGCAACACGCCAAAAGTGATGGGTGCTCTGACGGAAGACGGTTTTGAAATAGGTGAAGCACTGTATCTGAAAGCCATAGACCATATCCACAAGGTAAGTTCTCCCCGGGTGGCAGAGATGGTCAAAATATTGGAAAACACTTATCGACTAGTGAACATCAGTCTGATCAACGAGCTAGCGCTATTGGCAGGAAAAATGGACATCAACATCTGGGAAGTAATCGAAGCTGCGAAAACAAAACCTTTTGGTTTTCATGCCTTTTATCCCGGCCCAGGTATCGGCGGACACTGCATCCCGCTGGATCCATTTTATTTGGAACATATCGCCAAAAAGTATGATTTCGACCTCAGCATGATCCACACGGCCGGACATATCAATATGCGCATGCCGCATTACATGTACATCAAAATTGCCACAGCACTGAACAGTCAAAAAAAGGCGGTGAATGGAAGTCATATCCTGTTTCTTGGAGTTGCTTACAAACCCAACATAGACGACCCGCGGGAATCCCCTGCCCTTGAAATTATGGATATTACTGCTCATAAAGGAGGCAATGTTTCTTATCATGATCCTTATATTCAAACTGTAAAAACCAATGAAGGAAGGGTATTTAAATCTGTTCACCTTACAGCAGCATTATTAAAATATGCTGATTGTGTGGTGTTGACAACCAACCATAAGGACTTTGATGTGGGTTACATAGAGGAACATTCGAATTTGATTGTGGATTTGCGGAATATGATACATAAATCAAGTGAGAATGTCTATAAATTATGAGGTGTCTTTTTGAGTAAGTTGAGTTAAATTTAGTGTATGAATATCCTTAAATTAATTGGGCGAGATAAAGAACTTTTTGAGCAAGATATAGAGAAGAATGATCATCACTTAAAAGAGATCGTAAGCAATTCAAGGTTTTTGATTCTCGGTGGTGCTGGTTCCATTGGACAGGCAGTTGTAAAAGAAATTTTTAAAAGAAATCCTAGAAAACTTCATGTCGTAGATCTGAGTGAGAACAATTTGGTAGAACTTGTCAGGGATGTCCGGAGTTCTTTTGGTTACATTGAGGGAGATTTTAAAACTTTTGCTCTGGATGTTGGATCGATTGAATATGATGCTTTTATTGATGCAGATGGGAATTATGATTATGTTTTAAATCTTTCGGCGTTAAAACATGTCAGGAGTGAAAAAGATCCGTATACATTAATGAGAATGATTGATGTCAATATCTTTAATACGGATAAAACAATAAAACAATCTATTGAAAAAGGTGTAAAAAAGTATTTCTGTGTTTCAACCGATAAAGCAGCCAATCCGGTAAATATGATGGGGGCTTCAAAACGCATTATGGAAATGTTCCTGATAGAAAGAAGCAAGAAGATTGATATTTCCACGGCAAGGTTTGCAAATGTTGCTTTTTCTGACGGTTCATTGTTACACGGATTTAATCAGCGAATACAAAAGAAACAACCTATTGTGGCCCCAAAGGATGTAAAAAGATACTTTGTTGTTCCTAAGGAGGCTGGTGAATTATGTTTGATGTCTTGTGTGATGGGAGAAAACAGGGATATTTTTTTTCCGAAGTTAAATGAGGAGCTTCATCTCATTACATTTGCTGATATTGCCGAAAAATATTTGAAAACGTTGAGTTATCAGCCTTATCTGTGCCAAACAGAAGAAGAAGCCCGTTCAATGGTAAATGAATTATCGCAACAGAAAAAATGGCCTTGTTTGTTTACATTAAGCGATACAACTGGTGAAAAAGATTTTGAGGAATTTTATACCGATAATGAAACGCTGGATTTAGAGAAATTTATTAATCTTGGTATCATAAAGAATGTGGAGGAAAATTCTAATAATAGATTGGCCTACTTCTCCAGTTCAATCCAGCAAATGAAAGACAGAAGGAGATGGACAAAAAATGAAATTACAGATCTTTTTCACGAAATGATTCCCGGATTTGATCACAAGGAAACAGGTAAATACTTGGATTCCAAAATGTAATAGAATATTCAGATGGAACAAGTATATAAACAGATCGTTCAAAAAATAAGGGAGATATATAAGGAACCTGAAGAATTCATCCCCTTACATGCACCTGTTTTTTCCGGTAATGAGAAAAATTACCTTAACGAATGTATTGATTCTTCTTTTGTAAGTTCCGTGGGAAAGTTTGTGGATCTTTTTGAGGAAAAAATGGCTGAATATACAGGGGCAAAGAAAGCGGTAGTTTGTGTTAATGGAACCAATGCATTATATCTGGCATTGAAAATGGTTGGTGTTGATAAGGATACAGAAGTTCTTACCCAACCTTTGACTTTTATAGCTACTGCCAACGCCATCAGTTACTGCGGTGCACAGCCAGTATTTATTGATGTGGACAGAGACACAATGGGTTTATCACCGGTGGCGCTTAAGATATGGCTTGAACAAAACACTCATCCTGGAACAAGAAACGCCAAACCGATTAATAAAAATACAGGAAGGGAAATCAGTGCGGTGGTTCCTATGCATACATTTGGTCATCCAGTTAGGATTGATGAGATTGTCGCCGTTTGTGATGAGTATAGTATTCCTGTTGTGGAAGATGCAGCTGAAAGTCTGGGTAGTTTTTATCGGGGGAAACACACTGGGACTTTTGGCAAAATTGGAGTCTTAAGTTTTAATGGCAACAAGATTCTGACTACCGGAGGAGGTGGAATGCTTCTGTTTATGGATGAAGAGCTAGCCGCCAAAGCAAAACATCTGACCACTCAGGCTAAAATCCCTCATCCCTGGGAATTTGTTCATGATGAAATTGGATACAATTACAGGATGCCCAACATAAACGCCGCGTTGGGATTGGCCCAATTGGAACAACTACCAAGCTTTATCAAATCCAAGCGAAAAATTGCTTGGGAATATGATGATTTCTTCCGGCTGTTGACCTCAGGATTTAAAAGGCGAAACCCAAATCTTTTTCCGGTTCTATTTGTTACTGAGCCCTCCCTGTCAGAGTCCAATTACTGGTTAAACTGCATATTGATGCCCAATAGAACTGAGCGGGATACTTTTTTGAAATATAGTAATGAAAGTGGTGTGATGACCAGACCAGTTTGGAGGTTAATGAATAAATTGGAAATGTTTAAAAAGTGCCAAACCGATGAACTTTTAAATTCAGAGTGGTTAGAAGATAGATTAGTAAATATTCCAAGTAGTGTTATAGTATGAAAAAAGAAATAATATTGATTGGTGGAGGTGGACATTGCACTTCTTGTATTGATGTTATTGAACAACAAGGGAAATACATCATAAAAGGAATATTAGATACATCTGAAAAAGTAGGCAGGGAAATATTAGGCTATAAGATAATGGGAACAGATGATGATATAGAAAATCTATCAATAACGACATCACATTTCTTTGTTACGATTGGGCAAATAGATAATAATCAACTAAGAATTAAATTATTTAATCGTCTTAAAGAATTGGGTTTGAAACTCCCGATAATATTGTCTCCTTATGCATATGTATCACCCCATGCAAAAATTGGAGAAGGAACGATTATAATGCATGGTGCGGTTGTAAATGCAAATGCTATCGTCGGAAGGAATTGTATCATTAATTCTAACGCCTTAGTAGAGCATGATGCTATAGTAGGTGATTATTGTCATATATCCACGGGCTCAGTGTTAAACGGAGGGGTTAAATTAGGTGAAGGTTCTTTTTTTGGAAGTGGGGCAGTTAGCAGACAGTACATTGAAATTCCAAAGAATAGCTTTATTAAGGCTAATTCAATAATAAAATAGTGAAAACCATTGCAATATTTACAACAACTAGATCTGATTTTGGAATATTTATTCCTTTTGTTCGACAAATAATAGATAGTGTAGATTTTGATTATAAGTTATTTGTTGGCGGAACTCATTTATCAGCCAAATATGGATTTACTATAAACGAGATTAAGAATATAGGGTTTAAAATATCAGCAACATTTGATTACCTCAAAAATGTTAATACGACAAAAGAATTGGTCAATGAGACTGCAGAAATAATAACTATATTAAGCAGAATTTTTGATGAGGAATCATTTGAATATGTATGTGTTCTTGGAGATAGATATGAATTATTGCCAATTATTCAGGTATCTATATTGTTTCGCAAGCCGATTATTCACATACATGGGGGGGAAATTTCACAAGGAGCAATTGATGAGCAGATTCGCCATATGATTACTAAAGCAGCACATATTCATTTCACTTCTTGCGAAGAATATGCCCAAAACATAAGAAACATGGGAGAGGAGAATTGGAGAGTATTTAATACTGGTGCCCTTGCTGTGGAGAATATGCAGGCTGTATTAGATTCTATTGATAAAATTGATCTGTTCAATACTCTTGGGCTGAACCCGAAAAAGAAAACAGTGATAATGACTTATCACCCGGTTACACTGGAAACTTTCATTTCGCCTACTGAACAAATTGAAAATGTTTTTAAAGCACTTGGAGTTTTTAATGGACAAGTACTTGTTACTTCTCCGAATGTTGATGATGGAGGAGATGAAATCCTTGAAGCAATCCAAAAGCGAATAAATAATGAGAATATTTTCTATGTAGAATCTTTAGGAATGAAAAAGTATTTGGGGCTATTGAACTTTGCTGAGTTTGTTATAGGAAATTCTTCCAGTGCTATTATAGAGGCCCCTTTTTATAGAATTCCTACAGTAAATATTGGGAAACGTCAACAAGGTCGAATCAGACATGATAGTGTTATTGATACAGATTATTCTGTTGAAGGAATTAAAAAGGGCATTACAAAAGCGATGGACCCAGAATTTAGAGATCAACTGGTTAACATGTCCTATAAATTTGGAGATGGTAGGGCTTCAGTGAATATGCTTGAAGCTTTGTGGAAAATACAAGCAGTACCTAATATATTGATAAAAAAACTTGTTTCCCCATGTTAAATAAACGAACTTTTATCATAGCCGAGGCCGGTGTAAATCATGATGGAAATATCAAAAAGGCTAAAAAGTTGATCGATATTGCTAAAGATGCAGGAGCCGATGCGGTAAAATTCCAGACTTTCAAGGCAAAAACTCTAGTTACTAAAAAGGCAAATAAAACGCAATATCAAAAAGAGACCACAGGAAGTTCACAGTCACAGTATGATATGCTAAAAACACTTGAACTATCAAAAGAAAATCATGTAGAGTTATTTAATTACTGTAATCACAAAGGAATCATCTTTTTATCCTCTCCTTTTGATCTCGATAGCATACAAATTCTGCATGAATTAGGAATGAATGTTTTTAAGATTCCTTCCGGAGAAATTGTAAATCTGCCTTATCTGGAAGCCATTGGGAGATTAAATAAAAAAGTTGTGATGTCGACTGGGATGGCTGATTTAGGTGAAATAGAAGATGCATTGGATATTCTGATAAATTCCGGAACCTTAAAAGAAAACATAACCGTTATGCATGTAAATACAGAATATCCAACTCCGATGGAAGATGTAAATTTATATGCTATGTTGACCATAAAAGATGCTTTCAAAATTAATGTTGGATATTCGGATCATACTCAAGGAATAGAAATTCCAATTGCAGCAGTTGCTTTAGGGGCAAAAGTTATTGAAAAACATTTTACTTTGGATAAACAGGATGAAGGCCCTGACCATAGGGCTTCGTTAGAACCTGATGAGTTAAAGGCAATGGTAAAGGCTATTCGAAATATAGATCAAGCTTTAGGAAGTGGAATAAAACAGCCATCCTTCTCAGAAAGACCAAACAAAATAATTGTACGAAAAAGTATTGTCGCTGCAATTCCTATTAGTAAAGGAGAAGTGTTTGATCAATCCAATCTTGCAATAAAAAGACCGGGCAATGGTATTAATCCGATGCGGTGGTATGAGATAATTGGCAAAAAAGCTACAAGGGATTATGAACCAGATGAGATAATAGAATTATGAAGAACATTCAAGATCATATTATAAAGGAGGATGCTTCTATTAGAGCAGCATTGGAACAATTGAACAGCTTGCCAAAAACTTTGACTCTCTTTGTTGTAAATGATAAGAACCAACTCAAGGGTACTTTAACGGATGGTGATATTAGACGTGGTTTTGTGAACGGAAAGGGATTGGATGAAAAAGTATCTGATTTTCTGCATGGTGGTTTTCAATATGTTAATCAACATGGAATAGATGTAAAAATGATACAGCTATTGAAAAACAAGGGGATCAGGTTATTACCCATATTAGACAATAGCAATGAAATAATTGAAGTTTATGACTTAAACACATTGGAATCCGTATTACCTTTGGATGCAGTTATAATGGCTGGTGGAAGAGGTCAAAGACTACGTCCAATTACCGATATATCTCCTAAACCAATGATAGAGTTAGGAGGGAAGCCCATAATTGAACATAATATAGATCGTCTTATTAGTTTCGGAATAAAAAATTTTTATATTTCAGTGAATTATCTCAAAGACCAAATTATGGAATACTTTGGGGATGGCTCTCAAAAGGGAATATCCATTCAATATATTCAAGAAGACAGACCTTTAGGAACTGCAGGAGCGTTGTCTTTGGTAGACTCATTTGAGAATGATGTTTTATTGACAAATTCAGATTTGTTTACAAGTATAGATTACGAAGATCTTTACCTTGCTTTTTCGAGCAAAAATGCTGATATGGCTGTTGCTTCGATCCCCTATACAGTCAGCATACCATACGCTATATTTTACGAAGAGAACCATCAAATTACAGGATTTAAGGAAAAGCCATCCAATACACATTATGCTAATGCTGGAATCTATATAATTAGAAAAGAAATGATAGAATCTATACCAAAAAATGAATTTTACAATGCGACGGATTTAATGCAATATGCCATTGAATTTAATAAAAAAATTATTCATAATCCTATAGTGGGATATTGGATTGATATTGGCAATTATGAGGATTTAAAAAAGGCACAGGAAATCGTAAAACATATAAAACATTAATAGAGATGGATAAAACATATATTATTGCAGAGATGGCTTGGGGACATGATGGTTCAAAGGAACAAGCCATTGAAATTGTGAAAAAAGCAAAAGAATCAGGTGCTGATGGCATAAGTATTCATATAACGGATTTGCCCTCATATATGGTTCCTTATTATGGAAATGGGAAGGGAAAAGTGTCGGGAGGTAGAGAAGCATTAGATGTGTACAAGTACTTAGAAGAAATAAATCTGACAAGTCAGGATTGGAAAGATATTTGTTCAGTTGTAGCACAGCAAGGATTAGATTTAATTATCATGCCAAATGATGACCGTTCTTTGATCCTTTCAGAGGAATTATTAAACCCAGACTATTATGTGATTTCGGCAGCAAGTTTTGTTGAAGAGAATTTTTTAAGAAATGTTGCTTGTTTGCAAAAGAAAACGTTTTTCAGGATTGGTGGAGCTTATTTAGGAGAGATAGAAAGAGCCATAAATATTTTTAAAGAAGAAAATAACAATAAAATAGTGTTATTACATGGTTTTCAAAATTATCCTACTGAATTGAATGAGTCAAATCTTGCTTTTCTTACATCTCTTAATAAGGTGTTTGGAGTTGAAGTCGGTTTGGCTGATCATATAGATGGAAATGATGAATTTGCAAAGGTAATACCTGCTTTAGCATTAGCTTATGGAGCTACATATGTAGAGAAACACATTACATTGGATAGAAATGATAAAAGTGAAGATTTTGAATCGGCTCTCAACCCCAATGACTTTAGGAAGATGGTTGAAAATATACGTAATGCTGAAGTAGCTATTGGGTCAGATAATATCAGCAAACTTAGCGATGCTACTTTAAGGTATAGAAATATATCCAGAAAAAGGGTTGTTGCAGTAAGGGATCTCAAAATTGGAGAAGTATTGACAAATGATGATTTATGCTTTAAAAGATCTGATATTGGTATTTCGCCAGATAAAGTAGAAACGATTCTTGGACGAAGAATAACTAAATCTGTGAATAAAGACGATTCATTAACAATTGATATTTTTGAATAACATGCAGAAAAAGATTGGCTTAATTCTTTCAATTCGAGAAAAGGCATCACGTTTACCAGGAAAAGTACTTAAACAAATTCATGGTAAAACCACAACAGAGATTTTAATTGATAGAATGAAATCAACAAAAAATTTTGATAAGATTATCATAGGGACTTCAATAGACCCTAGAGACAAAGTTTTTAAAGATATCGCGAATTCGTTAAATGTTGAATGCTTTTTTGGTGATCCTGAAGACAAACTTAACCGATATCATCAAATTTGTAATGCTTATGATTTATATGGGGTTGTTATTGTGGATGGCGATGATATATTATGTTTTCCTGATATAATGGATCAAAATGCCGAATTATTAAGAACAACAGACGTGGATGTTGTATTTTGGAAAAATTTACCGCTTGGCGCCGCATCTTCAGCATTAACAAGAAAAGCTTTAGATAAGGTAATGGAAATTAAATCAGAAAATGATACAGAAGTTTGGGGAGGTTATTTTACCCAATCCAAAAGTTTTAATATTCGATATGAAAAGTCGGATATTGATTTATATAATCATCCTGAAATTAGGATGACGTTGGACTATGAAGAGGATTATTATTTCCTTTGTCAGGTTTTTGATAAGCTAGAAGCAATAGATAATATGTTTAGTTCTCTAGAGTTGATGGAATTATTAATAAATACTGATCCATTATTGAATGGTATTACTGCTGCGGCGCAGCTTAAATATGAGGAACATATTGCAAAAGCTGCTCCTGTTAAATTTAAAAACAAATAAAATTAGCCATTATGAATTTTCTAGTTATTGGGTTAGGTTCCATGGGCAAAAGACGCATTAGATGTTTAAAAACCTTAGGACATAATAACATTTGGGGTTTTGATCCCAAAACAGAGAGAAGAGACAATGCTAAATCAACCTATAATATAAATACTGTTGAGAGTTTAGATTCTTCTCTGTTGAAAAATATTGATGCTTTTATTATATCGACCCCACCTGATAAACATACCGAATATGCAAAGTTGGCAATAGATTATAATAGACCAGCATTTATTGAAGCCAGTGTTATTCTTGAAGATGTTCAGGAAATAAAAAAATATAATAACAATAAGACCTTTTTGGCCCCATCTTGTACTTTACGATTCCATCCGGTAATTAAAGATATAACAAAGATTATTAAAGAAGGTAATTATGGGAAAGTAACTAACTTTTCATATCACTCAGGGCAGTTTTTGCCCGATTGGCATCCATGGGAGAATGTACGTGATTTTTATGTCTCAAATAGGAAGACGGGGGGTGGGAGAGAAATCGTACCTTTTGAGTTAACTTGGATTGTAGATACTATTGGGTGGCCATTAGACGCAAAGGGTGTGTTTGAGAAAACAATTGACACTGGAGCAGATATTGACGACAGTTACGCTTTTACCTTGAAATACAATGGAAGTATAGGCAGTATTGTTGTTGATGTGGCAGCTAGATATGCAACAAGGTCCTTAATAATCAACTTGGAATTGGGACAAATTCAATGGAGATGGGATGAAAGTGCTTTTTATCTGTATGAATCAGAAAATAATAGATGGATCAAATATAATCAACCTGAATTTGCTTCTTCAAGCGGATACAATAAAAATATCGGGGAACAAATGTACGTGGAAGAAGTAGAACATTTTATTAAAGGAATAAAAGATCAGAAGAGTTATCCAAATACAATAGATGATGATATAAAAGTTTTACAAATTTTAGAAATGATTGAAAAATCAGATGGAGGATTTTTGAATGAATTACAATAATAGATTAAATCTCGTTATCCCCGGTGGTGCTCATACTTATAGTCGGGGAATGGATCAGTATCCAGCTAATGCCCCCCAAATATTGGACAAAGGAGCTGGAGCATATATCTGGGATGAAAAAGGAAACAAATATTTGGATTACGGAATGGCTCTTAGAGCTGTTACTGTAGGCTATGCTTATAACCCCATAGCTCAAGCAGCTGTTGAACAAATAAAAAAAGGAAATAACCTAACACGTCCATCCTTAATAGAGCTAGAGGCAGCAGAGACATTGGTTGACTTAATCCCGTGGGTTGATATGGTGAAATTTGCTAAAAACGGCTCAACTGTGACGACTGCTGCATTAAAATTAGCTCGGGCTTATACAGGTCGGGACATTGTCGTTAGATGTACCCAGCATCCATTTTTTTCATATGATGACTGGTTTATTGGAGACACTCCCATGGATTCGGGCATTCCCGATACAACAAAATCTCTTACCCTCCATTTCAACTTTAATGAAATCACCTCTCTTACAGACCTATTTACCAAATATAAGGACCAAATTGCCGCAGTAATCTTAGAGCCTGCTACCACCGAAGAACCTCAAAATAATTTTCTTCAGGAAGTAAAAAAATTATGTCATGACAACGGAACGGTTTTTATTTTGGATGAAATGATAACTGGTTTCAGATGGGATCTGAAAGGGGCCTGTAATTATTATCATATTGAACCTGATATGGTAACATATGGTAAAGGTATGGCAAATGGTTTTTCAGTTTGTGCATTAGGTGGTAAAAAAGAGATTATGGAATTAGGAGGACTGGGACATGATAAAGAAAGGGTGTTTTTGATCTCCACAACCCATGGTGCAGAAATGTCTGGATTAGGTGCATTTGTTGAAACAGTGAAGCAATATAAGGAGTTAGATGTTGTTGGTCAAATAGAACGAACAGGAAAAAAACTGATTCAAGGAATGAATACGATCGCTCGAGATCTAGGTTTGGAGGATTATTTTAAAGTTGTGGGAACACCGTTTTCCCCCAATTATATGACTTATAACAATAACGGACAGGTGTCATTAGGTCTCCGAACGTTGTTCTCACAGGAAATGATTAATAACAATGTTTTAATGCCCTGGATCGCCATTTCCTGGTCCCATAAAGAACTGGAAATAGAACAAACTTTAGAAGCTACAAAGGCTGCATTGAAAATTTATAAGAAAGGGGTTGAACAGGGATTTGAAAAGTATTTAGTAGGTTCAGTAATCAAACCTGTTTTTAGAAAATACAATTAATTATTGAATGAAGATAGCATTAGTATCTCTTGATCAGGTGTGGGAAAATAAAGAGAATAATAAAACATTGTGTTCTTCCTATGTTGATTTTGCGAAAAAGCAATCATGTGATTTAATTGTTTTTCCTGAAATGACACTTACAGGGTTTACAATGCACGGTGCAGAATCTTTGTCGGAAGAATTATCCTCTTCAGAATCCCTGACTTTTTTTGTCAAGGAGAGCAGAAGACATCAAATAGGTATTGTTTTTGGTTTAATAACGAAGGGATCTGATAAGCCCAGAAACACGTTGATTTTTTTGAATAAAGAAGGAAAAATCGTAGGCAGGTATTCAAAAATACACCCGTTTTCGTACGCGAATGAACATAAGTATTTTGACGGTGGAGACCAAATCATTATTGCTGAATTTGAGGGATATAGATTTGGATTGTCAATATGCTATGATCTCAGATTTCCGGAAATATTCCAGCTAATGTCTGTAAATGCTGAGGCCATTATTAATATAGCAAACTGGCCCGCGAAAAGGAGTGGGCATTGGAATATATTATCCAGCGCAAGAGCTGTTGAAAACCAAGTTTATATGATTGGTGTAAACAGAACAGGAGTGGATGGGAATAATCTGATTTATGAAGAAAGTTCTAACATAATCAGTCCTGATGGAAATGTTGAAACACCCGAAATAACCAACAATGAGCTTAAAATCTATAACATTGATTTAGGTCAAGTTAAAGTTATACAAGAAGCTTTCCCAATGAAAAATGACAGAAAAGTCGAGCTGTATAAAAAATATTTAGATGCTAAAAGATAAGGTTATCGTTGTTACCGGAGGTGCCGGTTTACTTGGACGAGAGTTTGTAAATGAAATTGTTCACCAGAATGGAATTGCTGTTATTGGCGAGATAAATGATGAGATAGCACAAAAGGTTAAAAATGAAAATGTCGAAGGTGGAGTCGAAACGATAAATATTGATATTACGTCAGAGGATTCCGTGCAGAGTGCAATATCTGAAGTACATAAAAAATTTGGAAAAATTGATGCCCTTGTAAATAATGCATATCCGCGTAATAAGAATTATGGGAAGCATTTTTTTGATGTAACATACGATGATTTTGTGCAAAATGTTGGCATGAACTTGGGAGGGTATTTCCTGACTTCTCAAAAGTTCTCGGAATTTTTTTTGAAACAGGGATATGGAAATATTGTCAATATTTCGTCAATTTATGGGGTTGTCGCTCCTCGATTTGAAATTTATGAAGGAACACATATGACAACCCCTGTTGAATATGCGGCAATTAAATCGGCGCTGATACATTTAACTAAATACTTGGCAAAATATCTTAAGAATAAGAATATTAAAGTCAATTCAATTTCCTTAGGGGGTATCTTTGATAATCAACCGATATCGTTTATTGAAAGGTATAGGAAGCACACTTTGAATAAAGGTATGTTAAACGTTTCTGATGTTTCTGGTACCTTAGTTTATCTACTTTCTGACATGTCAGAGTATGTTAATGGACAAAATATCATCGTTGATGATGGGTTTGTTTTGTAGCTTTAGCTTTATGAATAAAAATAAAGTTGTTTTTCTACCTGGTTATTATCATCTTTCGTTACCGTTATTTTTTAAACTTGTTAAACGGATTCAAGATTCAGATATTCAAGATGTTTTTTTTCATACGGACGATCCAATATTATATGAGGTTAACAAAAAATATACTCAATTTACTCAGATTTGCGATGTATTCAGTGAGGTTGTTGCAATAGAAAATTCCGACTTAACTGTCTTGAAAAATTATTTTAAATATAACAGGTTAAAACAACTTTTTAACTTTTATAGCTTTATAAAGCAATTACATGAAATTAGAAACAGATTAGATAGAAAATTAAATGAAATATCGCCAAACCTAATTTTGTCAACGGGTGGTAATACGATTAATATAATGTGTAATTCTTGGGCAAGAAAACACAATATTCCTTTTGTTATTTTACAGCCTTCTTTTCTGGAATTTAAAAAACAAAGCGTTTTTTTTATTATAAAAAATAAAATTCTTAACCTTGTATTTTCAATTATATTGGGTTCTCCTATAAATGTTGAGAGTCGTCTTTTTGGTGATGGATCTTTGGGTAATTATTTATTTGTGTGGTCCGAACATACTAAACAAAGATATTCAGATACAAGACTTAAAAACAGAACCTTTGTAACAGGGAATCCATTGCATAATTTATATCAAGCTAATTATAATGATAAAGTTAATTGGGAAAAAATAGGGTGTAAGCCTATAATAAATAAAAAAATTGTGACAATCTGTCCCCAGACCTTAGATAGATTTAGTCATATTATTTCCAAAAAAGATGCTGATGAGATAAACAATATATATTTTCATTTGATAGATAATCATCCTGAGCTATTTTTTATTGTAAAAACTCATCCGATTCAAAATGAAGATTATGATTTCTATAAGGAGTTTCTATCAAGAATTACTCATGATAATTATTTTATCTCTCAGGAAGCGGATTTGAATTCAGTTTATCAAATAAGTGACTTACAAATTTCCTTCTCATCGACCACATCATTTGATGCAGTCATTCAGAACGTACCAATTGTATTAATAAAACCTCACTTGCTTCAGATATCTGATTATTTTAATGGTACTATAGAACTCACAGCATCTAATTACTCAGAAGCAAATAAAATGGTTGAATATGGGTTGACTGAAGAATATAAGGAAGTTTTTAAACTTAAGCGAGAAAGATATTTAAAAATGCATGGCTTATTTGATTCAAAATCGACTGAAAGAGTAGTAAATAAGATTCAAGAGATATTGGATAATTGTATTTGATAATTTCTAAGGGGATTATATTTTGAGGTTCATTTAATTTTAACGTGTATTTTGCCTTCCCTAAAAATAGGACAGTATAAGATTAGACAAAAAGTATAATTTTATCTGTTAATTATGAAAAGAATAAAGTTTAGTGAGAGCCAGATTATCAAAATCAAGGAGTATGATTCAGCAGAGAAGTAAAGGATTTATGCCGGGAATATGGCATATTCAAAGTAACGTTTTTTAAAATTTGAAGAAATGTATTCCGGGATGGGAGCTTCTCAATTGACGCTTAAAAGAATTGGAAAAAGAAAACCGTCGGTTAAATCATTTGTATGCAGATTTGTTCATTAGATACTTAAAGTATTCTGGGAAGAAAGCTCTGAAGCACTGTGAGATGAGAGAAAGAGCAAGTTATTTGATCGAAGCCTATCTTTTCTGCATCAACAACAGGACGAGCAATTTGGTGGTTTATCCAGTTCCATAGGTATTATAAGAGCAAGCGAGACGACAGTCAAGTAATAGATATATTAAACAAACTGTGACAAAGCTTTCCACAATGGGCTTTGATATGTGTACTATCAGAGGATACGAAATGAAGGACTGAAGTAGATCCGAAAATGAATTTTAAGAGTATATCGATAGATAGGATTATGTCTAAGGCGCAAACAAAAAAAGAAGATTACCAACAGGGTGAAAGAACCTTTGACCGTCCCTCAGACAATAAATCACACCTGGTCCATGATTTTATGAGTGATGCTCGTTCCTATGGCAGGAAGTTACGCGTGTTAAATATCATTGATGATTAAAAAGAGAGGTGTTAGTTGTAGAACCAGTGTTCTCTTGAACCAGCGTACTAGTGATAAGAGTATTAAGAGAAATAACGTTTTTAAAGGAAAATTCCAAAGAAATCGGGTAGATAACCGACCTAAGTTTATCTCGAAATATTTATGAATTGGTGTTCATTTCATGATATTATGATAAAATATACCCAACTGGGGAAGCCTGTTCAGAATTCATGCGTTGAAAGGTTCAATAGGTTTTTTAGCGTAGATAACTTAGATACTTACATCTTTAACAATATTCACCATGAATGCGAATTGGCATCCGAGTGGATGAATGATTCTAATACCAATCATCCATAACTTCATTAGGAAGAAAGTCCCAATATGACTATCTAAAATCTTTTTCACAGGAAAGCTCTCCTGTGAAAGAATCGAATAAAAAGAATTTTAAAAAGTCTAATTTAGCATTGTCCGAAAAAGGGGGAGGCTACAATATGAGTATTTACTTTTTTTGCTGATAAAATATTTTTTTAATGAATACCTCATTAGGCGAATTTAATACTGATATTACTTTATCAGGTAGATTTAAATTTTTTATTGCTTTGTTTGTATTTCTTTTTGTGTTTTCAACATACAAAGCATTTATATATAGCAATCCTCTAGCAATTACTTTTTATGATCTGTTTCAGGAAGGTATTTTTAATCCGGCCTTTTTTTCAATATTCCAAATATTTGTTGTAACAATCTCATTTTATCTAATAATAAAATATAATCATGGTCTTGCTTATTCTTCCGTAAGTGAAAAGTTGTTGTATTTTAGCTCTTATCTCTATGTCGCGTTAATTTTATTAAACCCCAACAATCACTCTAAAAATCCAATTTTGGGGCTTCCGCTATTCTCAGACATTTCTAACTACATTTACATATTATTTATGTATTCAATTTTCTTTATAAAGGAAACAAAAGTAGTTATAAGTATACTCAGATGGTTTTTCCATTTTTTTGTGATTTTTATGTTGATGCGCTTATTAGTTGCATTAATAATGTTCTTTCTTGGTTACAGTACACCAATTGAATTACATAGCTCCGTTTTGGAAGAAGATGATACTCTCCTTTTTACAGCCTTTCTGCAAATATTCTTTTTGTTTAAATTTTATGTCGAAAGAAAGAAAAAGTTTGTAATTCTATCGATCCTGCTTTTTTTCTTCATTATTTTATCTTTTAGAAGGGGGAGCACGTTTATTGCATTAATTACCTCAACAATTTTATATTTAACAACGATTTTTCAAAAACGTAGATTTTTATTATTCTTTGGAATAATTTTCATGTTTGTTATTTTGGCAATTTATGGTCAGGATATTTTGAGTTTTCTTCTTCCTGACAGTTTGAAGATATACTTTTATCGGTTATTTGGAGCTTTTGTGTCTGTTAATATTGGTGATGTTCCTGCTCAACATATAATACAAAATCAACATCTGGAACAGAGTTCTTGGGCAGTAAAAATGGCATTTGATAAATTGGGTTTTTGGGGATCAGGCTATGGATCAATTCCGGATCAGTTTAGATGGAAGAATGTTATGGGAATTCATAATTCATATGTAGATCTTTGGATGAAATTCGGTTTATATGCAGTAATTTATTATTTATTTTGGATAATTCTTTTACTAAAGGAATTGATGGTTACATTTTCTTATAGACGTGAAAAAGAATTTTTTTTATTCCGCATCTTCATTATAACTTTCTTAGTTCTGTTCTATGCTCAACAAGTTTCTATAGGTTCAGCTTATTTAATTCAAATAAAAATGTTGGTTTTTCAAATAATAATGTTTACTTTATTGTTTAAAGTTAAGCCAAGCAATTATAAGTGGCTGTTACATTCAATAATACATATAAGAATTAAATAAATTATATTTTGGGCAGTAAACTGTCAAAATGATAGTGCTAAATGGGTTTTTTCTAGTGAGGGAAGAAAATAATTTATTAAAAAATAAATGTAAGTAATTCAGTTCTTATTTATTAATATAAAAAGGAGTTGTTATTAATTACTACCCAAATTATATGAGATATAGATATAAGTTTTTTCTGATAAGTCTTATACTTCGTCTAATTTGTTTTATATATAGGTTGCGTTTAAATATCAATATTTATTGGATATATGAATACTAGTGAATATAATAAGCCACAGCAGGCAGTAATCTTAGCTGGAGGTTTGGGGATGAGACTTCGTCCCTTAACAGACAATTTACCAAAACCAATGATTCAGTTTCATGGTAAGCCGTTTTTGGAATATATTCTGGAAATGTTGGTGGAACAGGGGTTTAAAAGGGTGGTGCTACTTTTGGGGTATTTGCCTAATAAAGTGACTGAGCATTTCGGAAATGGGAAAAGTTTTGGATTGGACATTGAGTATTCAATTACAGATGTTGAGGATGATACAGGATTAAGATTGCAAAAGGCAAAACATTTATTTGACCCGGTTTTTGCCTTACTGTATTGCGATAATTATTGGCCAATGGATTTTGAGAAAATGTGGAGAAAATATTTAAGTGTAAATGTATCTGCATTAGTCACCGTATATATGAATAAGGATAATTACACTAAAAGCAATATCCGAACTGATAAAAACGACTTCATTGAATTATATGATAAAACAAGACTGGCACCTAATCTTCAGGGTGTTGATATAGGTTTCTTTATTCTTAAGCGTGAATTGATTGACCTGATACCTGAGGGGAATCATAATTTCGAAAAAACTGTAATACCTAAACTCATTGAGAACAGGCAAATAATTACCTATCCAACTGAGCACAGGTATTATAGTGTTGGTTCTCATGAAAGACTTAAACTTACGGATGTTTTTCTTGAAAGAAGGCCAACAATTATTCTTGATCGCGATGGTGTTATCAATAGAAAAGCCCCCAAAGCACAATATATAACTAGTTGGGCTGATTGGGAGTGGTTAAAAGGGGCAAAGGAGGCCCTGATCAAATTGAAATTGGCAGGATATCAAATAATATTAGTTTCAAATCAGGCTGGTATTGCCAGAGGCTTGATGACGCACGATGACCTTGCAGATATTCATTCACATATGATCAATGAATTGGCTTTGCAGGGAGGAGGAATAGACAAAATTTATTATTGTCCCCATGGCTGGGATGAAAACTGTGATTGTAGAAAACCGAAACCGGGGATGTTGTTTCAAGCGCAACGCGATTTTCATCTTGATCTTAGCAAAATTTGGTTTGTGGGAGATGATGAACGAGATGAAATGGCAGGAAATGCTGCAGGAATGGAAACGACTCTGGTTAATGGCGATTATGGATTGTTAAATTTTGTAACCTCTCAAATCATAGAATAATTTGCAAATCATTAAATCAGCAGATGCTCTCACTAATATTGCAATTGATTTGGTAAAGAGGAAAACTAATAATCATTCTGTAATACTAATTGGTGGCTATTCAAGGACGGGAAAGACGACATTGTCAAAGCGATTAAAGAAAAGAGCTGAAGAGCAGGGAATAAACACGCTCATTGTAAGTATTGATTCTTGGCTTTTAAGTGCTGATGAAAGAAAAAAAAACTCTAAGGTTTATGAGCGATATGATACAGATGGTATAGAGGATGCTTTTATGAACCTTTTAAAAAAGTTAACAGTAACTCCTCCTGTATATGATCCTGTTTCACGAAAAAGCATGCATGATATAAAAGGACTTCCCTTGAATATACAATCAGGGCTTATAATTTTTGAAGGAACAATAGTGCTTTCAATAAATAAATTGATAAAAAGATCTGATCTAAACATTTTTATACAGACATCTGATTGTACAAGGCTAAAAAGGTTGGCACACTTTTATTTGAACATAAAAGGATTACACAAAGATGATTACAAAGAAATAATTCGTTCAAGAGAAAATGAAGAAATACCGTTTATAAAGCAAACTGAAAAAAACGCACATTATATACTACAAGCATAAATATTAACCAATATAAAAACAATTATTATGAACTTTTATAAAGAATATTTTAATCTGATAAGTGAAAAAATTGCAGATATCGATTTTGAGTTGCTTGATAAAGCTGTAGCACTTATAAAAGAAACAAATCAAAAAAAACGAAAAATAATAATAGTTGGTAACGGTGGAAGTGCCGCAATGGCCAGCCATGTTGCTGTGGATTTAACCAAAAATGCAGGCATTAGAGCTATAAATTTTAATGAGGCTGATTTGTTGACTTGTTTTTCTAATGATTATGGGTATGAAGAATGGGTAAAACAAGCTTTGAAATTTTATGCAGATGAAGGTGACACAGTTATCCTTATTAGTAGCAGTGGCACATCTAGGAATATTCTAAATGGGGCTTTAGAGGCAAAAAAAATGGGGCTTAAATTAATCACAGTTTCTGGATTTAATTCGGATAACCCGTTAAAAAAGATTGGTGATATCAATCTTTTTATTGAAAGTAAGGCTTATAATATTATAGAGATGACACACCATATCTGGCTCTTGGCAATTACTGATAGGATTATTGGGAAAATTGAATATTCTGCATAATCAAGAAGAAGTTATATAGAGGATTAACAATAATTTTTAGAAATATGAAGGTATTATTGACTGGAAACCTAGGGTATATTGGATCTGTTCTATCTCAAAAATTAATAGAAAAGTCATATGAAGTTGTGGGATATGATACTGATCTTTATCCAGATAGTTGGCTATATAAGGTAGATATTAAGTATCAACAGATAAGAAAAGATACTAGGGACTGTACGATTGAAGATATAAAAGGTATTGATGCAATTATACATTTGGCAGCTTTGTCAAATGATCCTCTTGGTGAGTTGAATCCTCAGTTAACAAGAGATATTAATTTTGAAGCAACTATGCGGCTCGCGAATCTTGCGAAACTAGCCGGAGTAAAAAGGTTTGTCTATGGGTCCTCACAAAGTATGTACGGTATTTCAAATTCAGATGATGAATTGGAAGAAGACAATAGCAATAAAAACCCCTTAACAGAATATGCAAAAACCAAATGGGAAGCAGAATTGGAATTAAACAAACTTGCTGATGATAAATTTATTGTGACTTCATTCAGGCCTTCTACGGTCTTTGGTGCCAGTCCTAAATTAAGGACTGACATCGTGTTTAATAATTTGGTTGCTTGTGCTTATACTACAGGAAAGATAGAAATTAAAAGTGATGGTTCACCCTGGAGACCGGTTGTCCATATTCAGGATGTAGCGAATGCATTTATTTCTGGACTAGAAGCTCCTGCTGAATTGGTACAGGGACAAGGGTTTAATGTTGGAATAAAAAACGGAAACTATACTGTTAGAGACTTGGCTGAAGCAGCACAGCGAGCAGTTCCTGGTAGTGAACTTACATTTACTAGAGAACATGGTTCGGATTCACGTACCTATAGAGTCAGTTTCAATAAAATTTTAACAGTGTTGAAAGATTATTATAAGCCACAATGGGATCTTGATATGGGAGGTAGAGAACTTGTAGATTTATTTAATCAAGTTAATTTCACCGAAAAAGATTTCAGAGGAAGGAAAACTGTAAGGCTGGAAAGTATTAAATATTTGCTTGAACAAAATAAACTGAATAATAATTTATGTTGGACTAAAAAATATAACAAGTGAAATTTTTTGAGCAAAAATTAAAAGATGTCTTTTTAATAGAATCAGAGCCCTTTATAGACCATCGTGGTGCTTTTAGAAGGCACTTCTGTCAACAGGAATTTGCTGATCATGAAATCAATAATAAGGTTATGCAGGCTAATGTCTCTGAAAATAACTTCGCCTATACGCTGAGGGGTTTCCATTATCAATTACCACCACATGGTGAAGGAAAAACTTTATCCTGTTTATATGGCAAAATCTACGATATTGTTGTTGATTTAAGGCCTGACTCACCAACTTATCTTGAATGGCTTTCCTTTGAGCTGAGTGGAACAAACCGAAGAAGTATACATGTTCCAACTGGTTGTGCCAATGCTTTTCTGACATTAGAAGATAACTCCATAATTCAGTATTACTGTTCGGAATCATATCACCCGAAATCTGAAAGAGGCATCAAGTATAATGACCCATTGTTTAATTTTAAGTGGCCGGCTGAACCTAAATTTATCTCAGAAAAAGATAATAACCATCCTGATTACAAACCTGTAAAGAGTAGATAATGAGGGTTCTTATAACTGGATCTAATGGTTTTATTGGCAAATATGTTACTGCTCAACTGTTAGATAACAATGAAGTGCTTGCAATGGGATTTAGGGAAAAGGAATCTGATATCCAGAAAGAGAATATATCATGGGTATATGGTGATCTCGCTAATTTGGAAGCATATAAAAATAGGATTAAAATATTCAATCCTGACGTAGTAGTTCACTTAGCTTGGCAAGGAATCCCCGATTTTTCAGAGGGAATATCAAGGTTAAATCTTGATAATTCTCTTAATTTGTTTGATTTTATAATTGAAGAAACAAACTGTAAGAGAATTATTGTTTCTGGTAGCTGCTTTGAATATGGGGAAAAAAACGGGGAAGTAAATGAGAAAGATAATACTACTATAAATTCCTATTTTTCTTGGGCAAAACAAAGTCTTTACAGATATTTAGAATTTAAATCTGAACAGAAGAATATTGATTTGATCTGGTTTCGCTATTTCTATGTATATGGGTTAGGGCAAAGAAAGGAGTCCCTTATTCCAATGATTTTGAATTCTTTAGCAAATGGGGTTTCTCCAGACATTAGGAATCTGTATAATAAAAATGATTTTATTTTTTCTAAAGATATTGCGCTAGCTACTGATTTCATAGTAAACTATAAAGGTGAGTTAGAATCAGGGATCTATAATTTGGGTAGTGGGTATTCTACAAGTGTTATGGAAATATGTAAAAAGGCGGAATTTTTATTAACAGGGAGGACTGAAATTACAGAAGGCTTATTAAGTATTCCAATAGGGGATTTTTCAAATTTCTGGGCAGATATTTCAAAAATGAAAAACCTTGGTTGGAATCCTGTCTATAGTATTGAAGATGGAATAAATGAAATTATTAATCATTAAAATAAATAAAGAAATATGAAAGACTACAGTAAAATTACATCTTTAAGTAAGTACGTTCTTAAAGAAGAAAATAAGAATAATGAAGAATTAAAAGATACTGCATTCGAATTTGTGGTTGCATCAGCAAAAAACAAATTAGCATACGAAATTGAGTGGTTAGGGGTTCCTGTAATTCAAACACCCGAAGATCTTATTCTTATGCAGGAGTTGATATTTAAGATTAAGCCTGATATTATTGTTGAGACGGGAATTGCACATGGTGGTTCCCTTATTTATTATGCATCTCTTTTAGAATTACTTGGAAAAGGAAGGGTAATAGGAATTGATATCGATATTCGTGAACACAATAGAAAAGTTCTGGAAGTTCATCCGATGATTAATAGAATTGAAATGATTGAAGGTGATTCATTATCCGAAGAAAACTTGAAGAAGATAAGTGATAAAATTCCGGACAAATCTACCGTTATTGTTGCACTTGATTCAAATCACACTCGAGATCATGTTTTTGCTGAACTAAAAAAATATAGCAGGTTTGTTACTAAAGATAGTTATTTAGTTGTCTTTGATACTCATACATCTGAAATGGCTAAAAGAGCAGCAGCAGAAGACTATTATATAAATAACGGACCAATGGAAGCAATCAACATGTTTCTTGCGGATACAGATGAGTTTATAATTGATAAAGAATATAATAAGTTGTTTGCTTCATATTGCCCTGATGGGTACTTGAAAAAGATAAAATAATTTTAATCTATGATAATTTCTAGAACGCCATTAAGAATTAGTTTTGTGGGAGGTGGTACAGATATTAAAAAGTTCTATCTACATTCAAAAGGAGCTGTACTAAATACCTCCATTGACAAATACATCTATGTAGCAGTAAAACGACAATTAGATTTTGTAGATTTTAAATACAGAATCAATTGGAGTAAAACTGAATTTAGGAATACAATTGATGAAATTGAACATCCCATTGTAAGAGAAGCTCTTAAATTATTTAACATCGATTTTCCGGTGGAAATTACAACTTTTGCTGATGTCCCTGCTGGGACTGGTTTAGGTTCTTCAAGCACTTTCACTGTTGGTTTGTTGCACGCGTTATATGCTTTAAAGGGACAAATGGTTACAAAGAGCGAGCTGGCAAAAATGGCAGCACATATTGAGATAAATATTCTAAAGCGAAATATTGGAAAACAGGATCATTATGCCGCATCCTATGGCAATCTTAATGTTTTCACATTTCATGCCGATGAGACAGTAACTGTAGAGCCAGTTTTTTATCAGCCAGAGATTAAAAATGAGATCGAAAGTAGATTATTGTTGTTCTTTACAAAGAAAGAAAGGGATGCTAGTAAAATACTAAGAAAACAAGTAGACAGAATAGATGAAAAGTTTAATACCTTAACAAAAATGAGAGACTATATCCCTTCGCTTAGCCAAGTATTCTCATCAGGTAATAATAACTTAAATGAATTTGGTAAAATTCTTCATGAAAGCTGGATATTAAAGAAGAGTATAACCAATGAGATTTCGTCTGAAGAAATTGATGATTATTACCAAAGAGCAATTGATGCCGGCGCAGTTGGTGGCAAGTTACTCGGTGCAGGAGGAGGTGGGTTTCTATTATTTTATGCTGAAAAAATTTTCCATGATAACATTCGTGAGGCCTTAAAGGATCTTGTTGAGATGAAGTTTAAATTTGAAGATGCCGGCACAAGAATTACCTATTATGACCAAAGACAATTTTAGTTATTTATTGGGCGATGGAATTAGAAGATAAGTTTACTTTAATCATTACAACATATAATAGATACCAGTATTTACTTAGATTGTTGAACTATTATAGGAATTTCGGTTTCCCATTTTCAATTATTATTTTGGATTCAAGTAGTGATGATATTTCTATTCATTCTGATGAATTTCAAAGATTATTTGATCACCAGAGAATAATTTATAAAAAGTATGACTCGAAAATTTTTATTGCAGAAAAAATAGCCAAGGGTATTGAGGACGTTAGTACCCCTTTTTCATGTTTATGTGCAGACGATGATTTTATTTTACCGATAGGTATTGATAAATGTGTTGATTTTCTGGAAATGAACCCAGATTACTCTTTAGCTCAAGGAAAATTTATTGTCCATTGGAAAGGACTTTTTACCAATAAATTTTATTGGGCTGTGGGTTATCCGAATGATCATTCTGTTCAAAATAAAGACCCTCTTGAACGTTTTGAATCTCATCTATTAGATTACGAGGTCACTTTTTATGCGGTACATAGAACAGAAGTACTAAAATCAATTTGGAAGGAAACGTCAACAAATTTTAGAGACTGGGGACTACATGAAATATTCCCATCATCATTAAGTATGTTGATGGGGAAAAAGGCAGTACTTCCAGTTTTATTTTCTTCAAGAGAGAAACATGATTTTTCGGTTGATGTACCTGAACTGATAAATTCGCAGTATTCAATAGATAGGATTGATTTAGCTACCAATTTAATATTTGAGAAATTAATTAACCTGTCAAGATCAAATCATAGAAATGATAAAAAAAGAATTAAAGGAGTTCTGCTCGAGTATAAGAAAAATATTATGCAAAGGCATGAAAAAAAGTTATTTAGGACTTTTTTAAAATTACTTAGACAAATTTTAAAATATATAGGGATAGACAATATATTAATTGTATTTGAAAATTTTAGATATTATCACTCATATGGTGAAGAACGGAAAAGAATGTTGAAATCACAAGATATTTTTGAAATTAATAACATAAAGGAAACGGTGGTTAACTTTAATACAACAAATAAAGATTTAAATAAAACCAGACAAAATCAACAACTATTGTACTAAGTAGTATAAATCCAGCAAAACATTAATTACTTCATTGAATAGTATTTTCAAAAACACAGGCTTATACCTGATATCTAACATGCTACCTCAGGCTGTTGGATTTTTTCTTTTACCTTTATATACAAAATATTTGAATCCAGGAGAGTTTGGTATACTTAGTTCTATGATGGTTATTCAAGCTTTTTTTGGAATATTTATTACTTTAAGTCTAGAAAATTCAGCAGTACGTTTATTTTGGGATTTTAAGGGTATTGGAAAGCACAGGTTGTTTTTAGGGACAATATCAGTGGTAATATTTATAAGTATTGCATTTGTCTTTGCAATTGCAATTTTATCTCAGAGTTTGTTACAAAAGATATTTCCAGAAATAAGCTTTTATCCTTATTTTTTTTATGCACTTATAATATCTATTTTTTATTCACTTTCGTTGGTACCAAAAAGTTATTTAAGAGTAGTAAATAAGGCCAAAGAATATTTAATAATTTCAACTATTGAAATCATCTCAAGTGTAGCTCTAATCTTGTTTTTTCTATTGGTAAAAGATGAGGGAGTCATTGGAATTCTAAAAGGAAAGATGTATGGAGCAATAATTATTTCACCAATTTTCATTTATATCATAATAAAGAAATTTACACTAGGCTTCGATTTGCAGATGATAAAACAAGCTTTTGCGTTTTCCCTTCCTTTTATCCCTAATATTTTTGGTGCCTGGGCTATTTCAGGAACAGATAAAATATTTATTGCGAATTATTTTACATTGGATAGTGTTGGACTGTATTCAATTAGCCTGAGAATAGCTGGATTAATTGGAGTAGTAGCCACTGCTTTTACATTTGCCTATTATCCTTTGTTTTTTGAAACAGTCTTTGATAAACCTGAAAGTGTAGCTAAGGATAAATTGTCTAAAGTTAATCATTTGATTATATACATTTTGTTGATATTCTTTTTATTTCTATCGCTATTCTCAAAAGAGGCAATATTCTATTTGTTAAATCCAAACTACCTTGCCGCATATAAATATGTGCCAATTATCGGTTTGGCGATGGTTTTAAATAGTATTACCAGTGTGATTATTGGAGCATCGTTTCAGCAAAGTAAAAAAATGAAAGAGCATATGGTTATTGGATTAAGTAATATGGTGGTAATGGTAATGTTAAATTTTATTTTAATAAGGCAATTTAACTTATCTGGAGCTGCTCTTTCTTCATTGATATCATCAATTTATTTGTTTATAATCAGTTATTCTTATTCTAAGAAGCATTGTTTTTTTATAGCTATCGATTTAAAACGAGTTGGACTCATATTAATTTCAATATTACTAATAACAGGTTATTTAAATTATTCAAAAGATTTGGTAAATCAATATGTTAGTGCATTTTTAAAGGGGGGGGGCTTCATAATTGTGTTAATCGTGTTTTATATAAAGAATAAAGGATTAATCAAAGATGCTAGATTGAATTAGAAATTGAAGGTAAATCAATATTTAAATATAACATATGCGGTTAATATTTTATATACATCGGAATAGCTTTTTAAAGAACTGGATTTTGAACTTATCCCCAATGTTATTTAAAAATAATGTTGAGATGTATATTTTTCATAGAGAAGAATATCATAGTACTGATACAATAGATGGTATTAAGTTAATAAATATATCAAAATATGAATTGACTGAGATTTATTATTTGATAAAGAGAATCAACCCAAATTTGTTTGTAATATTTGGATTTAGGTCTTTTTTCGAGTTGATATTGATTAGGCTATTTAATTTCTTAAACGTTAATATTATATATATTCAGCATGGACTAATATCTAGAAACCATATCTCTTTCTTCTCAAGAATAAGTAGTGTAAATTTTAAGACTTCATTTGTAAATTATTTGCACTTCACTAAATTATTTTTTCAATTTATTAATTTAAATCCAAGGAATGTATTTCGGGAAATAAAGATTATCATAAGAGCACTTTTTTTCACAAGATATAGTAATGTCGGAATCGATGAATTTTATTTATTTTCAAAGGAAGCATTTAAAGTCCACGAAAAAATATTTTCTTTTTCGGAACGAGATGCAAAAATAATTGGATATCCTCTTTTTAAAGTTAAAACTAATATTCCCAGCCAAACAGTAATTAATAATACCCTCAAAAAAAGAGTACTGTACATTCATGAGAATTTCATTCAAATGAAATTAACTAAGATTAATTATCATCAAGAACGAGATTATATTCAAGAGATAGCCACATTAAGCAAACAATATGGATATGATTTTATAATGCAATTGCATCCCATGGAGGATTTTGTTAAATATTCTAATTTGTATAAGGAAACCGATATAAAATTATTTCAGGAAGGGACATTAAATGATTTAGTTAATGAGTCTTCAATTATTCTGGGGCATTCCAGTACGGCCCTTTTTGTGCCAATTTTATTGGGGAAACCACTTATAATTTTGGGGTTCCCTGGTTCAAAATTAAAAATTGATGAATTTGCAGATGTCTCATTAACTTTGGGAAGCCTGAAAGAATATGAGAGCCTGTTATGTAATCCTGAGAATTTAATTTCAAAATTAGGCAATTACGGAGCTTATAAAGAAGAACATTTAGGAACACAAAACTCGTATGAA
The DNA here is from genome assembly GCA_016936505.1 of Bacteroidales bacterium. Lineage (GTDB taxonomy): Bacteria > Bacteroidota > Bacteroidia > Bacteroidales > F082 > Sulfidibacterium. The sequence goes on along the minus strand of JAFGXS010000047.1, from coordinate 8,390 downwards.
GATTATTGTAATTTGATACTTGGTTTTCTTCAAAGGGAAATGAAATAATTCTAAATAGATTGGCATAAGTGTAATTTAAAAATTTTATGTTATAAAATACTAGCTATGAGTAAATTTAATAAAATAATTGGATATGCAGAAAATGTGGAAGTAGATGACTCCGTTCTTTTAAAAAAATCGAATTTTCTTAAAGAATTATTAAAGGATGTTTTACCAGAACAAAAATTTGGAAATATTTTTGTCGCTGGCTGTGGAAATGGGAAAGAGGCCACTGCATTACAGCGGGTATTCAAACAACAGGTTACCGGAGTTGATATTAATCTCCCTAAATCAAATGTTGTTAGGGATGATAAATTAAACCTTTTTATTGCAGATTTGAATAACTTACCAATTGATGACAATAGTTTTTCCTTTATTTACTGTTATCATGTCTTAGAACATGTTGAAAATCCACTATTGGTCTTACAAGAACTAAAGAGAATACTCTCTCCAAATGGTGTTATTTTCATTGGATTTCCCAACAGGAATAGATTAACTCCATCTTACTTGAATTCAAATTTAAAAATAGGAATCTTAAAGATAATTAATTATAATGCTAGGGATTATTGGTATAAGATTACTGGACGTTTTAAAAATGAGTATGGTGCTCATGCAGGATTCTCGGAAAAAGAGTTTCTTCGACTTGCGTTACCGATATATAGAAAAGTAATACCAATACGAAGTAAATGGGTAGAATATAATTATTCGAAGTACTATAAGATTTTTAAGATTACTAAGAGATTAAGATTAGATGATCTATTATACCCTTCAAATTATTATTTATTAAAAATTTAAGTGAAATCAGTAAATGAGAACAATTTTAGTAACAGGAGGAGCTGGAATGATAGGTTCCAACCTTGTAAAGAAGCTAACTGAAAAAGGCGACCATGTTATAGTTGTTGACAATTTATGGAGAGGCAAAAGGGAATACCTAAATGATCCGGATGGAAACCCCGTGATTAATTTTAAAAGTCAATTTTTTGAACTGGACTTATCGAAACCCAATGTACTTGATGATATAATAAATCAAGTAGAATTTGTTGTGCATTTAGCAGATATAGTTGCTGGTATAGGTTATGTTTTTAATAATCAAGGTAGCTTATTTAGACAAAATATTCTAATCAATTCAAATACAATTAATTCTGTTCGTAAAAGTAAAGTAAAAGGATTCTTATATGTCGGGACAGCCTGTAGTTTTCCTGAAACCTTGCAAAACAGCTTGGATTATATTCCATTAAAAGAGGAAGATCTATATCCTGCACAACCGGAAAGCGCTTATGGCTGGAGTAAACTAATGGGTCAATATGAGACTGAATTATTGGGTAAAGAAACCGAAATCAAGACCGCAATAGTAATGTTGCATAATGTATATGGCTCTCCCTGCGATTATAGCCCCGAAAGAAGTCAGGTTGTACCTGCACTGATAAGAAAAGCAATTATGCATCCTAACGAAGATTTTATTGTATGGGGTTCGGGTCAACAAGGTAGAGCATTTATTCATGTTGACGATGTTGTAAATGGGATAATGCTTGCGCTTGAAAAAGGATGGAATCATGGGCATATTCAATTAGGACCTTCGATATGTACATCAATAAAAGATATAGCTGAAACGATAGTTGAGATTTCGGAGAAAGAAATTGATATTATTTACGACACTACAAAACCTGAGGGGGACAAAGCTCGGGCAGCTGATTATTCAAAAGCAAATAAAATATTGGGATGGGAACCTAAAATTGATTTACATCAAGGCCTTAAGCAACAATATGATTGGATAAAAAAACAAATAGAAAGTAAATGATGTTTCAAAAAACTTTGATAAAATAGCAGCAATACCCAAAAATCATGGTGTAGGTATAAAACAAATTTTTTAAGGAGTTTTGACCGATCTTGAAATTTGATTCAGGTAGCTATTTGCACATTGAAGAAAGGGGACAAGATTGAAAAACATATACATTTAACCATGGAGGAATGTTTTTATATTGAATCATGAGAAGTTATTTTAATATTAAGGAAGAGTCTATCCTTTGTAAAAATGGAGGTTTTATTTTTATCCCTGCAGGAGAAGAGCATCATATGGAGGCTATTATGGATTCTAAATTTATTTCCTGGGGGATAAAATGTAATAATCAGTTAATTTAATATGGAGAAATATTTCAATATAAAATTTGAATTTGACCATTTAGAAGTTGATCGAATAATTGAAGAGTCAATAAAAACTGGAGGCAAAGGATATGTATGTTCAGTTGAGGGTAATAATATTGCACTTTGTCAAGTAGATCAGCATGTTCGTAGTGTGGTAAACAATTCTTTGGTAAATATTTGCGATGGAAGCTCAATAGCAATACTGGCAAGTATAATTCATAAGAAAAGATTATCGACTTATGTCGGTGCAGATTTATTTATTAACTATATTAGAAAGAAAAAGTATAAGTCTTTTTTTTTAGGAAATACACCAGAAGTACTAAGAGCCTTGCAGGATAACTTATCATCAGTAGATCCACTTGTTAGGGATATGGAGTTTCAGACATTACCCTTTTGTGATATAAATGATTTTGATTATTCACAAATTGCAGAGGTAGTAAATATGAATAATCCGGATATAATTTGGGTTTCATTAGGTGCTCCAAAACAGGAATTGTTTATGAATAAATTGTTACCATTTTTGAATAGAGGAGTTATGTTTGGATTTGGAGCGATTTTTAATTTTTATGCTAGGATAGACAATACAAAAAGAGCCCCTAAAATTATGCTAAATTTTAAATTAGAATGGTTATATCGTTTAATTGTTGAACCGAAAAAACAAAGCAAAAGATTGGGTAATTACTTAAGCGTTCTTCCTAAAATGATTTATGAGGAACTTAAAAATTACTAAATAGTAGTATTATGGATAAAACAGCACTCATTACTGGTGTTACTGGTCAGGATGGAGCATATTTGGCAGAATTTTTAATTAAAAAAGGGTATACAGTTCATGGTATTAAAAGACGAGCGTCCATTTTTAATACAGATAGAATTGACGCAATTTATGAAAATCCTGATGTTAAGGAGACAAAATTCAAATTGCATTATGGCGACTTGACTGATTCTATGAACCTTACTCGTATTATACAAGATGTACAGCCCGATGAAATTTATAACTTGGGGGCAATGAGCCATGTTAAAGTTAGTTTTGAGACACCTGAGTACACTGCAGATACAGATGGAATCGGAACTCTTCGTATTCTCGAAGCAGTACGATTACTCGGATTAGTAAAAAAGGCAAAAATCTATCAGGCTTCTACCTCGGAACTCTATGGGTTGGTGCAGGAAGTGCCGCAGACCGAAAAGACGCCTTTTTATCCCCGGTCGCCCTATGCTGTAGCCAAACTTTATGCCTATTGGATTACCGTTAATTACCGGGAAGCTTACGGAATGCACGCCAGCAACGGTATTCTTTTCAATCACGAATCACCTATTAGAGGCGAAACTTTTGTTACCCGGAAAGTTACCCGGGCAGTAAGCCGCATTGCCCTAGGGATGCAAGAGAAGATGTTTCTGGGGAACCTGTCCAGCCAGCGTGACTGGGGCCATGCCAAAGACTATATAAAAGGCATGTATTTGATCCTCCAGCAAGATGAACCAGATGACTATGTCCTGGCAACCGGGATCACAACATCTATTCGTGACTTTATAAGCATGTCTTTTGCAGAAATAGGACTGGAAGTAGCTTTTATAGGGGAAGGACAGAATGAAAAAGGATATCTGGTTGGAATTGATGAAAAGATTTTTGCTGAAAAAGTAGGAGAAAAATATTTGGAGGGTCTCAGGTCGAAGGTCTCAGGTCAAAGGCCAGAGGCTGTAGTAGAGGTAGATCCGAGGTATTTCAGGCCCACCGAAGTTGATATGCTTATTGGTGACCCTACGAAAGCGCAAACAAAACTTGGCTGGAAACCGGAGTATGATCTGAAAGGGTTGGTTCAGGATATGATGCAGTCGGATGTGCATCTAATGAAGAAGGAAGCTTATCTTAAAGAAGGTGGTTATCGGACGATGAATTACTTCGAATAATTGTCAAACGTCTAAAGTCAAAAAGTCATAGGTCTTGATCAGGGTTCTATAAATATTTCGGATTTGAATGGCAGGTGTGAAACGATTTGAGGAACTTGAGATTTGGAAAGAAGCAAGAGTATTGAATAAAGAATTATTCCTGCTTTTTTCTGACCATAAGAATTTTGCATTCAGAGATCAATTATTGAGAGCTTCACTGTCTGTTCTTAATAATATTGCTGAAGGTTTTGAAAGAGATTCAGATAAGGAATTTCAACGTTTCCTCAAAATTGCCAAAGGCTCAGCCGGTGAAGTAAGAAATATGTTTTACATAGCTAATGACCTTAATTATCTTTCAAATGACCAAGCGGAGGTTTTTATTGAAAAAATCGCCAAAATTTCTTCTGGAATTTCAAAACTAATTAAATACCTGAATAAAAATTAGAGAACTATAATTTTTAAAAGCTTCTAAGTTCGATAAAAAATAAAAAGTATTAAACCTATAAGCCAAAGGGTGATCAACTATTTGATTCTTTACAAGACTTTTGACCTTCGACTTTTCGACCTTCGACAAAAAATGTTAAAATGAAAAAAGAGAGTAAAATTTATGTTGCCGGTCACACAGGCTTAGTAGGCTCGGCACTCGTAAAAGCCTTGAAAAACAAAGGTTATACCAACATTATTGGAAAAACAGTACAAGAGATGGATTTGAGAAATCCGCAGGCCGTCAGAAGTTTCTTTGAATGGGAAAAGCCGGATTATGTGATTCTTGCAGCTGCAAAAGTAGGAGGGATTGTTGCCAACAATACTTACCGTGGAGAATTTATTTACGACAATCTAATGATCCAGAACAATGTCATTCATCAAGCTTATCTGTCAGGGGTAAAGAAATTATTATTCTTGGGCAGTACCTGTATTTATCCCAGGGAATGCCCCCAACCCATGAAAGAGGAATATTTACTGACCAGTCCGTTGGAATATACCAATGAGCCTTATGCCATGGCCAAGATCGCCGGGATCAAGATGTGCGAAAGTTACAATCAGCAATACGGAACCAATTTTCTATCAGTGATGCCCACCAACCTTTACGGGCCCAACGATAATTTTGATTTGGAGAAAAGTCATGTGTTGCCTGCATTGATACGAAAGATACATTTAGGTAAGTGCCTGGAAGAAGGGAACTGGGAGGGTATTCGGGAAGACCTGAAAAAAAGACCCATAGAAGGTGTGAATGAGAGGAACAACGAAGGAGAGATTTCAAATATTTTAAAGAAATATGGAATCACTATCGCTTCATCGCCCCTTCACTCTGTCACTCCTTCACTCCGTCACAATGTCACAGTTGAGATATGGGGATCGGGCAAACCCATGCGTGAATTTCTCTGGAGTGAAGAGATGGCAGAGGCTTGTGTTTTTGTCATGGAACATGTGAATTTTAAGGATGTAATTAAAAGTCAAAAAGTCGAAAAGTCTGAAAAATCAAAAAGCCCGGCTCCCGACTCTTCGACCCTTCAACCCTTCGACTCTTCTGACCCGTTAGCATCTAAAAATTTCTACGCATTTGATGGCCCTTCGGATATAAGAAATACCCACATTAATATTGGCACAGGAAAAGAAATCAGCATTTGGGGGTTAGCCGAATTGGTGAAAAAAACAATTGGATTTCAAGGAGAACTGGTTTTCAATACTTCCAAACTCGACGGTACGATGAGAAAGCTTACCGACCCTTCCAAGCTTCATGCACTAGGTTGGCATCATAAGATAGAAATTGAGGAAGGAGTGGAGAAGATGTATGAGTGGTATAAAGGTTAAAGGGTTTAAAAGTTCGAAATGTTGAAGAGTCAGAAAATGATTTGGTTTCTGAGACAGATTTAGCTACTCTTAAACCCTTCGACTATTAAGACCTTAAAAAAAATAACCAACAGCTAAAAACTCTTTTTAAATGTATTTGTCCCCAACCGATTTCAGACAAATCATGAAACAAACTCCTTTGGTTGCTCTCGATTTAATTATCGAAAATAATGAGGGTGATTTTCTTTTAGGCTGGAGGACGAAAAAACCGGCACAGGATCAATGGTTTGTGCCCGGTGGACGAATCCGGAAGGATGAAAGGATGGCTGAAGCTTTTCAAAGAATTGCTAAAGAAGAACTGGGGTTGAAAGTGATGATGGAGGATGCTGAATTCCTTGGTGTTTATGAACATTTGTATGAGGATAATGTTTTTGATGATCCGGATTTCGGTACGCATTATATTGTGTTGGGCTATCGAATACAAATTAATAGTGAGTTGAAACATCTTCCCAAACAGCAGCATCAAAAATATCAGTGGTTTTCAAAGTTCGAGCTGTTGAATCATCCCCGGGTGCACGAAAACACAAAGACTTATTTCCTAGTATAAATTCTTTTTATGGAACATAGATTGAGTGTTCAATTTGAATCAAAGGCCGTACAAGGCCTTCTCAAAATAAGTTGAACAGGGTTTCTGCAGTGTTAAAAATGATACTTGAGGCTAGGTATCCGAAACCAATTAACCCGTTTTTATTGAATAGTAAAGCCCCCGATAGGTAAAGGAAATAACACAGGCATGAGTTTCCTGATTCATCCGCATAAAATAATATTTTATCAGCATAAAAGAGTAAAGTCATCAGCTAGAGTTGACGACTTGTGCGCCAGCTGAAAAAAAACATCGGTCTAGGAAACAACAGGGAAAAAATTGTTCATAAATAATCGATGTCCGGAGGCGGGGCAGCACAGGTAGAAGATAGAATAAGGCAAGAACAGGAAGATACTTTGTTGAAAAAACATTTGCGAAAAGCACAGAAAAACTTTACAAGCAAGAAAAAAGGCAGTAACTTTGTTACTGCCTTTAAAATAAGCAATGAAGCTTAGGAGGAAACAGAGGCATCACTCACCCTGGTGAATTTAACGTTGGTCAGCTGGTCTCTGAACTCAATTCCTGGCCGAAACAGAAGATTGGTTCGTTTGATCATCGACGCGTTAAATTCGTCGGGGTTTTCGATACCCTCTGACGACAGTCCCAGCCGGAACGTACCAAAATCGCCCAATCTGACAATTTTGCCTTCCAGGAGAAAGTCGGGAATTACGTGGAGTAAGCCTTCCAGAACGGCCAGCGTATCCATGGAGCTCACGGTCGATTCTCTGGAGATCCGGTTGGCCAGATCGCGCAATTCCGCAGTGCCCGATGCTTTGGGAAACGCGTAATACTTCCGCGGTTCCTCAGGGGATCTCGGGTTTACCCTTTGATTCAATCTGTAAAATAACATAACAAAATGAATTTAATAATACCGGAATTTACGGGCTTCCGGTTTCGCCCCAATACTGCGCATGCAGCATAGATCTTACTTTCTCATTTGTTCATTGTTTTTTCTTTTCATTCTGCCTTTTACAAATTGAAACCGATGTAAAGAACGCATCACAAAAATACGATGAAATTGAGGGGATTGGGTCAAAATTTTATTCACTGCAAAGTGTGAATAAATATTAAATGGCTCAGGATGAAAACATTATGTACTTAATTAGGTGTGAATAATCCGGAATAATTATTTTGGCACGAAGTTAGTGGATGGTGAAAAACGAGTGCAAAGCACTGGAATACAGTTAACTTATATGGTTTGATAGCGTTAGATAATGAGACCAAATACCGGAGCGAGGTCGTTTTGTTGTCGGAATAGGTGAACGCTACGGTGGAGCCTGTATGAACAGTTGATTGCTAATAAATAGTCAGCCATCGATCATAGATTCTCAAGTCGTCCCGATCCATCCGGTCTCCTCAGAATTGTAACTCCGGGCTCTTAGCATTTAAAGCAAACGCTAAAGCCAATTGAAATAAGAAACAAGGAAAAAGAACCAAGAAACAAAAAGTCACTTCGTCACCTAGTCACTCAGACACTTCGTAAGTGCAAAGGCTAAAGTTTAAAGGAAAAAAAGTTGAAGAGTTGGAAAGGTCTGAACAGTCGAAAAGTCTGAAGAGTCTGAAAAGTTCAAAAGTTGAAGAGTGAGATTTTTCACTGTGTTCATAATGACAACCAATTAACCCTATGCTCTGTGCTTTGATGGCCAATGCAAATAGCCAATAGCTAATGCCTGGACACAAGAAACAAGACCAAAGAGACAAGAAACAAGAGAATCATATTGTCACACGATCACTTTACAAGTAAAAGGCAAAAGGATAAAGTTCAAAGGAAAAAGATTGAGGAGTTGGGAAGGTCTGAAGAGTCTGAAAAGTTCAAAAGTTGAAGAGTGAGATTTTTCACTTCGTTCAAAATGACAACCAATTAACCCTGTGCCCTATGCTCTGTGCTTTG
>JAFGXS010000046.1 GCA_016936505.1 Bacteroidales bacterium | reverse complement strand
CTAACTGCTTGTATAAAAAAACAACATTAGAACCTATTGTTATAAGTGAGTGAAAACGGTCAACTAAATACAGGCATCAACAACTTAAAACTTACAACCTGTAACCTATAACTGTTTTCATTTCATCCTAACCACCTGCAGGTCCGGTGAGCGGGAAATCAATCCGGGATTGGTCCCCGGTTGTCCTTCGGGAATGGGTTCGCCCAGCTGTCGGTAATATTCAACCCAGGCGGGGAAGAACTCATGAGTTTTAGGATCTTTAAAAGTCATGGGTTCCAGCGGAAAAACCTCTTTACCGTCGTTGGCACTTTTAAATGCAGCATAAATCAGTTCGCTGCAATACCATTTGCCGTTGTTCATAATAAAATCATCATCATAAGGAGCTCCCACCTGATTCAGAGCAAAAGCCTGGGCACCGGAAATCAGCGACCTGTAGGGTTTTTTCAGTCGCTCTACTGTAATGTTCCTGATCACGCCCGTATCACCGCTGCGGGCAAAAAAGGTTTTCAGCGAATTTACCTGTACTTTACTACCAATGGCTTCTACCACTTTCAAAGTGTCATTTACTTTTACTACCAAAGCACAGTGGGAAAAACTCTTTCCGTCCACTCCTTGTGTTACTGCATCGATGGCATCGCACAAGGGACCGCAATGCAGGTTCTGAAACAAGATGTCGCCTTGTTGAATGCTACTAACAGGTTTTGATTTCGGACTGCATCCGGCAAATACAGCCAGCAATAACATCAACAGGGGAAAATATATCTTTAATGATTGTTTCATTTCGAACGGTTCTTAATTAATGAGCGCCAAAAGTAGGAAAACTTTCGTGAATCGATAGTTTTGGCTATAAGTTGTGAGTTGTAGGTTGTAGGTTTTGAATCAACTTAAAACTTACAACCGGTAACTGTTTTCACTTTTCATTTTTCTTTATTATTTTCGGCAAATGTTCATAACCAAATTATGTGATCATGAAACTTTCAGCCAACGCTCCAAGATGGTGGGGACCGCCAAAGAAATTCGACCAGCCCGAAGAAGAACGCCGCATCAGCTGGCTTGAACTGTTTTTCGATTTGGTGTATGTTATTGCCATTTCGCGCATCACACACCACTTTGCCCAACATGTTACCCTTGAAGGATTTCTCGAATACATCAGTCTGTTCATTATGATTTTCTGGGGATGGCTCAACGGTAGTTTGTACCACGACATGCACGGCAACGAAGGACTGCGTACCCGGCTCATGACCCTTTGGCAGATGATGATCATCGCCGCACTGGCCATCACCATCGGACAAACAACTGAAAACCGCACGCAAAACATCACCATCGTATTGATGATGATGCAGCTGTACATCACCTACCTGTGGTGGTCTGTGGGTTTTTACGACCGCTCTCATCGCCGCTACAACCGGCCCTACACCTTGCTCTATCTTGCTGCCTTGGCACTGATGGGACTTAGTCTGGTTGTGCCTCCCTTGTGGATGAGACCCATCATTGTACTCATTCTGATCTTTAATTTTTCACCGCCTTTCATCTCGCATATTTTGCTTACCCGCGACCGGATGAAACTCAGTCTGTCTTCCAGTATGGTGGAACGCATGGGGCTGTTTACCATTATCGTGTTTGGGGAAGTGGTGCTGGGTGTGGTAAACGGCATAGGCAACACAGAAGCCGCAACTTTTCACGGCTGGCTCAACTTCGCCCTGTCGTTGGCTATTGTTTTTGCCCTCTGGTGGCTTTTTTTTACCCTCATTGCCAACCGGCAGGTAAAAACAGGATTTCTCAGGGCAACACTCATCGAATTACTGTATGTCCCCGCACTGATTGCCCTCGGACTAATTGCTGTCAGTTTTTCTTCCTTTTTTAACCCCCTTACCTTTAGCTTTACGCTGCAAAAAGTGTTGGGTCTGGCAACGGCAACCTTTCTTATATCGATCAGCCTGATGCTGGGATTGCTGCATTTCCCCAAAGCATTCAGTTCCATCAAACGGTCAGTACGTATATCACTTTTCATCACGGCATTGGTGTTTTTCGTTTCTGCCTTCATCAATTTTAAATACGGCATTACTTACTATCTTACAGGAATCATTTTTATTCTGGTAGCAGAGATCACCTATCTGAACTCAAGGTACTATATGTCTGTGAATAGTGATTTGTGAATTGTGAACCGACTGCCTCAAAGTTGAACAAGATGGAACTATCTTGAACTTTTTCTTTTTTCTTGTGTCTTTTAGGTAATTACTGTATAAACTTTTGCAACTCATCGTAAAGCTTATGCGTGGGAAGACCCATTACATTGAAGTAGGAACCCTCGATGCGGTGGATTCCTATGTGTCCGATCCATTCCTGAATGCCGTAGGAACCGGCTTTGTCGTAAGGTTCAAACCGATTGATGTAATACAGGATCTCTTCTTCGGTAAGGTTTTTGAAATAGACATCGGTACAGGCACGGAAGTCGTGGATGCGGTTCTGCAGGCGCAGGCTCACACCGGTAATCACCTCGTGTTTTTTGCCCGACAACTTTTGGAGCATGGCTGCCGCTTCTTCAGGTGTATCTGATTTGGCCAGCATTTCATTTCCGGCAGCAACAATGGTATCGGCAGTAATGATGAGTGTATTTTCTTTACAGGATGCTTTAGGAAAGTTAGTGATTTTTAACCGACTGAGGTAAGTGGCTGCTTCGGCCGGACTGATGTTTTCGGGCAGGCTTTCATCCACAGGATGAACCTCCACCCGGAAACTTATGCCCATTGAAGACAACAGCTCTTTTCGCCTCGGTGAACCAGAAGCCAGCACAACATCATAATTTAACAGTTGATTTAATAGCATATTAACCTCCAAAATAGAACAGGGCCATAGACAAAACACCGGTCAGCATGAGGAGTTTGGTCCATAACGAAAGTGAAGAAAAATCCTTTTTTCCGGTAGCTCTCAAAAGTTTATAGGCCACCATGCTGAAAAGCAGATCCACCAAAAAGAAATAGAAAAACAACAACACCATGCCGTGTTTATAAAAAAACCATTGAATGATGAATGCTCCTGCCAGCCCAAGCAATGTGGCTCCCAATGCCAGGTTTCCCGCCTTTTTTTGTCCGTACACTACCGCAAAGGTGCGGCATCCTACCCGATGGTCGCCTGTAGCATCTTCTACATCCTTCACAATTTCGCGTATCAAACTGGTGAGGAAAGCAAAGGCCATGTAGATCAGTGTAATTTTCAATGCCATTTCAAAGGCATAGTGTTGCATGGTAACGGGCACGTTATGGTTGCGCAGGGCTAGAACTTCAAACATGAAAACCAGTCCGAAAGAAAGAGCGCTCAACACGCCGATAACCATATTGCCCAGCAGCGGACGGCACTGGTAATCTTTGGCATAAAACCACAGCAGTCCGGCAGTAAACACAAACAGCAGGGCCAGTACCGGTGTGTGAACCTGAAACGACAACACGCTTCCGGCGGCAATACCTGCCAGGCTTATTATGTAGTAGAGTAGTTGAGCCCGGCTTACCGATATAAGGCTGCCTATTGCATTTTTACCCGGTTTGTTGGTCTGGTCGGCAGTAACATCGGCTATGTCGTTGATGATGTAACCTCCGGCAGCGATCAGTAGGGTGGCGGCTAACAGCAGAATGAAATTTAGTGTGCTCATCCCCAGTGCAGAGGCTTCGGGTCCCAACAGATGCTGAATCACGGGTACATACATCAGGTACATGCTCAGTGCCATAATGAGCAGGTTTGGCCAGCGTATCATCCGTATCAGAGCCTTGTTCATGGTTTCAGGTTTACCAGGTAAATTCTTCGGGAGTCATCCATTTGTTCTGTACTTTCATCACCTGTTCGATGATGTCGCGTACACAGCCTTCTCCGCCTTTTTTGTCGGAAATGTACACCGAAACAGCTTTCACTTCTTCGGCAGCATCCATAGGGCAAACGGGTACCCCCACCTGTTTCATGACGGGAATATCCGGAATATCGTCTCCCATATACAGAATCTGGCTGGCTTTGAGGCCTTTGTTCTGAATATATTTTTCGTAGACTTCAATTTTGTTTTTCACCCCTATGAACGCATCTTTGATGTTCAACTGTTCGAACCTGTTTTCCATTGATTTGGAAAAACCGCCGGAGATGATGGCTACATTGTAACCCAGTTTCACGGCCAGTTGCAACACATATCCGTCGCGGACATTGGCGGTACGCAGTGGTGCCCCGTCGTGTTGCAGGATAACTTTTCCGTCGGTCATTACACCGTCGTAATCGAAAATAAAGGTGTTTACATCGGTCAGTAGTGCTTTGTAATTACTCATTTTTTTCTATTTGGTTGCTGATCAGCTCATACACCGCCAGAATTTCCGGGTGATGCTGTAATAATTCTTTATGGATATTTATTGTTTTTTGATCGCCGCGACGTGCCGGTCCTGTTTGAGCCGCTGCGGGGTTCATTTCCATGATTTTGGCACCGGTTTCGGTAATGAGCGGACGAAGCATGTCGAAATCCAGATCGTTTTCATTCAGAAGATCCATGGCTTTCTGGTACAGGTAGGTTGGGAAGTTATTAACCAGAACGGCAGCCAGGTGCAGTTGTTTTCTTTTTTCCGTGGAAACGGGATATACTTTTGAGCTGAGTTTTTTTGCCAGCCCGGTTAAAGCTTCAGAAGTTTCGGGGTCTGAGGCTTCAATGCAAAACGGAACGGTGTTCAGATCAACAGTCCTGTTTTTGGAAAAGGTTTGCAACGGATAAAAAACGCCTGAATTCCGGTGCTTGTTCAGCGCTTCCAGCGCGGTGATGCCCGATGTATGGGCCACAATGCCTTTTATTTCCGGCAGGAGGTCCGATACATTTTCGATCTGGTCGTCGGAGATGCTGATGAGGTATAGGTCTGCCGAGCGATCGATTATATTGATATCAGAAACAGCCCGGGTTCCAATAGTATGAGCCAGTCGGGCGGCATGTGCGGGGTTTGGCGAAAAAACCTGTACAACAGCAATGTTCTGTTGTTTCAAAGCCTGTGCCAGATGTGTGGCTACATTGCCCGAACCGATCAACACTACAGACTGTATGTTGTGGATGAAGTTCATGAGTTCAGCAGTTCGCGTACTTCTTTCTTCAGCAGTTTCAGCGCCTTTTCCAGCGGGTCGGTTTCCTTTTCGATGTTCAGCAGTAAAACAGCCTGTGCCAGATCGGCTGCCGATGCTGCCGGGTCGGTTTGTTCGGCTGCTTTGCGGATGCGTTGCGACACACTTTCGCGGGCAGTTTTCACGAGATCCCAGGCCAGGTCGGAAATATAAATCTGTTGCGACAGGTTGTGTTCAAATTCTTCGCGAACGGTTTGTTGTAGTTTAATTTCCAGTGATCGTGCTGTTTGTCCCGGAGCCAGCGAACGGGGAATCATCTGTGAAGGATTGATGCGTTCTAACAAGAGTACGGTTCGTTCATAAGCCTGAACACGGGTTTGAAGCATGCTGTTTTGCTTTGGATAATGCTCGGGCGAAAAGCGCTGGCTGAGCATTTCGTGTTCCTTTTTAATGAAATCGAGGTGTTTTTCATTGTAACTTACAAAGGCTTTGGTCATGATGAAGACCAGTACCAGCAACACCACAGAGGTGATGATGTAAATGAAAATATCTGCTGTCATGGCTTTGTTTTCTTAAACGAAGTACAAAATAACAACATATTTTTCAATGAGCGGGTTCAGAAAGGACAAATCTGGCTGGCTGATCCGGTAACTAACGCCTGATCGTGGAAAACATTTTGAGAATTCTTGCATTTAGGTTCATATCTTCCGTATTTTTATTTTTCAATGGCTCATGGCATATGAACGAAACCAAAAAGAACATCATTAAAGCGGCGCTGAAGCTTTTTTTGCAGAAAAGCTACAAGGAAGTAACCATGGAAGAGTTGCTGCGGATTACGGGCTTGTCGAAAGGGGCTTTTTATCATCACTTTCAAAGTAAGGAGCAGCTGTTCAAAGTTATTGTTTCGTTGTTTTATAACTTGGGAACCATCGATTACAGTGCCTTTCCCATTGATTCGCTGAAAGGTTTTTATCAGCAGTATGTTGCCTCGGTAACTGAATCGCTGCAGCAAATGTTTGCCTACATTGGTTCCGACGGACAGGGAGAATCTTCGTATAATTTCTTTTTGATACTGTTTGACGCTCAGCGCCTGTTCCCTGAATTTAAGGAAGTGGAACAGCAACAGTATGAAGAGGACAGAAAAGCCTGGGAATATGTAATCAGGAGAGCGAAACGAAAAAAGGAAATTCGTACCAAAGTTCCGGATGAACAAATTGCACAGTTGTTTTTATTTTTGACCGATGGTGTTTTTCTACGTTTTGTGAGCGATAATTCCAACCCTGATTATGCTTCTGTTTTGATGGAAGCATTCGATTCTTTGTATTCAGGACTACGTTAATCGTAAAATAGTTCAAAAAATTTTTATTTGTGACGAATCGTTGTATATCTCTGCAGGTATAGGTTACCTTAGGTTTGTTAGTGCTCAATGTTTGCTGTAATAAAGAAAAACTTGACAAGCTGAATTATTTTCTTATAATGTGTCAGATACGAATCAAAAATCAAAGTTTTTTATGAGTCAAACAAAAGTGTACAATGCAACAGTTAAACCAAATTCACAGGAAAAGCAGGATCTGGTAGATTTTCTTTTCCAACATTTAGAGGAGTACGGTGATCCCAAAACCGATATTGAAAAAGCCATCAACTATGCCCTTAAAGAAACTCCGTCGTTTGGCGGGTTTGTTTTAGCATCTTTTCAGGAAAATGAAATTACCGGGGTTGTGGTTGTGAACCAAACGGGAATGGATGGTTATATTCCTGAGAATATCCTCGTTTACATTGCTACACATCGCGAGCACAGAGGAAAAGGCCTGGGGAAAAAGCTGATGAAAGAAGCTCTGGAACTGGCTAACGGTGATGTCGCCCTTCATGTGGAACCCGAAAATCCTGCGCGGTTCCTTTACGAAAAAATAGGATTTTCTTCCAAGTATGTAGAAATGCGTTTACATCGTTCAGTTAATTAAATCTTACAGTCTTTACAATACTGATGTTGTTAACACTCATGATGACAGTATGTTAATTAGTCTTTTTTTATCTATTACAACTTTGTTTCAATGGCTTATATTACACTTGATCCCAAAAAATTACAGAATAATTTTCATTACCTGAACAATCTTTTTAAGCGCAATGACATCCAATGGACAGTAGTGTCGAAGATGCTGAGCGGCAATAAAACGTATCTTACTGAGCTGCTGAAGCTGGATATTAAACAGATTTCTGATTCCAGGGTAACTAATTTAAAGACAATAAAGTCCATTAATCCCCACATTGAAACAATTTACATTAAACCGCCTGCCAAAAGATCGGTTCCAAATGTAGTCAAGTATGCTGATATCAGTATGAATACAGAGATAGAAACCATCAGGCAACTTTCAGGTGAAGCCCAGAAGCAGAATAAAATTCATAAAATCATAATTATGATTGAACTGGGTGAATTGCGTGAAGGTATCATGGGGGAAGAAGTCTTAAACTTTTATGCCAAAGTCTTCGAAATGAAAAATATTGAGGTTGTTGGTATTGGTACAAATCTTTCCTGTTTGTATGGTGTGTTGCCTAATCAGGATAAACTGATACAGTTGAGCCTATATGAGCAGCTGATAGAGTCGAAATTTAATAAACAAATTCCATATGTTTCTGGAGGATCTTCTGTAACCATTCCTCTTATGCTGCAAAACCTGTTACCCAAAGGGATTAATCATTTCAGAGTAGGAGAGACCTTGTATTTGGGAACCGATGTTTATAACAATACAACACTGAAGAAAATGCACTCGGATGTTTTTATGCTTTATTCTGAGATTATTGAACTGAGCGAGAAACCGATGGTTCCAACAGGTGAGATGGGTACTAATGTGGATGGTTTAAAGTTTAATTTTAATAAGAATAATATAGGGCTTACTATGTACAGGGCTATTATTGATCTTGGTTTGCTTGATGTGGATCATAATCATCTGGAGCTTGTGGATTCTTCATTGAGTTTTGTAGGAGCCAGTTCAGATATGCTCGTTGTAGACCTGGGTTCAAACGATAGTAATTATAAGGTTGGGGATCTTATTGAGCTGAAAATGGACTATATGGGGGCGCTGAGAATTATTAATTCTAAATATATTGAGAAACGAATTAAATAGTATTCAACCAGATTGTTGTCGGTAATTTATGCTTTTGCAAACGGGCAATAAGTGTTTTGCTGAAATCAATGTTTAGGTTTAGGTTATTTGCTGTACAAAGAGCAGGAATTATTACCTTTGCGCCTCAAAACAGGTAAAGAAGTGGACAAGAATATTATTTCCGACAGAATACAAAAGATCACCTTTTCGGCCACGCTCGAAATGACACGCCGCAGCCGTGAATTAAAGGCACAGGGGAAAGATGTAATTAACCTGAGCATTGGTGAACCTGATTTCGATACTCCGGAACCGGTGAAAGAAGCAGCCAAGCAGGCCATCGACAACAACATAACCCATTACCCTCCAGTGGCAGGTTTTAAGGAACTACAAGAGGCTATTGCCGAGAAGTTGAAACGCGATAATGATCTGGATTTTGCTCCGGACCAGGTTGTGGTTTCCAACGGTGCCAAACAATCGCTGTCGAATATTTTCTGGTCGGTTCTGAACCACGGAGATGAAGTGGTACTGGCGGCTCCCTATTGGGTTTCGTATGCCGATATTATTCTGCTTACCGGTGCGGTTGTGGTGCCGGTTCAGACCACGGTAGAAGACGACTTTAAGATGCGGCCCGATCAGCTTCGCGCTGCTATTACCGACAAAACCAAAGCGGTGTTGTTTAACTCTCCTTCCAATCCTACGGGCATGGTTTACAACCACGAAGAAGTGAAAGCTTTGGTGGAGGTGCTGAAAGATTATCCTGATATTCTGGTGATTTCAGATGAGATTTACGAGCATATCAATTTTACCGGAATGCATGTAAGCATTGCCTCGTTTCCTGAAATGAAAGATCGTGTGGCTGTGGTGAACGGTGTTTCTAAATGCTATGCCATGACCGGCTGGCGTATCGGATATATGGCTGCGCCCAAGTTTCTGGTTGATGCCTGTGTGAAATTACAGGGACAATATACTTCGGGTCCGGGAACCATATCTCAAATGGCAGCCCTTACTGCAATAAAAAATCCTCCGCATAATTCCGATTACATTCACCATATGGTGCGTGCCTTTAAAGAACGCCGTGATTTGCTGGTGGAGAAATTCAACGAAATACCGGGGGTAATTTCCTATGTGCCTGAGGGTGCTTTTTATATTTTCCCTGATGTAAGCAGTTATTTCGGAAAGAAATACGGTTCCTACGAAATAAAAAATACAACAGATCTCAGTTTGTACCTGCTGAACGAAGGTCTGGTAGCTGTTGCGCCCGGAGAGGCTTTCGGCGACGACCATTGCATCCGTATTTCCTATGCCACTTCTACCGCATTGCTTGAAAAAGCCATGGAACGAATTAAAGATGCTTTGGCAAAACTGAAATAATTGCTGTATGAACCTGACTGCTGAACAAATAAACAGAGCCTTTGAGTCCTTTAACAACAAGCGAGTAATGGTGATTGGTGATGTGATGCTGGATGCTTATGTATGGGGCAAGGTAGATCGCATTTCTCCCGAAGCACCGGTTCCGGTTGTGGCGGTGCAGAGCCAGGAGAACAGATTGGGCGGTGCGGGAAATGTAGGGCTTAACCTTCAGTCGCTGGGAGCCCAAACGCTGATGTGTTCGGTAATTGGTGATGATGTGAACGGCAGGGAGCTGAAAGAAATAATGGTGGCTTCGGGCATGAATGTGGATGGTATTGTGGAGACCCCTGACAGGGTTACCACCACCAAGTTCAGAATTGTAGGGAATAAAGTGCAGATGCTTCGTGTGGATAAAGAAACCACCGAAGCGCTGAATGATGCACTACTACAGGCCCTTATTCAAAAAATAGACTCTGTTCTGGAGCATCAGCAGGTAGATGTGATTATTTTTCAGGACTATGATAAAGGTGTGATTTCTCCCGGTCTTATTGATTTTGTGGTAGAACGTGCCAAAGCCGGAAATATTCCGGTGATGGTTGACCCCAAAAAGAAGAACTTTCTTTCCTATAAGGGAGTTACTTTGATGAAACCTAATCTGAAGGAAATGGTGGAGGGTTTGAACCTGATGGTAAAGGCAGATCAGCAGGAGAGTCTGCACCTGGCTTCAAAAACACTGCTGGAGCACCTTGATGCTGAGATGGTGCTGAATACACTCTCGGAAAGAGGGGTGTATATTTTATGGAAAGAAAACGGTAGTTTGAAAGATGAGCTGATTCCGGCACACATCAGAAATATTGCCGATGTTTCAGGCGCGGGAGATACGGTAATCAGTGTGGCAGCACTGTGTATGGCTTCGGGTCTGAAGCCTGCCGAAACAGCATTTTTGTCTAATCTGGCCGGTGGACTGGTATGTGAAGAAGTGGGTGTGGTTCCGGTTCAGAAAGATAAACTGCTCAAAGAAGCACTCAGCCTGATAGCTCAATAACAATACTTTAGAATTAATACTCAAATAATGGCAAAATCAACCCAAGGGAAAAAAGATATGGTGCAAAACATGTTTAACGACATTGCACCGCGTTATGATTTACTGAACCACCTGCTGTCGGCTGATATTGATAAATTGTGGAGAAAAAGGGTTCGTAAGCTGTTGTCGGCTGCCGACCCAAAGAAAATACTGGATGTGGCCAGCGGAACCGGTGATCTGGCTATTGAACTGGCCAAAATGCCGGTGGATAAGATTGTGGGAATAGATATTGCCAACGAAATGCTGGAAATTGGCAGGGTAAAAGTGAAGAAAAAAGGTTTAGATTCGGTGATTGAATTGCAGACAGGAGATTCGGAAGCCATTGATTTTGATGATGAAGAATTTGATGCGGTTACCGTTGCTTTCGGGGTGCGTAATTTTGAGAACCTGGATAAAGGCCTGAAGGAAATGCAGCGTGTATTGAAAAAAGGCGGGCAGGTAGCGGTACTGGAATTTTCAAAACCGGCAGGTTTTCCCATGAGAAACCTGTATTATTTTTATTTCAAAAGAATTCTGCCGCTGATTGGCCGTATAGTTTCCAAACACGATACAGCCTATACCTATTTGCCTGAGTCGGTGGTGGCTTTCCCGGAAGGTAAGGAGTTTATGGAACGTATGCGCAATGCAGGGTTTACTAATCCGCGACAAAAAAGATTAACCTTTGGTATTGCAACTCTTTATCTGGGCGAAAAATAATAACCCGATAGGCTGTCATAATATTATCACCAAAGTGCCGTTATCCCTTTAAACTTATGTTTTGAAGAACCGGATGAGATTAAACAAATTTACGTTGGTTATGTTTTTTGCTTTGCTGGCAGCGGTTCCATCGTTGCAGGCTCAGCAGAAGTTCGTTATGAACCTTCAGGGATACAATGAACAGCCGTATCATTTTGGGTTTATTCTGGGGGTAAACCAGATGCTTTTTACCGTGAAACCGATGGAGAACTTTACCTCTAAAGTATGGGGTTCTACACAGTTGGGTGATGATTTTGTAGCTGGTTCGGCCAATGTGCTGGCCATAATTCCTCACGGAGATCCCGGGTTTTCGGTAGGAATACTGGGTAATCTTCTTTTAAATCAATATGTCGATTTGCGGTTTATTCCGAGCTTGTCGTTCGGGAGTCGTTCGCTGGAATATAAAATTAATGCCCATGACTTTAAGTATAACGGGGATGTGATTTCGGACACCACTTTTTCTATTACTAAACAACTTAACTCCACGTACATCAGTTTTCCTTTGCTGATTAAATATCGTTCGTGGCGGCAAAATAATATTGGCGGATATTTTATCGGTGGTGCCAGTTATTCCATTGATCTGGCGGCGGCCAAACGAACCAAGTTGAGCAACAACAATGGTATTATCAAAATGCAAACCCATGGCATTAATTTGCAGGCAGGAGCCGGTTTCGATTTTTACAATAAGTATTTTAAGCTGGGTGTGGAAGCCAAAATGATTTACGGACTGAACAACCTGATTATTCACGAAGACGATATTTTCTCAGGAAGTATCGATCAACTGCATTCAAAGATGTTTATGCTTACCTTTACCTTTGAATAAAAACAGGGTAATTATGGTTAAGAAAAACTCACGTCATCATCTTTTTGATGAAGTACAGGAAAAATCATCGATGAAAGATGATGTATTTACTGCTGCCCTTCAGTCGTTTCAATTGATGAAACAGGTGTCGGAGCAACTTTCCAGCGAATATACAGCCTACACTTTGAAGAAGAAAGCGAGCCGTCCCGGATCGTTGAGTGTGAACCATCATGGTGATTTTGAGTTTGCCCTTCAGTTTGGGGGTGATACTTTGCTGTTTTTGTTGCATACCAATGTTTTTGAGATACCCAGAGATCATAATGTGATGCGAACCAAGTACATCCAGGAAGATCCTACACGGTCGTATTGCGGAATAGTACACATTTATAATTTTCTTACCGATTCGTTTAAATACAACCGGGTGAACGATCTGGGCTATCTGATTGGCAGGATTTTTATTAACCGGGAACAGCACTATTTTATTGACGGTAAGAGTGAGTTGGGTTTCATGTACAACAACTTCAGAAACCACAAAATCAGTGAAAAAAATGTGGAGGAAATCATTACTTCTGCTATAGAATATACCTTGAATTTTGATTTGCTTATTCCTCCTTATGAACAGGTTAAATTGCTTACTGTTAGTGAAATGCAGAATACGCTTGATGTTATTTCTTTTAAAACGGGTAAGCGTTTGGGATTTCAGTTTTATGCCGATCAAGACCCGACAGTCTAGGTAGGAGAGATCCTGTTTACAGCAAAATTCCACAGACTAAAAAAACTTCAAAATTTTCCTGAAAAAGATTTGCAGAAATAAAAAAATGTTTACTTTTGCACCTCCAAAAACAATGGTCCGTTCGTCTAGCCAGGTCAGGACGCCAGGTTTTCATCCTGGTAACACGGGTTCGAATCCCGTACGGACTACAAAAAGCGCTCAACTTAGTTGAGCGCTTTTTTTGTTTTGTAACATTTCTCCTTTAAAAGATTAAATCATATCTATATTTTTAATTACTTTCGAAGTGCAAAATATTACAGGTATGAGAACAGCACAGCAGTGGTTTGATGAATATGGACAAAGCCATCAGAATAAAACAAATAAGATTATTCACTGGATTTGTGTGCCTAGTATATATTTCAGCATTGTGGGGCTTTTTGCTTCTATTCCTCATGCTTTTTTAGAACATTGGTTTCCTTTAAACTGGTTGTCTTATGTGAATTTTGCTGCTTTGGCCTTATTGCTGGCGATGGTATTTTATTTACTTCTTTCAAGAACGATATTTTTGGGGATGTTGTTGATTAGTGTTCTGAGTTTATGGGGTAATGCATTGATTGTGCAGTCAGGATTTATGTCGTTGTGGCTTTTTTCTTTAATTGTATTCGTTGTAGCCTGGATCGGACAATTTATCGGGCATAAAATTGAAGGAGCAAAACCTTCTTTCTTTAAGGACTTACAGTTTTTGTTAATTGGCCCCGCATGGTTGTTGCATTTTATTTATAAGAAACTGGGGATTCCGGTTTAGTTTCGTGGGTTTGATTAAGTTTGAGAGTTATCTGAAATGGAAAAATATTCCCAGTTTGGGAATCTAAATAAGTGGTTAAATGCTGAAATTATTTTGTAAACAGTTGAAATATAAGTCTTTTTGTTTGATCGAAAACTTTGGCACGGATTTTATTGTTTTTAAAGGGGCAGAGAATCTGTCTTGAAATAATTAAAAAGGAATTTAACTGCGAAAATTTACTATATGAAAACAAAATGGTTACGCATCTCAGGTATCGCTCTGTTGTTCTCAGCATTGTTGTTTACAGCCTGTAACAAAGCACCGGCTCCTACAGAAAATACTGTTACCAGCATGAACGACTTAGTTGTAAGTGATAACTTTAGTTGGGCAACAACAAAGTCTGTCGCTGTAGACATTACTACTCCAAGCTGGGATCCTTCTCAGGTTGTTAAAATTTATTCCATTGACGGGAAAACATTGTATTATGCAGGGTTTCCAGCAAGTAATGGTGTGGTTTCGGCACAGATTACTGTTCCTACAGCATCAAACATGCTTTTGGTAGAATATGGTTCAGGGAGTAAATACAGATCCACATTGGTTGGAATCAATGATCAGCTTTCCTATAACTACAATAGTTTTAAGTCAGCAGCAGTAGTGAGTTGTGATTTATCAGGTGAAATCAGCTTTAGTCAGGGTGGATGGTCATCAAAAGCACATGGAGATAATCCCGGAAGTATCAGGGATGCTCATTTTGATGAGCTGTTTCCCAATGGATTGGTTATGGGAGATCCGGATCATTATACCATTACATTGACTTCTTCGTCTGCAGTAAAAAATTTTTTGCCTGGTGGCAGTACGTCTAAGGTATTGACAAATAGTTATACTAATATTTCAAGTAAGACCAATAAGAATGTTAGTGGTAACTGGGGGGGACAGATTGTTGCAGCTATTTTAAATGTTGCTTACAGCAAAGCCGGATATCTGGGTACAGGGCCTAATTTAGGTGATCTGGTATTTACCAATGGTGCTTTCCAGGGTATGACGGTAAATGATTTTATGGTTATTGCCAATAAAGCCATTGGTGGTGGTGGATTAAGCGGTTATTCTATTGAAGATATTCAAAATGCTGCCGAGTTGGTCGATATTAATTTTGACAGCGGAACAACAAATGAGGGTTATTTCACCTGTGCTTCAACATCATCAACCTGTGGATGTAATGACGGGTTAAGAACCATGACTTTGAAGTATAATGGTACAAACGCAGCAAATATTGTAGCAAAAGGAACTTCTTCCAATACAACGTATTATAGTGGGACAGTTCAGCCCGGTGCTACATTTACTATTAACGGAACAGGTACTGATGGTAAACTTGACCAGAATGTAGCCTTTACAGTCGATGGAAACAATAACACAACGATCAATGTAAGCTGTGTTGTGAATATCTATAAAGGCGATGTGTATGGTGATTTTACTATAACTGACGGAGTAAGTAAAGACGGTTTGCATTTGTGTGAAAAGTCAACAACTCCAGATTGCGGGTGTGAAGATGGTTTGTATTCAATGTCACTCAAGTATAACGGTACTTCAAGTGCTTATATCAAAGTAAAAGAAACGGGAAGCAATTGTAACACTCAGATTTATTCAGGTTCAGTTCAGCCCGACGGAACCTTTAGCTTTAACGGTTCAAGTCAGGATGGTAAATTAAGAGGTCCTATAGAAATATATGTAAACAATTCGTTGAATGCTACTATTCAAACTGTTTGCTCTGCAGATCCTAAAGCGGGTGATGTTTATGGAGATTTTACTCTTGTTGCAGCAACCAGTCAGGGAAATATTGCACTATGTAATGGCGGCGGCGGCGGAACAACACCTCCTCCTGGTGGCGGAACAACCACTTCGGTTTATGCAGGGACACTGGCTTATGAAGATTTGTGGCCTTACAAGGGGGATTATGATTTCAACGACATTGTAGAAGGTTATAATTTTGCGATTACAAAAGATGATCAGGATCAGGTTCAGAATATTTCAGCAACATTTATCCTCTATGCTTTCGGAGCTTCTTACCATAATGGCTTTGGATTCCAATTGCCTGGCGTGAATCCCGATCAGATTATCAGTGTAACAGGTTATAATCTGGCCAGTGATACTTACATTAACCTGGCTTCTAACGGTCTGGAACAGGGACAGTCGAAAGCTACAGTTATCGTATTTGATGATGCCTGGAGGCTGATGACTTATCCCGGAATGGGAATCGGGGTGAACACTAATATGTCGGCTCCTTATGTAACTCCTGATACCATAGTAATTCAAATGAAGTTCTATGACAATGGAAGCTTTGCTTCTGGTGGTCCTGTAACTTATAGTCAACTGAATATTGGTAACTTTAATCCCTTCATAATTGTGAATAAAGTTCGTGGTGTAGAGGTCCACTTACCTGATCATGCACCTACCGATTTAGCTGATATGAGTTTGTTGGGAACAGGTGATGATGCAAGTAATCCTGCAACAGGAACCTATTATAAAACAGATAAGAATCTGCCCTGGGCAATAAACCTTCCAATTGTATTCCAATATCCTATCGAAAAACAGGATATTACCGGAGCTTACCTGTTCTTTGCCGACTGGGCTCAGAGTAGTGGGGTTTTGTATCCTGACTGGTATTTGCCCAATCCCGGATATACCAATTCCTCTTTGATTTATGTTCCTCACTAAGTTTCATAAATACATCAATAAAAAAAAGCCTGAACTCATTGAGTTCAGGCTTTTTTTATTGATTCTTTTAATTATTCTCAGGACCGGGGAATCAGGATGGTAAAACGGCTTCCTTTTCCGGCTTCTGACTCAGCAGAAATGCTGAAACCATGGGTGTCAATTACTTTTTTTATGATTCCGAGTCCAAGTCCACTGCCTTTTTCACCCCGCGTACCATGACTGCTAGTCTGGGTTTTAAACAACTTGTTTAAAATGTCTTCTGTCATTCCGGTTCCTTTGTCATAAATGGATACATAGGAATTTCCATTATCATCGGTATGCGCTTCGAAACCAACTTCACCACCTTCGGGGGTAAACTTTATGGCATTGGCTATAAGGTTGTTCAGTGCCTGTAAAAAGAGTGTGATGTCCACTTTGATGGCTAAGTTTTTTGGTATATCCGTTTTATAATTTACATTTTTTACATCCAAAGCATGTTTCGCAGTCCGTTGAACAGTGTCGGCGAGTTTTTGAACAGGTATTTCTTCAATCTTAAGTTTGAAGTTACCCAACTCAAGATTGGACCAATGGTACAGCTTGTCGTTATAATCGAGTAAACGTGCCATTTCGCTTTTTATTCCCAACAGCATTTCGTGATAGAATTCGTCTAACGATCCTTTTAACTGTTCATCGCTGGTAAGCATTTCAGCAATGCCAAATACTGAAGCAATGGGCGAACGCAGATCGTGAGAAATGATGGAAACGAATTTCTCTTTGTATTCTAGTAATTCTTTGAGCCGGGCCTCAGTTTTGGACAGTTTCTCATAGGCCAGTTCAAGTTCTCTGGCTTTCTGGTATACTTCCTGCCCCCCCGTTAGCTCATTTTCGAGTAACCGGATGACCAGAAATGAATGAGTGGAAAAATTAACAGCATAGGCCTTGAGCAAATATTCGTTGCCGATGCTGTCATTTTCTATCCAGATACCCGACTTTAAAACCCCTGATTTTTTTTCTTCCCAAAAAGGAAGGGCTTCCACTTCAAAAGCTTCAAGGTAAGGAAATACGGTAAGGAGTTCATTGAATGTTTTGTCCTGAAACTCCGGTTTTAAACGGGTAATCCATTGCGGAACGTTGCCGGATAGCTCATAATCGGTGTTTGTAGTTCTTTTGAACGCCACCATATCGAAAAGTTCGAGGTGTCCCAGATTACCGGCTGTTGGTTGCTCTTTTTCCAAGTTGATGCTGTTGAGAAGCTGAAGGAGTTTTGCCTGGTTCTTAGTGTTGTCTGTAACATCGAATAAAAGAAACCAAAGAGTATTTTTGTCTCCCTTAAGGATAAGAACTTCAGTAAACCGATCTTCAACCAACTGAAGGTTCGTAAACTTTAATTCTTTTTCTTCAAACGGAAACAGCCCAAGAGTAAAGTCGAAGAGCGTAGATATTGGAGTTCCTCTTTCCGGTGGATGTGGAAGGTATAAATTAATGTGTCCGGTAAAGTCGAGAATGTTACCTTCGGCATCTGTTTGAAAAAGGCAAAAATTCTCCAATGGATTTTGACTTTCCAGTAGCTTGTTGAACAGGTTATTGGGAATTGTTTCCATGGTATTTATATCATTGTTTTTTGTGCCAGTATAGTAAATGCCTCTTCAACATGGTTTCCGTCCTTAGCACTGGTCAGAAAGACTTCAATACCTTTGTCTTTCATTTCCTGAATATCATCGTCTGAAATTTCCCACTGCTCTTTCTGGTCCGATTTGTTGATGAGGACAATAAAGGGAATATTCCCGGCTACTTTTTTAGCCATTTCGTTGAGTTCAAAACCAATTTCCATTGTTTTTCTCCGGGTTCCATCCATCACTACAAAGTAACCTGATGATCCCATTACATAAGCGGGTTTAACTTTTTGGAACTCATCCTCACCATGAATATCCCACAAAAGCAGGTTCACATCCTGATGGTCGATGGTAATAATCTTCTGGTCGATTTTTACACCAATGGTAGTATGGTATTTTTCAGAAAAAATGCTGTGTACAAACCTTTGTACCAGACTGGTTTTTCCTACAGCAAAAGAGCCCAACATGGCTATTTTTTTCTTAATCATGCTTGATGGATTTAGCGTATTCAATTTTAAAAGTTACTGATCGCAGCGGGTATGTTGTGTCATTCGGTTTCATAACAACAACTTTTGGAATGAGAACCTCTGGTGGAATACCCTGCTGGATCATCAGGTTAATAAATTTGTCGGCACGTTGTTGTGCGATGATTTTGTTGCCTGATTTGTTACCGTCGATATTTGTGTGTGAAAGAGCAACGATGACCGGAACAGAATCCTGGTCAAAGTTAAAGTTCAGCATCGATCGTGTTTGGTTTACGATGTCGATGAAATGCAGCTGCTCAGTTTGAGGGATACTATCGCTGTTGAAGGCAAAAATATACAGGTAATGTTCTATAGGAAAATTACGGATTGTTTTTGGTGCATTCAGAAATACGACGGTGCTGATCCCCGGAATCAGGAGGGATTTTTTTTCTGCATCAGTCATCCACAACCTGCTGGCTTCTCCGGAAACAAATAATGTGTCATTGCGGTAACTGTAGCGGATATCAGTTTCTGAAGTGATGTTTTTCTTCACTCGTTTTAAAATAACAGAAGGTTCCAGTGAAATATAGGGTTTGAGTTTAAGCAGAATATTGTCTGGAGCAAACTTGTTTTTGGAGAACAATTTGTCGGGGATTTTAACCAAAGGATCGCGAAGCCCGCAAACGTAAAAGACTCCATTTTGTTTTCCGGTTTCAGTAACCACAACACCCGGTAATTCTTTTAAGCCTGATACCACGCTATCGAAACGGATGCGCTGATCAACCAAGCTGTAAATCCAGTAAACCAGTGTGCCCAGAATCAGAAATAAGAGCAAAATGGCGGCAACGGGTTTTCTTTTCTTTTCAGGTTTTTTTTCCTGCTGGATGCATTCATCCAGTAATTTCTCATCATTCTGAAACCGGGCGGTGTCACCTGAGAAATGTTCCAGTTCATAGGAATAGTCGATATGGATTCCTTCCAGATTTTCTTTGAGCAGAATACGGTAATTCTGGGGAATATTGCCTTCAACTATGGCAGCAATAAGCGCTTTTGGCCCCTGTTCAATCCAGATGTTCAGTTTTCCCACCTGAATGCTGTCGAGGCTGTCGTTTTCAGAATGAAAGGAATCCTGAACAAAATCCTTGATCGCAGTCAGCATGGCTGAAACCAGATCGGCATCTGTACTTTTATCATTTCCGGTTTGAGCCAGTAGCAGTCCGGTTTCTTTATGGATCAGAAATACCTGTTTAACCTGGTAAATGTAAGCATGAGAAAGAACAATTTCGCCATAGCTTTTTCCTGAAAAAATCGATTGTAAACGCCAGCCCAGTCTTTTTGGTGAAAAACCATGTTCCAGTGTGTTGTTGACCGATTCGAGCATCCTTTTAATATCTTCAGCCACAGCTTTTCTGATGGCAGGCATCATAATGGGAAAGAGGATATCAGAAAGAGTTCTCGGATTTTTCCGGATGCTCTCCTTTAAAACATCTTCCACCATGGGTTGGATGGTTTCAAGAGTTACAGTACCGTTTTGAACCAGTATGTTGAACGCATCGGGTAATAACTGACTGATTTGTTCTGCAAAGGCATCCTTATCTTTCAATAGTCTGTTTAACTCGGCCAGTTCTTTGCGGTCGTAGCCGGTAAGCAGCTTACGAACTTCTTCCAACTGAGCCTGCAATGTCAGTTTTTTTGACAGTTCGTCCATAGAAGGGTCTGATTTTTTTGCTGTCATATTTTACTATTGCAGTTTGTCAATGATGCCTTTCAGCAGGTCCGCCAATTCAGCTTTACTTACCTGTTTTTCTTTGAGTACAGAAAGTTCATTACTTACCAACTGTTCGTTATTCTTGATTTGTTGCTCAAGCAAACCGACCTGTTCGCCGATTTCCTGCTTTAATGCCAGAATTTTTTCCTGAAATTCATTTTTTATTTCTTCCAGTTGCTCGGTTTGGTTTTCCTGAAAAGACTTAAGGTTCTCAAGATGTTCTTCGGTTGCAGCCTTAAGTGTGGAAAGGTTTTCTTCCCATTCAGATTTGAGCTCAGAGAAACGCTGATTAACAGTTTGAAGGTCTTCTCCAAACAAAATTTCCCTTATACGATAGAGATTGTCTTCTTCGTTGTTTTTGTGTTGATCCATGGTAACACTATTAATTGCATAAAATTACTTTTTTTATTGATTCTAACAAAGTGATTTTCAAAAGCAAAAAATCATTAATTTTGCCAACCCAAAAATTAACCCACGTTTTTTACTGTTTTAAAATAAATTGTCATCAAAAAAACAATTATATAATGAGTGATCAGTATCACAAAATATTAAACGTTAGGGAACTGGCTGATTCAGCATTTATTCTGGAAATAGAACGTAAAGGAATGACCTTTGAACCCGGACAGCATGTACTGCTGGGCAAAGCCGGTGATATCCATCACCGTGAGTATTCTATTTACAGCGGAATAAATGATGAGGCACTTGAAGTGCTGGTAAAAGAAGTTTCTGACGGAGAGGTGTCCAAGGTTTTGCGTAAGCTGAAACCCGGAGATGAAGTTGAGGTTCAGGGGCCATTTGGTTTCTTCACTATTGAAGAAGATTTTAAGGCTGAGGTGAACCCTTTTCTTTTCATTGCCAGTGGTACCGGTATTTCGCCTTTTCACAGCATGGTGAAAAGTGTTCCAGGATTGAATTATAAACTGTTGCATGGTATTCGCTATTCTGACGCCAGTTTCGAAAGTGATCATTATGATAAGGATCGCTATATTTCCTGTACGAGTCGCGATGATAAAGGTAGTTTCCGGGGAAGAGTTACAGATTATATCAAACAGGTAGATATTGATAAGAATACGCATTGTTTCCTTTGTGGGAATTTTGAAATGATCCGTGATGCCATGGATTTATTGGAAGAAAAAGGAATTCCGCAGGATCATTTACATGCTGAGGTTTATTTTTAATCATTTAAACTGAGCATTAAAGAAAGGTAAATTATGAAATATCATATTGTACAGCTGGGTTGCCAAATGAATATTTCCGATGGGGAAAGGGTTCAGGATGTTCTGGAAAAAATGGGGTTTGAACCTACCGATCAGGAAGATGAAGCTAATTTGCTGGGAGTGATAGCCTGTTCGGTTCGCCAGAAGGCCATCGATAAGGTTTATACCCAGATCAGGAAGTGGAACAAATGGAAAAACAAAAAAAATCTGCTGACTTTTGTTACGGGTTGTGTTTTGCCTGCCGACCGCGAGAAATTTCTGAAACAATTTGATATGGTATTTCCTATGAGTGATTTGCCTGCTTTGCCCGACATGATCAGGCAATATGGTGTGGTAACCCCGGCAGGGGTTCAAACACTGGATGCCGGTTGGAACGATTGGGAAAAGCCTAAGACTGAAAGCAGAAACGAAGCTGCTTTTCGTATGGATAAAGCAGAATTGCCCGGTACCCAAAAAAGTATTTTAAGTCCCGAAAAGGGAATTGAAGATTTCTGGCACATTACTCCCAAATATGCTTCAGGTTACGAAGCATTTATTCCCATTCAGAATGGATGTAATAAGTTTTGTTCGTTCTGTGCCGTTCCTTATACGCGCGGACGTGAAGTGTCAAGGCCTTCCGGAGAAATTCTGCGTGAGCTGAAAGATTTGGTTGAAAAAGGATATAAATCTATCACCCTGCTGGGACAGAATGTAAATTCCTATGGGCTGGATAAAAAAGGAGAAGAACTCTCATTTGCACAACTGCTGAAAGAGATTGGAAAATACGGCGATTCGGCCGGAAAGAAATTCTGGGTCTATTTTACTTCTCCGCATCCCCGTGATATGACCGATGATGTGATTGAAGTAATTGCTGAACATCAGTGTCTGGCCAAGCAAATTCATTTGCCTATTCAGTCGGGTGATGAAGAGGTTTTGATTCGGATGAACCGAAAACATACTATGGCAAAATACCGCAGAATTGTAGACACCATTCGTCGCCTGATTCCGGAAGCAACCTTGTTTACTGATATCATTGTCGGCTTTACCGGAGAAACTGAGGAGCAACTGGAAAATACGCGAAAGGCCATGGAAGAGTTTAAATACAATATGGCTTACATTGCGCAATACTCAGTACGTCCTGGTGCTGCCAGTTCTCGTTGGGAAGATGATGTTCCGAAAGCAGAAAAGAAAAGACGCTATCATTTGCTGACGGATGAATTGATGAAGCATTCTCTGGAGTACAACAAGTCGCTGATTGGTAAAACGATGGATGTGGTAGTTCGAGGAAAAGACCGCAAAGAAGGATATTTGTCTGCTTTAACCGAAGGAAAAATTATTGTCCGTTTTGCTTCTGATGATGCTTCTTTGATTGGTGAATTTGCAAAAGTAAAAATTGAAAGTGTTGCTCCTTTCTCAACCGAAGGAGTTTTGGTTAGTCAGAAAGTAGTTGCCTGAGGATATGAAAAAAATTGCATTTAAAACACTGGGCTGTCGCCTGAATCTTTTTGAAACTGATGCTTTGGTATCGCAGTTTTCAAAAAAGAAATACCAGGTGGTTGACTTTGAGGAAGAAGCTGATGTTTATGTGGTGAATACCTGTACTGTGACCAATCAAAGCGACCATAAATCGAAGCAGGTAATGAACCATGTGAACCGCTTGCATCCAGGTTCGTTGAAGATTGTGACCGGTTGTATGGCAACGAATTATAAGGAAGATCTGGAAAAAAGCGAAAAGGTTGATTTTGTTGTGGACAACGATCATAAATCTTCCATCACTTCGCTTGTGGATGCTTATTTTAATGGAGAGGTAGTTACCCCTGATACTTTTGCCAAAGACCTTTTTGGCTATGAACCAGCCGATGAAACTTTTCATACCCGAAGCCTGATTAAAATTCAGGATGGTTGTGATAACTTCTGTACTTTTTGCATTATTCCAAAAGTTAGGGGCAGGGCTACCAGTCGTACAAAAAAAGATATTCTTGAAAATATTCGTCAGGTTGTGGAGTTTGGATATAAGGAAGTGGTTCTGACGGGTGTGAATATTGGTCGCTATAAAGATGAAACAACCGATTTTGAACAATTGGTAGAAGAAATTCTGGCTATTCCCGGCGATTTCAGGGTTCGGATTTCTTCCATTGAGCCGGACGGTTATTCTGAAAGTTTCTTCAGGTTATTTGAGAACCCGAAACTGGCTCCGCACATGCATATTTGTTTGCAAAGCGGTTCTGAAGATGTCTTGCTGAAAATGCGCCGGATGTACACAGCTAAGTTTTTCAAGGAACTTTCTGAAAACATCCGCAGCCGCTATCCCGGTTTTAACCTGACTACCGATATAATTGTCGGTTTTCCGGGTGAAACAGAAGAAAATTTTCAGGAAACATTAAAGGTTTTGAAGGAAGTTGGTTTTGGTCACATTCATACGTTTAAATACAGTGTTCGTCGTGGAACGCGTGCTGAGCGTATGGATAATCAGATTCCTGAAAAGGAAAAAACAAGGCGTTCTGAACTGGTTCGCCAGCTTTCAGACGATATGAAAATGGAATACCGTCGTTCGTTTGTTGGCAAAGAACAGACTGTTTTAGTGGAACAATTTGATAAAAATGGTTTTGCTACAGGATATGGAGAGCACTACGTTCCTGTGGTAATAAAGCAGAAAGATTTAAGAAGAAATAAGTTCTATAAGGTGAAACTTACTGACATTGAGATGACAGACGAACCCGTACTGACAGGAGAAATTTTAACTTCATGAAAATAAATTGTGCAAAAATGCTTTTTAATACAAAAAGTTTGTTTAATTTTGCACGCCCAAAAGGAATAGTAAATACAACACAGAAATATTATGGCTAATCACAAATCAGCAATCAAGCGCATCAGACAAAATGAAACAAAAAAATTGCACAACCGCTATTATGCAAAAACCATGCGTAATGCCGTTCGCAAGTTTCGTACTCTGGAAGATAAAAAAGAAGCAGAAGAGCAATTGCCAAAATTGTATGCTATGATTGACAAACTGGCTAAGAGAAATATCATTCACAAAAACAAAGCCGGTAACCTGAAATCAAAGATTACTAAATACGCTCACGCGCTGAACTAATTATTTTATTGAAAGATACTGTGCCCGGGCTCTTTATGAGTCCGGGTTTTTTCGTTTAGGAGCATTTCTGAAGTAAAATTGTTCAGGCTTTTCTGTTTTTTTGCTCTCATTCCGCACTGAATTTTGTTACTTTTGACTTTCAAAATTGATTGTATGGACAACTTCATTGTTTCGGCCCGAAAATACCGTCCGTCTACCTTTGTACAGGTTGTGGGTCAGGATTCTATCATCTCTACTTTAAAGAATGCCATTTTAACCGGACATCTGGCCCAGGCATTTTTATTTACCGGACCGCGAGGAGTGGGGAAGACTACCTGTGCCCGTATTATGGCCAAGACCATCAACTGTCTGAACCCGACTTCTGATGGAGAACCTTGCAATGAATGTGAATCGTGTCGTGCTTTCAATGAAAATGCTTCTTTCAATATCCACGAACTGGATGCTGCTTCCAACAATTCTGTGGAAGATATCCGTAAGCTGGTGGAACAGGTACGTATTCCTCCCCAGGCAGGAAAATATAAAGTCTACATTATTGATGAGGTTCACATGCTTTCAACGGCAGCTTTTAATGCTTTTCTGAAAACTCTGGAAGAACCTCCTGCATATGCTAAGTTTATTCTGGCAACTACTGAGAAGCATAAGATTATTCCTACTATTCTTTCCCGTTGTCAGATTTTTGACTTCAAAAGAATTGGCGTTTCAGATATTGCCGGACATTTGAATTATGTTGCGAAAAGCGAACATATTGTTGCAGAGGAAGAAGCATTGCATGTTATTGCGCAAAAGGCTGACGGAGCCTTAAGAGATGCTCTTTCCACCTTCGATCAGATAGCCAGTTTCAGTGGGGAGCAGATTACCTACAAAGATGTGATAGAGAATCTGAATATTCTTGATTTTGAATATTATTTCAGGGTAACAGATGCTTTGGTTTCAGGTGATTTGTCAACGGTTTTGCTGATTTTTAATGAGATTCTACAGAATGGTTTTGACGGGCAGGATTTTCTTACCGGACTAAATGAACACTTCAGAAATCTATTAGTTGTCAAGAACCCTAAAACTGTTTCGTTGTTTGAGTCGGGACAAAGTTTGAGAGAAAGATATCAGGACCAGGCTCAGAGATGCAGTCGTGCTTTCTTATTTAAGGCACTGGAGTTGGTTAATCAATACGACCTTAATTATAAAAACAGCAACAACAAACGGCTTCATGTTGAGATTGCCATGACTCAGCTGAGCATTATTAATGCAGAGAGTTTAGTTTCCGAAGAAGTTGTTGTGATAGAAAAGGTTAAGGAAAAACGTCCGGTTTATCAGCAGTCTGAAAAGCCAAAACAGGATGTCGTTGAAGAAATAAAACAAAAGCAGGAAGAAGCAAAGAAACCGGTTGTTGAAGAGGAAAAAACAGAACCGGTTCATAGCGAAAATGTTCCAGTGATTGAAAATCCGGAAAATTTGATTGAAGAAGTTCCGGAAGATAATCCTTTGCCGGATCAGAATATTGAAACTTTAGTGGCGCCTGAAGTGGAAAAGAAAGAGTTTGTACCGAAGGTTATACATCGTAAAATAGAACGAAAGCCTGCAACTTTATCAGGTACAGGTCGTTCCATCAGAAATATTTCTATTAAGGGAGGCTTACGCTCCATAAAAGAGATGCAGGAAAAGGCCAATCAGGAAGAACCTGTAATTATTACCGAGTTTACTCAGGAAAAGCTGGAGGAATGTTGGAAACAGTTTGTAGAAAATTACAGGGAACAATCGCCAAGTTTTGTAAATACTTTGGTGCAGTCGAACCCGACACTTGGGCCTGATTATGTAATTGAATACAAGGTTCCCAATATTCTGATCACAAAAGACCAGTTGAATAACTCCATATTGCTGAATTTTCTGAAAACAGAATTAAACAATAACCAGATAACACTGAGTCCCAGTGTTATGGAAAGAGATGAAGTTAAACAGGCTTTTACCGAAAAGGAGCGCTTTGATGAAATGATGGAAAAATATTCGGTAATGCGTGATTTGAAAGATGCTTTAGATTTGGAGCTGGAGTAATATTGACATTTAAATTTTCTTAATAGAACAATTTTATATATTTGTCGGTTCTCAAAATTCAAAAGAGGAGAAATTGGCAAAAAACACATTTGAGATTAATATTTCGTTGCAATCCCTTTTATTAGTCTATCATTAAATTTTTTAACACATGAAAAAACTTTTATCTATCCCGCTGGCTCTGGCAATGATATGGGCTTTGGGATCATGTAATCAGCAACCAAAAAAGCAGACAGGTATGAATGAAGCGATTAATCCGGCGAATATGGATAAGAATATTTTGCCCGGTAACAATTTTTATGAATATGTAAACGGTAACTGGATTAAGGATCATCCGGTTCCACCCGAGTACAGCTCATACGGTGCTTTTACCGTATTGTACGAAAACAACGAAAAAGAACTGAAAGATCTGATTGATGAGATCAGCAAGAAGAAAGATGCTCCTATGGGAAGTATTGATCAGAAGATCAGAGATTTCTTTAACAGTGGTATGGATACAGCACAGATTAATGCAGCAGGTATCAAACCCATTGAACCAGAATTGCAGACCATTCAGAACATCAAGACAAAAAAAGAACTTGATGCTGAGATTGCAAAATTGCATACCATGAGGGTTCATCCTTTGTTTTTCTTTTATGCCGGTGCAGATGAGAAGAACAGCAGCATGGAAATTGCCAACCTGCATCAGGGCGGACTCGGATTACCCGATGTGGATTACTATTTGAAAGATGATGCTCCTATTAAAAAAATCAGAGAGGCTTACAAACAGTATATTGCCAGGTTGTTCGAACTGAAAGGTGATTCAGGAAAAGAAGCACAGAAAGCTGCGAACACAGTGCTGGATATTGAAACTCAACTGGCTAAAGTATCATTTACCCGCTTGGAAAGAAGAGTTCCTGAAAATAATTACAATAAAATGCCGCTGGCTCAGCTGGAGAAAATTTCTCCTGACTTTGACTGGTCAGTTTATTTTGCAGCTTTGGGCTTAAAAAATCCGGGAGATATAAATGTAAGTCAGTTGCGTTTCTTTGAAGGAATCAGTAAGCTGATGAAAGAAATTCCACTCAGCCAATGGAAAACATATCTGGAATGGAAAATGCTGGATGATGCAGCTCCTTTCCTTAGTGAACCTTTTGTTGAAGCACAGTTCGACTTTTTTGGTAAAACACTTTCCGGTCAGCAGGAAATGCGTCCACGCTGGAAACGCGTACTTGGAGTAACTTCAGGTAATATGGGTGAAGCCCTTGGAAAACTCTATGTAGAAAAATATTTCCCGCCCGAATCGAAAAAGCGTATGCTTGAATTGGTTGAGAACCTCCGTGCTGCTTTTGCTGAGCGCATTAAAAAGCTGGACTGGATGAGTGAAGGAACCAAAGAAAAGGCTTTGGAAAAACTGGAAGCGATCACTGTTAAGATTGGTTATCCTGATAAATGGAGAGACTATTCAGCTTTGCAAATTATTCCGGATAATTATTTCCAGAATTTGGTTAATGCCAGCAAATTTTCTTTCGAATACAACCTTGAAAAAGTAGGTAAGCCCGTTGATAAATCTGAATGGGGTATGACTCCTCAAACGGTTAATGCTTATTATAATCCTTCCAATAACGAAATCGTGTTCCCGGCAGGTATTTTGCAACCTCCGTTCTTTAACAAAGATGCTGACGATGCAGTAAACTATGGTGCTATTGGCGTGGTAATTGGCCATGAAATGACCCATGGCTTTGACGATCAGGGAAGAAAATACGACAAAGAAGGCAATATGAACGATTGGTGGACTAAAGAAGATGCCGAACGTTTTGCGAAGAAAACAGCTGAGTTAGCCAAAGAATATGACAATTATACTTTGCTGGATTCATTGCATGTAAACGGTGAAATGACAATGGGTGAAAATATTGCTGATCTTGGTGGTTTAAATATTTCTCATGACGCATTGATGCGTGCTCTGAATGGTAAGACTCCTAAACCAATTCAAGGGTTCACTGCAGATCAGCGTTTTTTCCTATCCTATGCTACTATATGGAGACAAAGCATTCGACCTAAAGAGCTGGCCAAACGCTTAAAAACTGATGTGCATTCCCCAGCAGAAGCAAGGGTTAATATTCCTCCATTTAATATGGATGTGTTCTATAAAGATTTCGATATCAAAGCAGGTGAGAAATTATACATCGCTCCTGATGACAGAGTGAAAATCTGGTAATCTCTGCTTTTGAGTGTTTAAAAAACGGCTTCAGGTTCTTTAAGAACTGAGGCCGTTTTTTTATGATTGTCAAAATATCTTGTTTTATAGATGTAAAGAGTAAATCATTATTTTTGTGTATGAAAAAATTTACAGGTTTTATATTAAAAATTTTAGGTTGGAAAATTGTTGGTGAGACACCTTCTCCTGATCAAAAGAAACTCGTTATTGTCGAGGCTCCGCATACTTCCAACTGGGATTACGTTTACGGCATGCTCTGTATTATGTCGGTAGGGGTTAAAGTAAATGTAATCATTAAAAAAGAAATGTTTTTCTGGCCTTTAGGCCCTGTGTTAAAGGTTTTAGGAGGTGTTCCCATTGACAGAACCGGAACATCCAATAAGGTGGAAGCTATAGCTTCTTTATTTGAGAAGCGCGAATCTCTGAACCTTGCTATTACCCCCGAAGGTACCCGATCGCTTTCCACAGTTTGGAAAAAAGGGTATTATTATATAGCGCAAACTGCCGGAGTCCCTATTATGATGACTTCGCTTGACTATAAAAAGAAAGAAGGAAGATTTGGCCCTGTTTTTATTCCCTCGGGTGATTATAATGAAGATTATAAGAAAATGGAAGAATTTTACGAGGGAGTACATGCTAAATTTCCGGAGAAATTCAGCCTGAGTCAGCACGAGAAAACGGATCAATAGAAAGAGGATGTACAAGATTGCGCATTTGATTCTGGTCAGAATGCTGGGTTGGAAAATAACCAGTTCTGTCAGTTCGCCTATTGATAAGTCTGTAATTATTGTTGCACCGCATACTTCATTGTGGGATTTTGTTATTGGTAGGCTGGCATTTTGGGTTATGAAACAGGATGTGAAATTTATGATCAACGGGAAGTATTTTTTCTGGCCTTTGGGAGCCTTGTTAAAAGCGTTAGGAGGAGTTCCTGTAAAATATGACAGAACCACAGGTTTATTGATGCAGATTAATCAGATGTACCAAAGGAATGATACTTTCAATTTGGTGATAACACCTGAAGGTACCCGTGCTTTAGCTGTCAAATGGAAAAAAGGTTTTTATCAGATTGCCACAACGGCAGAGGTTCCTGTTTATATGGCATTTATTGATTATAAGGAGAAGAGGGGTGGTATTGGCCCAAAGCTGGATCCTTCAGGAGATTATGAAAAGGATTTGCATCTATTGGAAAAGTTTTACGGGAATTTCCACGCCAAACATCCTGAAAAATACAATTTGAATCCTGATTGATCAGGATTCTTTTATTTTTTCTGTAACCATTGTCGAAATGATCCGTCATATCGATAATGGAATAGTTACAAAATTGGAAGAAGTTTCTCCATTCACCGACCAGATTCTTCAAGTCGTCGAAAGTCTGTAGGTAAATAATGGTGGGGATTCTAATTTCGCACGCGACATTTAAATAAGGGCAATGACACTAAAATATATTTCTTTTCAACTTTTATTGGTAAGCATGTTGTTGGTTTCCTCTGTTTCTTACAGTCAGGATTCCACAAAATTCAAGGATTATAAAACTCAAAGACTTACGGGGCTTCCTCCCGATATTGATGGTAAGCTGGACGATAAAGCATGGACAGAAGGTAAATGGGAAGGTGATTTTGTACAGTTTCAACCTTACAATGGCAAAAAGCCGACTCAAAATACTGATTTCAAAATATTATACGACAATAATTTTCTTTACGTGGCAATCAGGTGTTTCGATACTGATCCTCAGAAGATTGTAAAAAGATTAAGCCGACGCGATAATATTGATGGTGATTGGGCCGGAATTTCCATTGACAGTTATTTTGATAAAAGGACTGCATTTGGTTTTATTGTCAGTGCTTCAGGTGTAAAACTGGACGGGAAGTTTACAAACGACGGTGGAAATATTGACGCGACCTGGAATCCTGTTTGGTATGTGAAAACATCGGAAGACAGTAAAGGGTGGTATGCAGAGATGAAAATACCGCTATCTCAACTTCGTTTTGCCAATAAAAAAGAAATGACATGGGGAATGGAAGTGGCAAGGTTCATTTTCAGAAATCAGGAGCAGGATTTCTGGCAACCTATTCCTCGCGATGCGCCTGGTTTTGTGAGTAGTTATGGCTA
This sequence comes from Bacteroidales bacterium, assembly GCA_016936505.1. Taxonomy (GTDB): domain Bacteria; phylum Bacteroidota; class Bacteroidia; order Bacteroidales; family F082; genus Sulfidibacterium. The sequence continues at coordinate 49,870 of JAFGXS010000046.1, read as the reverse complement.
CCTTTCGGGTTTAGATGGTATAAAACCCAAAAAGGAAAAGGCCTTTATGCCTTATCTGATGAGTAGTTTGGAAACCGCACCTGTGGATGGAACTGATCCTTTTTCTAAACCCCGATATTTTAAATCAACTGCAGGTTTGGATGGAAAGATTGCTGTAACAAATGACCTCACTTTAAATTTTACAATTAATCCTGACTTTGGACAAGTTGAGGCAGATCCGTCTGAGGTGAACTTAAGTGCACTGGAGTTATATTTTCAGGAACAAAGGCCATTCTTTGTGGCCGGGAGCAATATTTTTAGTTTCCCCATAATTATGGGAGGCGGAACACGAAATAATTTGTTTTATTCCAGAAGAATTGGACGCCCTCCCCATTATTATCCTGATCTTACAGATAATGAATATGCTCAGGTTCCTACAGCAACTCGTATTTTGGGAGCGTTCAAATTATCAGGCAAAACCCAGAAGGGATGGTCCATTGGGGTGATGGAAAGTCTTACTTCCAAAGAAGTAGCTACCATCGACAGTTTGGGCAAACAATGGAAACAGCCTGTAGAACCCCTGACGAATTATTTCAATGCCAGGGTTCAGAAAGATATGCGTGGTGGGAACACAATTCTGGGAGGTATGATAACAGCAACCAACAGAATTATCCATGATTCAACGTTATTGTTCTTGCCTAAGTCGGCCTATACCGGAGGGCTTGATTTTCAGAATTACTGGAAAAAAAGAACGCTACATTTTGCCGCCACACTGATTGGAAGTAATGTAAGTGGAACAAAGGAATCGATTACGGATTTACAGGAAGCTCCACAAAGGTATTATCAGAGAATTAGGGCTCCCCGTCATGTGGATTCCACATTAACCATGTTGAGTGGAACCGGAGCCAGTGTGTTGTTTGAGAAAATTGGTGGCGGACACTGGTATTATGGTGCCCGTGCTAACATGCAGAGCCCGGGTCTTTCGTTGAATGATCAGGGGTATATGCAGCTGGCAGATATTATTCAGCACAGCACATGGGTTCGTTATTCAATTTGGGAACCGTTCAGTATTTTCAGAACTTTTGCAGTGAGCGCAAGTGAGTCGTCGGGATGGGATTTTACAGGCCAGAATACGTATTCAGGCCAGAATTTATATTTTGGAATGCAATTTAAAAACTACTGGTATCTGGATCTGAACATTCAGCACTCGGGTTATGAGCTTGAAAGGCACGAATTGAGAGGCGGGCCTGCTTTGCTTCTTCCTCCAGGAATGGAATATTATTTTGCAGTCAATTCTGACCAAAGAAAGAAATTTACTTTTGGAGTTCAGTATTCATATTATAAAGGTCTTCAGTACGAAAAGTTGGCTCACTACTATAATTTTAGTTTCGGGTATCAACCTTTTGCAAATCTTAAACTATCGTTGAGTCCTACAATTTATCAGGAAAACAGAGGGGTGGCTTATATTGATGCTACCAGTCTGGGAAGTGATCAGTCTTATATCGTTTCGAACCTTTCGCAAATGCAATTTTCTGCCGACATAAGGATTAATGTTTCGTTTACACCTAATCTTTCTCTGGAATATTGGGGGCAACCTTTTCTGTTTTCAGCAGATTATTCAGGGTTTAAGAAAGTTTTAGGGTTTAAGGACCGTAATTTTGCCAGTCAATTTAAAATATTTAATCCAAGTCAGATCTCGTACGATTCAAATGCCGGAGAATATTATATTGATGATACAAACAATGGGATGAGCGATTTTAGTTTTGCAAATCCTGATTTTAGTGTATTTAACTTCAGGTCGAATATGGTATTACGATGGGAGTTTGTTCCGGGTTCAACGGTTTATCTGGTTTGGTCGCAGAATAAAGCCGATTCAAATTCAGACGGTAATTTTGTTTTGACACAGAACCTTGAAAGACTTGGTAGCATTAAACCTACTAATATATTTCTCATCAAGTTTTCTTATCGGTTCAGTATCTAAACTCGGTTAAATAAAAAAAGCTCTTTTGACATTGTCAAAAGAGCTTTTTCATTGATAAAACTTAGCTTATCGATCTCTTTTTGGAGGTCTGGCTTCGTTAACAACCAGGTTTCTTCCGTTCAGGTTATATCCGTTAAGTTCAGAAACAGCGTTGCTTGCATCTTCATCATTTGCGAAGGTTACAAACCCAAATCCTTTGGAACGTTGAGTGAATTTGTCTTTTAAGATAACTAAATCTTCAATTTCACCCTGTTGGGAAAAAAGATTACGCAAGTCATCTTCACTTGCACTCCAGGCCACATTCCCAACAAATAATTTTTTTGACATAATAATAAATAATTGAATGAAACAAATCGGGTTGAACAAATAAATTAGCTTTTAAGATGTATTTGTACAATCCGGGCACAAACATAGTAAATTTATTTTTCTCTGATACCTTTTGAGTGAAATTAATTATCTAGACCGTAATATTTTGAGTTATTTGATAACCAGTTTTGTGGGGTTTGATGTTGATTTGAATGAAAGGAACCAATACGGTTATTTATCTCTTCGAAACCGAAACATAGGCAGGTTTGATATATTTTGTTTTAAGTTATCATCTGAAGTTAATCAGGAATATGTCTGATTATAAAGAGTTGATCAACTGTTGAAAGGCTGAAAGTCTTTTTTGACTTGAGAGCATGTTGAGGATGAAATCTCTGTTTTCCGTACCTACTGACAGATCGGTTCTGAAAGCGTTCAGAATTATATTTTTTGCTTTCTCAATATCTTTCTCTTTAAGAATGAAATTATCGTTTCTGATTAATTTTGGAATTCCATTTACATTTGATCCAACAGCAATACATCCGGAAAGCATGGCTTCGCATAAAGTATTGGGTAATCCTTCGGTCATTGAAAACTGTGCATAGACTTTCGAAGTACAATAATACTCTTTTAGCTTTTCTTGACTAACATTCTCAATAATTGTCAGGTTGGGCTTTTTACTGAAATGGCTGATGTATTTATTGTTGGTTACCCCGATAAAAATAAAATTGATTTTGGGTAGCAATTCAGCCAACTGAGTTATTAAGTCAAAACCTTTAAGTTTGGCCCGCATCTCTGAATCCACTATACCAACTGAAAGTACCTGATTTTTTTTCTTTTGTGCTGCATCACATTTCCATTGTTCAGCATCATACCCGGTTGGAATAACAACACACTTTCTACTTATTCCTTTTACAAAATTTTCAAGTCCTACTTTGTTGTTTCCTTTGGCATAATAATTCTCTCCGTGTATAAGACTTTCGTCTACAACTGCAATTTTATCGGCCATTTTATAAGCAAGGGTTACCATTTTACTTCTTATCCCGGGATGGTGATACAGACCAAAACTTATTTCAGGAATAGAAACAGCATCGTTGCCGCCAACAATAACAATATGTTTTCGTTTGAAGATTTTTGAAACCAATGCAGCTGAAAAAGTATGGTAGTCGCCAAACCAGGTTACGATAAGTTGAAACCTGTAAAAGTTAAATGCAAAAAAGAGCAGAAATTTTATGTGTTGGTATAGGAAACCGGAAAGTTTTCTGGAAGGTTTAATATAGTATGAAAAAACAGAATAATAGGGTTTTAAAAGTTCGTCATCTGCTTTTACAAATGATGAATAACCCTGATGCAGAAGTAAGATATTCGGTTTTTTCATGGCACAAAAATAAAACATTAAGTGATGTATCGACTTTCGTTCAAAACATGGTTTATTGTATATATTTTGTTAAATAAACATAAGTTACCTTGGTTTGGCAACAAATGGACTCTTTCTGTCATCAGCACAATAGGAGGTTATGCAGAAATTGAATATTTTCGCAGTGAAAATTTGCAATAAATAATGAGTTTTTTAAGGTTAGTATTCATTCTGATCATCATTTGGTATCTAACCAGATTGATCATGAGATTTGTTTTTCCGTGGATAATTAAACGGTTCATAAAGAGACAACAAGATAAGTATAACGAGTTTTACGGTAGCCAGGAATCAAAAAAACAAGGTGATGTTGAGATCAAGGTTACACAAAACGATCAAAAAAGTACAGAAAAGGATACTTTTGGAGAATATGTGGATTTTGAAGAAATAGACTCTGAACAAGAAAAAGATAAAAATGAATAAAACAAAACTGAACGGGCTGTTGCCTTACATTCTGGCTCTGATTATTTTTTTGGGGATTACAGTAGTATATTTTTCACCTTTATGGCAGGGCGAGCAGTTAAAGCAGCACGATATTGCCATGTTTAAAGGCATGTCGAAGGAAATTTCTGATTTTCGTGCCAAAACCGGGGAAGAACCCTTATGGACAAATTCAATGTTTGGAGGAATGCCGGCCTGGCAAATATCTGTGGTTTACTCTGCCAATCTGATGCGTGATGTTGATCGGGTTGTTATGTTGGGACTACCGAGTCCGGCAGACTATGTTTTTCTTTATTTTCTTGGTTTCTTCGTTTTGTTGCTTGTGATGAAAGTCGATCCCTGGCTGAGTATAGTCGGGGCAATTGCTTTTGCCCTTTCGTCGTACTTTTTTATTATTCTGGGAGCAGGGCATACTTCCAAGGCTCATGCTATTGGATATATGGCTCCTGTTTTGGCGGGTATCATCTGGACTTTCAGAAGGAGTTACTGGAAAGGAGGACTTTTAACAGCGGTAGCCTTATCGCTGGAGATTCTGGCAGGTCACCTTCAAATTACTTATTACCTTTTGATTCTTGTTCTGATTTATGGGGTTTATAAATTGTTTGAATCTTTGAAAGAAAAACAAATGCCTCATTTCTTTAAGGCTTCAATAGTGCTAATTATTGCCACAGTTTTTGCCGTTCTGACCAATATTACTTCTTTGTGGGGAACCTACCAGTATAGTAAATATACGATGAGGGGAAAGCCCGTTCTTCATACTGAGCAGGAAATAAAATCCGGAGGGTTAAATAAAGATTATATTACAGCCTGGAGCTATGGTATTGGAGAAACCTGGTCGCTGATGATTCCTGATGTGAAAGGTGGAGCTTCCGGATATATTGGGGATAACAAAGCATTAAATGAAGTTCCTTCAGAGTTTCGTAGGTATGTAGCACAGCAAAACTCATATTGGGGAAATCAACCCGGTACATCAGGGCCTGTTTATGTGGGAGCTGTTATTATTTTCTTTTTTATTCTCGGAATCTTTGTTCTGGACGATCGAATAAAATGGCCCTTGCTGGCTGCTACGGTGCTGACCATTTTCCTTTCATGGGGAAAAAATATGATGTGGTTTACTAACCTGTTTATCGATTATTTTCCTGGTTATGACAAATTTAGAGCTGTTTCAATGATCCTTGTGGTAGCAGAATTAACCATACCGTTAATTGCCATACTTGGATTAAACAAGATACTAAAACAACCAGGCTGGCTGAAAAAGAATATGAAACTTTTTTATATTGCTTTGGGCCTGACAGCCGGGATGGGAGTTCTGTTTTATCTGTTCCCGACAGCTTTCTTTAGTTTCTTCAGTAATTATGAAGTGCAGCAATTTGATCAGTTGAAATCACAAAATGATGCGAGTCAGATTGCAATATTCATGAACGGACTTGAAAATGTAAGGGTTTCTATTTTCAGGCAGGATGTATTACGCAGTATTGTTTTCATCCTTCTGGGAGCCTTGTTGTTGTTCCTGTATTCCGGCAATAAGCTGAAAAAAGGATGGTTCGTAGCTTTACTGGGTGTACTTGTAATGGTTGATATGATAGGGGTTGATAACAGATATTTGAATGATTCAAATTATGAAATTGCCAGAAAGGCTCAGGTACCATTCCAAAAAACCATGGCTGACCAATACATTGATCAGGATAAATCTCCTGATATCAGGGTTGTGGATCTTACCAAGAATGTTTTTAATGATGCCAGTACATCATATTTTCATGAATCGATAGGAGGCTACCACGGTGCAAAGTTGCAGCGATATCAGGATATGATAGATTATTATTTACTGAATGAAATTAATTCGCTCAGGAAAGTTTTGTCTGAGAAACCAGATTATCATAGAATTGATTCAACCCTAAAAACAGAGTTTGCCTTAAATATGTTGAATACAAAATATTTGATTTATAATCCGGGTGCTGAACCTATTGTTAATCCCTATGCCTATGGTAATGTCTGGCTCGTCAATCGTTTTGAATTAATGAGTTCACCTGATTCTATCATTTCATCTTTGAGTAAAACAAATTTAAAATCGGTGGCTTTGATTTCTACTGAATTTTCTGATCAGTTGAAAGGAAAGAGTTTTCCGGTTGATTCAACAGCAAGCATCAGACTTGTTTCTTATGCTCCTAATAAGCTGGTTTATAATTCTGATGCCCAATCGGAACAATTGGCTGTTTTCTCTGAGATTTATTATCCCAAGGGCTGGGAAGTATATGTTGACGGGAGCAAGGTTAATTATTTCCGTGCCGATTATTTATTACGGGCTATGGTTATTCCTGCGGGTAAACATACCATTACATTTTTGTTTGAGCCTACGGCATGGGTTGTTGGAGAAAAAATTTCATTAATCTTTTCACTTCTTCTGCTTCTTTTAACTGTAGTTTTTTTGGGTAGAGGTGTGAAAAAGTATTTCGCTAAGGAAGAAAAGAAATAGGTTCAGATGAAAAAAAAGGTTCTTATTGTTACTTATTACTGGCCTCCCAGTGGTGGTGGCGGTGTTCAGCGCTGGCTTAAGTTTGTTAAGTATCTGAGGAACTTTGAGTGGGAACCGGTTGTTTTTACTCCCGAAAACCCTGAAATGCCTGCCATAGATACTTCTATGATGAAAGATATTCCTGAGGGAATTCAGATTCTGAGAAACCAGATATGGGAACCATATGACTTTTATAAGAAGTTTACCGGGAAAAAGAAGAACGATAAAATACAGACTGCTTTTTTAAGTGAGAAAAAGAGTGGTTCCCAGTTTCTGGAATCATTAGCTGTATGGATAAGAGGGAATTTTTTTATTCCTGATGCCAGAAAGTTCTGGATTAAACCTGCTGTTCGAGATTTATCCATATGGCTCAAAAAAAATAAGGTTGATGCCATTGTTACAACAGGTCCGCCTCACAGTGTTCATTTAATTGGAATGAAACTGCATCATAAGTTTAATATTCCCTGGTTAGCCGATTTCAGAGATCCGTGGACAAATATTGACTTTTATGATCAATTGAGGTTGAGTCGTTATGCTGATAAAAAGCATCACAAAATGGAACGGATGGTACTATCCACAGCAAGTGCCGTTACCGTTGTAAGTAAAGGGATGGTCAGCGATTTTGAGAAAATTGTAAAAAGGAATTATGTTGTGGTTCCTAACGGTTACGATAAAGATGATTTAAAGATTGACACAGTAATTCCATCAGATTCTGATCGATTTACATTATCTCATATTGGTTCATTAACTAGAACCCGAAATGCGGCAAACTTGTGGGAGGTTCTGGGTGAACTTGTGAAGGAAGATAAAACGTTTTCCGAAATGCTGGAAGTGAAAAATGTTGGCAAGATAGATGTCCATGCTGTAGATTCTATGGTAAGGTTTGGTATTGAAAAATACCTCCAAAGAATAGATTATATTCCACATGAAGAAGTAATAGCCGAACAACAAAGGGCTTCTGTATTGCTTTTGTTGATTAATAATACTCCCAATGCACATCTTGTGTTAACTGGTAAAATTTTTGAATATCTGGCATCTGGTCGACCGATTATTTGCATTGGTCCACCCAATGGAAATGCAGCAGAAATTATTCAAAAAACAGGCTGTGGAAGTGTGTTCGATTTTTCAGAAACAGAGGAGCTCAAGAAAGAGATTTTTCGATTGTATCAGGCATATTTGCTTGGTGAGAAACCATACAAATGTTCGGGTGTTGATCAATACGATCGGGAAAATCTGACAGGAAATATTTCACAGATTCTTGATGAAATAACAGCTTAAAACCAGGTGAATAAATCTTCTTTTATAGGTTCTGATTCGAGTATTCTGGTTACAAAGTTGTTTATGTCGTAGTGTTTGTTATTAAACACTTTATAGAGTTCTTTTAACATCAATTCTTTTGTACGGATGTTTCTTTTTTTTGCAATCTTTTCAACAAAGAAATTAGTAGCTATTTTTCCTTCAAGTACTACCTTTTCTGAAATGTATTCAGTGAAAAAACCTTTTCCAATAAGCAAACCTAAGGTGCGGTTCCTGCTCATGTCGTTAAGTGCCGTTAAACTAAAGTCGCCGAATCCGCAGTAATTAAACATGGTACGCTCTTTTCCGCCAAAACGTGACAACAGATAGCGCATTTCATTAATAGATCGGGTAATAACAAGTGATCTGAGATTGGGCGCATCATAATGTGCATCAACGATTCCTAATATGATGGCATAAATGTTTTTAAGAATACTGGTAAGTTCCGTGCCAATCAAATCGGTATTGAAGTCAAGATAAACAGTAGTGTCCTGAAAAATCTCACGAAACAGGTCGTTATATTTTGAGCTTTTTGCAGAGACTGTCATTCCGGTGGGAACGTTATTAATAATTTCCCTGGCAAAAGACGGTCCCTTAAAGCTAATGATAGGATTTGGAACAATTTTTTCCAGACATTCGGGAATAGTGTTGTCTTCCTTTCCAAAACCTTTGGCCATATTCACCAGCAGGGCTTTGGGATTGAAATATTCTTTATTTCTTTCAACGTAATCTACAATTACAGTTGAAGGAATTCCTAAGAAAATAAAATCTGCATTTTCAAAAGTAGATAAATCGTCTGTTGCCGAAATGTCCGTGTGCAGGGGAATACTTGGAAAATATTTTTTGTTGAGGTGTTCTTTGTTAATGGATTGTATTACATCCTGTTCAATGGAAACCAGCTCAACTAAATATTTTTCCTTTTTACTGAGTACCTGAGCAAATGCTGTTGAAATAGCACCACTTCCTACAAAGCATATTTTAATTGGATGTTGCATATCAGTAAAGTGTCCAAAAGGATGCAAAGCTACAAATTATTTTAAGGTATTATTGTTTACGTTTTTTCATTAAACATCAAGTGTTCTTAAAGTTTGTTATTTTTAAGCTTTTTCTTAATAAAAAAGAGGCTAATTAAGTGTTCTTCAGGATTTGAAGAAAGGAATATTCGTAAACAAGAACCTTAATTAGCATTTTCTTTATTGAAAATTGTTTAATCAGTTTTAGGTTTTTCCTAATTTTGTTTTCATTCATAAAATTAAGAAGTGGGAGTTGTTTTAAAGCAATCGGTTAAAGGGACTATATTTACCTATCTGGGTGTGGTTTTTGGTTTTATAACTACAGGTTTTCTTCTTCCACGCTTATTTTCGACAGAACAGGTTGGCCTATTAAAAATTTTGGTGGCTTACTCGTTGCTTTTTGCCCAATTGGGAACCCTGGGTTTAAATGGTGTAACCACCAGACTCTTTCCTTATTTTCATGATCCCAAAAAAGGGCATCATGGCTTTGTTATAATCTTACTGATTACAGGGATTCTCGGTTTCATACTAACAAGTGGCTTTTTCTTTTTGCTTAAACCAATACTTTTTACTTCTATTGCAAATAAGTCTTTTTTGCTTTCCGATAATTTAGATAAACTATTTGTGCTCATTTTCTTTTCCTTGTTTTTTTCTTTGTTCGACTCATATTATTCTGCATTATACAACAGCACAAGAGGAACCTTTCTAAAGGAAGTTCTGCAAAGGGTTCTAATCATAATATCCATTGGTGTTTATTTTCTTAACTGGATCAATTTCAATGTGTTTTTATGGTTGTATGTTTCGGTTTTATCGCTTCCAACCATTGTTATAGTGATCTCACTTATTTTGGAGAAACATTTGCCTTTAAAAAGTGATTGGAAGTTTATAACCCGACCTTTACTTGTTTCAATAGTAACAGTGTCGCTCTTTAATATTTTGAATAGTTTCTCAAGTATTCTTATTCAAAATGTAGATGCCATCATGGTGAATAGTTTTTTGGGACTAAAAGCAACCGGTATCTATTCTATTGCTTTCTTTTTTGGTATTCTGGTAAGTATGCCTTCAAGAGCAATAGTGAAAATATCAAATATTGTGGCTGCCAATGCATGGAAGGACAATGATATGAAAACGATTAAAGATCTTTATTATAAAAGCTGTCTGAACCTTTTCATTATTGGAACACTGCTTTTTGTTGGCTTATGGGCAAACATTGATAATGTTTTTCGGATTTTGCCTGATCAATACGTTGCGGGGAAATGGGTTATCTTTTTTATTGGAATCGGAAGTTTAATTGATATGACTACAGGAGTGAACAGTTCTATCCTGGGAAATTCAGCTTATTACAAAGTGCAAACCTTGTTTATGTTAATTCTTTCCGTATTTGTTGTTGTTACAAATTATATATTTATTCCTATTTACGGGCTTACAGGAGCAGCTATGGCAAGTGCACTTTCTCTTACCATTGTTAATATTCTGCGATATTTGTACTTATTTTATAAATTTCATTTGCAGCCGTTTTCATTAAGATTTATTGTTGTTATTTTTTTGGGTTTAGTAAGTTATTTTATTTCCACATTAATACCTTCAAACTCCAATTATATTATTGATATTCTCGTAAGAGGATCAACAATCGTGTTAATTTATATGGTGCCTGTATACTTTTTCAAGGTGTCTCATGATATCACAGAAAAGATAAATGACTTCTTTGGCAAAATAAAGATTGGAAAATGATGCCTCATCAACAACGGAAAATGTTACTGCTTACAGATGGTCATTTACCTCATGCCAGTTCACGGATACGTGCAACGGAGTACATTCCCTATTTTAAACAAGAAGGTTTTAGTGTCAGATGGTTATCACGAGTTCCGATTAAACCTCAAACATATACTGGGAGGTATTTTACTTTTCCTTTAAAAAAGCGCCTGAACAGGATCATATTGATCTTTCATCTCCTTTTTTTTCATTATGACGTTGTGTTTATTCAGCGTTTTTTCATGAAAAAGTGGATGTTGCAGTGGATAAAACAAAAAAATGCACGTATAATTTATGACTTTGATGATGCCATTTATATTTCTGATGGAAAGAATAATAAGGCTGAAAAGCAGTTATTGACAATGATAAAACTGGCTGATGAAGTTATTGTGAGTTCACCCGTTTTAAAGACTTACTGCGAACAAAATGGTGTATCATCAACCATTGTTACAACATCGGTTGATGTTGACAGAATATTTCCGAAGTCGAATTCTGAGCATAGAAAATTTACAATAGGATGGATTGGTTCTGAATGGACTTTGAAATTTTTAAAGGTGATGGAGCCTGTTCTTCTTCGATTATCTGAAGAAATAGATTTTGAATTCCTTATCGTGGGGGTTTCCGGTTATCAGATAAGTGGAGTTAATACCCGATGTGTTCCGTGGATGCTTGAGTCGGAAAATAATTATCTTAATCAGATGGATGTTGGTATTATGCCATTGCCCGATACTGAATTCGAAAAAGGAAAAGGAGGATACAAGCTTTTTCAGTACATGGCGGCAGGAATACCTGTAATTGCATCACCCGTTGGTATAAATAAAGATATTGTTAATGAGGATGTAAATGGGTTCTTAGCTATAAGTGAAGAGGATTGGATCAGTTCAATTACATTACTGACAAACAAGAACAAAAGAAAAATGTTAGGAGAAAACGGGCGTAAAAAGGCAGTTGAAGTTTACAGCAGACGGGTATGTTTTGATAAAATACGCCCTTTACTTTTGGTTTATTAATAAATTCTCTTGAGTAGATATATCTTGATGAGAGTAGGAAACTGGTTCTAATCTGATAACCTGTTTTTTGCTTTGTTGTCTTTAAACCTGCGAATCCTTATATTCAATACAGCAAAAATCACAGTCATCACAGGACTTATCAGGTTAAAAAAAGCAAAGGGCAGATACTCGAGCGTCGGAACACCCAGTACTTTTGCCTGAGTAGCTCCTCCGGTGTTCCATGGGATAAGAACAGAAGTTACTGTTCCGGCATCTTCCAGTGTTCGGCTTAAAACCTCCGGTTTCAGATTCCTTTCTTGAAATGCATCGTGGTACATTTCCCCGGGCATAACAATTGAGATGTACTGATCTGATGCCGTTACATTAAAGAAAATGCACGAACCGGCAGTGGTTGAAATAAGCCCTGCATCTGATTTTACAAGTTTAAGAACAGAAAGTGTTATTTTTCTTAACATACCGTTAGACTCCATAATACCGCCAAAAATCATAGCCGATAATATCAACCAAATGGTTTGCAGCATCCCTGCCATCCCTCCGGTTGAGAATAAGTCGTTCATGGCTTTGCTTTGGGTGACAATTGAAGTTGGTCCGTACATAGACTGCATCACGGTAATATAAGATGCTTTGATGTAATTACCTTGAACATTTGAAATCTCTCTGATGATGTGAGGTTGGAATATGACAGCTGCAATTCCTCCTAGTACTACACCAATGCCCAGTGCAGGTAGCGGAGGCATCTTTTTTACAATGATGACAAATAAGATAATGGGAACCAGGAATAGAAGAGGTGAAATATGAAAAGTGTCTGTAATGGCCTTTTGAACCTCTGATATATGTTCGGTTGTAACCCCTGTTTGCATGGTGAACCCCATAATCAGAAAAATGATAAGAGTGATTGATATGGAGGGTATTGTTGTGTACATCATGTAGCGGACGTGAGTAAACAGGTCGGTTCCCGCTACAGCTGGTGCCAAATTTGTTGTATCAGATAATGGAGAAACCTTGTCGCCAAAATAGGCTCCGGAAATAATGGCTCCTGCAACAATAGCTTTGTTAAATCCCATGGCATCGCCAATGCCTAAAAGAGCTACACCAATTGTGGCAATGGTAGACCATGAACTTCCTGTTGCCACAGATACAATCATACTAACAACAACTGCTGCAAATAGAAAGATACTCGGATGGAGAACCTCTAATCCATAATAAATAAGTGCCGGAACAACACCGCTAATAAGCCATGTTCCTGCTAAAGCGCCAATCAGCAGTAATATTAAAATAGCGGGCATTGCTGTTCCAATTGTTTTTACGATCTGATCACGCATGTGATCCCAACGATACCCCATTCTTAACCCAATAATACCTGACAGAGCAGCGGCAGTCATTAGTGCAATTTGATTGGAACCGTCAAGCGTGTGTCCTCCTTTCCAAATAAACACATTGGAAGACAGAAGAATAATAAGAAAAATTATAGGTATTACAGACTCAAAGAGGGTAGGCTGCCGCTTATGTTTAGTCATCAGATTGATACATTTATTAAAACTGCAAGGTACACAATTCTATTGTTTTCTTATTAGTGAAAATATATTGCAGAATATTTGTCAGATTTAATCTTTGAGACTTTGACAATAAACAGAAAGTTTGTGTATGAACTCTGACCAGCTTTTTTCCCATTGATCTTTTTTTAATGTGTTGGTAAGACCGCTATGTCTGAATTTTAGAAGAACCTGGTTATTTTCTTCAGATATCGTAAAAGAAGTACTGGTGTTCACCCAGTCGTCAATACCGTCAGTTATTTCCCATTGGATGTAATTATAAGGTTCAATCTTTTTGATGAGAATTTTGAAAGCAAGGTCAAATTCAAAGGCAAAAGCCCCATAAGTATTGACTTTTGGTGTGATGATTACCTGAGGTGCAAACCACTTTTGTAAATGATTCTGCTCTGTTATTGCTTTATAAACGGTTTTTGAATCGGATTGAACGAAGACCTCAAGATCAATTGAGAACATAAGATTGTAATTCGGTGTTTATACAGCCTCGTTTACCTGGTTTTGCTGAAATACAAGCGACTTAAGTGATGTGGCTTCAAGAAATGTTTTAATGCAACCATTCAAATCCCACCAGAATTTACCCACTACACAGGTTTCTTTTTTTTCACACTCAAAGTCTGCATCAACACAATCTACAATTTGAACATCCGTTTGAAAAGCGTTCATAATATCCAGAACGGTGATGTCCTCAGGTTTTCTTCCAAGAATATAGCCGCTTTTTTTTCCTGACTTATTTTTAAGTAAACCTGCAGCTTTTAATCTCGAGATTATGTGATCCAGATAACGATTCGATATATTCTGATTTTTTGCAATATCTTTCTGGAATAACCCATCCTGATTGTGGAGTGCTACTTCTATCATGGCTCTTAATCCGTATCGTTGTAGTGTGTTTACTTTCATTTTAGTAAGGACTTAATTCATAGGCTAAAAATATAAATAAAAATCTATTTTCAAGTTGTTATTTACCTTGATTAGTCCAAAAAAATATTTTTTGGGTTGTAAATGAAAATCAGTAAGTTTTACGTTTAGGTTTCCCTGAACTTCATAAACATTTTTTGATATTCTGGAATATTTTACCGGTACGGTATATTTTTGGCAACTGTTTCGGATCTCTACAATTAAGTTACATTCCTGACTATTTTTATCTGTTTCTTTTTCGAGCATATCAGGCGGATAGTAGATCCTGATAAAAGGGTAGTTTTTGGCATCTATCAGATGATAGAAGTCTTTTTTCATCAAAGGATTTGAGTAGCTGAAGTCCGAAACAGGGAGATTAAGAACCCGATAATCTTTTGCAGAACAATCAGGTAGTTTGGTTGTAGATTTTAATTCATTCTGGTTGAATTCAAGCGAGAGGGTAAAATCTGAAATATTGCTGCTTCCTTGTATTGAGATCTTGTTTTCGGGCTTAACTTCTGGAGGTATTGTATTATGGTTCATAATTTGGGAAAATGCACAAAAATACTCTGTTATAAAGAGTATAATGAGTATATATTTCCCGATAGGTTTCATGTTGAAAAAAAGGCTGTTGGCAAATATTTGCCAACAGCCATGCTATGAAAAAAGTTAATTAGAATGAAATACCAGCCTCGAACATAATTCCTTTGAAACCGGCATTATTACCATATTGAGCAAAATCTGTATATTTCTGGTTTACATAATCAAGTTTGATAATGATATTTTTTGTAAAGAACCATCCCAGAGCTCCCTCGAAACGGCTTACTTTTTTGTTTACTCCAGTACCATCGTCTCCACTAACACCATTAATTTTTCCGCCAACATAGAAATTCTGGTTGCTTCCAAAATAATATTGTGCATTGAATTCATATTGGTTCATATCAAAGTCTTTATGCGTGAAAGCGGTGGTTCCTTTTGCCTTTTCCAAAGTTCCGAATAACTCAAGTCCTTTGTATTTCATAAAAGCGTTGAACATTAAACTGTTGTCTTTATCTGTGAAGCCCATATCCCAGCGACCTGTAAAAGCTTGTGAGGAAGGATCAACATCAGTTGAACTGTTTGTTTCTGGAACCATAACAAGGTAAAAACGAGAACCCGTTCTATCACCGTGATAGAGTGAGCCAAAACTGTTTTTCTTGCATGTATAGGCAGATAGGGATACTCTGAATCTCAAATCATTATCAAAAGTTTTGTCGTAGGCAATTTTGGAATAAAATGCTAACTGATCCAATTGGTTGTTTGCGCTATAGCCTGTATATGAGCTGTAGCTTGCAATTGATGGTTTCAGAGTTCCAGTGGTAGCACCAATCATTACTGTAAACCCATTTTTTCTTGAATAAATTTCAAGTGCTGGAGCTGTTGTAAAGGCATCCATAATAAGATTTCCCACAAATGGATTATGAATTACATTTCCATTATCTGAACGGAAGAAGTGGGCATCACCATAGTTCAATTCCATAACCCCAGCTTTAAAGGTCAGGTATTTCATGAAATTCTCGGTTCCTTTTATTGGTAAACGGTCAATGATTAAATAACCTCCTTTTACCCAGGTTTCAGTATGGTGTTTTGAAGATAAATAAACACTTACGTGAACTTTGATGCCGGGAGCCAACATAGCACTGATGTTCATGTTGGCGGTAGGAAGGTTAAAACCTTTTCCAATAGGGACAATTAAAGAATCTGCATTTTGTGTTAAGGCTTGAAATTGTAAGGCAAAATCAGCGCCAACTTTTACTTTTACTTTGTTGAATGGGTTTTCGTCAATTTGTGGTGCTTCAAACTGTTGGGCAAACACTGAGAGAGACATAATGATGCCCACGATAAATAATAATGTTCTTTTCATTTGTTTTAATTATTAAATGTTATTTTATTGAACTAATGTTTGAATTGTTTTGTAATAAAATGTTAAAATGAATTTTGATTTGATCTCCTGTTTTTAATGTTCCGAAAAAGGCTGTAGGAGGTTTTATTCCGTAAGAACTCATACTTAAAGGGTATTCGCCTTCAATACTGATGGCTCCGTTTTCACTGTTCCCGTTAATGTTTATTTTAACAGGATTCTTTTTTCCGGCAATGGTAAGCCAGCCATCAACAGTTCCTTTAAAACTATCGTTGTTTAAAGGAAGGATGACTTCGTTTCCACTAAAGGAAATGTTAGGGAATTGATCTTCCTTCATGGCCTTGTAGGCTTTGTTATCCATAATGGAGGATTCATTACTCTTCAGGTCAGAAACCTTGGCAGTGAAAACAATATCTTTTAAGAGAATAGTGTTCTGATTTGTTTTTTCTCCCATCACTTTGCAATCAATGCTGCTTAGTTTCATGTCCCAGTCGTGCAGCGACGAAGTGCCACTGATAGATACCTTACTCTGGTTGGTTGCTTTAAATTCTACAAAACTTTGTGCTTTTAAAGCCGTTGCAAAACCTACACTTAGTATTAGTGTTACAATTGCTGTTGATAATAATTTTATTTTTTTCATATCCTATAAATCTTATAGTATTGATGGTGCAAATTTAAAACAAATTTTTTCCGTTAAATATTTTGTTGTTATTTTTTTCACGGTTATCAATAATTTATACTTAGTACAAATAATTATAGATATATAAATATCTAAATATTAATAAGTTATTATTGATTTTATTCGGGTTCACTAAGCGTTGTTTTTTTTTCATTTCTTCATTAAAGAATTTGTTTCTGGATTACTTTTTGCATCTTTGCGACAAAAAAAGAATGTACAGTTATTCTTATCTTTTCCGGTTCACACAGAGTGTATTTGAACATATTGGATTGACCGAACGAGAAGCAAATCAGGCCTCTGAAATATTGATGAGGGCGGAACTTAGAAATATCTCCACGCATGGACTGGTTAGGTTACCTGAGTATATCAGTTTATGGAAGAACAACAGAATAACTGTTAAGCCGGAATTTAAAATTTTACATGAAACTCCTTCTACGGCTCTAGTTGACGGTGGAAAAGGGTTGGGGTTAGTAACAGCTCCTAAAGCCATGAACTTAGCAATAGAGAAAGCTGAGGTTGCTGGAACCGGTTGGGTAGCGGTTCGTAATTCGTATCACTTTGGTATTGCCGGGTATTATGCCATGAAAGCGTTGGAAAAAGATATGATAGGTATTACAATGACAAATGCCAACCCATTAGTAGCGCCTACTTTTTCATTAAAAGGTATGTTGGGAACCAATCCGATTGCTGTTGCAATTCCTGCAAAAGATGAACCTCCATTTGTTGCTGACTTTGCCACGGCACCTGTTTCGAGGGGGAAAGTAGATGAATGGTATCAACATGGAGAATCTGTCCCAGAAGGCCTTGTTCAGGATGAAAGAGGGATTTTAACTAATGATGCTTTTGCTCTGCAAAATCGAGGTGCAATCAGAACATTGGGTGGTGACAGAGTACATGCCAGCCACAAAGGATACTGCATATCGGCTATTGTGGATATCTTTTCGGCTGTTTTTTCTGGTGCTAATTTTGGTCCGACGGTTGTTCCGACCCTGGGTTATGTGAAGGGAAAAGATGGAATGGTTGACAATGGGATTGGCCATTTTTTTGGGGCTATGCGTATTGATGCTTTTCAAACAAAAGATGAATTCAAGAAGAATATGGATGACTGGATTCGTACATTCAGGGCTGCCGAGCCTGTAGAAGGTGAGGAGCGTGTATTAATTCCAGGGGATCCGGAAAGGGAAGCCGAAGCTGTGAATATGCTTAATGGTATTAAGCTTGGGAAAAAATCATTTGAAGGTTTGAAAAGTATTGCAGAGGAATTTGACCTTGATTTTGATACTTCCGGGTTTGATAATGCATAAAAAAAGCGCCGATTAAGGCGCTTTTTTAAATGATCATCTTTTTTACAAATAATATTTGAGGTTCTTACTTCTCGAAGTTTGCTTTAAACGTCGAATAGCTTTTTCTTTTATTTGTCGAACTCTTTCTCTGGTTAAATCAAATTTTTCACCAATTTCTTCCAACGTCATTGGGTGACCACCGTTTAAACCAAAATACAAACGAACAACATCGGCTTCGCGTTGAGTAAGGGTTGAAATGGCGCGGTCGATTTCTTTTCTCAAAGATTCGTAAATCAAACCGGTTTCAGGCGTAACAGATTCTTCGCTTTTCAACACATCGTACATGTTGTTGTCTTCATCCTGAATTAAAGGAGCGTCCATCGAAACATGTCTTCCGGCATTACGTTTAGACTCTTTTACTTCATTTTCGCTCATTTCAACAATACCGGCAATTTCCTTAAAATCAGGTTCGCGTTCCAACTCCTGTTCCAACTGGGCAACAGCCTTGTTTATTTTGTTAATGGAACCGATCTTGTTTAAAGGGAGCCTTACAATACGGGATTGTTCGGCCAAAGCCTGCAAAATGGACTGACGAATCCACCACACGGCATAAGAAATGAATTTAAAACCACGGGTTTCGTCAAAACGCTGGGCAGCTTTAATTAATCCCAGGTTACCCTCATTGATAAGGTCGGGAAGGCTTAACCCCTGGTTTTGATATTGCTTGGAGACTGAAACCACAAAACGTAGGTTAGCTTTAGTTAATTCTTCTAATGCGCGCTTGTCACCTTGCTTAATTCTTCGGGCCAGTTCCACTTCCTGCTCGGCGGTGAGCAGATCCACTTTACCAATTTCCTGAAGATATTTATCCAGAGAAGCGGTTTCTCTGTTGGTGACCTGTTTTGTGATTTTAAGTTGTCTCATCTATTGCTTTTTAAATTTGTTTGGTGTGTACCCTTACGGAGATTTTAGAAAAAAGTTTCAAAAAATATAAATTAATTTTTCTTTTCAGTTTTCTCAGGGCGTTCCAGCAAAACTTTACGAGAAAGTTTCATCTTGCCACTGCGTTCATCAATGCCAATTAGTTTAACATCAATCTTATCTCCTTCTTTTAATACTTCCTCAACCTTTTCGAGTCTTCTCCATTCAATTTCAGAAATGTGCAATAATCCTTCTTTTCCGGGAAGCACTTCAACAAATGCTCCAAAAGGAACAATACTTTTTACTGTACCGTGATAAATCTCACCAACTTCAGGAACTGCTACAATGCCTTTGATTTTAGCTTTTGCTGCTTCAATTGATGCTTTATCGGGTGAAGAAATATCAATAACACCAAGGTTCCCAACTTCCTCGATAACGATAACAGTATTGGTTTCTTTCTGCATTTCCTGTATAACTTTTCCGCCTGGGCCAATCACAGCACCAATAAATTCTTTAGGAATGGTAACGCGTTCAATACGGGGTACAAAATCTTTATAATCTGCTCTGGGTTCGGTAATGGTTTTGGCCATTTCACCCAAAATGTGAATTCTTCCCTGACGGGCCTGTTCCAAAGCTTTTTCCAGCACTTCATAGGAAAGTCCGTCTACTTTAATATCCATTTGGCAGGCAGTGATCCCATCAGCAGTGCCTGTTACTTTAAAGTCCATATCACCTAAGTGATCTTCATCACCAAGGATATCAGATAAAACAGCGTATTTTCCTGACTGAGTATTGGTAATCAATCCCATAGCAATACCGGCAACAGGTTTGGTAATTTTCACACCGGCGTCCATAAGAGCAAGTGTTCCACCACAAACGGTGGCCATTGATGATGAACCGTTGGATTCGAGAATGTCAGAAACCACACGGATAGTGTAAGGATTCTCTTCTCCTTCGGGGATTACATATTTCAAGGCACGCATGGCCAGGTTTCCGTGACCGATTTCACGACGTCCGGGACTTCCGAAACGGCGAACTTCACCGGTTGAGAAACCAGGGAAATTGTAGTGCAAAATAAATTTGCTGCTTCCTTCGATTACAGCACCATCAATAGTTTGTTCGTTCATTCTGTTACCCAGAGTAACGGTAACCAGTGACTGAGTTTCACCACGGGTAAAAATGGCAGAACCGTGGGTTGATGGTAAATAATCAACTTCACTCCAGATAGGACGAACCTGATCGAGTTTTCTTCCGTCGAGGCGAACTCTTTCATCCAAAATAGCGTTTCTTACCGCTTCTTTTTCAACATCGTGGAAGTAACGTTTTACCAGCGTTTCTTTTTCTGCTTTTTCTTCTTCAGAAAGTGTTTCCATGAACCCCTCGCGAATTGCAGTGAAAGCTTCACCACGGGCATGTTTGTCAGCATTGCCTTCTAAGGCAACTTTGTAGCAGGCACTGTAAGTGGCAGCTTTTACTTTTTCACGAAGTTCATCATCATTTCTTTCGTGAGAGTATTCTCTTTTTACTTTTGCCTTTTCAACCATCTCACCAAGTTCTTTTTGGGCCTGACATTGAACTTTAATGGCTTCGTGTGCAGCCTTTATGGCGTCAAGCATAACTTTCTCACTTACTTCTTTCAGTTCGCCTTCAACCATCAAAATGTTGTCGTCGCTACCGGCAACAATCAATTCCAAATCTGCGGTTTCTGTTTTAGAAATGGTCGGATTAATCACGTATTCACCATCAATAAGAGCTACGCGAACTTCTGAAATAGGTCCGTTGAATGGAATATCAGAAACTGACAGTGCTGCAGAAGCAGCCAAAGCAGCTAAAGCATCGGGGGCATCATCGTTGCCACCTGAAAGAAGTTGAATAATTACCTGAACCTCGGCATGAAAATCATCGGGAAACAACGGACGCAAAGCACGGTCAACCAAACGTGAAATTAAGATTTCATATTCTGAAGGACGACCTTCGCGTTTGAAAAAACCACCGGGAAACTTACCGGTAGCGGCATATTTTTCTTTGTAGTCAACAGACAACGGCAGGAAATCTACATCATCCTTGGCGTCTTTGGCAGCCACAACGGTTGCGAGCAACACAGTATTTCCCATTTTTACCACTGCTGAACCATCTGATTGTTTGGCTAGTTTTCCTGTTTCGATGGAAATGGTGCGGCCATCTGCCATCTGGAATGTTTTTGTAATAGCTTGTACGGACATAATATTTTTTTTGTTTAGTTGACGTTAAACACGCGGATATTACCGCTATTGCAGGATTGTAACCAGACGTTTAACTGTTGACAAATTTTAGCTGGAAACCCAACCTCAAAAAATACAAAAAAAGGCAATCGGGAAAATTGCCTTTTTTTGCGCAGGGTTGTATTTCTTACTTTCTGATACCTAATTCTTTGATGATATTACGGTATCTTTCAATATCTTTTTCCTTCAGGTAATCGAGTAATCTTCTTCTTTTTCCTACCAAACGAATCAAAGAGCGTTGAGTAAAAACGTCTTTTTTGTTCTCTCTCATATGCTGAGTAAGGTGGTTGATACGGTAGGTAAATAAAGCAATCTGACCTTCAGCTGATCCAGTGTCATGCTCGTTTTTACCATACTTTGTGAAAAATTCTTTTTTCTTTTCTACAGATAGGTACATAGTAATTTTTATTTTTCAAAAATTGGCCTGCAAAAATAGAAAGATTATTTCAACTGACCAATTTTTTTTCATTATTTTATTTTTATTTGATTTTCTGATATCTCAAATTGATGTAATACGCAAAAATCTAAGAACTAGGAACTTTGTAAAACAGGCCTCTTTTTTCCTGAACCGAGATCACTTTTTGTTCATGTTCCAGTACATCAAGGTATTTATTTATTTCGTTAATGTGCAATCCCAGAATGTTTTGTAAGTCGGTTAATGTGCAGGGGCGGCGTTTGATGGTTTCCAGAATTGCGGTTTCTGTATCTGTTCTGTATGAAACTATTTTTTTTCTGTCGGGAGCCGAAGCGATAATTTTTACCTGAGGTAAATCCCAGAAATCAACAATACGCTGCATTTCCTGATGGGTGGCCGCTCTGATGTTTTCTACCGCACCCGGACGGTCCAATGTATTCAATTGAATTTCATCAGGATTGATCTGTTCAAAAGCTTTTTTTAAAGCGATGAGGTTATCATTGTGGTCGTTAATACCCGGAATAATTAAAACCTCGAGCCAGATTTTGCCTTTGTATTCTTTTCTGAAATCAATCAGTCCCTGAATCATGTCAGGTACTTTTAAACTTCTGTGCGGCCGGTTCACTTTAATAAAAGCCAGTTCTTCAGCGGCATCAAGTGAAGGAAGGACAACATCGGCAGAAAGCAACTCATGACGAACCTGAGGATCGTGCAGTAGCGTTCCGTTAGTTAAAACGGCAACCGGAATGTTGTTTGTATGATCTTTAATAAATCTCAAAACATCCCCCAGGCGACTGTTTAAAGTGGGTTCACCCGAACCGGAAAAAGTAAAGTAATCGGGATTTGGATTGTTTTGGAGGTAATGTTCAATTTCTTTTACAACGGCATCGTATGGAATGTATTCTTTTCTTTCGGTAGTGAGCCGGGTTGTTTTTCCGCATTCACAATACACACAGTTCAGAGAGCAGACTTTATGAGGAACCAAATCCACACCCAACGACATGCCTAATCTGCGAGAAGGTACCGGACCGAAAAGATATTGATACATAATTTTCCTTTTTTCGGAAAGTTTATTTCAGACGGCAAAGTTACAATTTAAATATGCTCGGCAGTTTTTTTGCCGGAATTTTCGGAATGGTTATTTGGCTTTTGTTTTCCAATATCCAATTCACTGAAAAAATCAGATGCCTTAACCAAAACAATGGTTCCCAGATTGCGATATAAATTGTCAGCGTTTTCAATAAAATTCTTTTCCATTCCTGGAATAACCGGAGCCATACCCATAAATGTAAGGTCTGATTTTGATGAGTGTGTCTTAATTGTATCGTGGATATTCTCGTTTTTATTTTGAGTTACAATCTGAACATCAGCTTTCATGCGCATGGTTTCCAAAAGCCTGTTCATTTGTTTGTTGAGTTTTTCACGGTTCTGATCCGTTTGGGCAATCATTAGAAGTCTGACTTTGGCGCGATGCCATGGGAAATTTCCATGAAGAAACTTCACCAACGCCAGCATCAGGTTTCCGTTGTTTGAACCGCCTCTGAGCCATACATCAATTTGGTTGTATTGTCCGAATCCTCTGATTTTATCGTAATCGAGCATCACAATATTCAGGTTCAGGTTTTCAAGATAGCCCAGCATGGATGCAAAACGAAGCGGATCTTCAGTTTGTCTTCCCCAACCCAAAACAATAGTGTTGGGTTCAACACCCGAAAAGCCATAGGTGGCAGAAATCATTTCAATGCCTTTATAAATGTTGTTGCAGTATTGTTTGATGCTGAAAATCCCTTCACTTTCTTTATCTAAATTTTCAGGAGAGATTTCGTGACGGATTGGAAAAAGTCTTTGTTCTTCGGGTTTATATATCAAATCAAAGTTTGAAATCAGGCCCTGTTTACCTGCAATTTGTTTACTGAAATCCATCAGATGAGGTCGTATGGCTTCTCCACCACTGAAAAGCAAAATATTGGCCCGCCAATGAGCCTCAGACAATTTCATTTTACTGAACCTGCTGATGGTTATCCGGATCAGAGAAGCCAGAACACTGGGCCAAACATCACTGATATCCTGGTAAAGCTGTTTTTTTCTGATCAGATAGTACAATCCTCCCAAAATGATGATGGCTCCGAAAGTAGCAGGCATGTCCATTTTAAACATAATAATGGCACTGGTAATAAAACCAATGATTCCAACCCATCCGGTTACTTTGAAAGAGGGACGGAAATTGGCACTGGCCCATTTTTCCAGAATAAAGGCGAGGTTAATGAAGCCGTAGGTTGTAATGTAAAATGTGGTAACGAGTCTGGCTACCGTGTTCAGATCTCCAATCAGAATACCGATTTCTGAGATGAGAAAAGTAAAGATTAAAGCATTTCTGGGTTCTTTGTTTTTTCCGAACGTTTTACTGAACAGCGGTGGAGTAATCCCATCCATCGATATGGCCTGTAAAATTCTGGGTCCCCCTAAAATTCCGCCCAGTGCCGATGAGAGCGTGGCTCCCCAGATTCCGGCAGTTACCAGTATGGGAATCCAGGCAACTTGTTGCAGGAAATTATAATTATTGATTAAGAGGTTCCGGTTCACAAACAGGTTAAACCCAATGGCCAGGACAAGGTAAACAACGAGGCCTGTGAAAATAGCCAGAATGGTTCCTTTTGGAATATCGTTTCGTGGGTTTTTTAAATCTCCGGAAAGAGCTACCCCGGCAGTAAATCCTGTAACAGCAGGGAAAAATAGCGCGAAAACATCTGTAAATGATGCTGTTTTAAAAGGAGTAAATCCTCCCTGAACAATTGTATGTGTCGTTGCTTCAGGAACACCGGGATGGAAAAAGCCAACAAGAACAGATATTATGGAGAGTAAAATTGTTAGTAAAATGAAAAATTGTGTTTTGAGGGCCAGGTCGGTACTGATAAAAAGCAAGAAATGTAAGAATTATCAGTACTAGAGTTCCTATAATTCTCATGTTCTGTTCATGGGTTCCTGATAATCTGAAAAAATCGACTATCTGGGGATTGGTCAAAAAGTTTTCAGTGAACCCAACTATGTATAGCGAAATGCTGAGAGCGGTTCCGACAAATAAAGCCAGTCCGATAGAACCTCCCATGGGTAAACCCAGTGAGCGGGATAAGACATAGTAAATACCGCCGGTTTTTATTTTTTTATCTGTTGCGATGGATGCAATACTCAGTCCTGTGGTTACTGAAATAACGTGGGCCAGCAGAATAATGGCAACAGAACCCCAGATTCCGGCAACACCAGAAACCCATCCAAGACGTAAGTATAGAATTACACCCAGTATGGTCAGAATGGAGGGGATAAATACCCCTTCGAAAGCTCCAAATTTTTTCTGTTTGGCCATAAGAATTTCCTACAGGTATGTTTTTCCTGATCTGATTTTTCTGTTAATTGTATCAAACTTAATGCGGGAGCGTAAAGATAGAAAAATCCGGGGAAACATTATAGCTGTGAATTTTAAACATTATTATAATAAGAGCACTTTTAATTTTTTTATATTTGTTAGCATGCCAGCGATTTGTGATTTGTTTGATTGGTTTTGTGTTATCGCATCGCCGGAAATAGGTAATAACAATAAAAATTTAGAGTTATGTTGAAAACAAAGATTCTGCCGTCAACTGATGAAGCGTTTGGTTATCCTTTATTAATCAAACGAATATTAAATGATTCTTTGAAATACCATCCTGAAAATGAAATAGTCTACAGAGATATCTCCCGGTACAATTATTTTGATTTAAATAAACGGGTTCGAAAACTGGCCAATGTGTTGAGGGTTTTGGGTATTAAAGCCGGAGATACGGTTGGAGTTCTGGAATATGATTCGACCCGTTATCTGGAATTGTTTTTTGCGGTTCCAATGATTGGTGCTGTTTTGCATACTGTAAATTACCGGTTATCGCCTGAGCAGATTTTGTATACCATGAACCATGCGGAAGACAAAATTGTATTTACGAATATGGATTTTATTCCATTACTGAAAGAAATTAAAAAGAAACTTAAGGTTAAGTCACCGTGTGTTTTGATGTCGGATACCGGGGCAAGGCCTGATCAGGATTTTGTGATTTCAGGCTATTACGAGGAATTGATGAAGAAAGCCAGCGACCGTTATGAGTTTGCCGATTTTGATGAACATTCTGTGGCCACTATGTTTTATACCACCGGAACAACAGGTAATCCAAAGGCAGTCTATTTTACGCACAGACAATTGGTGTTACACACCATTGCCGGAGCTGTAGCCTTTGGAAGCTATGACGCTGTATGCAGGTTTCGTTCCAACGATGTTTATATGCCCATAACACCAATGTTTCACGTGCATGCGTGGGGGGTTCCCTATATTGCTACTCTGCTCGGGGTTAAGCAAGTATATCCGGGCCGTTATGAACCCGAAATGCTGCTGAAGTTGTTGCTTACCGAGAAAGTAACTTTCTCCCACTGTGTTCCTACCATTTTGCATATGCTGGTTTCCAGTCCGGTTGCCAAGGCAGTTGATTTGAGTAACTGGAAAGTAGTGATTGGTGGTGCAGCACTTCCTGCTGGTTTGGCTCAGGCCGCACTAAATCTGGGAATTGATGTGATAACAGGTTATGGAATGTCAGAAACCTGTCCTATTTTGTCCATTACTTACCTGAATGAAAAGGACAAGGAAATGGATGTAAAAAAACAGGTTGAGCTGAGAACAAAAACCGGTGTTCCTATTCCTTTGGTTGATATGAAGGTGGTGGATGAGCAGATGAGTGAATTGCCGAAGGATGGTGATTCGGTTGGCGAAATTGTGGTGCGTTCTCCGTGGCTGACCCAGGCTTATTTTAAAGAAGAGGAGCGCAGCAAAGAGCTCTGGTCAGGAGGTTATTTGCATACAGGAGATGTGGCTTTTGTGGATAAAAAGAACTTCTTTAAAATTACAGACCGTATAAAAGACGTGATAAAAACCGGAGGAGAATGGATTTCCTCGCTGGAGCTGGAAGGATTAATCAGTCAGCACGAAGCGGTTTCTGAGGTAGCTGTTGTGGGAGTTCCTGATGAAAGGTGGTCGGAGCGGCCGTATGCCCTGATTGTTTTGAAAGAAGGGCAGAAAGTTAAAGAGTCGGATCTGAAAAAGTTTCTTCAAAAATTTGTGGATAACGGAACTATTAACAAATGGGCTATTCCTTCACATGTTGATTTTGTGGCGGTAATTCCTAAAACTTCTGTAGGTAAAATCGACAAAAAAAGGATCAGAGCAGAATATAAAAAGTAACCGAACAAACATATAGTTAAAAAAGGCAGCTGACGAAGCTGCCTTTTTTAT
Organism: Bacteroidales bacterium; assembly: GCA_016936505.1. Classification (GTDB taxonomy): domain Bacteria; phylum Bacteroidota; class Bacteroidia; order Bacteroidales; family F082; genus Sulfidibacterium. Next base: position 22,961 of record JAFGXS010000046.1, on the reverse strand, counting down.
GAAATAATGTCAGGGAATTGGTGTGGTTATAAAATCGACTATTAAACATAAATAGTCATATTATTATCTTTAGACTTAGATGCGTCTGTGTTTACTGAAAGAATCCTCTTGTATTATGCCTGACAGATTTTCTTTTTGGTGATGGTTTTGTCAGTATTCTGGATCTCTTTTATGTAACTTGCTGATTTGCTAATTGTTTTATATTAATTAGTACTAAAAAACAAAATTAGTCATATATGGCATAAGTATTGTTGGTTCTGGATCGTGAAATTTTAAATCATAAAACAATGAAAAATGTAAAAATCTATTTCATGACCTTAATTGCAATGATTGCTTTTATTGCACCGTCACAGGCTCAAAACTTTCATTATGGAGTAAAAGTAGGATCTGACTTCGCTGTTCAATCAGGAATTGGAGAGTATTTCAGTAACAGCAACATCAGGGTGGGAACGCATGCAGGACTTGCCGGAAGTTATAATCTGAACAATAAAATAATGTTAATTACAGAGTTGAATTACGATCAGCTGGGAAGTCATTCGTCGGAACTCACCGAAAAATACGATTACATTACTTTGCCCGTTCTTTTTGACTACTCTTTTGGCAAAACAGACAGCAAAGGAATGACGTTGCATTTAAATGCCGGTCCCTATGTTTCCTATCTGGTAAGTGCAAAACAGGTTCAAAAGGTAAACGGTAATTCAGTTACCACAGATGTTTACTCTGGTGCCAACGGGGGCGAATTCGGAGCTATGATTGGCGTGGGATTGGTTCAGCCGGTAGGAAAACACCAGGTTACACTGGATTTGAGATTAAATTTGGGACTTACTCCATACATACCTTCAGGTGGGGAAAATGATCATAACAAATCGATTGGTATTTATCTGGGTTATATGTTGTAATTTTTTAATGGATTTGTTAAGAACCGGGAGCGATCCCGGTTTTTTTTGTGCCTAAATGATGCTATTTTTGCAGAAATATTTTTTTAATGGACTTAACAAAAAGAATCAAGGCATTTGTAACATTAGGTAAGGCTTTAAGGGAAGTTTTTGGTGAAAAACAAACAGTCGGGTTTTCTTCAGCGCAACTGGAAAAAATGGATCAGCTTAATGCTGAAGCAGGTCGGGCCAAAAATTACAATGGCTGGTTTGATGAACTTCTGGTGCGAAACGCATTACTTGCTCTAGGCGAAAGTCTTTCGGAAGAAAGTCTGAACCGCTGGGTTTCCGGATATGAATTTTCCGATAAGGAAGAAAAAACTGTAGGAGTTATTATGGCCGGAAATGTTCCGGCTGTCGGGTTTCATGATTTTCTTACTGTTTTAATGAGTGGAAATAAAGTGTTGGCAAAAATGTCGTCTGAAGATAATAAGCTGCTTCCGGCTATAGCCGATTTGCTGATTTCCATTGAGCCTGAGTTTGAACCAAAGATCATTTTTGCTGAGGGAACCATAAAAAATTTTGATGCGGTTATTGCTACAGGCAGTAATAACACTGCCCGGTACTTTGAATATTATTTTGGTAAATATCCTCATGTGATCCGTAAAAACAGAAATGGTATTGCTGTTTTAACAGGAAATGAAACCCATGAGGAATTACAGGCCTTGGCTGATGATGTTTTTCTGTATTACGGGTTGGGATGCCGTAATGTTGCCAAACTTTTTTTACCTGAAAATTATAATTTCGAACCTTTACTTTCTTTGTTGAGTCAATATCCGAAAGTGGCTGAAAATCATAAATATCATAACAATTATGATTACAATAAAGCCATCTTTCTGGTAAATAAGACCAAACACCTCGATACGGGAAATTTATTGCTGATTGAAAATGAAAGTTTTTCATCACCGGTGAGTGTTCTGAATTATGAGTTTTATCAAAGCCAAACGGCATTGCGCAATTATTTAATGACACGCCAGGATCAGATACAATGTGTTATTTCGGAAGCCGGTTTTTTGAATAATACTGTTCCGTTTGGAAAGAGTCAGCAACCCGAATTATGGGACTATGCCGATGGCGTTGATACGATGGATTTTTTGTTGAAATTACAGTAATAATATAGTGTTTATTGTCAGTAACTTATGGTGGAAATAAAATTCATGGAAAAAAATACAAAGAAAAGTTAGGATAATAATAGGAAACCGATTAATTTTGCACCCCCAAAAATTCTGAAAAGGAAAATTTAAGAAAATGAAAAAAGATATTCATCCTACAAATTACAGATTCGTCGTTTTTAAAGATATGTCAAACGACTATGCTTTTCTTACCAAATCAACTGTAGACACAAAAGACACTATTGTTTGGGAAGATGGTAACGAATACCCATTGGTAAAACTGGAAATCTCCCATACTTCACACCCTTTCTTCACTGGTAAGATGAAATTGGTAGATACTGCCGGTCGTGTGGATAAATTCCGCAGCCGTTATCAGAAATTTCAGGACAAACAGAAGAAATAATATTCTGATAAAGATATTTTTAGAACCCTTGCCCATTTCCGGCAAGGGTTTTTTTGTGCTTAAAAGTTTTATACAGCGGCGGAAGTTTTTATCTTCGCTAAACAAATTGCTGATCTATGAATTATATCCTTTTCGACGGACCGTCAAGAGAACATTTATTGCCTTTTACTTTTACCCGCCCGGTAGCTGATATTAGAGCCGGAGCTATGACATTAAGGGAAAAGTGGGAATCTTATCTGGGAAAAAAGACTTCTTCGCTTACTCAGGATTATTTGTCAGAAAAGTTTTCTTTGGTTAAGGAATCTGTAAATACGTTGATTGATGGTTCTGTGGTTCCAAATGAGAATTTTGTTGAACAGATAAAAAGTCTGGAACCCGGAGAAGCATTGGTTCAGGATGGAAAGAAGCTGGCGGTTTGTGTTAAGGAAGATGATATATATCATTGGGCAACAATTAAATTTCAGGAACTTCCAGTAAGGAAACCTGTAATGGCAATCAATCAGGTGTGGGATATCTACGCTATGAACCATCAATTGATTGAGCAGGATTTTCAAAAGATCACAAAAGGACGAAAGACTCAACCGCTAAGCAAAACCAATTTTGTTTTGGGTGATGAAGCTTTGATCTTTCTTGAAGAAGGCGCAAAAGTTGAGTTTGCCTTTCTTAACACTACTGATGGACCGATTTATGTCGGGAGGGATGCTGAAATTATGGAAGGTTCCAAAATAAGAGGCCCTTTTGCATTGTGCGAACACGCTACAGTAAAAATGGATGCCAAAATTTACACCGGAACTACCATAGGTCCACATTGTAAGGTTGGCGGAGAAATCAGTAATTCGGTAATTTTCGGATATTCCAACAAGGCTCATGACGGATTTTTAGGAAACTCTGTTATTGGTGAATGGTGTAACCTGGGTGCTGATACCAATATTTCCAACCTTAAAAATACGTATGATATTGTGAAACTCTGGTCGTACCCGGAACAGCGTTTTGTCAATACGGGCCAGCAGTTTTGCGGGTTGATGATGGGAGATCACTCCAAGACCGGAATCAATACAATGTTTAACACAGGAACTGTTGTGGGGGTGAGCTCCAATATTTTCGGTGAAGGTTATCCCCGGAATTTCATTCCTTCATTTTCATGGGGTGGTAAACAGGGCATCAGTAAATTCAATCTGAAAAAAGCATTTCAGGTGGCTAAAGCTGTAATGGACCGCCGCCATATAGAATTTGATACGGTTGAGGAAAATATACTGACCCACATCTACGACAGTACATTTCAAACAGACCAAAACGCATAATTCATTTTTTGTCTGTCAATTTGTACGTTTTGTTCTGTTGGTACGATCATTGACCAATATCTGGTACATTTCTTTAAATAAAGAAGTAAGTAGCTGATACTATTGTTGAAAAGAGATTATTTACTGTAAATAAAGCCGGGTTGAACCAGAAAAAAGAATTGCCGGCTGCCAATTTGGCTGAGGAAAGATATTATGGACAACATATTTTCATTACAAGACATCATAAATCCGGATACCGAGTTTTTCCCTTTGCTTTCGGCTGAGGACGAAGAGCAAATGAATGCCGAGGAAATTCCTGAACTTTTACCTATACTGCCTGTCAGGAACACTGTACTGTTTCCGGGAGTTGTTATTCCCATTACTGCCGGTCGCGATAAGTCAATTAAACTGTTGCGTCAGGCTTATCAGGAAAACAGGGTTATTGGTGTTGTGGCACAAAAAGATCCTGATGTGGATGAACCTACTGTTGACGATATGAATAAAATCGGGACGGTAGCGCGCATCATCAAGATATTGCAAATGCCTGATGGCAATACAACAGCAATTATCCAGGGAAAGAAGCGTTTCGAGTTGTTGGAAATGGTGAAGGAAGTGCCGTTTTTTGAGGCTAAGGTAGCCCGCTACGAAGCAGATCAGAACGTACCCGATGATGAAATTTTTAATGCTACTATTTCGAGCATAAAGGATTTGTCGATACAGATTATTGAGTCTTCCAATTCGATTCCTACCGAAGCGGCTTTTGCATTAAAAAACATTGAAAGTCCTGTGTTTATGGTGAATTTTGTTTCTTCCAATCTGAATGTTGAGATTGAAGAGAAACAGGAATTGCTGGAAATGGTGAACATTGTGGAACGTTCGCAAAAGGTGCTGGAATTGCTGACCAAAGAACTGCAGGTTCAGGAACTGAAGAATCAGATTCAAAAGAAGGTAAAAGTCGATCTGGATAAACAGCAGCGAGATTATTTACTGAGCCAGCAGTTGAAAACCATTCAGGAAGAGCTGGGGGGCAATCCCAACGATCAGGAAATTGAAAGCCTCAGGGAGAAAGCAGAGGGTAAAAAATGGTCGCAGTCGGTAAATGATACCTTTGAAGAAGAGTTGATGCGTTTGCAACGCATGAATCCCAATGCCGCCGAATATTCTATCCAGATGAACTATCTCGAACTGATTGTTTCACTGCCCTGGAATGAGTTTACAAAAGATGATCTGGACCTGAAACATGCCCGCAAGGTGCTGGATACAGATCATTATGGGTTGGATGAAATTAAGGAAAGAATCCTGGAATACCTGGCGGTTTTAAAGCTGAAGAACGACATGAAAGCCCCCATTTTATGCTTTGTAGGCCCTCCGGGAGTAGGTAAAACTTCGCTTGGGAGATCTATTGCCAGGGCATTGGATCGCAAATATATCAGAATGTCGTTGGGTGGTTTGCACGACGAATCAGAATTGCGCGGACACAGAAAAACCTATGTTGGTGCCATGCCCGGAAGAATTATTCAGGGCTTAAAAAAAGTACAGTCGTCCAACCCTGTTTTCATGTTGGATGAGATTGATAAGGTAAGTGGCAATAATTTTAGTGGTGATCCACAGTCGGCATTGCTGGAGGTATTGGATCCAGAGCAAAACAACACGTTTTACGATAACTTCCTCGAACTGGAATATGATTTATCCAAGGTAATGTTTATAGCTACAGCCAATTCGCTGTCTTCTATCCATCCGGCGCTTTTGGATCGCATGGAGATTATTGAACTCAGCGGTTATCTGATGGAAGAAAAACTGGAAATTGCCAAACGTCACCTGGTTCCCAAACTTTATGAAGAAAACGGGATCAAAAGGAAGCAACTTACTTTTCCGAGAAAAACACTGGAAGTTATCATCGATAAATACACCCGTGAGGCAGGAGTGAGGTATCTGGAAAAGAGAATTGCCAAGGTAATGCGCAACAGAGCCCGGTTTATTGCTATGGAGGAAGCGTACGAACCCAAAGTTCAGCCTGAAAATTTGGTAGAGATCCTGGGAAAACCCCGGTTCCAGAGAGAGGACCTTATTACCAACGATGTGGCCGGTGTAGTTACCGGACTGGCCTGGACACGTGTAGGCGGAGAAATTCTTTTTGTGGAAATCAGTTTGAGTAAGGGAAAAGGTCAGTTGAAACTTACCGGTAATCTGGGTGATGTGATGAAGGAATCGGCTCTGCTGGCTTTTGAATTTCTTAAATCACATGCTGTACAACTGGGGCTTGATTCAGATGTTTTTGAAAAATGGAATGTACACATGCATATCCCCGAAGGGGCAACTCCTAAAGATGGTCCCTCGGCGGGGATTACCATGCTTACTGCAATGGCTTCGGCCTTTACACAGCGGAAAGTACGTGCCAGACTGGCCATGACAGGTGAAATAACCTTACGTGGTAAGGTGTTGCCTGTTGGAGGAATTAAGGAGAAAATACTGGCTGCCAAACGCGCTAAAGTTAAAACCATTATCCTTTCCAGTGAAAACGAAAAGGATATAGCCGAGATTCCCGAAAAATACATTGAGGGACTTGAATTTATTTATGTGGAAAACATGATGGATGTTCTGCATCATGCTTTGCTCAAAGAAAAAGTGAAAAATCCCCTGGTGCTTCAGTAAGCCCGGCTATTTTCCTATCTTCGCGGAAACACGTTACATGATGCGGACAGGAAAGTCATTTTTACTCATTTTGTTGTTTTCTGCTGTGTTGTTGAATGGTTGTGCTTCACAACAACACAAACATCCCGGTAAGGAGATTTTCTACTATAATGAGGCTTCAGGAATCGTGAACCTCGATCCGGCTTTTTCACGTGATTTACCCCATATATGGGTGTGTAATCAGTTATACAACAGTTTGGTGAAACTGGACGACAGCCTGCATGTGCAACCTTCCATTGCCAAATCCTGGTCGATATCTCCAGATGGAAGAACCTATACTTTTTTACTGCGCAATGATGTGTTTTTTCATGATGATCCGGTATTTAAAGGTAAGCCCAGAAAGGTAATAGCAGAAGATTTTGTGTACAGTTTCAGGCGAATGGTTAACCCTAAAACAGCATCACCCGGTGCCTGGGTGTTTGATCTGGTTGCCGACACGCCAAAGGGTAAGGATTTCAGTGCAATGAATGATAGTGTATTACAAATTACCTTAAAAAAAGCCTTTCCTCCATTTCTGGGTATACTGGCCATGAAGTATTGTTCTGTTGTTCCGAAGGAAGCGGTACAGTTTTATGGTTCCGATTTCAGGAAACATCCTGTGGGAACCGGCCCTTTCTTTATGAAAAACTGGGTGGAGAATGTAAGACTGGTGTTGCAAAAGAACCGGCATTATTTTGAGCGGGATAAGCAGGGGCAAAGGTTGCCCTATCTGGATGCGGTTTCCATATCCTTTTTAAGGGATAAAACCACTGCTTTTCTTGAGTTCACCAAGGGAAACCTGGATTTTATTTCCGGCATTGCACCATCCTACCGCGATGAGATTTTGACCAGAACAGGAGAGCTGCGGTTACGATACAAGAAAAGTATAGATCTGCTAAAAGCACCTTATCTGAACACTGAATATTTGGCGATGCTGGTGGATACGGGTCTGCAAAAAGTGAAAGTGAGTCCGTTGAGGCTTAAAGCTGTAAGGCAGGCCATAAATTACGGTTTCGACCGCGTTAAAATGATTAAGTTTCTGCGCAATGGAATTGGTATTCCCGGAAATAAAGGAATGATTCCTGCCGGACTGCCCTCTTACAACTCCAAAGCCGATTACGGTTATTCCTACGATCCTGAAAAAGCCAGAGCGTTGTTACGAAGTGCAGGTTTCGGGCCGCAAAACCCGGTGCCTCCTGTTACACTCTCAACAACATCTGATTACCTGGATTTGTGTAAATATGTTCAGTCGCAGTTGGGAGATATCGGGTTAACTGTAAACATTAATGTGTTGCCCGAAGCCAGTATGAGGGAAATGAAGGCAGATGCAAAGCTGAATTTCTTCAGGGCTTCCTGGATTGCTGATTACCCCAGTGCAGAAAATTATTTGTCGTTGTTTTATTCTAAAAATTTTGCTCCTAACGGGCCTGATTATACCCATTTTTCGAGTGCTTTGTTCGATCAGTGGTATGTTGAATCTTTTTCTCTGCCGAGTGATAAAAAACGCGAAGCACTGTACCGTAAAATGGACAGTCTTGTAATGGAGCAGGCTCCTGTGGCTGTTTTGTATTACGACGAAGCCTTACGTTTTGTACAAAAAAAAGTACGTGGAATGACGTTGAACCCCATCAATATGCTGAATCTTGAACGGGTTAGGATTGATAAACAGATCGGTGAGAGGAAATAGCACACAGATTGTACTGATGGTTATCATTTACACTGATTTCAGATCATAACGAATCTGTTTCATTATAAAAATTATACATCAGTTTAGAACAACATGAGGTCCTCCGCCTGGCAAAATAGGAATCTTTAATACATTTTCAACATATTGAAAATAATAGAACAATTTGCGGCTAAGCTTTAAACCATAATGTTCTGTGGGGTTATATCCTTGAATGGGTTGAAAAAAAGGATTCCGGATAGGATCAGTAGCCTTTGCATTCCACGCAGCAACATATTGTCTGTTCCAGTTTTCATAATACTCAACAGAATTGCTTTGTGCAGCATTTTTTTGGAGGCTGTACCAATTATCAAAACGCGCGTCAAAGGTTAGCAGTTCATGCTGAACACTATCGTTTTGTTCAATTTGAACCGGTTTTGTTTTTAGTTGGGCGACTTTTTTTTGTGTTGTGCAGGAGGCGATCAGAAATAAAATTACAATACCAAAGATTACTTTTTTCATGGCGGTCTTAGTTTCTTGATATTAATAAATATGCGAAAATCGTACCAGAATGGTTTTGAAATACTTAAAATTTAAGAAACTATGATTTGTAATCTGATTTGTATTCAATTTTGCCCTTATATTGTTGCCTGAAAAATTAATTGAGAAAAGTTTTTCTAATTGAAAAATAGTTCCGATATTTGCACCCCAATTTTAAACGGATTTATTTATTTAAATTTTAGATTGTTATGCCAGTTAAAATGAGATTGCAAAGATTTGGTAAAAAGGGTGCACCTTTCTATCATATCGTTATTGCTGATGGTCGGGCACCACGAGACGGAAAGTTTATCGAAAAAATTGGTACTTATAATCCTACCAAGGTGCCGGCTGAAATTAATTTAGATTTTGATGCTGCTTTGCAGTGGTTACACAATGGTGCTCAGCCTTCTGACACTGTTCGTGCTATCCTTTCATACAAAGGTGTGCTGTACAAGAAACACTTGCAGGGTGGTGTAAAAAAAGGTGCCTTTACCGAAGAGGAAGCTGAAAAGAGATTCAATGCCTGGATGAAAGACAAAGAAAATCGTATTGATGCTCAATCGCAGGGTATTGTAACCAAAAATGCAGAAGACAAAGCTGCTCGTTTTGAAGCCGAAACCAAAGTTCGTGAAGAACGTGCTGCTGAGTTAGCCAAAAAGAAAATGGCAGAAGTTGAAGCAAAGGTAGAAGCTGTTGCTGAAGCTGAAACAGAAGAAGAAGTTGTTACAGAAGAAACAGCCGAGGCTCCTGAAGCTGCTGAAGAAGAAACAAAATCTGAAGAATAATATATTATATCTTTTGATAAGAATTAAGCCCGGTAAGCCGGGCTTTTTTTATACCCTGACTTTTTGTGAGTCAAATCAGAATATCAAAATCACATACCATGAAAAGTGGTGGGGCTGTATGTTTCGAACAAAGACTAATCAGATTACCCGGTACTTATTCTGTTTTTTGTTATTTCTCAAAAAAGGAGAGGCGCATAAAAAGTAATTTCCCCTAATTTTGCGCCCATATTGATTTAACCTTATGGATGCATTTAATGATTATTTCTTTTTGGGAAAAATTACCAAACCCCACGGTTACGATGGTAAGCTGGTCTTATTTCTGGATGTGGATGATCCTGAAGAATATCAGGATATTGATGTTGTTTTTGTTGAGCAGAATCATCAACCGGTACCGTATTTTATTGAAGACAGTTTTCTTAAAGGAAATAAATTGATTGTACGTTTTCAGGACATGGATACTTTGGACAAAGCTTCTGCATTAATCAATAAAAATTTGTACCTGCCACTCTCGTTGCTCCCAAAACTTTCAGGAAATAAATTTTATTACCATGAGGTGCCCGGATTTGCTGTTGTGGATACCAAACATGGCGAACTGGGCAAGGTTGAAGCCGTGCTGGAATATCCTAACCAGGCGGTTTTACAGGTATTTCAGGGAGAGAAGGAAATTCTGGTTCCCATTAATGATGAGGTGATTCTGGATGTGAACCGTAAAGAAAAGAGAATTCAGGTGCAAACTCCGGAAGGCCTGGTCGAATTGTATCTCAGCGAATAATTATGAAAACTGACCAACGTCCCTTTCATTTTAAACAGTTTAGTTTATATCATCACCGTTCTACCATGAAAGTGGGCACAGATGCTGTTTTGCTGGGTATCTGGACCGAACTTAGCGGTGTGAATAGTGTTTTGGAAGTAGGTGCCGGTAGCGGAATTATTTCCCTGCTGTTGGGAAGCCGGGCAAAATTGCAGATTGATGCGGTGGAACTGGATGAAGCTTCCTGCGAAGAAGCAACTGAGAATTTTGCTGCTGCAAAATCAGAGTCAGAATTTAAGTTATATTATTCCGACTTTAATGATTACGTTTCTATAACTCGAAAGAAGTACGACCTGATCATCAGTAATCCTCCTTTTTTTATCAATGATTTAAAATCGGAAATCCAGAGCAGAAGGCAGGCCCGGCATACCGATACGCTTACTTATGAGCAGTTGATTAACGGAGCCCTGAGGCTGTTAGATCCTAAAGGAAAGCTTTCGCTGGTTCTGCCTTACAGGGAAAGCCGCATTTTTATTTCAAAGGCCAAGGAGGCAGGACTTTTCCTGCAAAAGCAGATGCTTATTTTCCCCAAACACTGTACTCCTCCCAACCGAATCAACCTGTTGTTTGCAAGAGAAGAGTCGGATTTAAAAACAGATAAACTGATGATCCGTAATGAAGATGGAAGTTTCACGCAGCCTTATCTTGACCTGGTTAACAACTTTTATCTTTACTGAAGGCTATTAGCGAACCAGTTGTAAAGAAATCCGTTTCCTTTCTTTGTCGAGTTCTATTACTTTTACCTGAACCTGTTGGTTGATACTGAGGTAATCGGAAGGGTGGGAGACAAACTCGTCGGCAATCTGGCTTTTGTGTATCAGCCCTCCGGTATGGATGCCCATATCCACAAATGCGCCAAAATCGGTGATGTTGGTTACCACACCGGGTAAGGTCATGCCTACCGACAAATCATCCATTGTACGAATATTCGGATCAAACTGAAACAGGTTGAATTTTTTCCGGGGATCACGTCCGGGTTTTTCCAACTCATCCAGAATATCTTTCAGCGTGGGCAATCCCACCTCTTCTGAAACAAAATCTTCGGCATGGATTAATTCTTTTACTTTTGGGTTTCCGATAAGTGCTCCAACAGTGAGTTTAGCTTTGACAGCCATTTGTTTTACGATTTTATAATTTTCAGGATGCACTGCACTTGAATCCAGTGGTTCGTTTCCGTCTTTGATGCGCAGGAATCCTGCGGCCTGTTCAAAAGCCTTGGCACCCAGTCCTTTTACTTTCTTTAGTTCGTTTCGGTTCTTAAAATCACCGTTTTCGTTTCTGTACTCTATGATGTTTTTAGCCAGTGTGGGGCCAACTCCTGAAACATAGGTCAGCAGGGCTTCGCTGGCAGAATTTAGTGTGATTCCTACTGCATTTACGCACAATTCAACAGTAGTTTGCAGATTTTCTTTTAAGAGTTTTGGGTTAATATCGTGCTGGTATTGTCCAACACCCAATGATTTTGGATCAATTTTAACCATTTCCGACAAAGGGTCTTGCAGCCGTCTTCCAATGGAAACAGATCCACGAACGGTGACATCATATTCCGGAAATTCTTTTCTGGCTATTTCAGAAGCCGAATACACCGAGGCCCCGTCTTCATTAACAACAACAGCCGTTACGTCTTTGTCGAAGCGGGTGCGCTGAATCAGGTTTTCTGTTTCCCTGCCTGCAGTGCCGTTTCCTATGGCAATGGCGTCAATATTGTAAGCATTTACCAGACTTTTAATTTTCTTGACGGCGTCGGCGGTCTTATTTTGTGGCGGATGCGGATAAATCGTTTCGTTGTGCAACAGGTTTCCGTTTTTGTCGAGGCAAACCACCTTACAGCCTGTTCTGAAACCCGGGTCAATGGCGAGTACATTTACCATGCCCATGGGTGGGGCCAGCAGCAATTGTCGTAGATTATCGGAAAAAACCTTAACGGCAGAAAGTTCGGCCTTTTCGCGGATCTCTTTTCTGTATTCCGTTTCCAGAGATGGAAACAGGAGTCTGCCAATAGAATCTTTTAAAGCCATTTCTTTTTGTTTGGCAGCTTCACCGTAAGAACGAATAATTTTATTCGAAAGTTGCTGGAAGGCTTTGTCTTCAGAAGGGACGACTTTCACTTTCAGGAAACCTTCATTTTCGCCACGGAACATAGCCAGAATTCTGTGTGAAGAAGCTTTCTTAGCCGGTTCGCTCCAGTCGAAATAAGATTGGTATTTTGCTCCTTCCTCTTCTTTTCCTTTCGTTATGGTAGATGTGATCTGAGCTTCGTATTGGAATAATCGACGAATGCTGCTTCTTATCCAGTCGGTTTCGTTGAACCATTCAGCCATAATGTCGCGGGCTCCCTGCAACGCTTCCTTTTCATCATTAATTCCATTTTTGGAATCGATGAAGCCAAGAACGGTGGAGGTTAGGTTGTTGATTTTTTCCGACATAATCATTTTGGCCAGCGGTTCCAATCCTTTTTCCATAGCCATAGAACCCCGTGTTTTTCTTTTAGGGCGATAGGGAAGGTAAAGGTCTTCCAAACGGCTCATGTTTTCAGCCTCGTTGATTTTCTGTATTAAACCTTCATCATGAATATCTTGTTCTTCGAGACTTTTAAGTATCGACTCCCTGCGTTTTTCCAGTTCGGTTTGTTGCTGGTGCAACGCCAGTAATTTGATGATTTGCTCATCGGTGAGACTGCCGGTAACTTCTTTACGGTAGCGGGCAATAAAAGGAATGGTAGCACCGCCATCGTGTAGTTCCAGTGTGTTTTTTACCTGCCATAATTCAACAGCTAATTCGGCAGCGATATGTTTGATAATGCGTTCGTTCATTTCTGTGCAAAAAAGATTTTATTTCTGAGTTGAATGGTTTTTTCTTCTGAATTATTTTTAAAAACCTGATGAAAGGTTTTAGAAAAAGCTTCGGTTTTTACTTGATTGGATGAAGTATTGTTCATTCTGTTGTAAAGCAATTTTCCTTTTGAACTCAGCAAGCTATTTACTGTGCTCAGGAAAGCTTCAGTTTCAAATTTTTCAGGAATCAAATGATCTGTGAAAAGGTCGATGATAATCAGATCAAATTGTTGCTGACTATCTTTTGCAAATTCTTCAGCATCCTGAATATGAATTTTTAGGTGCTGAATTTCTTCCAAATGAAAGTATTTTTTGGCCAGTTTAATAACCTGCTGATCGATCTCTACTCCCGTAATATTTCCCTGATAGTTCTTTTCTTTTTGTAAAATATGGGCCACGCTTCCGGCGCCAAATCCCAGAATCAGCACTTCCTTTATTTCAGAAAGATCGGGAATAAAAGTGTTCAGTGCTTCCTGAAAAACGCGATGCAGTGTTCCGAAAGAATAATTCACATGCTTTGAGTCCAGTAGCCATTGTCCGTCGAGTTTGTTTACTTCCAGGTAATTGAATGGCGTATTGATCCGTTCGGCGGGGAAAAAGGAAGGAAATAATTTATGGATTAGTCCGGGCATGATTTATTTCCCTTTGAACTTTGGTTTTCTTTTTTCGAGGAAAGCCTGTTTGCCTTCCTTAAAATCATCACTGTAAAAGATTGATTTTACAGCCTGGCGCGTAGCTTTGTCATCAGTTAGTTGTTCGACTGTTTTGTAGCCCAGCTGGTGGATTTGTTTTTTGATGAGTGCAACGGTAAGCGGTGCATTGGCTGTTATTTTCTTTGCCATTTTAATGGTGAAGTTTTCCAGTTCACTTTTGTCTTTTAAATGGTTCAGAATACCCAGTTGCAATGCTCTTTCAGCAGGTAAAACATCAGCGGTGGCAAACAGTTCCAGTGCAATATTGCTTCCTACCCGTTGCAAAACACGGTTGACCTGGTTGGGATTATACGGTGCACTGATTTTGGCCGGGGTGATGGCAAAAGAGGCTTCGGGAGAAGCCACCAGCATATCGCAGGCAAAAGCCAGTTCGCATCCGCCACCCCAAACACTGCCGCTGATCATGGCAATAACAATACCGGGAAAATGTTCAGCGCTTTTAAGAATTCTTTCCAGGGTGTATTCGTAAGGAACAGGATCTTTTTCAGCATCGGGTAACTGATCGATGCGGAGACCGGCACACCAAACCCTGGCTTCGGGATTGCTGCGTATAACAACAACACGGCATTGCTCTTTTTCAAAATCATGAAAAGCGGCGACAATTTCGTCCAGCATTTCCAGGTTGAGCGAATTGCTTTTGCGATCGTTGTTTAAAGTGAGAAAACCAATCTGATTTTCACAATGGGTTAAAATATACTTCACTTGAACTTTATTTAGAAGTGGTTTCTTTGATTACACAAACCACTTTCCGGACCTTACAAAGGTAAGAAGGTTTTGCGTTTGATAAAAAGTTGGAAGGGATTTATAGCGGTAAAAATTACGGCGTGGAAATGGAAACAGGCAAAACCTTTCCATTAAAGAACCGGTGTCCGTTCAGGGTAAACCAGGCAATAAACTCAGCCATCTCTTCAGCAGTAAGAGGTGCTTTATAACCCGGAAAGGCCTGAGCCAGCATTTCGGTTTGTGCTGCTCCCAGGGCTAATGCATTGACACTTATTTTGCGATCTTCAAACTCCAGCGCCAAGGCCTCAGTTAAAACAGACAATGCTCCTTTGCTGGCACTGTAAACTGAGAGTCCGGGAAACTTTACACTGCCCTGAAAGCCGCCCATGCTTGAAATATTTACAATGTGGCTGTGTTTGCTCATCATGGGAACCAATGCTTTAATCAGTTTTGCCGGTGCTTTGAGGTTTACATCAAAACTACGGTTGATATCTTCATCGGTAAGCTCCATAAAGGGTTTGTTAACCAGCAAACCGGCATTGTTGATTAACAGATCAACTTTACTAAAAACCGATTGAACCGCATTAATCAGTGGCTTGTAGTCGTTGTTGCCCAGGTCGAAAGAAAAGGTGTGCAGGTTAGGATCTAAGGCATCAGATTGAATGGTTCGGGAAAAGACAAACACCTGATGACCCTGTTTTGTAAGTATTCCAGCTACTGCTTTTCCGATTCCTTTTCCTGCTCCTGATAGTACGATATTCATTTTTTTTCAGTGATTAGTGAATAGTGAATAGTGATGGCAGCTTACTTAAACAGTGGAAACAGGCTGCTTTCTGAAAATTAATTTGGCTGACTTTGCTTGAGTCCTTTTTGTAATTGATTTTCCATCTTTTTTGTGTCGGTGGCGCTAATGGTGAGTACTCCCTTTTCACTTACAGTAATGGCAATAGCATATTGCGGCTGATTGGCTGCTCCCGGTTCAAAATTCATATAGGCTACTCCCTTAATAATGTCGTCTTTTCCGGCCTGTGCATTCATTTCGCGAATGGTTTTGTATTCGGGAGTCATGGGTATGCGGGCGCGGGCAGCAATAATGGCTGCCTGTTTCATGGCTGTTTCGTAATTGGGTTTGTACACCATCAGCAATGAGTTAAAGCCTTCGTCGGGATTGTTTTCCGAGGTAGATTGCGAATAGTCGCTGTCGATGGTTAAGCCTGTGGGAGCCGATAATCCCAGTTGTACAGCCCATCCCGGAAGGGTGCTCACCGGATGATAGTTGGTTGAGCGGGCAACTTTTCTGCCCAGTGTTTTGTTGATGGCATCCATTTGTTTCTGGGCTTCGGATTCGGAAATGGTACCGGCATCGCGCATTTCTTTTACCTTGCTGAGTTCTTTTTCGAGGCTGTCCATCAGCTTAATGGTATGGTCAACTTTATTGATGCTTTTGTTGAACGATTGCAGTTTGTTCTGAAACTTTTCAGAATCATCCTTTTTCTTTTCCTCGTTGCAGGAGGTAAGGATCAATATAGAAACGAAGAGCAGCAAAGGAATGTGATAAATATTTTTTTGCATCATGTTTTTAACTTATGGCATTGAATCAGAACCCGCGATCAAATTCAGCAGAATAAAGTCTGCGATGGTTTGATTTTCAAATGTAACATAAATTGGAAAAAATGTGGCAATGGTCTGCTTACAGATATCAAAAAATTATAAACAATGCTTTGCATCTGCGTGAAATGTTATGGCTGTGGCATTATTTTATAATTTTGTTCAAAATTTAACCATGAAAATAAAGGGAAAATTTTTT
This sequence comes from Bacteroidales bacterium, assembly GCA_016936505.1. Lineage (GTDB taxonomy): Bacteria > Bacteroidota > Bacteroidia > Bacteroidales > F082 > Sulfidibacterium. The sequence continues at coordinate 6,685 of JAFGXS010000046.1, read as the reverse complement.
GCATTTGCAGCACTTTTGTTCTTATTAGTTGGTTTTCAACAAGGAAAAGACGGAGTGAAAGAGGATTTGGTGAGCACCTGTTCTACTGGAGATTTATCGTTTCTCGACCCATACCTACAGGGTTTTGTGGTAGCGCATGTTCCGGGAAGCAATGGGCTTACTTCGGCAGAACGCTGCCGGTCTTTGTTAAAAGATTTTTTTGGAAAAAATGTACCCGACAGGTTTGAATTGCGCGATACGGGCATGTCGGGGCAAAATTTCTTTCTCATAGGAACCCTGCACAGCGGCAGAAAAAAATGGAACCTGTATTTTATGCTGGCACCGCAAAAGGGCAAGTACCAGCTGCAGCAAATTGATATTCAAAATATTTCCCTTTGATTAATCCTAAAAAGTTATAGTATGAGTTTGGAAGAGTTGATCCGTATGGCATTGAATGAGGATTTGGGTAGCGGCGATCATACGTCAAAATCTACCATACCGGTTACTGCTGTTGGAGCGTCGGTGATACTGGCCAAGGAAAACGGAATATTATCCGGAATTCATGTGGCCCGCCAGGTGTTTCGGGCTGTAGATCCGACACTTGATGTGGTTATTCTGAAAGAAGACGGTCAACAGATTGAAAAGGGTGATGTGTTGATGGAAATTTCAGGAAGTTCGTTATCGATGCTTTCTGCCGAACGCACTGCACTTAACTTTTTGCAGCGCATGAGTGGTATAGCCACATACACCCATTTTCTGGTTCAGAAACTCACCGGACTGAATACCAAACTGCTTGATACCCGTAAAACAACGGCCTGCAACCGTATTGTGGAAAAGCTTGCGGTAAAACACGGAGGTGGCGAGAACCACCGTTTCGGCCTGTACGATATGATTATGATCAAGGACAACCACATTGATTTTGCAGGGGGTGTGGAGCAGGCCATACACAGGGTTCATGCCTATTTAACGGAGAATAATCTGAACCTGAAAATTGAAATTGAAGCGCGCAGTTTTGAAGAACTGGATGTTATTTTAAATATAGGCGGTGTGGACCGGATTATGCTCGATAATTTTACTCCTGCGAACCTGAAAAAAGCACTGCAACTCGTTGGGGGTAAATATGAAACAGAGGCTTCGGGCGGCATTACAGAGGATACTTTGCGTGCTTATGCCGAAACCGGTGTGGATTATATTTCGGTGGGGGCCTTAACACACCGCATAAAAAGTTTGGATATAAGTATGAAAGCAGTGCAACAGGCATGAGTTATATTGCAGGCATACAAAGGTATTTTCACCGGTTGCATATCAGAACACGGTTTTGGTTACGTAAGGTAGTGCTGCCGGGTTTTGGAGGTGTACCGTTGTACGATGTGCTGGTATTCTTTTTCAGGGGGCTGTATAATGGTGTGATTACTTACCGTGCAGCAGCCATTGCGTTTAACTTTTTTCTGGCACTCATCCCTTTTATCTTGTTTTTATTTACCCTGATTCCTTTTATGACCAGTGATCATTATCAGGTTTACCTGCTCGATCTGGTTTCGGAAGTAATGCCTTCCAATATTTTTCAAATGGTGAAAAGTACTGTGGTTGAAGTTATCAGCCGCCAGCATCAGGGATTGTTGTCCATTGTGTTTTTTACTGCCATTTATTTTGCAACCAACGGGGTTAATGCCATTATTGAAGGGTTTAATCAAAGCTACCACCGACCGGAAACACGTCCGTGGTGGAAACAGTTTCTGGTGGCTTTTTTGTTGATGCTGATCCTTACGCTGCTTACTTTTGTTTCGTTTTCGTTGCTGGGTTTTGGCGAGTACCTTATTCGCGGGTTAATCAATCACGAACTTATTGCCAGCAGTTGGGCTATACTGCTGCTGCAGTCGCTGCGCTGGTTTATTATTCTGCTCACCACAATGCTCAGTGTTTCTATTTTGTTCTATTTCGGACAGCTGAAAACGCTGAAATCGATAAAGTATATGTTTATAACAGTAGGTTCAGTATCGACTACTGCATTGTTTATGGTAGGCGGTTTGATGCTGAAACTTTATTTCGAAAACTTTTCGCGGTACAACCTGCTCTACGGTTCTATCGGGTCGTTGATTATTCTTATGGTTTGGGTTTACTATAATTCGCTTATGATACTGGTGGGCTTTGAACTCGATTACAGCATTAAGATTTCTCAGGAACATAAGATGGTTCAGAAACAAATTCAGGGCGAATAACCCGACTCTGTTTTTTTCTGTCGTTTAATTGAGGGTTCAAACCACCGGAAAGTACCTGTCTTTCTTACACAACCTGTTCTCCGGCTTTTTTTGTTTTTCTATATAAGTTAAGTGTTCTGCAACTGAAATTAACTACTTCGTTGTACGGTTCATTTATCTTTTTACAGTGTTATCTCCTGTACAGGTAAGGGGCAACTCTCATACATATGGTAATTAAATACGTATTATAATCATAATTTAAACGTAGTTTGTTCAATTTTAACCGTTTAAACTACGAGGAAACTTCGAACTAACTTCGAAGGAACTTCGAAGGAACCCCTAACCTGGGTCGGACCTGTACCCTTGTTGGCAGGGAGGTAACCCGAAGAGGGTATTTGGGTTTAATTTTGAGCACCAGGAAGAAAAAAAATGATTGTTTTTACCAAATTTTTTTTTAGATTTACCCTGAAATTTTGAAAACCGTGCCCTATATGTTGACTCCCGGAAAGTATAAACATTTAAAAACTGCCTGAACGTTGCTTTTGCCATAGCGTTATGCAATTTCTATATTTAATGGTCTTCAAAATGGATGTTCGTTAAACACCGGCCATTCCCTGCTTTTGGGACTGAGGTGGCGGAGCTGTGGGGAGAAGGGACAGAGAAATACAGTGACAGGGAACAAGGGGACAAAGGGAATTTAAATCCTTAATAATATGAGTGAAATAATAAGCCATAAGGATCTTGAGGTCTACAACGAATCAATGGATTTAATTGAAGACGTTTACAGAGTTACCCAATTGTTTCCTCCGGAAGAAAAATACGGGTTATCAAGTTAAATGCGAAGAGCAGCCATATCAATTGCCTCAAATATTGCCGAAGGTGCCGGAAGAAGATCTACCCGGGAATACATTCAATGTTTATATATTTCTTTGGGCTCTCTTTCAGAACTCGAGACACAACCGGATATTGCAAACAGACTAAATTACATTGAAGATCCAATAATATTTACCCAAAAGGTTTCACATATCAATAGCATATTTTCAGGCTTGATAAAATCTTTAAAAAGAAAGATTAATCAGACATAAAGCTTACTTACACCATGTCATTTTGTCTATTTGTAAGCTTGTCTACTGTTGAGATATTTTTATATGAGAAAGACATTACAAACTTCGGGCAAGTATTAATTTTTTTATTACTTTTAGACAAACAAACAAACCCAGTCAGCTCATGTCGCTACCAGTGGTTATATTAAAGCATCTGAAACACAAAGGATTGAATAATGTTGCTTTGTATTTTAAGTATAATGAAGCGTTGATTGTGCACACACGTGCGCTGAAAGGTGTTATGTGGAGTGCATCGAACAAATGCTGGTATGTTAGCGATCATATCAATGTTCTTGATATTCTGTATGATCATTTTTATGGTGTGGCAGAGCTTGATAACCAAACGAATTACAGCTTTGGACAGGAAGGTATTAAAAAACGGGAACTTGAGATGAGGTGGAAAGAAGAAGCGGGCAGGTTCAGGCGTTTCCTGGAAGGGAGAAGGTACAGCAAAAGTACAATCGGGACTTACACGTCATTTCTATCTTCATTTTTACAACACTCAAAAAAGGAAGTCACCGATTTGGAAGGGCGTGATGTTGATAAGTATTGTGAAGATATATTGGCGGCAAAGAAAAAAGCCATTAGTACGCATCGCCAGTTTATTGGGGCCATAAAACAGTTTAAGGTGATGCGCCCTGAGCTTGAATTTGAAATTGCTGAAGATTTGAGACCCAGACCTTCACGGTTTTTGCCAGTGGTTTTATCTAAAGAAGAGGTACTGGGCATCCTCAGGGCTACCAAAAACCTAAAACACAGGGCAACATTGGCTATGATTTATGCCAGCGGGCTAAGGATAAGCGAAGTGATTAACCTGAAGATTGCTGATATTGATTACAGCAGAAGACAGGTAAGAATATATCAGGCAAAGGGGCGAAAGGATCGGTATGTTGTTTTGGCAGAAAGCATGATGCCTTTACTGGAGAATTATTTTAATACATATTTGCCAAAAAAATTCTTTGTTGAAGGAAAGGAAGGAGAGCAATACAGCCCTGAAAGCATAAGAAAGTTTTTGAAAAGATCGTGCCGGGATGCAGGGATCAGAAAGAGGGTAACGCCGCATACCTTACGTCATTCGTATGCAACACATTTGCTTGAGGGAGGTGTAGATATCAGGTATATTCAGGAATTGCTTGGGCATAACGACCCAAAAACAACAATGATTTACACGCACGTAAGCAATTATGATTTAAAGCAAATACAGAGCCCATTGGATATGGCTTTTAAGGAAATAACAGAAAGAGAAAAACAGAACAAAAAACTACCGAATTTACCCCCTGAATAGGTGTTATTGCGTACCTTTAGTACGGGTAAAAGGAGTTAGCCACCATTAAAAAAAAGACAGAGCAATGAATAGACTATTAATTTTTACAGTTTTGGTTTTAGGCTTCGGTCAATTAAAATCACAGACAATTGAAATCGGACAAGATGCCAAAGATGTTAAACAACTAATTGAGTGGTCAACCAGACAGAGAACGGGTTACGACACCTACGGAAATTCAAAGGGAAATAATGTTACTTGGGACGTAAACTATTACAATGGACAAATAACAGAAGTAATTCAGTGTTGGGCAAATCAATACCTAATTGATTTTAGAATGTCTGCAAACTTTTGCAAGTATTATATGATGGAATATGGCAAGTTAGCTTATGTCCTGACACAATATGAAGATGTTTCTTTAGAGAAACTTGAAACTTCCTATGACAACTCATACGGTAATATGAAAATTGGCGAATATTATTTTTCGGATGACTATAAGAATTATTCAAAACTTTATCTTGCCAAAAATGGTTATGCAACCGTAGAGTGGCGTGAAACCGACACTGATTTATTACCAAGCAATATTAAAAATTCAATACAAGCAAAGATTAACCAGAAAGAAGAAGAAGAGAATAAAAAGGAACTTGCCCGACAAAAAGAAAAGGAATTGCAGAAAGAAATAAAATCGAAAACGTATGATTTAAAGGAAAATAATATTTCGTTGTACAATGAAACTTTCAGCGAAATTAAAAGTGATATTGCTGACTATTTTCAAAAATCCTCAAGTTATTACCGTTCAAGTAGTATTCCTTCATTTACCGACCTTGCAAATGGCAATGAGAAAAAGTATCGTTTTACAAATACATATACTGCATATTATAAACTTGAAGACCATAGCAGAGAAAGTGTTGATTATGGTTATTATATAGAAGCTGGCTCATATGATGTTAGGCAAACTAAAGAAATAAAACTTATTTCAGGCACAGATTATTCGTGTAGCCTTTTCAATTCGATTTCGGTCAAAATTCCAACAATTAAAATTCAAGGTTACGAAGTAATGACAGAAGCTACTTTCCCGAATATAAAAGTTGACTATGCGAAGGGCATTACGATTGTAAAAATAAAATCGGGTGAGGTTGAATTTAAGTCGTTTCCGCCTGACGAAGACATTCAAATTAAATTGAAAGAAAAATTGAAAAGTGAGCCAAAAGGTAAATATATCGTGCAATATGAGGTTGGGAATATTGCAGGAAAAGAATTTGTTAATACAGAACTTGAAAAGAAAACTACAAAAGTTGGTTCAGGTTGGCTTCTATTAGGTTTATTACTATTAGGATTATTGTTATGATAGAAAAAGAATTATCAGACATTGATTTAAAATTATTGGTAGAGAGTGCTTTTCAAAAGTTAGAAAAGACAGAAGAAATTGATAGCAAAATTTCTACAGAAAAATCTAACACATTGAATTGGATACTTGCATTAACAACTCTTTTTGTCGGTATTTGCATTCAAAATTATAAGACAATTACGAACCTTTGCTTTAAAGAAGAATTATTTTTAGCGGAGAAAATAATCTTTGCTTTTTCAGTTATAATGCTGATTGCATATAAAATCGTAAACACAAATTATGAAAAACAAAAGAAATCATTTTTGGCAAACTTGCATACACATAAACTGGAATTGCTTTTTGACCTTAAAACCAAACTAAAACCTAAACTTACTAACGAACCGACTTTTATTCCTTCGTTTATAAATCGTTTCAGAAATGGAGACCTTATTCCTGACTACGACAAAGAAAGAAAAGAAGCATTTAAGACAATTGACCGAAAAGTAAGTAAATTGGGGAAACTGTTAAAATTAATCTATACGGTAACAATGACAGCATTTATAATAAATCTGACAATAACTATAATACTGATAATGAATATAAACGGTGGCTAACAAAGTGTAGCAGTAATAAGGGTTTCAGTGATAAATCAAGCATTCTGCCCCGCATAAAAATTTGTGTCGGTGGACAAGGTTGAAGCCCGCAATCCCTTACTACTGCTACACTCGACCGTTACCTGCAATGTTTAAAAAAACTACAGTGCATAAAATCAGCGACATATTTTGACTGACTAAAAATTTAAATTTGAAGAACATAT
>JAFGXS010000004.1 GCA_016936505.1 Bacteroidales bacterium | reverse complement strand
TTGGCAATGTCGGCTACAATCTCTGCTTTTGTCATGATTCTAACTTTTTAATGTATTTGAAATTAGTTTTTTAATTCGGGCGACAAAATTAATAAGTTTTTTATAAAACACTTCATTTTTTTTGTTTTTTTTGCCCTAATTATTTCTTTATTAAGTATTTTCATTTGATGAGCAACAGTTTTGGAAGGGCATTGACCGATTGGTTTCAAAAAAACAAAAGAGATTTACCCTGGCGGCATAGCCGTAATCCTTATAATATTTGGTTATCTGAAATCATCCTTCAGCAAACCCGTGTGAACCAGGGATTGGATTATTACCTTAAGTTCGTCAGAGAATTTCCTGATGTACACTCTTTAGCCTTAGCTTCTAAGGAAAAAGTGTATCGGCTTTGGCAGGGACTCGGTTATTATAACCGCGCCGACAACCTGATGAAAGCAGCAAAAATTATTTTAGAAAACTATAATAGCAGGTTCCCCTCAACTTTTGAAGAACTAAAAACCTTGCCGGGCATAGGTGATTATACCGCAGCAGCTATTGCCTCCATTGCATTCAACGAAAAAACTCCGGTGGTAGACGGCAATGTTTACCGGTTTTTGTCTCGGTTGTATGGCATCGAAACACCCATTCAAACCGGAAAGGCACACAAAGAATTCAAATCTTTGGCTCATGAACTGATGGCGGATGAGAACCCTGCGGATTTTAACCAGGCACTGATGGAGTTTGGGGCTTTGCAATGTGTTCCTAAAAGTCCAAACTGCTCTGAATGTATTTTCAACACACAGTGTTTTGCTTTTTCCAAAGGAAAAGTTTCTGAACTGCCTGTAAAGAAAAACAAGGTTATTGTCCGGAACCGGTATTTTTATTATTTCGTTATCCGGCAAAAAGATAAGAATAATGAATTTTATATTCTGCGCAAGCGGGGCGACAACGACATCTGGAAAAATCTCTACGATTTTCCTTCCATTACGCTCGACAAACAGCTAAACGATCCGCTTGAGGCTTTGACTCTGGCAAAAAAAGAGGGTTGGTTCACTCCCGAAAACAGCACCGTTGGAACCCCATCAACCATTTATGAGCATCGTTTAACTCATCTGAAAATTGAGGCGGTCTTTATTCCTGTTTTTTCTGAAAAACCATTAACTCCGAAGGAGAAAAATTCTTTATCTTTGGTATCCCGATCTGAAATTAACAACTACCCTGTTCCTCAGTTAATTGTTCGGTATTTTCACGACCGGGAAATAAATTATTTAAAAAGATAGAAACATGGCAGGACTAAACAAAGTGATGTTAATCGGGCGCATTGGAAAAGACCCCGACACTTTTACCTTTGATAACGGAAACAAAAAAATCAGTTTCACACTGGCTACTACAGAAAGCTACCGCGACAGAGACAACAACTGGGTAGATCAAACCGAGTGGCACAACATAACAGGCTACCGTTTTTTGGCTGAAAAGAATTTTGCCAAAGGCGACCTTGTTTACATTGAAGGAAAGATTAAAACCAGAAAATATACCGACAAAGACGGTAGCGATCGTTACATCACAGAAATTCAGGCAGAAAAAATAAATATTTTAAACCGTCGTTCCAGCGAAGGGTACGATAACAGCGCTGCTTCAGGCGGACAAAGCTATCAGGAACCACCATCAGAAGCTGATTTACACAACGAATCGGGTGAGGATGATCTACCGTTTTAAACAAAAAGCAGAAAAAACAATATCATTCAAAAGCAGGAAATTTCCTGCTTTTACTTTATCTAACGGTTCCATTTTAAATTTTCTATTACTTTTGCTCCATATTCTGAACGAAAACTGTTGTTTTGGAAGCAATTGAAATAGATCCTGACCCTCACCTACTATCCGTTTTGTTAAGCAGTGGCTTTTACAAGGGCTTTTCAACGGAAGCAATCATCACTCTACTGATTCTGCTCCTGTTGTTGCTGTTTTCCGGACTGATTTCCGGATCAGAAACAGCATTTTTTTCCTTACAGCCTTCTGATCTTCAAAAACTCAAACACAAAGGAAAAAAAGGAAAAAAAGTCATCGCTTTGCGTGAACGCCCCAAACGACTTCTGGCCACTGTACTGATCACAAACAACTTTATCAATGTGGGCATTGTCGTCATCTCTTCATTTTTTACAGCATTGTTGTTTAATTTTTCTCAAAATCCGGTGCTTACTTTTGTGATCCAGATTGTAGTGGTTACCTCATTTCTATTGATTTTCGGAGAAATCCTTCCCAAGATTTACGCAAACAGAAATCCTATTTTCTTTTCCACATTAATGGCAGAAACGCTGGCTGTTTTATTAATTATCTTCAAACCTCTGAGCACGGTTCTGGTAAAGTCCACTTCTTTTATTGACAGGCGAATGGCTAAGCGACAGGAAATAGTAAGCCTGAGCGATCTCTCCCACGCCATCGACCTTACCGTGGGAGAGACTACCCCGGCAGAAGAAAAAATGATTCTGAAAGGAATTGCGACGTTTGGAGAAAAAGAAGCCAGCGAACTGATGCGGTCAAGGGTTAACGTTACTTCAGTGGAAATCAGCACTCCTTTTTCCGAATTAATTCAAACGGTGATCGGATCGGGATTCTCGCGCATTCCGGTATATAAAGAATCCTTTGATCAGGTCAGGGGCATCGTATACATTAAAGACCTACTTCCTTTGCTGAGCCAGGATAATCCGGAATGGAAAACGCTCATACGTCCGGCTTTCTTCGTTCCTGAAAACAAAAAAGTGAACGCTTTGCTACAGGAGTTTCGTCAGAAAAAAATCCACATGGCCATTGTGGTAGATGAATACGGCGGAACCTCAGGAATTATTACCATGGAAGACGTGCTGGAAGAAATTGTGGGGGAAATCAGCGACGAATTTGATAAAGATGATGATAGCTCCCGTTATAAAAAACTCAACGCTTCAACCTGGATCTTCGAAGCTTCGATTATGCTAAACGATTTATGCAAGGTACTTTCCGTTAGCGATGATTTTTTTGAAGATTACAGGGGAGAAGCCGACTCATTAGGCGGCATGATTCTTGAAATAAAAGGGGTAATTCCAAAGCCGGGAGACAGATTTGAGCTTTACCCTTTTGAATTTGAAATTACCGACTCCGACAAGCGAAAAATTAATCAGGTTAAAGTAGTTTTGCGCCAAAGAAAAGACAATGCATAAAAGAATTCTTAATCTGATCTTGCTTGTAATTATTGCGGCAACAGTTATCTCCTGTGGTTCGCAGTCCACTCCCAAGCCCAGTGGTTATTTTCGTATCGCTTTACCTCAACGCAGCTATCAGAATTTTGACACAACATTTCCCTATAGCTTTCAGTACCCAACCTATGCGTACATTACCAAAGATCCTTATTCGCCAAAAGAAAAATACTGGATCAATATCGATTATCCTAAGTTTAAAGCCACCATTCATATCAGCTACAAAAACATACACAACAACCTGACAAAGTATCTTGAGGATGCAAGAAAAATGGTTGTAAAGCATATTCCCAAAGCCAATGCCATCAACGATAGTTTAATTATTGATCCCGGCAGAAACCTTTATGGACTGGCTTACGACATTGAAGGCAATGGCGTAGCTTCTCCGTATCAGTTTATTCTCACCGACAGTACACAGCATTTTTTGCGGGGATCTTTGTATTTCAGGGTGGTTCCCAACAACGATTCGTTGCAACCGGTTATTCAGTTTATCAAAGGAGATATTCGTCATCTGCTGAAAACCTTTCACTGGAAACCTGTTTACCAACCACAAAACAAGGACAGGTAATGTCCTTTTGATCCTTAACCTCTTGTTTTTTTAAAGGAAAACAGGAAGACGCTTTCTGTTTCGCCGAAAAACCTTACTTTTGCGTGGCAAATGAAAAGTTTAACCCTTAGGAATTTCCTGAGTTAAAAATTAGGAGGAAGGCCTATGCTCGAAACAGTAAAATTAGGTGGTCGGCTCAAATGGCATAATATATCCATCCCTTCCGAACAGGATTTAAACCATCTTGAAAGCCATTTTCATTTTCATACCCTTGACCTTGAAGACTGTCGTCAGTCCAATCAGCGTCCTAAAATTGACGTTTATGAGGATTATTATTTTCTAATCCTTCCTTTTCCCAATTTCGATAAGCAGAACCGTTTTATTAAGCCTAAGGAAGTAAAAATCTTTTGGGGTGAGGATTTTATTATTACCGTGGGAAAATCGCACTGGGCAGTAGACAATCTGTTTGAAGAAGCCAAACAACAGGAAAACAGGGGCGAGGCTTTTGAAGTGGGAACCTCGGATGCTTTACTGTATGTTTTGCTTGAAAAACTCATGACCCAGACCGTGTATCTTCTGCGCAAAGTAGGGTTAGAGCTTGAGTTAATCAATCGTGAGCTGTTCAGCAACCGGTCTGAAACTATTATCGAAAGGCTTTCCATTACCCGCAAAAACATAATCATGCTGAACACCATGCTTAAACCGCAGCTTAGGGTGTTCAACCAGTTTGAATCAGGGAATATTGAAGGTTTTGCCGACAACATGGAAGACTACTGGGGTAACATCCTCGACTACTACAACAAAATGTGGGATATGACCGAAGATTACGGTGAGTTGATTGAAGGGCTTTCCGTAACTTTTGATTCAATGCAGACCAACAAAACCAATGAAATCATGAAGATTCTGACCCTGATTTCATCTGTGGTTCTTCCGTTGACCTTCCTTACAGGCCTTTACGGAATGAATGTTCACCTTCCTTTACAGGATCAGGGAGCTGCCTTCTGGTTTCTTACCGGCTTTATGGTTGTACTGGTAGGTATTATGGTTGCCTATTTCAAGAAGAAGCACTGGATGTAACTTCCTTGAATAGTGAGTGGTGATTAGTGAGTAGAAACTGATCAATCCTTTGATGATTTTCCGTCTTTTTTATTGTTCAGAATTTGCGTTTGACGTAGAATAGATTCATTGTGAATCAGTTGCAGCATATCTTCAAGGAAAGATTGATTAAGGCCTAAATGAGTGCCAATTGACAAACGATCGCTCAGAATATTAGCCCAGCGTTTCATCTGTAATACGGTAATATTATTGTCCCGCTTATACGCTCCTATTTCATCGGTAATTTCCATTCTTTTGGCCAGAATCTGCAACAATTCCCCGTCCAGTTTGTCGATTTCTGTACGGAGTTTTTCCAGCTGACTTTGAAAATCAGGCGTCCCTGTTTTTTGGCGCAATACCAGATCTCCCAACATTTTAGCCAGACTTTCCGGTGTTATTTGCTGTGCCGCATCTGTAAGAGCGCAATCGGGGTTTTCGTGCGATTCAATCATCAACCCATCCATTTCCAAATCAAGCGCTTTTTGTGAGATTTGCTGCAACAAATCACGACGGCCGGCAATATGGCTCGGGTCAGTCACAATCGGAAGCTGAGGCATCAGTCTTTTAAGTTCGATGGGAATTTCCCACATGGGAGCATTGCGAAAAGGAGATTTTTCAAAATAATGAAATCCGCGATGGATGGCCATGATGTTTTTTATGCCGGCACTGTAAATTCTCTCGATAGCACCAACCCACAGGTTCAAATCAGGGATAACCGGGTTTTTCACCATCACGGTTACAGAAGAGCCTTCCAAGGCTTCAGCAATTTCCTGTACTACAAACGGACTTACCACACTGCGCGCACCCAACCATAAAATGTCTACATCATATTTTAAGGCCAGCGAAACATGTTCGGGTTTGGCTACTTCGACTGCTGTTTTCAGTCCGGTTTCCTGTTTCACTTTTTGCAACCAGGGTAATGCTTTTTCACCCAGTCCCTCAAAAGCGCCAGGACGAGTACGCGGTTTCCACACTCCTGCACGATAGGCTTTTACTGAAGGAATTTTTGCCAGCATATGGGCTGTTTTCAACACTTGTTCTTCAGTTTCGGCACTACAAGGACCCGCTATAATAAGGGGAAATTTTTCCGGTTCCCAGAACCTTCCTTCTTCCGAAATATGCACTTTTGTTGTCATGATGCAAAAGTAGTTATTTGCCGTTCCGAAAAATTACAACGCTTGATGAAAATTAATTCTTTCAGGATTCGAAAAACTATTTTATTGCAAAATTGATTGGTAAAGTAAAGTTTACTCTTACATTTTTCCCTTTTTGCATTCCGGGTTGCCATTTGGGCATATGTTTTATAACGTAACATGCTTCGGCATCAAGTGACGGATATATACTTCTCAGAACATGAACATGAGATACAGAACCATCAGCCTCAACAACAAAACTTACAAACACACGCCCTTGTATATTTTTAATTCTTGCATCTTGAGGATAAGTAATATGACTTGCCAAATACTGCATAAGCGCCTTATCACCTCCTGGGAAACTGGGCTTTTTTTCTACTAAAGTAAAGATCGGACCAGTATTATAATACGCAAGTTTCTTTCCATCATACTGAACATCAGTGAGTGATGCTCCTGTGGTGTCGGCTTCCTTATAATTGAAAACAACAGGTAAATAAAGCATTAATCGGACAGGATATTGCTTAATATAAGCCGGGCGAACAACAGTAAGACCTTTAACCAGTCTTATTGCTTCATAATCATAAGCATTCAGGCTGTCTTGGTTTTTACGGACTGTAACATGAGAAATTTGATTGTCAGGCTCAACAATATAGTAAACATTGACCGTATCAATAACCTTGTTTTTAAACATTCCTTCAGGATAACGCATATTTCTTTTTATGAAGGACTCCATCGGTTCACGATTACTAAAAACCGGATACTGATCAGCTTGAGTATAAACCTTATCCTCAGGCTGTAAGTTAAATATAAATGGCAGTGTTACTCTCATACGAACCGGTTTCTTATTCAATATTCTCGGTTCCCACAAGGGCATTTCAGAAACTACTCTTTCTGCTTCTTTGTCACACCCATATCCAATTCCTCTAACTACTTTAATATGAGAAATGTTCCCCTTCTTTTCTACTATAAATGAAACAAAAACTTTACCGGAAATACCATTCTTAACGGCTTCAGCAGGATACTTTAAATGTGCTGACAGAAACTGGTTTTGCAGCTGAACTCCTCCAGGAAAACTGGGCATTTTATCAGCAACCACATAAACGGTTGTATCTTTTTTCCAACCGTGTGCTTCTGATAAGAACCCCGATAATAATATGGCTAAAAGGATGAGATAACGAAATGAAGTTGGTTTCATGCTTTTTTGATCCCAAAAGTATAAAAAACCGTTTAATCTCTATGTTTTTTTAAAGGCCCTTTAATATTTTGGGAAACCTTACGTTCTCTTAATGCTAACCTGTCTCCAGACAAAAACAACAACAACCAAAACAAAGGCCACGACCATAGAAATATCAATGTAATGGCCGTACTTCATGATTTCATCCCAGTTTTGTTTTAGAACAAAGCCCAGATAGGTGAGAAAAGAATTCCAGATGGCAGCGCCAAGTGCTGTATAAAAAATAAAGGCGGGCATTTTCATCCGGCTCATACCGGCAGGAATGGAAATAAGATGTCGTACTACAGGAATAAAACGGCTGAAGAAAATGGTAATACCTCCATATCTGTTAAAAAAACGATGGGTGAGATCAAGGTGATTTTTTTTAACCAGAAAATATTTTCCGTAGCGCTCAAAAAAAGGCTCTCCGCCATATTTCCCAATGAGGTATGAAATATAAGAACCGGCAATACTACCCATCGTACTGACCAAAACAACCATTGTCCAGGTAAATTTGCCCTGAACAATTAAAAATCCAGCAAAAGGCATGATGGCTTCACCCGGAATAGGGAGCGCCATACTTTCAATCATCATTAAAATAAAAATGCTGATATAGCCCGTTGCTTCGATGAATTCAATGATATGATTTGCCAGATATTCAGTCAATCCCATGCGATAACTTCTATTTTGGAACAAGCGGCAAAGAAAAGAAATTCAATTCAATAGTTGAATCCTACTATGAAGTTTTCTGTTTTATTAACTTAATTTACATAAACCCATATTTTGTTTAGGTTTATATAGGCAATTAAAAATCCTTTATTCCTCTTTTAAGATTTCTAGGATTATTTGGTTACTCTGCCGAAATTAATTATGAACGTTAAACCAAACATTATGAAAAAAATCAGAACATTACTTTTTATTTTTACCGTATGTCTGCCCTTCTGGTCAACAGCGCAATGGTCGGTAAATTTCTTTGCCGGTGGTGGCCCTGCTCATGAAACAGCAAATCAAGAAAAACAGGTTACCTATTTTCGATTGAAAGACAGTAAAACAACGTATGGAAACGCGGGTTATACTTTTCAAGGAGGAATCAATGTTGAATATTTTATAAATCAAAAAATCGGTTTTGGTACCGGCGTTGGGTATCAGTATAGCAAAACAGACGGACTCCCTGTGGGTTTTTCTACTCCAACCGGAGAACTTCCAAATTGGCATTCAGAATCCATTAAAATTCCATTCAACTTTTTATGGTCGCCAGGTAAGAGCCATCGTTCTGTTCTTAATGTTGGACTGGCAACCCATTTCAATTTGATGTCCTATGGAACATTCGGGGGGTTGTCTAACGATCAAAACCCTGTTTTTACCAGTGCTCAGGCGGGCTATACATACAGATTAGGAAAAGGATTTCAAATTGGCATAGTAATAGAAACAGATCTCAGTTGGTATGCCAGAACTACTTCTTATCCTTCTGATCAGCCACCGACTACTGTTTTTGCGAATCGCTCTTTTTCTTCTGCTCAGCTTATTTTAAGTTATCGATTGTTTGGAAAAAACTGAGAAAACACATATTTATTTCTATAGATAAAGTCTTTCGGAAAGTTCATTATGAAAAAGACAAACTTTCCGAAAGACTTTTCTTTTCATCTGTTTAACAATCCGACAACAAAACTATCCTTGATTTCAGGCAAAAGTGTTATACAATTATTGAAAAGAGTTACAGGTTTTTTGGGAACAGGTTTCGTTGGTTGTGCTTATTTTTGTATTTGACTAAATTTCATTGTCATGAAAACAAAAATAGCGCTTTCACTGATTTTTATTTTAGCGTTGGTATTCGGTACGACCCGGGCTCAATCATACAAACAAAATGTTATTACCGAAACCTTATATTCCAAGTATCTGGGATATAACAAAAAAATAAACATCTATGTTCCTTCTGCACCTTATGAAGATTATAATCCGCAGCAGGATCAGAAATTCAACGTGGTGTATGTACTGGACGGAAGTGTTTCGTCGAAGTTATTCGACCTGGTGATTGCCAATTTTGCCTATACTAACCTGGATTTATATCATAACTTTCCACCGTTTATTGTGGTAGGAATTAATTCTGATAATCATCGGTCTGAAGAATTTACCCCCCAAACCACAGATCCCAAAACATTGAACCGTTATTTGTTTAAAACCTATGGTTATGGAAAAGCGGATGCTTATTTAAATTTTCTGGAAAAAGAATTGTTTCCCTTTATCAGAAAGAATTACAATGTGAGTGGCGACAAGGTTGGGATCGGACATTCGCTGGGAGGAAGTCTGATGATGTACGCCCTGGCTGTTAACAAAGATTTATTTAATGCCTATTTTTTATTCAGCCCTAACCTCGAATACGGCAAAAAGCAACTGATCAAAACTTTTGAACTGAAATATCCGAAACAGTCTGAAATCAACAGGTTCCTCTATGTTTCTGTGGGAGATATCGGACTGGAGAACACATTTAAGCCAGGAATCCTGCAACTGGATTCCGTGGTTCGGGCAAACCATTACATCAACTTTCCTTTTACTTACGATTCGTTAGTAAACTGCGATCATTTATTCTCGCCCCAGAGGTCTTTACCGATGGCAATTGCTGCATATCAGAAACTCTACTTTCCTCCCACGCAGTTGCAGAAAGAACAGTTCGTCGTCAGTAAAGAAGGTTTTTTGAACAAAATCAAAGCATTCTACAAACAAAAAGAACTGATGCTGGGCTACGACTATATGCCGGGTATTGATATCATCAACAACGAATTTGTTGACTTTTTGCTGGAAGAAAACCAAACCGATCAGGCGTTGAAAGTAATCAACTGGGGTATTCGTCTCTATCCCGACAACTATTTTTCCTATTCACTGTATCTTCAAAAGGCTCGTGTGCTGGAAAAACATGGAGACCTTCACGGGGCAATTAACGCATGCCAGGATGGATTTGCAACGCTCAACGAGACCAAAAGCAAAATGGATTACAGCGACTATGTTTACGCGAGAGATGAACTGAAAAGAAAGCTGGAATACTTAAGAAAAAAGTCCGAAGAATAGATTATCGTGTTGACAACCAACTGGCAGGATTTTGAAACTGCTTTCCTTTCCAAAGCTCAAAATGGAGCTCGGTATCTCCCTGAAGCGACGTGTGAATGACGCCCAGTTTCTGGCCTGCTTTAATCTTATCTCCGGTTCTAACAAAGGAGCGTCCCAACATAGAATAAACCGTAAAATAACTTCCATGCTGAACAATTACAGCAATGTTTGTGTTCGTAATGGGCACAACGCTTACAACTGTACCCGGAAAAATCGCCAGTGCATCAGACCCCTTTGAAGTGGAAATATTGATTCCGTTGTTTCTGATTTTGACATGTTTAATTACAGGGTGATTGTGCACGCCAAAAGTTTGTGACACAATACCATTGGAAACAGGCCACGGAAGCTTTCCTTTGCTGGCATAAAACGAGGATGAAAGCTTGGCTCCCGCAGGAGTTTCCGGGTAATTAACATTATTTTTATCCGCAATGGCCTTAGCAATAATAGCCTGTATCTTTTTATTTAACTCACTCGATTCGTGGCGTTGATCGGCTAGCTGACTGCGCAAATGGCTTTCCTTGTTTTGCAAACTGCTTTTCAACTGGTTTTTCCGTTTTTGTTCCAGTTCAAGCAACGAAAGCTGTGAAACTTCCTGATCAAGCAACTGCTTTTTTTCAGTAACCCGGCTGTTTAAAAGCACTACTTTTTGCCCCTTTCGTTTTTCCAGAGCTTCAATTCTGTCGGCTTCTGTTCTGATATAAGCCGATATTTCGGATAAATAACGAAGCCGCTGATAAGCCTGGTTGATATCGCTGGATGCAAAAAGGAATGCCAAACGCGTGTAGGGGCTGTTGTGTTTGTAAACAAATTCAGCTATTCGCGCATATTCCGTTTTCAGCTGATCCAATCGCTGGTTCAGCTTTTTTAAATCAATCTGCAGATTATCGATGGTGTCAGAAATAATCAGAACCTCTTTTTTCAATGTAGCCGAAAGTTCTTGTCGTTTCTGAACCTTATTGTTCAATAATCGCAAAGAATACAATGTATTTTTCTTGTCTGAACTTACTTTTGAAATCAACTGATTGGTATAATTGATCTGTTTTTCAAGATCCGCTCTTTTTTGTTTCAGCTTTTCCAGACTGTTTTGTGCCTGAACGGGAATTCCGGAAAGCAACCCCAGCGTGATCACAAGAACTAAAAAAACAATATGTTTTTTATTTTCTGTCATGATCCGGCAACGCTGAGTTTTTTATAATTTTTCGGAATTACAAATGGAAAACTAAGTGAGCTTTCCAGCTCTACTCGTTTAAATGTGATTGTAATATTGGCTTTGGGTTTCGAAAAAAACACGATCCTCATATTTTCAGGAAACAGCTGACCTCCAACCTCCTGGTAGGAGTCGTAAAAAACCTGAATCCGGTTTTCCTTATGCCCTTTATTTTTTTCAATCATGTCCACTTTTCTGAGCCGGTAATTATCAGGATTCAGCCAGATTTTTTGAATCAGTTCTGAACCTTCTCCACGTTCGGGTAATAGGTCGGTTCGAATCATTTTTCTGCTTTTAATCACCAGTACGTAATCATTTCCTTCAATTCCGGCCTGAGAGCTCTGAACCTGATAACCACTGATATCGTTTCCCATCAATAACGACTGAACCACATCATAGTCTACCGAAGTATGCAGCAAACTATCCATTAAACTGAAATTACCCAGGAAAAAGGATTTATTCATCCTGTTGATGAGTTTCAGCGAATCGGGTGTTACTTCAGCTCTGGCCACCTCAATACCCATTGCGGGAACAATACTCAGCCAGATTAAGCTGTCTTTTTTCATTCTAAGCCAACCCTTGAGAGAAATTGCCTTGTTCCCGTCCTTTTGAAAGCTCATAACCATGCGGGCGCTCAGATAATCATATTTTGCCTGATTGTCCTCCATGTTTTTATACAATACCGAAAAGCTTTTCTTCTTCAGCTCCGAACGCGAAACCAATTTTCGTGAAGAGGAACACGAAGAAAGTGAAGCCAAAAAACCGGCCAATAAAAATAACAACAGAAAAGATTTTTTGCTTTTATTCATAAAGTTTCCCCGTTTTAATCTTTTTATCCAATAGTTTACTGTAGTCTTTAAACTTTTTAGCCTTTTTCCAATAAACCAATGCTTCCTTATGTTTTCCCAATTGATAAAGAATATCGCCGTAATGTTCCAATACAATACCGCTCGTATCGCCACCATTAGCTATTGCCTTTTTTTCCCATTCCAGAGCCTGTTCATATTTCTTCTGACGATATAATACCCATGCATAAGTATCCAGATTATTCTGATTATAAGGATCCAGTTTTACTGCTTTGGCAGCCATAGTAGCAGCTTTATCCAGATCGGTTTTGTCTTCTGCAAGGTAATAGGCATAATTATTCAACACGAAAGAATTATCAGGATTAACCCGAAGTGCCTGATCATAACTTTCGTAAGCCTTTTTGATCATTTTTAACTCATGATACGCATCTCCCAACGTGGAATAAAACTGGTCCAGCAAAGCAGGATTTCCGGAAACCAAATCCTTTCCGTTGTTTAAAAACTTAATTGTTTCCTTATACTTTTTCTGCTGAAAAGAAGCAATTCCCGCCATCATATAAGGAATGGGATGATCCGGAAAGCTATTAATGGCTTTTTCCGACTCGGTTTTCAGGTTTTTATAGTCCTGAAGGTTCATATAGGTAAACAGTGTTTGTTCCCACAAAGCATAATTGTTTGGATTGGTTTCAATAGCCTTTAATAGCAATGGAAGCGCTTCTTTATACTTTTTATTCTGAAACAACATACTGGCATAAAACGCTTTAGCCAAAGACTCTTCAGGATGGGTTTCTTTAATAATCTCAGACAATTCCAGCGCCTGCCTGGTTTGTTCTGAAGTAAGATTTCCAGAATAATAGGCAGCCAGCAGATTAATTTCTGTGTTCACATCGAGTTTTGGATTAGCAAAACCTCTTTTCAGCTCTTCAAAAGACAACTCATCCTTGCCTTGTTTTTTGTAAAAGTCGGCCAGCGAAATATGTACATACGGATCGTTGGGACTAATTTCAATAATTTTATGATAAGCCCATTCTGCTTTGTCTGTGAACCCGTTTTTTGAAGCAAACTCAGCCAGCAAAGCATAGGCACGTTCATCATCAGGATTCGATTTGATCAGCTTTTCATATTCAGCAAGTGCCAGATCTTTTTCCCCTAGTCGTACGTAAAGTCCCGCAATTTTCTGAGAAAGTAAATCATTGGCCCCCATCAACGACTGAAGATTTAAATAAGCCTGAACCGCATTTTTGTAATCCCCCACAAAATAATAGGCGTTAGCAAGGTCCTCCGCAAAACGCTCGCTTTCGGGTCGCTGTTTAACAAGATATTGATACGTGCTGACATAATCCGTATATTTTCCGTTTACCTTGGAAAGATTGGCAAACAACAGCCTGTACCAGATGTTGGTCGAATCAATTTCAACTGCTTTTTTAGCATAGTTAAGCGCACTATCCGGGTTTCCTAAACCAATCAGAACCTTTCCCTCCTCAAAATTAGCTGCCGGATCTTGAGGATTAAGTTTAAGAACCTTTTGAAATAAACTGTCTGCTTCTTTCAGATTTCCGGTTTCTTTAAACGTAACAGCCTTTGCAAAGAGATCTGCTTCTTCATATTGTTGTTGCTGACTGAGCCCATTGCTTACCCTACTGGTTTGTTTCATGCTTTGACACGAAACAAGACCTACCATAAGGGCTCCGGCAAAAAGCCATTTTATTCCTGAATTTTTCATTCTTGTTTTGTTTTAATCTTTACTGTGCTCCGGTATGTCCGAAACCTCCGGCACCACGTACTGTTTCGTTCAACACGTCCACTTCTTCCCAATCGGCCTGAATATGCTGGGCAATCACCATTTGAGCAATTCTATCCCCATCGTTGATTTCAAAAATATCTTCCGAAAGGTTAACCAGAATAACCCTGATTTCTCCCCGGTAATCGGCATCGATGGTGCCCGGACTATTCAGTACGGTAATCCCGTGTTTCACTGCCAGTCCGCTGCGTGGACGAACCTGTGCTTCAAAACCAACCGGTAATTCTATAAACAATCCGGTGGGAACCAAAACCCGTTGCAAGGGTTTCACTGTTACCGGTGTTTCCAGATCTGCCCTCAGGTCGAGACCGGCAGAGGCTTCTGTTGCATATTGGGGAAGTTCGTGTTTCGAACGGTTTACAATTTTAATCTTCATAAGCTTTTCACTGAGTAATCAGGCTTTCATCTGAACGATGTCTTCAGATAAAATAAACCTCAAAAATATATAAAATTGCCCATTGCACTGAAAATGTGTGCACATGGATTTGTTAAAGAATCTTTAGGAAATCCGGTGTGTTGTATTTTGAGGCCTGAGCTCGCTTTTTATATTGTACCAAATCATCACGCCATAGAGCATCATAAGCACAGCTCCACCCAAAAGACTAACCTCTGTACCCAACGGTTTCAGATAAACACTGATGAAATAAAACAGAACAGCCACTATCGAAAACAGGAACAGTTTTCGCCATTGGTAGTGAACCGGAAATATTTTTCTTCCCCAGATAAACGAAACCACCATCATGCTGAAATAACAGGCAAAATTAGCCCATGCCGAACCCACGTAACCGTATTTTGGGATCAGCACAACATTGAGAACAATGGTTATAACAGCGCCAAAAATAGCAACCGCACCTCCGTACAAGGTTTTATCGGTGAGCTTGTACCATACCGAGAGGTTATAAAACACGCCCAAAAACAATTTAGCCATCAATACAACAGGCACAATTTGCAATCCCACCCAAAATGCCGGCCCGATAAAATATTTAAACACATCGATAAAAAGCATCACCAGCAAAAAAATCATCCAGGTAGCAGCAACAAATACAGTCATTACCCTGCTGTAAGTATCTTTGGCATCTTCTTTTTCCGACTCCGCAAAGAAAAAGGGCTCTGCCGCATAGCGAAACATTTGTATAAACAACATCATTAAAATGGCCAGCTTATAATTGGCGCCATATACCCCTATAATACTCTGCACATGTGAACCGGGCGGAAGAAAATAGCGCAACAGAATTTTATCTGACACTTCGTTGATCATTCCGGCAAGACCAATAATTAATATGGGCAATCCATATGAAAGTAGTTTTTTAAGTAGCGTTTTATCTATTTCAAACCTGAATTCCCGGAGTTCGGGAATCAGTAACAATAAGGTAGATAAGGAAGCGATGAGGTTAGAAAAAAATACCAGTCCCACCATTGGTACCTGTCGATACAACCAGAGTTGCTGATACTGTTCGGGCATGAGTTTTGGAATCAAAATCAACAAAACAAGGTTCAGACCGATATTAATTATAACGTTGAGGATTTTTAAAAACGAAAACCTCCGGCTTTTGTTCAAAAAGCGCAAATGGGCAAAGGGTAAAGAAGAAAAAGCATCCAGAGCCACAATTAACGCGATATAAACGATGTATTGGCTGTGACCCGAATAGTGAATCCAACCGGCAACCGGATGGCGGAAAAACAATACAACAACCACAAAAAGGAGAGAGGTTACCAGTAAACTCCCCGAAGCGGTATTAAACACCTTCTTAATTTCATTTTTATACTGATTGGCATAGCGGAAAAACGAGGTTTCCATACCGTAAGTCAGCAACACCATCAACAAAGCCACATAGGCATAAAGCTCTGTAATCTGTCCGTATTGTGCTTTATCAAAAACCCAGATGGTATAAAATGGAACCAGCAGATAGTTCAGCAACCGCGGAACTATGGTGCCCAACCCGTAAATGAGGGTTTCGCCTGCTAATTTTTTTATCGGATTATATGCCATATGCAGTCGCCAAAGGTACACAAATTACATTCCCAAATCGGTGTCATTCCTTTTCTGAAGCTGAATTTGATGCTCTTTTAAACTTCAGGATAAAAGTAGTTCCGGCCCCGGGTTCCGAATCGAAAGAAACCGTTCCGTCCCATTCCCGCATCAGGTTGCGTACAATAGCCAGCCCTAGTCCGGTTCCTGTAGATTTGGTTGTAAAATAAGGCTGAAAAATACGCTCTGTATCCTTTTTTGATATTCCCTGTCCATAGTCACGGAAAAGCACAACAACGGTTTCCTTTTCCAGATTAATACTGATATCTATTTGCTTGTTTTTCTTCTGATCCATAGCCTGAATGGCATTTTTGGAGAGGTTATTGAACACCCTGATTAAATCTTCCTTTGCCATGTAAACCCTGATTTCCTGATCATCTGTCATCAGATTAAAATTAACCTCAAACGACTTCTTAAACAAAGAAATATTTTCGTTTAACGCTTTAATCAGGTTGGCTCCCGTTTCCTTATTCCTGTTGCTGGTTTTTGAAAAATCAGAAAACATACCGGCAACATCGTTCAGGGTATCAATCTGGCTGATGAGTGTTGCGCTGATGTTCTTCAGTTTTTCATCAAACTGAACATCTTTCTGTTCGTAGGCTTTAAGCAGATATTGAACATTAAGTTTCATCGGGGTCAGCGGATTTCTTATTTCATGTGTAATCTGCCGCGCCATTTCACGCCAGGCTCTTTCACGCTCTGTAAACTTCATTAATTCGGCACTCTGCTCCAGTTTTTCCACCATCTGATTATAGGCTTCTATCAACTGCCCGATTTCATCGCTGTCATTCCAGGCTATTTTCTCGTTTTTCTTTTCTATGCTTACCAAATTAATCTTTTCGTGAAGCAATTGTAGCGGTTTGGTCAGAATCCGAGATAAATACATCATGATGATAAGTCCCAGAATACCCGTAATCACAAACAAATTAAGCAGGTTTGCCAACATTTGATAGTACGAATGCTGTATTTCATTCTGCCGCGCAAAATAAGGCAGGTTGATGATGCCCGCTTCTTTACCATCCATTAGTGTTAACGGGATGTATGAAGAATAAAAAACATTACGGCCCAATCGTTCTTTTGATAGATAAAAAAGCTGGTGTTTTTGCTGAAGAGCCCTGAAAGCCGTCGGGTTCATAAGTTCAGACTGCAACCCTTTTTCAAAAATCTGCGGACTGGATGATGCGATGAGCCTTCCGCCCTGGTCGTACAAGTTAATGTCTGTAAAGAACACATCTGAAAACTTTTGCAAATAATTTTGTATTTCACCTCTGTTTTGAGGGCCTATATCTGAGATCCCCGAAAACTTATGTTGCATTTCTATCAGAACCGAATATGTTTTTTCTTTCAGATAATCACTAATTCTGATTCGGTTGTTTTCATTGAAATAATACAAGGCTATCACCGATAGAAAAACAAAAACAAACAATACAGAAGCAAAGAAAATCAGCTGAAGCCTTGCCCTGAAAGAATTCTTCAGCAGGCTGATCACGCTACCTCCATAACTGAAAATGATATACACAATTAAAAACAGGCTAAGAATCAGAAAAAGTTCTGAAAAAGGCAAAAGCCATAAAGAAAATGAATCCTGCGGGCGACTCACCATTAGGTAATCGCTGGTTCCTGATTGCACAATAATGTGCTTAAAATTATCCAGATAAAAAAAGCTGTTGAGTGGCTCTTCACTTAAATAGCCAAAATCTACAGGATAAATAAAATCCCCAAATTTATATTGCAGCTTTCCGTTTTCATAATGAGCAAAAGAATAACCGGAAAGATGCTGAATGGTATTATCAGTAGAGGCTTTGTACGGATAACCAATACTGGTTGGCACATAATCGGCAAAGAGCTCCAGGTATAAATTATATTGTGGATCGGAAACCTGTGGTTTCAGGAAAGAAAACCTGGCCAGGTAATAAATATTTTCCTGATAATTTTGGATTAGTTTCAGTGAGAAATGATCATATTTTAAAACAATCTTTCCGGGTATCTGGGCAAAATATTCATCGCAGGGTATAATCTGATTGCCGGGTTGTATCTGTAGTTTCTGATCAGGCTTACACAAGGTAAGCTGCTTGGAATACTTACTGAAATAACTCCCGAAATATTTATTGTCGATGTACCTGGAAATCATCTCCTCATTCGGATTATTCGTTTTGTACAGCATAGATTGCAGTACTGTATCGTTGATCACCTTTTCATAAAGCGACCGAAGAGAGTATTCCAGATAAGGATCATTTTTTTGCGAAACTATACGGGCTGTTATTTTCTGGTGTGCATTTCTTACTTCGAACTGCGTATGATTCAGCAAAACTGCTCCGGATAAGGAAAGGATAATCAGGATCAAAAGGGTATACACATAGGCATTCATCTTTTTTGCATGAACATAGGTAAGAATAAAAACCAGAGTGGCCGCAAGAAAAACCAGCAGCAGAATTTCCGTTTCCGGTTTGAACACGAACCAAAGAATTACAAAAGAAACAAACAAATACGACAAGGCAAGTGCAATCTTCAGGTTCTGAATATGAAAAAAGCGGGCCACAGTATCAATCACAAGAAAAGTAAGCACCCCCAAAAAGGCAATAAAAACAAGATCCGAGAAACCAATCAAACTGAAAAAGGTATCGTTTATAAAATATTGCTGATCAAAACCTATCAGAAAAAAATCAGCTGTCGCAAAAAGGGCAAATACTACAAAAGAGGCAAAGAAAATTAGTACAAAACCCTTTAATGAACCTCTCGACACAACCGTAGACATCCCATAAATAATTCTGCGTAAATGAATTATAAACAAAGTGATTAAAACCAGGTTGATTGAAAGGTCACCCAAAGTAGAAAATCCGGGCATGATAAAAACAGATTCTCGAAACAAGAACGTTTGCTTTAACAAATGAGGAAAAGAAAAACAAACATCAACAAACCTTAAAGCCGCCACACTTGTAAAAGCAAGCAACAAAAAATGCAGGGGCCTTAGTTTACCAATGCGTTGCCCCAATAAGCAATAAACATTCAGCAAAAAGTAAAAGAGGAAAACAAAAGACAGTACATAAAAAAACAGCAGGGCAAAAATCAGATCAGGAGAATTGTATCCTTTTTCCAACACAAAACTCACATGAAACCGATCCAGGTTAATGACATTTGTTCCTGTTGAATCAGAAACAAACTTTACCCTGTGTGGCAGCAGAAAATAATCTTTCAGGTATTCTGAGATATTATCCTTTTCTGAATGATAACGGTCCTGAAGTTTATAAAAGTAAAATATCGTATACGGCCTATAATTCTCTTTTTTAGCTATATACCACCCTGTTTTTGATGAAACCAAACCTAACTCACTGCTTTTATAGTCTGACATTTCATCGGGTAAACGGGTATTGTTCCAGTACAGTAACGAATCATTTTTCCAGATGGCAACAGATGTGTAATCGTTACTGAGTTTACGATTGAACGCTTTCCATTCATCCGGACTGTGTTTTTGCAACACTTGTCTAACCAGAGAATCTGTCTTTTGAATATGCAGACTTACCCGTTCTAAACGTTGTGATACCTGTTGCTTTACGGAAACCGGATCTGATTCATGTTCTACCAGGTACTGAAAAAACAAATAACCCACTATGCTCAGGACGAACAATAGCAAAAACAAAACAACGTTCTGCGAATTACGGTTAATTTTAAAAGACATGAATTAATGTATCAAACCAGGTAAAATTAACAATTTACCACAAAATTGATACCGTAATGATTACAATAATAAACTTAATCCTTTTGAAAAATATAAATCATACTGGAATAGCCCGAGGAACCTTTACCCAGCCGGTTGGATTTCATCCCGTTCAGTAACGCCTTAATATAAGGAATTTTATTTCCCATATTGCGCTCGCTTACCAGCGAAATATAAGTTGAATCCCAAACCATTGGTACGGATCTAATAAATTTAAAACCTTGTTTTTCAGATAATTGGATTATGTTCTTTTCAGAAAAATGAAACAAATGACGGGGAACATCCCATGCTGCCCAATATTCTTTATAATGTTTTGCATCCCACGAAAGATAGTTTGGTACTGCCGCAAAAAAATAACTTCCCGGTTTAAGAATTCTGTGAATTTGCTTTAGTCTTTCGTTAATATCGGACACATGTTCCAATACATGCCACATAGATACCACATCAAAACTTTCTTCTTGTATTTTCTCTATATGATCTTCTTTAAATACATCAAGACCCCAGGTATTTTGGGCAAAACTTCTCGCAGAATCATCCGGTTCAATTCCCAGGGTATGCCAACTGCTATTTTTAAAGTAGGACAACAACTCTCCGGTTCCGCATCCGATATCCAGGATCTTTCCCTTTGAAACAAACGCATGAATAAGTTGATATTTCTTTCGAATATTCCTCTTTCTCAAATACTGGTATATCAAACGCAATAGAGAAAATCCTTTGGCGTGATGAGATAAATACTCATCGGATTCATAATATACTGAAAGTTGTGAATCATCGGGACGGGGGCTGGTAAAAATAAAACCACAACCCGAGCATTGCATCAAATTGAATTCTTCACCGGTTAGAAAAAAATCCTTAGTTTTTAAATACAATTCATGGTGTGTTTCACCACAAACAGGGCACTCTTTTATCTCTGTCATGAGTTTTGTTTCACGTGAAACATTTTTATTATCGTCCTAAATAAACCAGCAAAACATTAATGTCTGAGGGCGATACCCCGCTGATTCTTGCTGCCTGACCAATAGATGAAGGCTTAATTTTATTCAGCTTTTCGCGGGCTTCATAAGATAGCGATTTGAGCTTATGATAGTCAAACTCATCACTAAGCTTGATATCTTCAAACTTCTCAAGTTTCAAAGCACTTTCCCGTTCTTTTTGAATGTAACCCTGATACTTAATCTGGATCTCTACAGACTCTAACACCTCCCGATCCATATCCGAATCAGACACAAAAGATGAAAGAGCAGTGTCTGCGGTTAGCAAATCCATTAAACCAACCTGAGGACGGAGCAACAATGCCGACATTTTCACCTTTTGCTTCAAGGGTGCCGTTTCCAGTTCTTCCAGCTTAGTATTCAACACCTCAGGATCCGCACTGTAATTATCAAGATACCGCACCAATTGCTCAACCTTTTCCTTTTTCTCCAACATCATTTTATACCTAACTTCAGATGCAAGTCCGAGTTTATATGCTTTCGCAGTTAAACGGAAATCTGCATTGTCCTGTCGTAATAAAATACGATGCTCAGCACGCGAAGTAAACATTCTGTAAGGCTCGTCAACCCCTTTTGTAACTAAATCATCAATTAAAACACCAATATACGCTTCTGACCTTCCTAAAACAAAAGGCTCTTTATTATTCAATTTTTGGTGAGCATTAATCCCAGCCATAATACCCTGCGCTGCCGCCTCCTCATAACCAGTAGTTCCATTGATTTGTCCTGCAAAATAAAGCCCAGCCACCTGTTTTGTTTCCAAAGTAGCATGCAATTGGGTGGGAGGAAAGAAATCATATTCTATAGCATATCCCGGCCTGAATATTTTAGCATTTTCAAAACCTGGTATTTTACGCAAAGCTTCAACCTGAACATTGTCAGGCAAAGACGAAGAAAACCCGTTTACATAATATTCTATTGTATCCCAACCTTCAGGCTCAACAAATAACTGATGTCTGTTTTTATCAGAGAAACGCTCAATCTTATCTTCAATAGAAGGACAGTATCTCGGGCCTATTCCCTGAATTCTCCCACTAAACATGGGTGAATCCAAAAAACCAAGCTTCAAAGTATCATGCACAACAGGAGAAGTGTAGGTAATCCAGCAGCTTCTTTGTTTTTTTAACTTTCGCTTTTCAAGAAACGAAAACTGACCAGGATCTTCGTCACCCTGCTGCTCTTCCATTTTAGAAAAATCAATGGTTCTGCCATCTACACGAACAGGGGTACCGGTTTTCATTCTGGAAGTTTCAAAACCGAGATCAGCCAGCTGATCAGACAAGCCATAACTGGCCGGATCGCCCATGCGACCTCCTGAAAAATTCTTTTTACCAATATGGATCTTTCCATTCAGAAAAGTGCCATTAGTCAGCACTACGGCAGAAGAATAAATCTCCATACCCATGGCTGTTCTAACTCCGCGCACCTGACGATCATCAACAATCAAACCCACAACAACATCCTGCCAGAAATCCAGATTGGGAGTTTGCTCCAGCATCCTGCGCCATTCTATGGTAAATTGCACCCGGTCGCTTTGTGCTCGAGGACTCCACATAGCCGGCCCCTTTGACCTGTTTAACATTCTGAACTGAATCATTGTTCGGTCAGTAACCAAAGCAGAATATCCACCCAACGCATCAATCTCACGCAGAATCTGTCCCTTTGCAATTCCACCCATTGCCGGATTACACGACATCTGAGCAATGGCATTCATATTCATCGTAATGAGTAAAACCTTCGACCCAAGATTTGCCGCAGCAGCTGCTGCTTCAGCTCCCGAATGTCCGGCACCCACCACAAGTACATCATATTTTTCAAACATTGAATTCATATGTTTCACGTGAAACAATTTTTAAATTTTGGGCAGCAAAGATAGATAATAATCTTCTTTTGAACGCATTTGCCTTTTCTCCTCATCTGTATGATCATCGTACCCGCATAAATGCAAAATACCATGAACCAACACACGAGCCAACTCCAACCGTAAGGAAACCTGAAACTTTTCTGCGTTATCTTTTATCCTTTCGATACTGATGTATATTTCCCCGGAAAGAACTTTTGAGTTTTCATCCATCAAAGGGAAAGTTATTATATCAGTATAGGTATCATGCTGTAAATATTGCTGATTGATCGACAAAAGGTACTCATCCTCACAAAAAACATATCCAACATTACCTTCAATATAAAACTCCTCCTTAATTACATTCTTTAACCACAGAATATAATCTTTGGTATTGATTTCTACATTTGTATTAACATACTGTATTTCAATCATTTAAAATATGTTTAATTGATTTTTATCCTCTTTAGACTTGGCTAAATTTCGTTTAGCCTTATCCTGTATGAATTAAAACAAATTATCTTTGGCAAAATTAACCATTAATTCAGCCCATCTGAATTTTTAAGAATTGTAATGACAAAAGAAAAAATAAATATCCTTGTCACAGGGGGAAATGGTTTTGTCGGAGGACATCTTCTCATGCATCTCACGCAACAACATTCTAAAATAAAAGCATTGATCAGATCGGGTTCAGACAAATCACTGACAGAAAAAATATTTGCCTGGTACAATGCAAAACCCCATCTCGATAAAATTGAATGGACCGAAGGGGATGTTACCGATAAGGACTCGCTCGAATACGCCTTAAAAGACATTACCCACCTTTACCATACAGCGGGATTGGTCAGCTTCGATCCTAAAGATAAAAAAAACCTTTTTCGTGTCAATTCAGAAGGCACAGAAAATATTGTGAATACAGCACTTGAATCGGGCACAAAGAAACTCTGTTTTGTTAGTTCAATTGCAGCCATAGGCCGCGACGGTAACAACGGAACCATCCTGGAAGAAAATCCCTGGGACAACAACGCCGCAGTTTCGCTCTATGCACGCAGCAAGCACGAAGCCGAAAGAGAAGTGTGGAGAGGCATTGCAGAAGGTCTGAACGCAATAATTGTAAACCCCAGCATTATTCTGGGGCCAGGTAACTGGGAGTCCGGCAGCGTAAAAATGTTTCAAACGGTTTATAACGGTCTTAAATACTATACCTCAGGGACCAACGGATACATTGATGTAAACGATCTGGCGATGGTTATGATACAATTAATGAACAGCGATATTTCAGGAGAACGTTTTATCATCAACAGCGAAAACATTTCGTACCAAACACTTTTCACACAAATGGCCGAAGCGCTCAAAATAAGACCTCCACAAAAATTAGCAGGAAAGCTCATAAGCGAAATAGCCTGGAGAGCTTTAAAAGCACAGAGCCTTCTTACCGGAAAAAAACCACTCATCACAAAAGAAACGGCACGAACCGCCAACAACGACTATTTCTACAGCAACGAAAAAATCAGAAAAGCAATTAATTTTGAGTTCAGACCCATAAAAGAAACCATAGATTATACTGCTAAATTTTTCCTTTCTGACACAAATAAGTCCAATTAACATCTTCTTCAGGCAGGAACCTTCTCTATACCATCGCTATACCATC
>JAFGXS010000001.1 GCA_016936505.1 Bacteroidales bacterium | reverse complement strand
GTATCTCAGTATAAAATTTCTTCGAGAATTTTAGTGCTTTAAGTCCATCATATCCTGGCAAATTATAATCTGCCAATACCAAATCGATGCTATTATCCTTTAATGCATTTTCAAATTCATTCTGCGTTTGTACCAGTTTTATTGTACAATCTATTTTCTCAGCTTTTAGTTTTTCTTCAATTAAACTGGCGTCTTCCGGATCATCTTCAAGATGTAGTATATGAATTCCTTTTTTCATTATTATGGTTAAGTTAGTATTTACCTCTCATAGTTTTGAGCATATGTAGATTACGATAAATAAATAATTATTTGAAGCTGTCCGTTAGAGGAACTTCGTTTAATATAGCCCAGAAGATTCCGATATGTTCCACGGCATCAACAAATTCTTTAAATTTTACGGGCTTAACAATGTATGCGTTGACTCCATATTTGTAACACTCCAGTAGGTCGCGATCTTCGCGAGATGATGTTAAAACTACAATTGGTATTAATTTAAACATGTTGTCAGTTTTTAAATGTTGAATAAACTGGATTCCATCCATTCGGGGCATTTTGAGATCGAGCAATATCACCACAGGATCTCCAATAGGATACTCGGCAAACTGCTCTCTGCGATAAAGATAATCCAAGGCTTCCACACCGTCCCGGGCTACCATAATTTTATTTGCGAGATTGTGTTTACTCAAAGCGGTAGTTGTAAGTTCAATATCTTTAACATCATCTTCAACAAGTAAAATACTTTTTAGTGTATCCATGTTATTTAATCAAGAGGTAATGAAAAAAAGAAAGTAGCACCTTTATTAATAGCTCCTTCTGCCCATACTTTCCCGCCGTGACGGGAAATAATTCTATGTACATTTGCCAGGCCTATACCAGTTCCTTCGAATTCATCGGCACGGTGTAAGCGTTGAAAAACTCCGAAAAGCTTATCCTTATAGGCTGGATCAAATCCTACACCATTATCATTTACAAAAAATATGTATGTTTTTTTCTGTTTCTGGTATCCAATGTTAATAATCGCTTGTTTGCGGGGCCGTGTAAATTTAATGGCGTTTAAAATAAGGTTGACAATAACAATACGCAATAATGATTTATCTCCTTTAATTTTAGGCAGATCAGCGATATTCCACTTGATCTCTCTTTCTTTAAATTCAGGGATAAGATCCTGAATGATTTCATTTACCAATACATTTAGGTCAATTGTATTTGTTAAAAGTTTCTGGCGCGCCATTCGTGAAAATGAGAGCAGCTCGTCGATTAATTCTCCCATTCGCTTGGCCGAATCAGAAATTTTATTCATGTAGTCGTGGCTCTTTTGGTCCAGAGAATCTTTTGTATACGCTTCCAGCAATTCCATAAATCCATCGATATGTCGCAATGGTGCCCGCAGGTCGTGGGAAACAGAGTATGCAAACGCTTCAAGCTCTTTGTTTACAATTTGGAGTTCTGTTGCGCGATTTTGTAAATCGTTGTTGAGTTGTTTGATTTGTTCTTCTGCCTTTTTGCGTTCAGTTATATCTTCACCGGAACTTAGGGTACCGTTAATGTTTCCGTTTTCGTCATGAAGAAGTATATTATGCCATGCGATCAGTCTTTCTTCGCCATTTTGGGTCACAACCGGATTCTCATAATATTCCACCTGTTCTCTCTGGCCTGACATTAACATTTTGAATCCCTGTTTTACACTTTTTCGGTCTTTTTTGGGAACAAAGGTATTAAACCAGTTTTTCCCAATAATTTCATGGTAATCAACTTCTAATACTTCACATCCTCTTTGATTAATCAGAGTAATCTCCTGATCAGCATTAATCGCGACCAGCATAACACCGGCAATATCCAAATACTGTTGTGCTTTATTCCTGGCTTCTTCGAGCTCGACAGTACGCTCTTTTACCAGTTCTTCCAGTTTTTCACGATATTTTGCCAGTTCCTTTTCTGCTAGTTTGCGTTCTGTTATATCACGTGCAATAATAACAACACTTACAACATTTTCGGTAGCATCTTTTTCAGGGACAAAGCGGAATTCGAAAATACGTTTACCTGTCTTTGTATCCAAAAGGATTTCGAAATCATTAGTTTTTCCTTCTATAAATGTGTTACGGACAAAATTTGTTATTTCATCGATTTGCTCTAATTTCCCGTATATAGGTAACTCTATTATGGTTTTCCCAATAAACTCTTTGTGTGGAATACCAACAGCATTCTCAATAACCGGGTTAACGTAAATATAACGATAATCCCGACTGACCCTGAAAACAAAATCAGGAAAATTCTCGGCAAGCATCCTGAATCGTTTTTCATTTTCTTTTATTTCATGAATGTCGCGTCCAACAGCCAGAATAGATTTAACATTTCCCTTTTGATCAAATTCAGGTACAAAGCGCATCTGTCCCCAGTGCATTTCTCCTTTTTCAGTCTGGAAAGGAATTTCATCTATCTTTTCAGAACCAGTTTCGTATACCTGTTGCATATTTTTGATATAAATTTCAGGGGCATAAACCGGTGTCTTATGTTCAGGTGTTTCTCCTAATACTTTTTCAGAATTGCCAAAAAGTCTTTTAATGGAGGGATTAACATAAATCCGATGATAATCGCGGTCATAACGGGCAATAAAATCAGGAGAATTTTCAACGAGAGCTCTGAAAAGTTGTTCGCTTTCCTTGAGTTTAATTTCTGTTAGTTTTCTTTCGGTAATATCCTGTACAGTTCCAATTGAACGCACAGGGACATTTTCCTTATAAAAAGTTTCACATTGCTCGTGTACATATTTAATACGACCATCATCAAAAAGGAGTCTGTGGTCGATGGAATAAGGTATTTGGGTTTTAATCGAATTGGTGTATGCTGTATCAACCATCAGTCTGTCCTCAGGATGAATTGCGTTAATAAACGCCTCATAAGTAGCATCAAATTTTTCAGGATCAATTTCGAAAATGCGGTATATTTCTTCTGACCAGTTGAGTACATTATTTTTTAAATCCAGTTCCCAGCTCCCAATATGTGCAAGGCGCTGTGCTTCTTTCAATCTGATTGTTGTATCATTTAATGTATTCTCGGCACTTTTCCGTTCTGTTATGTCATGTATTACACCGACAACACGTAAAGGGTTACCCTGTTTATCACAAATCAAATCGGCAATAGAAGCAATTATCTTGGGCTCAGTACTGTTAAGTGGATAAATCTCAAATTCAAGGTTATAAGGTTTTCCATTTTCTATCAAATTTAGTAAGGCCTGATGTACTCTCTCCCTTTCCGGGATACAATTCTCGACCTCATCCGTGGTAAAGCTATCTACAGCGGGATCAAATCCATAAATTCTCTTTGCTTCATCAGACCCCCAAAAGTTTCCGGTCTGAAGATTATACTCCCAATTTCCAACATGGCCGATACTCTGTGCCATCCTGTACCTCTCTTCATTGATCAGTATGGCTTTTTCAGCAAGTTTGCGTTTGGTAATATTAGTTATAACTGCGAGTGAACGAATTACGCTGCCATCTGAATCGCGTTCCGAAATGGCAGACAAAAGGCAATCGATTACCTGACCATCTTTTTTCACAAACTGATAATCGATATTGTAACATTCGCCTGTTTTCATAAAATCAGGCAATACAACTGCTGTTGCATAGCCTTGCGATTCTTTCGTAAGGAACTCCGTTGATTTGCGACCGATTACTTCTTCACGGGTGTAACCAAGCGTAGACAACCAATAATCGCTTACACTGATAAGTTTCCCTTCCCGGTCGATTGAATGCAACATTACCGGAGTTTTATTATATAATGACCGGTACCGGTTTTCACTTCTTTTCAGCTCCGTTTGAGACTGTACCCGCTGAGTAATATCAATAATTGAAACTAAAATTTTTGAAAGTGATTCTTCATAACCGGGGCTAACAGAAAAGTAAATAGTCACATTCTGACTCTTCCCTTCAAGTGTTTTTATAACAGTGTCACTAACCATTCCTGTTTGTCCATTCCACAAATAAATCAGTTCAGTTTTAAACGTATCAAAAGATTCGGGTGTAAAAACATTTTTAAGGCCCTTAATCAAATCCTGTTTGGTGTTGGCACCATGTAAAGCAAGAGCCGTTTTGTTGACATCGACAATTCTAACCATTTCTGCACATTGGGAAACTGCTTCAGGATATTTGTTAAAATAATTATCAATGTCGGTTATCCCTTTGTTTCTTAATTTGTTAAAGAAAGCTTTGATATTTGAAAAATCTTCTTCCCATATAGACACAGGAGAATTTTCGAAAACTAATTTAAAACGTTGTTCGCTTTGCTGTAGTTCGCGAAGTGTTAATAAATTACCAAGAGCATCGCTGAGTCGGTAACCGATTGCCTGAAACAAACGCTCCTCATCTGTTGTCCAGACATGTGCTAATTCACATTGATGGATTCCAAACTGCCAGGGCTTACCTGTTTTTGGGAAAAGTGCCACTGACATAAATGACTTAAATCCAAACTTTTGAGATATTTCAGCTGGCAGGGGGTACTGAGTTCCCGGGCCAAACTGTACTGGCCCGTCGGTGTTTAATAAAACATGAAGCGATTTTGCAACCTCCGAATCCATTGGCATATTGGTACCCATTTGGAGTACACCAGGAAATTCAGGTTTATTTCGTTCAATCGGGATACTCCAAAACGAAGATTCAGGATCGCATGGATACATTAAAAAAGAACGATCGCTGCCAAAAATCTCCTGGACTTTGTCCAGTACATCGCTCATCATTTGTTTCAGATCTTCAGACTTTAAAATAATCTGGTTAATCTGATCGAGATTTTTCAGAAAATTAAGGTGAATGATTCGTTCCTGTTCTGCTTGTTTTCTTTCTGTGATTTCTGAAAAAGTAGTTAATGTAAGATCCGGTATTTTTTTTCCAGGACTAAACTTGGGGATTGAACTTGTTAATATCCAGTGATGTGATTCATTTTCAGGAACATATATGCCCATTAGCTTGTTTTTTACTGCTTTCCCGGTGCGAAAAGCAATATTTGAGGGCATTTCGTTGGGGCTAAGCGGACTTCCGTCCTCGTGAATTAATTTCCATCTTGGATCTTGTGTGGTTTTTCCTGTCATTTCATCTTTCGATAGGCCTAAGATTTTACAGGCAGCTTCGTTAGCATCTATTATTTGCCCATTAATATCCTGAATTACCACACCCTGAACCATAGTTTCATAAAGAAACCTGAATTGTTCTTCGCTATTTTGCAAAGCAAGAACTGTTTTATCATGTCTTTTTATTTCTTTTTTTAGACGATCATTTACAGTTTGCAATTCTTTTGTTCTGGATTTTACTTTATTTTCCAGCAGATTGTTCGCCTTTTGTAAATCTGCTTTTTGTAAACGGTTTTCAAGAGTAAGAGCTACAAAACTTCCCAGGTTGGAAATAAATGGCTTATAAATCTCGAAAATTTCAACGTGCTCAATTTTTAATATAAAAAATCCAAAACGGTATTCGAGGGTTTCTAGTGCAATAACATGCTGGTTCTCTGACTTGCTTAATTTACATGGGGATAAATTCCATGTGTTAAGATTTTCTTTGTTGTCAATTATGAGATTTGGACACTTAAGGCAAGGTTTATCATCAAGTTTTCCCTCCTGGGCACCAGAGTTTCCAAAACATACCTTACATGAGTTTATCCCTGGAATTGAGGACAATAACTTCGCATAATATTCAGCAATTTGTTTTTCAGCAGGTAGTGCAAAGAGAACATTTTGAGCAGCAAGTAATTGGCCAAGGGTTCGGGTATCGATCTTATGCAGTGTATCTTTTCCCATTCGAAAGTAGTTAGCGAAAATTTAAAACAGTTCTTTTTGTTAGTTGAAAACAGCTGTACAAGTTGGTTAAATTTATACACGCATAGATAATATTACTTGTTTGTGATGATTCATCGTTATGATTTATTTCTGCTCATAAAATTCATCAGGTTGAATAAAAAACGGGTTTTGAACGATCTGTCCATTGGCGATAACGTATGGGTGCACTTGTAACACTTTAAGCAAAGTTTTTCCGTCAAAAAGTCTGGAATCGTATTGGCACATCCCGGAATGAGGGAATGACGTATCCACAGTGTTAAGTAAGACCTCGTATTCAATTAGGCGGTCTGTTCCTGGAATATCTCTCAGTGCCCAGCTCATTTCGCCACAAGCCCGTGAACCTTTATATCCGGCCGCCTCAGCAATGTCGTATCTTTTTAGGGAGTTGTTAATCATGGTTTCAGGCTCGAAATGCCCTTCGGGACAGTAAGCTTTTTCAGCTTCATATATTCCTAACGACCCGTTCCTTTCTGCCTGTTCAACATCAATTCCCAAATCATTTAGCCAGTATTTTACGGTCGCTGTTGGTGTTTTGTCACTAAAATAGCGTACAACTTCTCCTTGTTGTAATCCTGTACTCAGATATTCTGAAACAATTTTCCGACGTTGTTCATCATCGTCGTATATTAAGCAAACATGACATGTTCCAGGATAATGAAAATTTTGTGATATTAATGAGGGTGGCCGGTTTGATTTTTTCATAAATAAGGTCCTTTATAATATTCTTTCGATTATTGGCCTGTCAGAGTTCCAATTCTTCTCATATATTTTCAAAAAAATGCTTTGTCCTATTCTTACGAAAGTTTTTTTTTATGGTTATAAATAGGGTGATGTTTGCAATTCTTATAAAAGTAAAGAATTTAAATAAATGTCAAAATGTATTTTAAATTTTTAATGACATATTTTCCCAGAGTTCAGTGTAATAACTAAGGATTAACCCGGTGACATGTTGGGGTGTGGTATTTCTATCCAGCAGTTTCTTTAAGCTCAATTGAGGAGGGGGTTGAAAATTAGCGTGTTGTGTTTTGTTGGAATTGCAAAATCGAAATTCCAGGCACTAGTTTCCTAATCTACAAACGGCTTCCGGCGAGATCAGTTCTTCAAAATCTTCCCTGGTAATTAAACCATGTAAAATAGCGGCTTCTCTTATGCTCAACTTCTGTTTTCGTGCCATGTCGGCCAACTGATCGGCTTTATTATATCCCAGTTTTGGGATGAGTGCAGTAACTACAGCAGTCGAGTTCTCCACATTTTTTTTACAAATATTTTCATTGGCTTTGATCCCGGAGATACATTTTTCAGCAAACATTTTACTGGCGTTTGAAAGCAATGTCAATGATTCAAGAAAGCTATGGGCGATTAATGGCATTAACTGGTTGAGTTCGAGGTTGCCCGCACTGCAAGCTTGCGCAATTACCTG
>JAFGXS010000045.1 GCA_016936505.1 Bacteroidales bacterium | reverse complement strand
GTAACAGAAATCAGCATTTTTCCAACCGGCTGCTGTCCGTTGTCTGCAATGATTTTGATTTTTGGAAAAGTTACATTGGGAAACAGCTCGGTTTTCATTTTGCCGTAGGTGTAAGCCCCGGCCAATGCAATAATCACCATCAGTACAAAAAGCGGACTCTTCAGTTTGTTATAAAAATGATACATGATTCCGCTTATTTATTGGTAATTTGAACTTTTGTTCCATCCGGAAGTCCATAGGCTCCTTCAGTAATAACGTGGTCGTTGACCGATAGATCTCCCGAAAGAATCTGAACAAAATCCTTACCCTGACAACCCACTGTTACGGGTACTTTTACCGCAGTGTTGTGGTTTAGAATCTTCATGACCCAGAATTCGGTTTCCTCTTCATTCGATAACAGGCCGGTTCTGGGAATAAACATACCGTTTGTGATTTCATCGGTTTTATACAGCACGCGAAGATTAATGCCGGATGACAACATCAGCGAAGGAGGAAGGGGAATTACATAAGGTTGTGTCTGCGTGGCGCTGTCGGCCAAGAATAGTTTTCTTCCAAACCGGGAGGTGATATTCCCCTTGCCGGGAATCTCAACAGTACAGGAATTGTTTTTGGTTATCAACGGAACCTCTGAAAGGGGCACATATACAAGGGCTGTGAGAGAATTCTTTTTGAATGCCGAAGCCAGTAAATTACCAGGTTGTACGTAGTCGCCTTCCTGAAACAACACCTGATTGATCAATACTGTTTGATTCGAAAACACCGTATCACGACTGTTGAGCATTTGACCAGAAAGCGCTCCGGTATTTTCCAGTGCTGATATTTCCACGGGTTTTACAACCAGCAACGGGGCTCCCTTTTTCACTTCATCGCCCGGATGAACAAATACAGAAGCAATCACTCCGGTGCTTTGTGAACTGAAATGAACCGATTGTAAATACCTGCTGATCCCGTGAAATTCGGTATATATCGCTTTGTTCTCAATTTGAGGGCTGGCTATAGAAACGGTGGGTAACGGTAATATTTGTTTTGATGTGGCGGTTGAAGCCGGATTCTGATTGCAAGAGGCCATCAAAAAAACCGTTGCCAGTCCGAAAATATTCAAACGTATCAATCTATTCATGGTTGTTAATTATTCCAGTAATTGTATTCGTTAATGAGTCT
The DNA here is from genome assembly GCA_016936505.1 of Bacteroidales bacterium. Classification (GTDB taxonomy): domain Bacteria; phylum Bacteroidota; class Bacteroidia; order Bacteroidales; family F082; genus Sulfidibacterium. Next base: position 27,924 of record JAFGXS010000045.1, on the reverse strand, counting down.
GTACAGCTTTATTTTTTGTAATTCGTAGGATAGCTTCAGATCGTTGTAGTTTCGTAAGGCTAGTAAAAATCCCGGTACCCGAACCTGTCCTTTTTGCACTTCTGCACGGTAGAGGTCCATCAACTTCTGGTAATTTTCTTTTAGTTTTTCTTGCTTGTTCAGGTTGAAAGCAGCCTCGGCAATGGATATTCTAAGCATTGATCTTTGCATGAGAATATGTTTGTATTGTATTTTTTTTAGTATCTGTGCCTGATCAATTCTCACCATGGTTTCTTCCTCATTTGTTTTTTTCTGTTTCCCGTCGAACAGGGTATAGGAAAGTCTGATTCCGGCAGAAGCGCCCACTTTTCGTTCAATTCCATTCAGGGCAACTGCATTTAAACCGGCGTTGGAATACAGTGTAACCTGAGGCAGATATCGGTTGTTGAATACCCTGTTATCAGCTACGGCAGTGGTGCTGTCGTTCACATAAGACTGTAAAAACAGCGATGTGCCCTGTGTGGGCGTCATCATGGAAATTTTATTTTCCTGTAGAAAAACAAAAGAAGAATTGTTAATGCCACAGGCTGCTCTTAGCTGCATCAATTGCAACTGGTAAGCATTGGTAAGGCTGTGCAACTGAATCGAATCTCCCGATAAGGTTGTCCGCAGAAGTTCAAAATCTATCAACCGATACATTCCTTTTTCGGTAAGTCTTTTCATGATCTGTACTTCCTGCGAAAGCAGCTGTACTCTTTGTTGTTGTACCTTCAGCAACATCTGGGAGGCCAGAGTGTTCAGATATAAATCGGTAACCTGACGTTTCAAGTCCAGATCTGCAGTTTTGTAACTAATTTTCAATTGCTCAATTTGCTTGTCTTGTCGAAACAGCGCGTTTTGAGTTGCTTTTTTGGCAAACAGTGGAATATCCACATTCATAAGAGCCGAATAGAGTCCGCCATTGCTGATGTTGATATCATAACCGATGGCATTAGGATCGGGATTGGGAGAAATCAACTGCCCGTGGTTGTTCAGATAGGGAGTTACATTTACTTCCGAACTGATGTATCCTGTGGGAGCCTGGTAACTTGCCCGAATACTTTTTTTGCCCAGCTCCAGCAGTTGAATCTGTTTTTGCAGTTGAATCATGCCGGGGTTATTCACCCGGGCACTGTCTATATACTGCTGCAATCTGTTTTGAGCATATGCGTTTTGGTCTGTAATGACAAACAACAACAATCCGGCAACAAACATTGTCAATAACAACTTATAGAGAGGGGGTATGGTGTTTTTCATACCACAAATTTTGATTAAACTACACAAAAAGATAAGTCAAATATAACAGCTTTTTTCCGGTCTGAGGCAAAAGAATTACAAAAAGAATGTTAACGGGTATAAAAATAAGGCTTTATCTGAGTGCCAGAAGTTTAATTTTGGAAGGAATACAAAGAGGTAATTTTAGGTTTTGAAGAGTAAAAGGTAATGTAAAGAGAGTAAAATACAGTTACCGAAAAGTTAATAGTGTTATACGAAGAGTAAAAAATGATAGAAGCAGAGTAAATAATACTAACCAGATAGTTAAAAAAGTTATAAGAAGAGTAAAAAGCACAAAATAAAGAGTAAAATCATATAAAGAGAGAGTAAAAACAAGTTTTAGAAGAGTAGTTGGTGGCAAAGTGAGAGGGTTTATCAGATAAAAAAGAGAAATTACTTACTTTTCCAGAGTTTATTGATTAAAAGAAGAGACTATTTTTTACGTTTTATCCGCTTCTTTCTTTTTTGTTTTCTTTGGTTTCGTTTCCAAAGCCATACATTCAAAGTCCACCACCGGTGTTGCCAGTTGACATCAAAGTTTTGTCCTTCTTTATTCAGTGGAGGCACGGGAATGGAAATATGAAAAGGGGGAAATAGGTCGTGGCTGTGGTTCGGTTCTCTTATTAATCTTCTGCTGGTTTTCAGTTCGATGGTGGTTTCATTTTTTGTGGATTTGTTTACCGATATGTTAATCCTGGCGGGGACTCTTTTGTCGTAGGTGAGCCGGACAACCACTTCCGGTAAGGTGAGCTTTTTGTTGAGTTCTTTAATGCGTTGCCTCAGGATCCGTTTTTCATCTGCATCGAGCGATTTACTCACTTTCAGATCGTTGGGTTTGATGATGTACAGAATATTCTCAGAAAAGACATTCCAACAATGTTCTTTGGTGACTTCAAGCGTTGCATTTGTTGCTTTTTCCAGATGTGATGCAAATGTGTTTTTATCCATTATGATGATTCACCTCCGGGGATAAAATTATGGCTCTTTTCCTTCAGTTTTCAGGATGATGAAAAGGTTGTTTATTTTTCTAAATTCTTTGCTTTCTGAATCACCTGTTCGTTGAGTCCGGCTTTGTAAGCGATAATTTCTTCTCGAACCGTGCTGTCAGAAACAGAAATAATTTGTGCTGCCAGAATACCGGCGTTTTTGGCGCCGTCGAGGGCTACGGTGGCCACCGGAACACCGCCCGGCATTTGCAGGATAGAAAGCACCGAATCCCAGCCGTCGATGGAATTTCTTGATTTGATGGGCACGCCAATCACCGGCAAAGGCGACATGGCAGCAATCATACCCGGAAGATGTGCGGCACCACCTGCACCGGCAATAATAACTTCAATACCCCTTTTGTGTGCATTGGAAGCAAATTCAAATAATTTTTCCGGGGTTCGGTGTGCCGAAACAATATCAATTTCATAACCCACATTAAATTGTTCTAACATTTCGGCTGCCTGTTTCATAACCGGCAGGTCAGAGTCGGAACCCATGACGATACTTACTGATGTTTTTTTCATGACTTTACCTTAATGAGTTGCTTCACCTTTTCAGCTTTTTCCAGAGCCGATTCGAGCGTATTGGATAAAATGGTAACGTGTCCCATTTTTCTGAAAGGTTTGGTTATTTTTTTTCCGTAGAGATGAATTTTTACCCCTTCAATGGCCATGCTTTCGGTCAGTCCTTCATATTTTACCGGTCCTGTATACCCTTCCGAACCTACAATATTGACCATAACAGCCGGAAGTTTCAGTAGGGTACTGCCCAGCGGCAGATTAAAAATAGCACGTAAATGCTGTTCAAACTGCGAAGTAATAATACTTTCAATGGTGTGATGGCCACTGTTGTGCGTACGTGGGGCTACTTCATTCACTACAATGTTTCCGTTTTGGTCAATAAATAATTCCACGGCCAGCAGGCCCTGCATCTCCAGCAGGTTGATGAGTTCTTCGGCAATGTGTATGGCTTTTTCCGATTGTTCAACTGGAATATTGGAAGGGCAAATCAGCTTGTCTACCAGATTAGCCTGGGGGTCAAACATCATCTCTACCACAGGATAGCATTTGATTTCGCCTTTTTTATTGCGGGCTGCAATGACGGCAATTTCTTTGTTAATATTCACTTTGTTTTCAACAACAGACGGGGCGTTCATTAACTTGTTCAGGTCGCTTTTGTCGTTAATTACAGCAACACCACGGCCATCGTAGCCTCCGGTTCTTATTTTCTGGACAAGTGGAAATTGGAGCAATCCGCTTTCAATATCCTGTTTTATTTCTTCCTGGTTTTTGTAAAGCTTAAAAGGAGCAGTGGGGATGTTGTGGTTTTTGTAAAACTCTTTTTGTTTTCCCTTATCCTGAATCAGTTCCAGTGTATCAGGATCGGGAAGGATATTGTGCCCCTCGGCTTTGAGCTGTTTAAGCGCGTTAATGTTGATGTTCTCCATTTCATAGGTGAGGAGGTCAACTTGTTTCCCGAATTGGTATACATCGTCATAATCCAGGTTGCTGCCTTTTACAAAATGAGAAGCTATGGTGTTGGCGGGACAGCCTTCATCGTTATCCATCACGTAAGTTTTTACATCCCATTTGCTGGCTTCCTGAATCAACATTTTGGCCAGTTGCCCTCCGGCAATGATGCCTAATTTAAAATCTGACGAAACGAGTTTTTCCATATTCCACTTAACAGATTGGATAATTTTTGTGGAATCAAAGATACTTTATTAAGTTGAATAATGTGTGAAGGCAACTTTAAGTTGTTCGGCAGGAAGTATGGGATAAATGACGGTAAAGGAAAAGAAAAACCAAGAAATCAGAAACAACTACTGTACTACCTGTGCGTAGTATTGTAATCCGTTTTGATTGGAAATACTTTTGATGAAATCGTCAAACAGCATGTTGTAAATGGTTTGGAAAGAAAGTTTTTGGGGAGGAAAGATCTTTGGATTGTGTAGGTCAATCATTCGTTTGGCATAGTTTCGGGCCACCATTTCGGTGCTGATATCCTGACGGTAAACATCCTGTTGCTGGCCTTCCGAAAAATTGGCAGCAATTTTTTCGCAGGCAAATTCTATTCGGCGCTGAAGGTCTTCGTTATAAATGTTTTTCAATTCTGTTTTATCACCTTCAAAACCGGAATAATGTAAGGCTCTGTGGCGTTTCAGCTTTTTACTGACATAGAGTAATGTTTCAATAGCGTTTTCGTGGGTTTGGTTCAGAGCTTTTTCGATAACACTTTCAAGCTCTTCCCACTTTTCCATAAATGGAAAAGAATTTGAAATCAGTGTTGTTGATCCGTTATGTTGAGTAGATGTTTTCTGTTTCATGCTACAAACGTATTTAAGTTGCTTCGTATGCAATGAGTATGCAAAAGTACACAATGTTACAGGGCAAATCAAAACAAAATTTAAATTAAAACTAACGATTTAAGACAATTTTTAGAAACTTTTAACAAGCTTAAAATAAATTCCAGACTTTATAAAAAGGCAGTTCGGTAACATAAAAGCAAGGATTTTTTAACAGAAAACTAATATGAAACCATTAGATTTTGGATACTTTTGTTTTGTATGAAATATCAAAAAACCATATTAGTTTGCCCAATGGACTGGGGACTGGGACATGCCACCCGTGTAGTTCCTGTCATCGATTTACTGTTGGAGATGGGAGCCCAAGTCATTATAGGGGCGGATAACAAACCGCTGGATTTTTTGCGTTTGCGATTTCCGGAATGTGATTGGGTGAAAGTTCCCGGGTTTCAACCTGCATATCAGAAAAAAGGTTCGTTGGTACTTAAAATTACGGCAGATATTCCGCAAATGATCATTGAGTCGAAAAAGGCACACGATATGCTGGAAGGGATTATTGAAGAAAAAAAAGTGGATGCTGTGATTTCGGATAACCGTTATGAATTGTATTCCGATAAGGTTCCTACCGTGTTTATGACCCATCAGCTGCGTTTGCTGACACAGGGCATTTTTGCTGCAACCCGAACGGCTTTGCAGAATCTTTTGTATGGTTTTATTGAAAAACACGACGAGGTTTGGGTTCCGGATTTTGAAGGCGAGCCTAATCTTTCGGGTGAGTTGTCGCATGTAAAAAAACTGCCTGGTATCAGGCTTTTTTATGTGGGTCCGTTGAGCCGGTTTCAACAGGTTAAAGAACAAGTGCCATCCGGAAAGAAATATGATGTGATTTGTATTATGTCGGGTCCGGAACCGCAACGCACTATATTGGAAGAAATATTTATTGAGCAGGCACTTGATGCAAAACTCAAAACCTTGATCTTATCAGGAAAACCTGGGGAGAATTCCCTTGTTATTAAAGAAAATGTGGAGATTCGTTCACACGTTCCGGATGATGAAATGGTGTCGCTGGTTCTTTCAGCCGGACTTGTTATTAGCCGTTCAGGTTACACTACGGTAATGGATCTTGCAACCCTCGGAAAAAATGCTGTTTATATCCCCACACCAGGTCAGCCGGAGCAAGAGTATCTGGCTAAAAGGCTCAAAGAAGAAGGATTGTATTATACGGTATCGCAGAAAGAATTTGATATGAAAGAAGCTGTTCGTCAGGCCGGATATTACAGCGGAGCAAGGATGTTTAATGATTTTTCTATACTAAAAGAACGTCTGTTAAAGCTTTTGGAGTAATCTTCTGTTCATTACCCTTTACTTGATATATTTTTCTACATTTGAAATTAAATCGGTTATCATGGCAAAGTTGCGGGTAGTTTTTCTGATTTTTTTATTCGGATTTCTTTTTTTTGCAGTTCATGCAAAGGCGGGCAATTTTTTGCAGAACCAGACCCGAAAATTGCAGGATAGTGCCGTAAGCCTGTCGGTTCAAAAACCAGAAATTGCATGGGAATCTGCCCGTAGGGTTTTACTGATCCCTGATGCAACCTTTTCTAATGGTCAGAAAGTTGAGTTCTTCAGAAAATTGGCTGCTGATTTTCAGGATTCGGGTCATTATAAAGAAGCATATTATTGTCTGAAAACGGCAGACAGTCTGTCGAAAATTCGTGTTCAAACAGAATCGTTACCAACATTAAACACAGGAAAAGGCTGGTTGGGAACTTTGTTTTATGTTTTTCTTTCCGGATTTGCATTGTTTATATTCTTTGTTTATTATTCACTGCACACGAAAAAAATACAATGGCAGAAACTTAAGTCGGAACATGAACAACTGGTTCGTGAGGAAAAAAATCTGCAAGCTGATCTGGAAAAGAAAATTAAGGAAGAGAACCGGGATCTGCTTCAAAAACTTGATGATATAAAACAGGAGGAGCTGGAAATTAAGTCATCGCTTCAGAAACTTGAAAAAACCAGTTATTTAAGAAATGCGTTCATTGCCAATCTGGGTTTTGACGTTCGTACTTCTCTCAATGGTATTATTGGCTTTGCCAACATGTTAGAAACTGAGCTGGCAGTGCAGGAAAACAGGGATTTATATATTTTTGCTTCGAGTATTGCCAAAAGCGGAAGCCGTTTATTGCGCTTACTAAACAATGTGATCGACCTGTCTGCTATTGAGGCCCGGTCGATGGAAGTTAATAATGCATCTTATGCTCTAGCTCCGGTAATCAAAAGAGTTTATCAAAAATTTGTTGATCAGGCTAAAGATAAGAACCTGATTTTTAAGATTAAACTTGAAGAAGGTTTGCCTTCTGTTTTTGCTGATGAAAAGGCACTGGAGAAAGTGTTGGATCAGATCACAGATAATGCTATTCGTTATACAGATTTAGGATTTGTTACTTTGTCGGCGTATCATCTTCCTGAAAAGGAAACGAATGTAATAGAAGTTAAGGATAACGGTCCGGGTATGGATCGTAAAGTGAAGCAGCTGATCATGAGTGGTGTTGATCCTGAAGCAACGGAACTGGTAAATTATGGAATAGGAACCGGAATCGGGCTTAAACTGGCCAGAAAGTTAATGTTGCTGATGCGCGGTAAAATGGAGATAATAACCAATCGGGGCGAGGGAACGATAGTACAGATTTACCTTCCATGTAGTGAGCGGGTGGCCACGGTTGCTTCGGTTGAAACAACGCCTGTGCGGGAAACGGATGTCGTTGAATTTTCTGAAAAACTCGATTTGTTTGTGCTGGAAGATGACCGCATGAACCGCTTGATCCTCGAAAAAATGTTGAGAAAGCTGGGCGATGTTGAACTGGCCGTTGACGGAGCTGACTGCCTTAAAAAGGTAGCGGAATCAGTATCATCCAAACATTACTACCAAGCCATGATTTTTGATATTAACCTTCCTGACGAATGGGATGGGGTTCAGTTGATGAAAGAAATTCGCAGAAAATATCCACAATACAGAAGAATACCCTTTATTGCCCAAACGGCCTATGCCATGGAAGGGGATAAAGAACGTTTTCTTGCAGAAGGATTTGACAGTTATCTTTCCAAGCCCATAGACAGGAATGAATTGTTTGCTGTTATACAACAACAACTCGATATATACAGTATCAAGAAAAAATAAACTGTTTCGTTCTGATATACAGTATTTAGTCTTTTTCTATTCAGGATATTTATATATATTTGATGTGTTGATGGGAGAGAAGAAAAAATAAATCAACAATTAATCTGCATGATATATTCAAGGCTTACTATTTTGCTGGTCATTTTTTGGTTATTACCTCAAACTGTATTGCCGCAGAATGATGTTTCAGCAGTTGTATATTACAAGAAGCTTAGTCTTGACTTTCAAAATCAGAGTAAATTGATTGAGTCTATTCAAAACGAGATGCTGGCACTTAAAGCAGCGAATGAGTTGGAAAGGGGGCCGTTAAGATCCTATTGTTTAGCTGTCAGAAAATTACTCCCGTTGGCTAATGACAGTTTAAACCGCACCCGATTGTATTACAGATTTGGATTGTTGCTCGAAAATCAGGGAGAACTCAAAAGGGCAGCAGTGTTTATTGAGGAAGCATTGCGTTGGGCAGAAATGATAGGCAACGATAAGGCTTTAGCTGTAATTGCTAATGAACTTGCAGGTATTTATTCTGATTTAGGGAGGTGGCAACTGTCGACCGAAACTTATAATAAAATGCTTATAGCTGCGAAAAATTTGCTTGACAGTAATCTGATGGCAGCAGCTTATCTGAACATGGGTGATAATTATAAAGAATTAGGTGATTATGATCGCGGTGGTGAACAAATGATTCAGGCACTGAGGCTCAAAGAAAGCAACGCTGACAGTTCTCATCTGAGTTATTATTACTTAAAGGCTGCAGAATTGGCAAAAATCAGTCAAAATCATAACCAATGGATTAATTATATACATAAAGCTTACCGACTGAAAGACGATACGATTTGTACTACAAACCAGGAAAAGGCTATGATTTACAGTAATCTCGGATCGATAGCAGAATACAACAACGATCTGAACTCAGCTTTGAAATATTACGATACTTTGATGACACTCAGCCAGCAAATCAGTTATGTTAGCGGAATCAGGGGGTCTTTAGCCAACAGGGCCGGGATTTACAAAAAACAAGGTGAAATTCAAAAAGCGTTGCGACTGTTGCTGGATGCGGATCAATATCCCACCCAGAATCCTTATTATGATATTCGTTCAAATAAACAAAAAGCCGAATTATACCTGATGCTTGGCAAACCAAATCAGGCACTCAAACTTTTGAACAAAAACATTCAGTCGGGATTGCTGTCGAACTACGCAGCAGAAAAGCTACGCACTTTTGAATTAATTTACAAGGCTGATGTATCCCTCGGGCACTACCGTTCAGCATTAATTTGGAACGATTCTTTAAGGGCACTTGAAAATAACCTTCGCGACAAAGACGTGGCAGCTAAACTGGCAGAACTGGATAAAAAATACCAGACAGAAAAAAAAGAACAAAAAATTCAGTTATTAGAAGCTGAGCATAAAATTTATGATCAGCAAATACGAATGGGCATTTTTTTTATAGCGGGTCTTATTGTGGTAATTCTTCTGGGTATTTATATGCAACGGCTCAATAAATTAAAGTCTGAATACCGTGAATCACTCTTACAGCAACAATTGCTTCGTGCTCAGATGAATCCCCATTTTATTTTTAATGCGTTGGCTTCAATTCAAAATTTCATGTTGAAAAACCAATCAGAAAAAGCAGCTCATTTTTTAGGCAAATTTGCCTCTGTTGCCCGTTTGGTTCTGGTGTATTCGGCTGAAGAAAAAATTCCGTTGACCAAAGAGCTTGAAATTTTGAGGAATTATATCGAGATAGAAAAAATGAGAGCCCGGGATGTATTCACATACACCATTAATGTATCTGGGGAGATGGAAACTGATTTTATCAATATTCCTCCTATGGCTTTACAACCTTTTGTGGAGAACGCAATAAAACATGGTTTAAAAGAACAAGAGGGCGGATTTTTGTTTCTTTCATTCAGGGAATTAAAGAATAATATTATGGAAGTGGTTATAGAAGATAACGGGCAGGGCATTGATCATACACAAAATGAAAACCGTGAACATCACCGCTCCATGGCTATGGAAATTTTCTCCAAACGAAGGAAACTTTGGCAGAAAAGAAGCAAAAAAGAGCTAAATTTGATTATTAAAGATTTGTCGGAGGAAGGTAGGAAGGGAACACGTGTTGTTGTGCAATTACCGGTTTTATCATGATTAAAGTTGTTGTCATAGAGGATGATGCCTCCATAAGGGCAAGGAATATAGAGCTATTACAAAATCATTTTGCTCACAAACTGATTATGGCAGGAGAAGCTGATTCAGTGCGCGGTGCTGTGTTACTGATCCGTGATGTTCAGCCTGACTTAGTGCTGTTGGATATCGAAATCAAAGGCGGTAGTTCATTTGATATTCTGGATCAACTGAGGCCTTACTCTTTCAAGGTGATTTTTGTTACGGCTTTTGACGAATATGCCATTAAGGCCATTAAGTTTAGTGCGGTGGATTATATTGTCAAACCGGTGGATGAATTTGAATTTACTCTTGCAGTTGATGAAGCAATCCAAGCAATTGAAAATCATCAGGATACCACCATGCAAAATGAACATTTGATAGCCTCCTATAAAAAAGAAACCCAGCAAAAGAAAGTAGTGCTCAAGACTTCAGAAGCCTTACATATTGTTAATATTAGTGATATTTTATTTTGTAAAAACGACAACAGTTACACAACGTTTTTTGTCAATTCAGGAGAACAAATTATGGTTTCCAAAGGTATCAGAGAGTATGCTGATTTGCTATCCGATTACGGTTTTTTCCGTCCGCATCAATCTTACCTTGTGAACCTGAACCACGTGAATAAAGTGGATAAAGCCGACGGCGGTTTTGTAGTGATGAACAATGCTATGGAAATTCCGGTTTCTTCACGACAGAAAAAAACCTTACTCGATTTGTTGGAAAACCTCTGACGTTTTCAAATCAAACAACTACGTTTTCAAATTTTCAAATCATTTTCCTTAAGTTTTCTCAAGTTTTGCTGAAAAGCAGAACTTATGGAAAGCGATAGCCGTATTTATTTAGTCACAAGGGACCACATTCATCTGGTTTTGCACCGTGACATTTTGTATTGTCGTTCGGACAATACCCAAACCACTTTTTTTCTAATTAATGCTGAACCGGTAACGATTACCAAAAGCATTAAAGATGTGGAACAAGAACTTAAAGCAAGTTATTTCTTAAGGGTACATCAGTCCTATCTGGTTAATATGCAGCATTTGAAAAGAGTGGATAAGAAGAGCGGGTTTATGCTGATTCTTTCCGATGACAGTCGTGTACCTACGTCATCAAGGAAGAAAAGTGAACTGATGCAAATTCTCAGGCAAACCTGACGAATTCAAATTGAATAAAAGCGCTTTCAAATACCCTTCATTTAAATGATTTGACATTAATAATTTTATAGCAGTATAATCCTAAAAATATAAGAAAATGAAACTCAAAAGCCTATTTGGTATTTTTCTGCTGATCCTGTTTCTTGGAGCCTTTCAGGGACAAGCTCAGATTAAAGTAAAACTGAAAAAGAAAGTGGAAGAGCAGGCCAACCAACGGGCCAATAAGAATGTGGATCAAACTCTGGACAAAGGGTTTAATAAATTGGAAAAAGGTATTAAAGGACTTTTTAAGAAAAAGAAAAATAAGACTGAAAAAAGTATATCGGAGAATCCGCAAACACAAGCAGAGCAACAGAAGGCTGCTTTGGGTGTTGTAGCAACTTCCAAAGATCCCGTTGTAAGCTGGTCGAAATATGACTTTGTACCCGGTGACGAGGTGGTTTTTGAAGACGGCCCAAGTGCCGACGAAGAGAACGGCGAATTTCCAAGCCGTTGGGATTTGTATAAAGGAGCGGCTGAAATCGGGAAAGTAAACGGTGAAAATGTTATTATGTTTTTAAATGGTGGAGGGCAAATTGTTCCGTATTTAAAAAATGCGAATAAAGATTACCTCCCAGAAGTATTTACTATAGAATTTGACGTGTGGTTTGAGAAAGGACAATCAACTTCCAATAGATATTTCATTTACTTCAGAGATCAAAAACATCAAGGAAACAATGGCTTGAAGGGAAATTTTACGGTTTATCCTAATGGGATTGAATTTGGAGAAACAGATAAACGATATCCTGGAACTGAACATTATGGTTGGAGTAATGAGCCGGTTGGGAAATGGCGACACATTGCCATCGCTTATACCAAAGGAAAATTTAAAGCCTATATGGACGATACGCGTTTAATAAACGTCCCTCATTTAGAAGGCGATCCATGGGGTATAACAATTTATTCCTTAAAAGGAAATCAGTATCTTAAGAATGTTCGTATTGCCAAGGGTGGTGTAAAATACTACGACCGTGTTTTATCTGAAGGAAAAATTATTGTGAACGGCATTCGATTCGATGTAAACAAAGCCACCATCAAGCCCGAAAGTATGGGAGCCATCAACAAGATTTATGAATTGATGAAAGAAAATCCTGATTTGAAATTCAGTGTGGAAGGCCATACCGACAGCGACGGAGATGATGCCCTAAACCAGAAGCTGTCTGTAGCCCGTGCAGAAGCAGTAATGAACCAGTTGGTTGCTATGGGAATTGCTTCGGACCGCTTAAAATATCAGGGTTTTGGCGAAAGCATACCCCTTGATACAAATGGTACCAACGAGGGTAAAGCAAACAACCGTAGAGTTGAATTTGTAAAATTCTGAAAATGAGAAACGCAGCAAAAGCAATTCCTGATTATTAATATCCGAAAATATTTTCTAATAAAACAACTAATCTCTAAATCAATGAAAAAATCTTTACTTACTTTATTTCTGATGGTCGGAATAATAATATCCGGCTTTCATAATGTTCATGCCCAGGCTGTAACAGGGGTTCAGCTTGATCAGCATACGCTTAGCCTGGCACAGTGGGATTTTGCTCAACTTAATGCAGTTGTTTTTCCTGAAAATGCTTTGAACCAAAATGTAATCTGGAGATCTTCTCTCCCCAATGCCATAGAAGTAGATCAGCAAGGTGGAATTTTTGCCATGACAGATGGTATAGCTGTTATTACTGTTCGAACCGAAGATGGTAATTTTACCGATTCCTGTGTAGTAACCTGTCAGGTGAATGATGCTGCTTACATCAGAGCCTTTTCTTTTGCTAACGATGCTCACACAGCTAATATATCAGATAATCAGCAGCTTGTTACGGCTTTTGTGTCGCATGGCTCTGATGCGTCAAATCTAACGGTGCAGTCTTATCAACTTTCTCCGGGTGCTGTTATTACTCCTTTACCCGAGAGTATTCATGATTATTCTGATACGGTTTCTTTTGTTGTTAAAGCTATAGATGGTACAGAAAAAACCTGGAAAGTAACAGCGCAGGTAATGCCCGACTTAAGCTCGTATGAAAAGTTTGAGTTAACCTTTAATTCTGCACCACAGGGATGGATTGGAGCACCGGTATCCTGGTCGGAAAATGGTATCAATTTTCGGATCGATTATCCCACCGAAGAATCAACCTGGGGACCATCAGCAGATATTGGAGATTACACGGGAAACGGAATTACTATTGCTCTTCATCCTGCCAAGTTTTTTATCAATAGCCAGGCGAGAGAAAAATACATAATGGCTATAAGTTTTGATGTATTCGAGAACTGTGGAGATGATTGTACAACAATTGGTTTCAGGGGTGAAGATACTTCTGTTATTTCAATTCCTGCCTCCGGTCGTTATTATCAGTTTTTTGATCAAAAAGACAAAAAAATTCAGGAAATAGAGTTGCTTTCTTTTGAATCTGAGTTCAGAAATATTGTGCTTTATCTGGCAGATACCGGTAATGTTGTGAACCAGATTCCCATAGCAAATGCAGGTTCTAACCAAGCTGTAAATGAAGGAGATACCGTTACGCTGGATGCTACAGCTTCAAGCGATCCTGATGGAGATTCTTTAACATACCTGTGGTATAATGACAATGGAATTCATTTTTCAGATTCTGCTTTTTCAACTCCAAAATTTATTGCTCCTGATGTTGATGAGAACACAACATTTGCAATAATGTTAAGGGTTAACGATGGAAGGGTATACTCTGATCCGGACACTGTATTTATTACAGTTCAAAAAGTAAATCGCCCCCCTGTAGCCTGGATTGATCCTTCTGATTTTTATTGTTACGAAGGAGATACAAGTTTAATATTCGGGCATTATAGTTACGATCCAGATGGTGATCCACTTAGCTACCACTGGTGGGCACAGGCCGGTTCACAGATTCGCTTTATCGATTCAACCGAAATGGATCCGGACATTATTTTGCCAATGGTTAAAAAAGATACCGTTTTTGAAGTCTATTTATATGTCAAAGACGGCTTACTGAACTCTCAGGTGGATACACTTTTCGTTCATGTACTGAATCAAAATCATGCTCCTGTTGCTGTTTTGCAAAAACACACCGTTTCGGTTAATGATGGCGATACTGTTTATCTCGATGGCTCGGCTTCTTACGATCCCGATGGCGATTCGCTCACCTATTTCTGGAATAGTAATTCTTCTGTATATATTCACCGCGAAGGAGATTCAGCATGGTTTTTAGCGCCAACAGTAACCCAACCTACACCTTATGTTTTTTTATTGAGTGTTAGTGATGGAAATCTGACCTCGGAGGTAGTTAAAGATACTGTTTGGGTTCAGCATCAAAACAGACGGCCTGTTGCTGATGCAGGATATCCTATGAGTGTATTTGAAGGCGACTCTACCTATTTATTTGGTTCGTATTCGTCTGATCCTGATCAGGACCGTTTATCTTTTTCATGGACAGCACCGGAAGGTTTCTGGATTTCTGATTCTACCCAATCAGAACCCAAAATTGCTGCACCAAATGTGTTACATGATACAACCTTTAATTTTGTTCTAAGGGTATTTGATGGGCAGTTATGGTCTGAACCCGATACTTGTTTTGTTACTGTTAGAAACAATAATCAGCCGCCTGTAGCAGAAATTGTTTCAACGGAGATGATTTTCTACGGAGTGTCTGTAAACGAAGGTGATACACTTTGGATTGACGGTACACCCTCTTATGATCCTGACGGAGATCCGTTGCGATACATCTGGCATATTCCCAAAGATTTTGTGGTTGATCATGCCGATTCTTCTTATGTTATGATTGTAGCGCCTCAGGTTCGGCAAACAACATCTTTTGATGCTTCTCTTACTGTAATGGATCAGTTAACGAGTTCTGCACCTAATGAATTTATTATCAGGGTTCAAAATGTAAATCAATCGCCTGTGGCTGATGCCGGAAAAGGATTCTCAATTCTTGAAGGGCAAGAAGCTAGGCTTGACGGTTTGGGTTCGTATGATCCTGACGGAGATAGCTTGCGGTTTAGCTGGGTGGCCCCTGATGGAATTGTTTTGGACGATGCGCATTCAGCTACACCTGCATTTACGACACCGGATATTTCAGAACCCACAGTTTTAACCTTTAATCTTATGGTAAGCGACGGGACTTTAGTTTCTGCAGAAGCCCCTGTAGAGGTAACTGTTCTGCCTGTTCAGGCCGTGTTACGTGTGGCTCCATTGTTGAGTGGGGGTGCTCTTTCGATGAAAGATTACCGGGTAACATTGTATCATAAGGAAGATTCAAAATGGGAAAGAAAGAATCTTTACTCATTTATTGAGGACAATATAAATTGCTATGCAGTAAGTCCTGGTGAGTGGATGGTTTCCATAGAACCTGCAAATGAATCATCGGGGTTCGTAACTACTTTCTCAGGTGATGTTGTTAGCTGGTCAGAAGGAAACGGCACTGTAGTTAATTCAAATGATGATATCAGACTCGAGATTAATTGTGTTCCTGTTACATATTATCCTGCGGGAACCGGGTATATAACAGGTTATATATACAGAGACAGTACCGATGTTCCCTCTGCAAGAAATGCAGTGTATCAGACAAATGTAGAACAGGATTTGCCACCTGCTGAAAATGTGTCCATATTCCTGTACCGGAGTTCAGATGACGCATTGCTTGGGTCAAGAAGTACCGGTACCGATGGTAGTTTTATGTTTGATCAGCTGGCAAACGGAACCTATTATTTATTGGTTCAGTTACCTGGCTATGATGCTAATACTCCTTGGGATGTTGAGGTAAGCGATGGTAATCAAAATGTTGATAATGTCAATTTTGTTGTGGATGAAAATAAAGGAACTGTTACTGACATAAAAACAAATCAGGAAGTAAAATTTATTATTTATCCTAATCCGGTTCAGAACCGGTTGACCATTCAGTTAGATGAAAATCCGGATGCTTCCGGTGTAGATGTTGAATTGTATGATCTTACGGGCAAACTTCTGATGACAAAAACAGTATTTGAGAAAACTGTCCGTTTTGAAATGCAGTTTTTGAACAAAGGGGTTTACCTGTTACGTATTACTCAAAAAGGAAAATTGTCGATCAAGAAAGTTATGAAACAATAAATTTTTGATGGGCGCCGCATTGCGGCGCCCATCAATCATATAAAAAAAAACTTATGAAAAAATTCAATTTGATTTTAGGGTTAGGTTTGATTATAACCTGGCAGGCTCAGGCTCAAAACAACGATAATTTGAAAAGGTACGAAGTTTCTTCGGCTAAAGTGACATATAAAATAACCTCGCCTCAAGGATCAGGAACCAAAACATTGATTTTTGACCAATATGGAAAACGGGAGTCTCTGCATGAAGTTGAAACTAAAAATGGAAAAGTGACAAAAGATCAGCTCATTCTTATTAATAATGGAAAAATGTATTCGGTGAATTTGCTGACCAAAGAAGGCAGGAATATGTCAGGGGCTATGCAAATGGCAGGTATGGGTGATGGTGATATGCTGACAAAGGGCAAACAAATGCTTCAGTCGATGGGTGGTAAACAGGTTGGTTACGAGAACTTTTTGGGTAAGAACTGCGAAAAGTGGGAGATGAATGCTATGGGTAAAATTAATTTCTTGTTTTGGAAAGGTGTTCCTATGAAATCTGAGAGCAATGTTATGGGAATTAAGTCTTCAGAAGTAGCAACGTCTATTCAGACAGGAGTACATTTTTCAGATTCTGATTTTGCATTACCCAAAGGAGTTGAAATAGAAAAAGACGAAGATATGTTTGGTTCGGGAATGGAAATGTCTCCCGAAGAAAAAAAGGACATGAAAAAGTTGATGAATATGTCGTATTCCGATTTCAGAAAAATGATGAAAAAGGAAAACCCTGATATGCCAGAGGAGCAGATCAAACAGGCCTATGATATGATGAAGAAAATGGGAAATATGTTCCAAAACAAATAGTAATTGATCACATTTTAATAATAAAACAATGAATTGGTACTTAAAAGTTTTAAAACAGTATGCCGACTTTAATGGTCGGGCCAGAAGAACTGAATATTGGATGTTCGTTTTGTTTAACCTAATTTTTTCACTCGTAGCCAGTTTTCTGGATAGTATTTTCGGAAGTTATGTTATAGTTGCCATACTCTATGCCTTGGTATTGTTGGTTCCCAGTCTCGCAGTTACAGTTCGGCGTTTGCACGATACAGGCAAAAGCGGATGGATGATTTTGGTTTCATTGATTCCTGTTGTGGGAGCCATATGGCTGATCATTCTTCTGCTGACGGAAGGTGTAGCCGGAAATAATCAGTATGGAAATAATCCAAAAGAAACAGTTTTAATTACATAAAATCTTCTAAATATATGAAATATTTTTTTGCAATAGCACTGTTGACAGTGCTTGGTATCTCAGCAACGTTCGGAGAAAATAAATCAATTCCCGGAGACTGGTTGTTGACTAAAGTAGAAAATGCCAATGGCCCCCAAGAAGTTTATACTCCGTTTACTTTTCAAAAAAACGGTGACTTTGTGGTTATGGGAATGAAGATGGGAACCTGGAAAAATGACAAAAAATCAAAGGTGATTTCAATTGTTTCAGAACAGTTTAGAGAAATCAGCGGCGAAAATAGGATTCTGAAATTTGATAACGATTTCATGGTGTTGGAAAACAAGGGTGCAAAAATTTATTTTCAGCGAATGGACAAAGTAAAAATTGAATCGGAGAATAAAAATTCCGGTTTGATGGGAGCCTGGAAACTATCGTCAGAAAAACCGGATGTTGAACGCATCATCAAATTTACCCCTCCCGATAACTTTTCTTATGTGGAAAAAGAACCCGGCATGGAAACATCGGGAAGCGGGACCTGGGTTTACGACCAAAAAAAGAACAGCTTATTGCTGATAGCCCGCATCGAAGGTTTGGCCAAAAAATACAGCTTGTCGGACAAATCCGAAAAGAGTTTCACAATGAAAAGTGAAAAAGCTGTAATCAAAGCTGTCAATGTCCCCGCTGCATCGAAAGTGGAACGGCTCAGTTTTAATAAAGATGATTTTTATAGTGCCGATGGTAGTTTTAAGTACGATGATGATAATAAACTGTCGCCACAATGGTTAGATGCTCATGAAATGATGCAATATTTAATAAATGTTCATCATCTGACTTACCAGTATCGTCTTTTGAATGAAGCAACCGGCGTTTTTATCACGAAAAATCTGGTTTCGGATGTAATGGCTGATGAGGCAAATCAAAGCATTAGTATTGATTATGTCTTCAGTGGACGGGATAAAAAAAGTGTTCCAGAAGATGAACAATTTACATCGAATAAAATCAATCCGGAGCAAAACTACAATAAGCTGTTTCCTGAAAAAGAGCTGAATTTTCGTGTGGCAGGTCAGGAGACGATTACTGTTCCAGCCGGCACTTTTCATTGTACGGTGATTGAAGCTTTAGGCGATTTTGACGAATACAGGAAACTCTGGATGATCAATGACAAACCGGGTGTGTATGCCAAAATTATTGCCGATAAACCTGGAGACTTTGGTAGCTATTCTGTTTATGAGCTTCAGGAAATAAAATAATTTTTTCATGAAAAAATGGTTTGTACTACTTTTTTTGATTCCTGTTTTCTCTTTGCCGGCACAAGAGTTTCATCGCTACAAGATAAAATCAGGTAAAATCACCTATCAGATTGTCCGCTATTCCATTCACACCGAAATCCACATCGATTCTGATGGAAATCAGCAACAAAAAGCAGAGTTGATCCCGTATGTGTATCAATCCCAGGAATATTATTGGGACGATTTCGGTAATGTTGCGCACGCAGTCACATATCAGGTAGCGGCTCCTAATGGGAAACCGCTGCAGGAAAAGGAAAAGTTGTTCGAACAGTTGTGGAAAGGAAACCATCGGTTTTATTATAAGAAGGGTGAGGTTAACGACGACCCCTATTATTTGCGAGAAGAGTGTTTGGAAAACAAAAAGCTTTTTGAAGTTGACGGCTGGTTCAAAATATTGAATCCCAAAGCCGAATTGTTAGAAAAGGAACGGGTTTTGGGCAAAGAAGGCAGCAGGTATAAGGTTGATGAGTATAGTGAAACGGTGCTTTGGAAGGGGTTGGTATTGAAAGATATTAGTTATTTCACCAATGGAAAAGGCATACGCAAGGGTAAAGAAAGTGTAAAAACAGCTGTGAAAATTCAAATTCCGTTTAAAGCTTCGTCTGATTTTTTTGATCCGCAGTGGTTGCGGAAGTATGTCAGTGAAATAAATAATAAATAGGATTATGAAAAAAATACATTTTTTAGTGTTGGTTTTCCTTATTGTGATTTCTCTGCCTTTGTCTGCTCAAACCGGCGATCAAAAATCAGGTGGGGATAAATCAGAATTTGATATTCCGGCAGATTTTTTCGATAACATGTTTCGTGCGCCATCTGATAAATTTCTGGTAGCCTGGCATGGTGGCGTAAAAATTACTCTGGTGGATTCCAAAGGAGGGACAACTGTTTTCAGCGGTTCTGTGCGGCCTTTTGAGAAAATCCTGAATGAAGGGTTTAATGATCTTTTTGGTTCTTATTTTACCTTGAATATGAAAGATGGGAAAAGTCAAATTGTATCACCGAATGAAAATGTATGGGCCGCCCGTTGCGGGTTGAAATCTTCAAACAATATTAATATTTCTCCGGCTACAGGAAAGGAGATTAAAGGTTTCCCGGCTGAAATAACCTCCGATGTCTGGTCAAAAGCTTATATCGTGAAGCGGTCATATAACGATCCGGTATCTCATAAAAAGATTGTGGAGCAGTATCGGTTGGAAGCAACCTCAATTTATTATTATGATAAATCTAAAAATGATTTGGAAGGAAGCATTAAAAGAGATGATGGCTATAAACCTTGTGGAAAATTGTTGTTTCAGCTACGGGGACCGGGAATGAAAGGTATGGTGGTTGAAAATACAAAAATTGAGAATGAAAAATATCATTTTGGGAAAGTGCTGCATCGGGGCGATTATGATGTTTCCTATATGTGGCCTCACGGCGGCAGAATTGTTTTGGATGAGGATTTTGTATTTAACCCTTCTAATCCGAAAATGGCTCCAAATTTTACCATTCCTGCGTTTACCGGAAAAATTCAGGGAAAAGTCATTTATAATGGAACCGATATTCCTGTGAAAAATTACAGGGTCAGGATCGTTCCGGCTTGTTCTTCTTCGGGTTTACCTGTAAAAGAAACTAAAACCGATGGAGATGGAATTTATACGTTTGACGGTATACCCGCAGGTGAGTATTATGTTGTTGTCAAGGGTTCGGAAAACACAAAAGCTTTTTTAATCAAAAAGGGAGAAACACTAAAACCAAAGGATTCTGAAATTTCTTTTTTTTATAAAGTAAGAGCTTATTACAATGCTCCCGGTTTTGCTAAAGTCGGTCTGAAATGGGATAAAACATCGGTCCAGTTTCCGGATAAGAAACACAATATTAAGGTTCTTAATGTTAAGGATCTGATGAATATGAAGAATAGGGCTGAAATGGAAGCTTCGGTTACACTACCTTTTACAATTGTTTTTCCAACTGAAAAGAAAACGTTTTACGGGGGGCCGGGAGATAATCCTCCCACAGTATTATATGCCACTTCTTTGGGCGGGAACGGTTTGTATAAAAATTTTGATGTGAAGGTTGATGGCTTAACTTCATGTGAAATTGTCCAGATTAATAATGGCCCCATTTATTTGTATTTCCGTTTTGATCTTTTCGGTGGAGCCGGGCCTAAAAGCCCGAACCACCAAATCAACAAGTACTGGCAGCAAGTTAATGTTACCTGCTGGGAACCGGCAATGTTTCAGTTGGCGGGTCAAAAAATGAAAAAAAATTCTGACCCAGTTGATTTTCCGCCTATTTATATTACTGAAGAAGATATCGAAAAATTTGAAAGATTTGAAAAAGTAGAAAAAACTATTTCAAACGGAAGGGCGACACTGAAGGTTGTTTTTGAACCTCTGGAAGAATAATTATAACTAAAATATGATGAAAAAAAATTTACTTCTTTTTAATTTGATATCTGGTTTGCTGATTTTTATGTTTAGCTCAGTATCAGGACAAACTTTCTGGGGAATGACCGGGACAGATTACCCATATCAGGGCGGAACGGTTTTCAGTTTTAATGCCCAAACCAATCAATGTACGTTTGAATATACATTTAAACCCAGTCCGGTTTATGATGCGTTCAATGTTTATGAAGCCGGTCCCGGCGTTTATGTTGGTGTGTGCGGCGAGTCGTATGCCGACGGAATAGCCTCTACAAGTAAAAGTTATTTGTATCAATACACAGCAGCAACAGATCAATCAGAGATTATTGCAGAATTTCCCGGCTATTTTCCACATGCGCAATACAGCGACGGCGATGCCGACATCATTTATTTCAATAACAGCATTATCGGCATGATGATTATGGAACCCGATAGCATGGCATTGATCAATTACTCTGTTTCCGGTCAAACATTTCAAAAAATTAAGGTTTTTAATGTTGATTCGTGGCCGGGTGACGGTAATTTTTCATACGGTATGAACAATTGTCATTTCTCACCGGTAAATGATACGACTGTTGTATTTAGTTTAGCTAAAAGCCAGCAGCAAGGAAGTTCGAGTATGTATTATCAAGGCCGTGAATTTTATTCGTATAATCCGCAAACAGGAAAAATAGGACTATTATTTACAACTCCTTCATCGCAGTACATTTTCCCACAGGGGCCTTTTGTAAAAACTGCTGACGGCAGGTTGTTTTGTCAGGCATCAAATAACATCATGGAGCTTAAATTAGCCGATTCAAGTTATTCAATTATAAGTCCGTTTAGTGACGGAAATTCAATTGTTCACGGAAAACTTTTTATTGCTTCTGATACAACATTGGTAGGTTTACGAAACATTAGTACCAGCGGATATTTGTTTGAATACGATTTCAAAAACAATACATTGCTGAAAGATTATTATATTTCGAGTAAATCAAAAATGAATGCTTTTGCAAAAGTTGGTGACTCTTTGTATTTCTATACCGGCGATTATTCTGCAATGATTATGGCTTATAAACCCGGTGGTGATGCCCCGAAATTTGTTTATACACTGACAGATCCTAAACTTGGAACAATGAGCTATTTAATGGGAATGTCTTCAACGGACAAACTTTTATCCTTTGGAAATGGTCTTTCATTTTATTATCCGGATAAGAAGGCCTACGTTCCTGCTGTTAGGTTTGCTGAAGGGAGATATTGGAGTTATAAAAACGGAGCTTCACCGGCTTCAGATTTGCTGTTGGCTTCGAATGGAAAATTGTATGGCTTGACAATCAACGGAGGATATGGAACCTATTATAACGGCGATGGTGTTTTGTTTGAAATGGATCCTCTAACGAAAGAATATCAGGTGCTGGTTAATTTTACGGGTGAAAATGGTGGTTTTGGCGACAAAGATATTTATGGAACTGTTTATGGAAAAGGACAGAACAATTTGTTGGAGTATAATGGGAAGATTTACGGAACAACTTATACCAATGGTTCCTACTCGGGAAAGCATGCCGGTCCGGGATACGGAACAATCTTTACTTATGATCTGAATAGTACGTTTGATAACTTTCGAAAAATATTTGACTTCAATGATTCAACAGATGCTTCAGCCGGAAGGTTTCCCATGTCGGGATTAACGGTAGGTGCAAATAATAAATTGTACGGAGTTTCCTCTTTCGGGGGTAATTCGTTAAATGGAAGGGGCGTTCTGTATGAAATTGACCCGGCCAATAATGATGCTTTTAGGGTGGTTTTAAAATTTCCTGATACTGTTTTGCGGGCGTCGGATAATCTGGTATTGGCCGACAATGGAAAATTTTATGGACTGGCTACGGGTTCAGAATTTAGTACAGATCCCAAACAATGGGCTATTCGTGAATACGATGTGGACCAGGGGACTTTTGAAGACCTTTTCCAGACGGATGTGGACAGTTCAGAATATAACTTCTCTCAAATCTTATATCAGAATAACAAACTTTACGGAGTGGTTGCCCGCAGTAACAACGAGCGTAGTGGTTATCTTTTTGAATTTGATCTGGATACAAAGCAGCTGACCAAAAAAGTGATTTTTGCAGCCAACGGACAGGCCGATGGGTCATGGGGTCAGGCAAATCTTTCAGTTAGTTCAAAGGGTACGTTCTGGGGTACTACAAACCAGGGTGGTGTTAATGTGGGCGCATATTCGGCAAATACAGCAGGTGTAATTTACGAGTTCAATCCGACTGATGGTTCTTTCATTAATCATCACAGTTTTTTACCCGACTCAGGTGGGAAGGGACCTGTATATTCAACCTTGGTGGAAACTAAAGTTGATGATACAGGTATTCCTGAAAATAAACAAGCTTCTGCAATTCATGCTTTTCCTAATCCAACTACAAACGCAGTAAAGTTTGATCTGGATTCAGATAAAGTCCAAACTGTGGAATATTTTGTTTTTGACGTGTCGGGAAAGGTTATGACATCAGGTTCTGTAAAAGTATGCAATTATCTTGTTTTGAGCCTTTTGGGATATAAACCGGGTGTTTATTTTGTGAAGATGAAAGCCGTAAACAAAACCTATTCCAGTAAAATAATTAAGCAATAATTAGTAAAAAAAAGCCCTGTGAGATCACAGGGCCTTTTTATGGTTTTTTATGCTAAAAACTACGCAGATAAATTTCTTCTGCTAAATTAGATAATCCTGCTTTTTGCTCTTTATTAATGGAAACAGATTCTAAAAAATCCAGCGCATAGCGATAATACATTTCCATTTCTTTTTCGGTATCATTTGAAATATTCAGCCTGTTAAACAGGTTAATCATACGGCTGATTTTTGTGGAGTGATCGATTTCATTAAAAATTGACCGGATTTTCTCTTTATCCTCTACTTTTTCCATGGCTCTGCACAACAAATAAGTTTTCTTGTTTTGCAGAATATCTCCTCCAATCTTTTTTCCAAAAGTGTTCTGATCGCCAAACGTATCTAGATAATCGTCTTTAATCTGAAATGCCAGTCCAAGGTTCACCCCAAACTGATAGATTTTCTCCTGATCTGTTTCTGAAGCACCACCGATTATTGATCCCATTTGCAATGCTGCTGCCAACAAAACTGATGTTTTCAGCCGGATCATTTTCATGTATTCCTGAAGTGAAACCTCTTCCATATCCTCAAAATCCACATCAAACTGTTCGCCTTCAATAACTTCCATAGCTGTTTTCTTAAAAACAAAAAGAAGCTTTTCGTGAACCCTGGAAAGGCTTAACTGGTTGTAGGCTTGCATGAGCATTGCATCTCCGGTAAGAATAGCTTTATTTATGCCGAATTTATGATGTACAGTTTTTACATTTCGGCGTAAGTCAGCTTTGTCAATAATATCGTCATGAACCAGAGTAAAGTTGTGATAGATTTCGATGGCAGCAGCAGCAGATAAAGCCTCATTTGAAGGAGTGCCAAAGGCTTCACTGGCCGACATTAGCAAGACGGGACGTAATCGTTTGGCTTTGGTCTTAATAATCTGCATAGCCGGTTCGAGCAAAATATCAGGAAATCCTTCAAATGCTTTTTCAAATAAATATTCTTCAAAACTTATTTTGAGTTCTTCTGCTGTTTTTTGTTTTGTGTTCATATTATCGGTTAGAAATTTTGAATTAAAAAAACCGGGTGATTAGTTAATGCTTTTTGAGTTTCATGAAAATTGCTGGTGAATCCTAAAATCATTCCTCCACCGCCGGAGCCGCACAATTTTAATGAAAATAAGTTTTCCCTCAGTCCTTTTTTCCACAGATTTTCAAACCCTTTTGGGATCATGGGGTGGAATAATTCCAGGCTAAGTTGTGATAAATTTTTAATTGAAGAGATAAAGGCTTTAGTATCGTTGTTCAACCATGAGTTAATGCAGGTATAATTTGCAGGAACTACTTCCGTCTGAATACGTTCAGCATAATCAGGATCGTTGTATTGTTTGGTGAAGTAGTCTACCAATGGCTGGGTTACTCCAATTTGCTGACTATCGACGAGAAAAAAAGCATTGTTTCCCTGAAGTTTCTTTTGCTCAACTGTTGTAATGTTTGATGCATCTTTGATCCAGACGGGCTGTTGCAGATAGCAAACCAGCGGATCTAATCCGGAACTTTTGCCATGAAAAAAAGATTCCATTTCAGAAAAAATGGCTTTCAGTTCAGTTAAGTTTTCGGTATTGTTAAGTGCATATCGATCGTAAACTGCAGCAACAAGAGCTCCTGAACTCCCCAGTCCATATCCAATCGGAATATTGGTTTCAAAAGCCAGTCCATTATTCAGGTCCCTTTCAAAATTTTCGATATGAATTGGGAGTGAAAGATTTCTCAGGTAGTTAATAAACAGGTTTAAATACTCCTGTGATTTTATGTGTTGCGGATCTCCTTTAGATTGAATGAACCGACCATAGAGATTGAAGTACGGAATGCTTAAAGCCTGTGAGCCAACCATAAGGCTGTATTCTCCAAACATCAGTATTTTAGAAGAAAACTGCTTGTTCATTATGAGATTTTTTGAGGGCCTTTGCCAAGTTCATCTTCTATCCATCCTCTGTTTCCTGTAAAAGGACTCAGCCCTTCTTTCACGAATTCCATAACCTGTTTCTTAACTGAAAGAGGGTATAACAGATGGATATTGGGCCCGGCATCTAACGTAAAACAAACAGGAGTATGGGTGGTATTTCTAAAGTCCTGTATTATACTGATGATTTGTAATGTCTCCGGTTTCATCAACAGGAAATACGGATTGGAGGTCATCATCATGGCATGCAGGGTGAGAGCTTCGGACTCGGTGATGCGAATGAAGTTTTCAAGATCTCCTGATTGCAGTGCGTTAAGCAGTTCTTTGAGGTTTTGATGTGCCTGTTGGAACCTTTGGGTTGCAAAAGGATGGTTGTTCATTAATGCATGACCTGCACGACTGGATACTTTTTTTGCGCCGGTTTCTACCAGTAAAATGGTATCCTGAATATGTTCAAACTCAGGGTGGATTTTTTCAGAAACCGGAGTGGCAAATAAATCAGAAGTACCTTGCTGAGCTTCGATTTTTCCCCAGATAGTGAAACCGCCATAAACAGAACGGCAGGCGCTTCCTGAACCTAAACGGGCAATGTATGAGGCTTTTTGATAAAATTCGCTATCGTCTTTTTGATGAAAATGTGTTCTTTCAATGTCGCATAATGCCAAAGCCAGAGCGCTCATCCCTGAAGCAGAGGATGCAATTCCTGCTGAGTGGGGAAAGGTGTTTTCTGAACTTATATTGAAATCAAATTGTTTTACAAAAGGAAATATGTCTGAAAGGCTTTCGAAAAATATTTTGGTCTTATTTCCGAAAGCTTCGTTTGATTCACCATTCAGGAAAAAATTTACTGAGCTTTCTTTTCCTTTAACGGGTTCATAATTAACTGTTGTTTTGGTATGAGCCCGATTTAAAGAAAAACTCAAAGAAGGATTCTGAGGAATTTGAACTTCTTTTTTCCCCCAGTATTTGATGAGTGCAATGTTGGAAGGACTTTCCCAGGCAATTTGTCCTGAAGGAGTTACTTTAAATTTTAAATCGGGATTTTTATACTGCATTAAAAAACTGTATTTCAATAATTAACAAATTGAACACGATGTAAACTTGTTGAAGTTTGTAAAAATAGCAAAAACAGTTGAATCATTAGAGTTTAATTGCTGGTTTGAAATTGGATTTTGGTACTTTAGTGGACCATTCTTATATAATATATATGTCAAAGAATCTTCATGTTTCTGACATTCTGTTTGTCGTGTTCAGTAAAAAAGGCTTTGGCACTCATTTTGATATGCTGATATAACACATAGAAAATATTTAAACAAATACTCAATATGGAAAATACAAAATGTTTGATTATTGGTTCAGGCCCTGCCGGTTATACTGCAGCAATTTATGCGGCCCGTGCTGATCTGAAACCGATTATGTATCAGGGTATGGAGCCCGGTGGACAACTTACAACAACAACAGAAGTAGAAAACTTTCCGGGTTACCCTGAAGGAATTGACGGCCCAAGAATGATGGAAGATTTAAAGGCTCAGTCCGAAAGGTTCGGGACAGATAGCCGTTGGGGTATGGTAACCGAAATAGACACTACTCAGCGTCCATTTAAAGTAAAAGTAGATGACGGAACTGAATTATTGGCAGAAACTGTCATCGTTGCTACCGGTGCAACAGCAAAATACCTTGGCCTTGAATCTGAAGAAAAGTTTAAAGGGGGTGGAGTTTCTGCCTGTGCAACCTGCGACGGATTCTTCTACAAAGGGAAAAATGTAGCTGTAGTTGGTGGTGGCGATACTGCCGCTGAAGAAGCTACATATTTGGCTAACCTGTGCAATAAAGTTTATTTGATCCATCGCCGCGATGAGTTACGTGCTTCAAAGGCCATGCAGCACAAAGTGTTGAATACTCCTAATATTGAAGTGTTGTGGGATAGTGAGGTAAAAGAAATTGTAGGAACCGAAAGTGGTTTTATGAAGGCTTTGAACGGTGCAATTGTTGTAAATAGAAAAACCGGAGAAGAAAGAAAAATTGATATTGAAGGTTTCTTTGTAGCCATTGGGCACAAACCCAATACAGATATTTTTGTGGGTAAACTGGAAATGGATGAAACCGGTTATCTTGTTACAAAACCTGATTCAACAGCAACCAATGTTGAAGGGATTTTTGCAGCAGGCGATGTTCAGGATAAGCATTTCCGTCAGGCTATTACCGCAGCAGGAACCGGATGTATGGCAGCAATTGAAGCTGAACGCTTTATATCGTAACTATAATTCAGAAAATAAAAAGCCCCCTAT
>JAFGXS010000044.1 GCA_016936505.1 Bacteroidales bacterium | reverse complement strand
CTTGTATTTCTTTCAAATTCTTTATGATTTCATAAAATACCTAATAAATAGATATTTAACTTTTTTTGTCAATGCATTTAATTGCATCCCGATGAATTAAAATGTAACTTTATACCTGATTTGTTTCACCTATGTTTCCCCCTATAACATCTTAGGTATGGCATCAGTTAAAGTTTTATTGCGCACCGATAAACAAAATAAACAGGGACAACACCCTGTGGTCATCCAGGTAGTGCATCATCGCAAAAAAAGAACGGTCTCTCTGGGGCATTATCTTTATACCAATGAATGGGATTCAGACGATGAAAAGGCCATTGAGAAAAGCAATATTAAGGAATATAAACTCTACCTGCAACGATTAAACTCGGTTATTGCCAAAAAAATAAGCACCATAAAAAAAGCAATTGTCGACCTGGAAGAAACTGGAAATGCTTTCACTGTTGATAGCATCATGCAACAATTCAAGCGACAGCAAAATTCTGCTACGTTCTTTTCTTACGGGGAAAGAATAGTCCAAAAGTTGGAAGATACAGGCAGATTGGGCAATGCAACTTATTATGAAACCTCATTGAATGCATTTAAAAAGTTCCGGGACTACCGGGATTTAACATTTGATGAACTCACTTACAAAATGGTACTTGCTTTTGAAGAGTATCTTCAAAATAATAATTGCAAGGTGAACAGTATCGCAGCTTATATGAAAGCAATACGGGCAATCTATAACACTGCAATAAAAGAAGGCGATGCAAGACAGGAACTCTACCCGTTCAATAAATACCATATCAAACTGGAGAAAACAGTTAAGAGGGCAATAGTTAAAGGGAGTATCACTTCTATGAAAGAACTGGATTTATCCCAAAGGCCTGACCTAATATGGGTACGAGACATTTTTTTGTTCAGTTTCTATTGCCGTGGTATGTCCTTTATCGATGTAGCTTTCCTGAAAGTTTCCAACATAGAAAATGATCGTATCAATTATGCAAGGAATAAAACACACCAAAAATTTTCCATCAAGCTTACGGATCCTATTAGGGAAATTATTTCAAGATACAACGATCTGAGTGATCCCGAATCCTTCTTATTTCCTATCATTAAAGAAGAGCATAAAAGCCCTTACCAGAGCTATAACAATGGAAGAAGCCTGGTCAATAATAAACTCAAAGAGATCGGAAAATTATTGGGATTAAATGTCCCGCTTACCACCTATGTTTCCCGCCATTCCTGGGCAACCATCGCCAAGCGATCAGGCATTCCCACAGCCATCATCTCTGAAGGCCTGGGGCATGAAACCGAACGCACAACACAGATTTATCTGGATAGCTTCGAAAACCAGGTACTCGACGATGCCAATGACCTCATCACCAATATTTAACAATAAGCATTCATCCAGCTCAAATATTGAAATAATCTGTATCCCTCACACAATAATTTGACAATTGTCATGTTATGGCTTTATTGGAGGAGTATTATTTTTTGTAGTACTGAAGAGGGTCAATTGTCTTATTTTAAAGTGTTTCATATGTAGAATTTTTTTAAAAACTACAGCGAATGAAAACCATAATACTCCAAAACTTCCTGAAGCTTCATCAGAATGCTAATGTTGTTGTTTTGTCCGGCCCTGACCTTTGCGAGCTGATTTCTTACAACAAATCTTTCAACATCAATGAATACAAACAATACCTTGAGGATAGAAACGACGAAGTCTCGTCCCTCCATATGGAAACTCTAGTGAAATGCAACGGCGATGTTCAGTGCTTTTTCAAATATCTTCAAAGAAAAATCTCACTTACCTTATCGGAGTTTATTGAACAGGATAGTTACCTGGTTCACCAGAGAATGACCATCAAAGACCTCCACGATGTTGACTACAATTTTGATGACCTGGCACCCGATGTAAAAACCAAAATCTCCATGTTCACATCGCTGCAACGATCCAGCCTGAAAAACTTCCTTACTGTACTTGGCGACACAGAAATTCAATTTCAAATTTCAACATTAAAATGGGCATCCAGCACCATCAATTTCATCGAGTTGTGCAATGCCTTGCACGAAGGTGGCTGCATCATTTCAGAAAATGGCCCTTTAACGAAGAAAGAATTCATCAAACAATTCTCACGATTACTGAACGTCAACCCCGGTTCCTGGGAAATTACCCTGAATAAAGCCATGTCCCGGGAAAATCCTGCAAAGTTCATCGATAAGCTAAAGTCCACTATAACAGATTATTGCACGAAGTTAGTTAACATATAAAACAGGTAACTTACCTTTACTTACCTGTTTTATGCCCTGTTTTATATGATTTTTCTCATGTTTCATTTTGTAACAACCTAGTCTATAGTCTATTAAAAATTGGCTAAAAAGAATTTCACAGGTAAGTAAAGGTAACTTACCAATTCAATTTTTCCATTCGTCATAGTATTGCAGGCAGTATTCATCAATTCATACTGCTATGGAAATCATCACCATTGAAAGTCCGGCATTCTCAAAATTGCTTGCCAATTTAGAAAAACTCACCCGGGAGTTACACACCCAAAATCAAGGGTGCAAACCATCAAAAGAACAGACTTTACCCAAAGGGAAATTGACCATGAATGATCAATGGCTCGACAAAGAGGAAGTCTGTGAGCTCTTAAAAGTCTCGAAGCGAACACTTCAGAACTACCGCGACAATTTCAT
>JAFGXS010000043.1 GCA_016936505.1 Bacteroidales bacterium | reverse complement strand
TTTTAATTTTACCGGATCCCGTCACCGTAAATCTTTTCTTGGCTCCGGATTTTGTCTTCATTTTTGGCATAGCTTAAAATGATTTTTTATTAAATGATTAAATATATAAAGTTTAAAACTTTCTTATTTTTTAGGGGCAAGCATCATAATCATGCGTTTCCCCTCCAGCTTAGGTAACTGCTCAACTTTGGCAATCTCTTCCAGTTGTTGGGCAAACCGTAATAAAATATATTCTCCTTTGTCTTTATAAACAATGGTACGTCCTTTGAAGAATACATCTACTTTTACCTTGGCGCCTTCTTCAATGAACTTTGTTGCATGGTTTAGTTTAAAGTTAAAATCGTGCTCATCTGTGTTGGGTCCGAGCCTGATCTCTTTTACTACAACTTTTGCAGTCTTGGCTTTAATTTCTTTTTGTTTCTTTTTCTGTTCGTATAGGAACTTTTTATAGTCCATAATTTTACAAACAGGAGGATTGGCTTTGGGAGAAATCTCAACCAAGTCCAGATCCTGCTCTTGCGCTTTGTTTAATGCATCGCGTAATTGATAAATCCCTGTCTCAATGTTTTCGCCAACCAGGCGAACTACGGGTGCTGTAATGCGATGATTAATCCTGTGCGGATCTTCTTTTTCTACATATCTGGGGCCACGTCCCCCTTTTCCTCTATAATTAGCTATTGTACAGTCCTCCTCTAATTAAAGGTTAATAAGTTTTTTTATTTCCTGATTAATGATTTGGGCAAAATCTTCAATACTTTTTGTTCCTAAATCTCCTTCCTGATGTTTGCGAACTGATACAGTTCCATCAGCCTCTTCTTTTTCTCCTACTATCAACATGAAAGGAACTTTCTTTAACTCCGCATCTCTAATCTTTTTCCCGGTCTTTTCACTGCGGTCATCAATTTGGGCGCGAATATCGTATTTTTTCAGCAAAGTTAGCACTTTTTCAGCATATTCCTGATATTTTTCACTGATAGGTAGGATCATAGCCTGTGTTGGAGTGAGCCAAAGCGGGAAATTTCCGCCACAGTGTTCAATTAAAACCGCTACAAAACGCTCCATACTTCCAAAGGGAGCACGGTGAATCATAACAGGACGGTGTTTTTCGTTGTCAGCACCGATGTATGTCAGATCGAAACGCTCAGGCAGATTGTAATCTACCTGAATGGTTCCCAGTTGCCATTTTCTTCCCAGCGCATCACGGACCATAAAGTCCATTTTTGGTCCGTAGAAAGCTGCTTCTCCGTATTCAATTACTGCATTCAAGCCCCTTTCTTCTGCAACTTCCTTAATAGCTGATTCTGCTTTCTCCCAATTTTCATCGCTTCCAATGTACTTTTGCGGATTATTGGGGTCGCGTAATGAAATCTGAATAATAACATCAGTGAAATTAACAGCTTTGAAAATTTGCTGAATAATGTCGATAACTCCATTGAATTCGCCTTTGATCTGATCTGGAGTACAGAAAATATGCGCGTCATCCTGAGTAAATCCTCTTACCCTTGTTAAGCCATGCAGCTCACCGCTTTGCTCATAACGATAAACCGTTCCAAACTCAGCATAACGCAAAGGTAATTCCCGGTAAGAGTGGGGTGCCGCTTTGTAAATCTCACAATGGTGAGGGCAGTTCATCGGTTTCAGGAAGAATTCCTCTCCTTCAACCGGGGTTGTAATCGGACGAAATGACTCTTCTCCGTATTTCTGGTAGTGACCTGAGGTTTTGTACAGGTTCACATTTCCTATGTGTGGTGTTATTACTGATTCGTAACCGGCATTTTTCTGAACCGTTTTAAGGTACTGTTCAAGTCTTTCACGCAGCTGTGCTCCTTTGGGTAACCAAAGGGGTAAACCTGATCCAACATTTTGAGAGAAAGTAAAAAGTTCAAGTTCTTTACCCAATAATCTGTGGTCCCTTTTCTTAGCTTCTTCCAAAAGTTCAAGATATTCAGTCAGCTCCTTTTGCTTTGGAAAAGTAATGCCGTAAATTCGGGTTAGTTGTTTTCTCTTCTCATCTCCGCGCCAGTATGCTCCTGCCACTTTCATCAACTTTGCTGCTTTAATGAACCCTGTATTGGGGATGTGGGGGCCACGGCATAAGTCGGTGAAATGGCCGCTTTCGTAAAAAGTAATTTCTCCGTCGTTTAAATCACTAATCAGTTCGAGTTTGTACTCATCACCTTTTTTTGCAAAATAGTCATGAGCCTCAGCTTTTGATACTTCCTTTCTTTTGTAAACCTGTTTTTCACGGGCTAAATCAAGCATCTTTTTTTCAATTTTAGGAAAATCCTTGTCTGAGATCTCGTAATCGCCGAAATCAATATCGTAATAAAAACCGTTTTCAATATCAGGACCAATACCAAACTTCACACCGGGATAAAGCAACTCAATGGCTTCTGCCATCAGGTGAGCAGAAGAGTGCCACATAGTAGCTTTTCCATCGGTATCATTCCAGGTAAGTAGCTGAACATTAGCGTCTTCATTAATTGGCCGCATGGCATCAATTACTTTACCATTGACTTTAGCAGAGAGTACGTTGCGCGACAGCCCTTCGCTAATCTGTTGAGCCAACTCTAATGCAGTTGTTCCTTTTGGAACCTGTTTGTGTGAACCGTCTGGTAATGTTATATTGATCATTTCTGTATATAGGAGTCAAAAAAATTGGGTGCAAAAATACGATTTATATCTGAACTAACAATGGGTAATGGTACTCATTTTTAGTTCTTAATGTTATTTTTATAGAGTTTTTGTAATGAAGATGAAATTTACCAGCTTCCTCCGGCACCTCCACCGCCGAAACTTCCGCCGCCAAAACCACCAAATCCTCCTCCGAAGCCTCCGCCGCCAAAACCACTTCCGCCATTGGTGAAGTTGTTCCAGTGGTTTCCGCTTCTGTTGCTGTTGCCCAGCATGCTGCCCAGCCAAAGTGCAGTCCAAAAACCGCTTCCTCCGCCGTTGGCCATGGTATAATTACTTCTGTTGCTTACACGAATGAGTAAAAAGATTAAGAAAATAGCGATAAACGGGACCAAAACAAACAAAGGGTTGTTTTTTGGGTGCATTTTGTTGTACCCTTTGGCACTGATCTCACCGGATGCCAGCTTTATTAATACGTCCACAGCTTTGTTGACACCTGCATAATAGTCACCTTTTTTGAACTCAGGGATCATTTCATCCTGTACGATTCGATAGGCAGTGGCATCAGGAATTACACCGGTTAATCCGTATCCGGGAGCAATAAAAGCCTGGCCGCGACTATTGCCGTATTTGGGCTTTATGAGTACAACAATTCCATTATCGAATTTTTTCTGTCCCACGCCCCATTTTTGTCCCAGTTCAGTTGCAAATTCATAGGGTTCTAATCCGTTTAATGATTTTACAGTAACTACAACAATCTGGTTTGAAGTGGTGTCATTGAAATAGCGGAGTTTGTATTCCAGTTGATCTGCCTGTGATTGAGTAAAAATCGCGGCGAAGTCATTGACCAGACGGGGAGGGTTGGGTCGGGAAGGAATATCATCAGCAAATGCCAGTGTTCGTATGAATACCAGCAAAAACATTAACACAAAAGGTTTTATTAGTTTATGTTGCATGTAATTGTCTTCTTTAACGATCGAATGAAATTTCATCCGGTAATTCGTTGATATCATCAATGTGATGGGGGAAATGTTTTTTCAAATGTTTTCCGGCTTCTAAGATTCCCACCGATAGTCCTTCAACAAATTGATTTTGTTTGAAGTTTTCTGCCATTTGTTCTTTGATATCACCCCAAAAATTCTCCGGAACCACAGCATTAATGCCCGCATCGCCCAGAATAGCAAATTTGTGACTTTTCACAGCCAGGTAAAATAAGACTCCATTGTGTAATTCGGTTTGATCCATTTTCAATTTCTTGAACATAAAAGCTGCACGGTCGAGTACATTTTCTTTACAATGGGTTTCAATATGAACTCTTATTTCGCCGGAAGTATCCAATTCGGCATTCAGAATTGCGTTTACAATCTGATCCTGATCGTCCTGCGTAAAAAACCTTTTGGCTGTTGGACTCATGACGATTAGTTTTGATTTAGAATATCACCTACATTTGGTACTTTATCAGCATCTTTTGCTGCTTTGAAATAGGGTTTCTCTTTAAAACCAAACATACCGGCAAGAATATTCTGCGGGAATGATTGAATATATGTATTATACTCTTGTGTATAATCATTAAATCTTTTTCTTTCCGTAGCTATTCGGTTTTCAGTTCCTTCCAGCTGTGCCTGCAATTCAAGAAAATTCTGGTTGGCTTTCAAATCAGGATAGCGTTCAACAACTACCATCAATTTAGATAATGCCTGAGATAAACCGGCCTGGGCCTGTTGGAATTGTTGTAATTTATCAGGTGTTAGATTTGAAGCGTTAATATTTACTGAAGTGGCTTTGGCACGGGCTTCTACTACACCTTCAAGTGTTTCTTTTTCGTGGGTGGCATACCCTTTAACTGTATTTACAAGGTTAGGGATCAAATCTGCACGGCGCTGGTACACGTTTTCTACCTGCGACCATTGTGCTTCAACTTTTTGCGAATTGGCTACCATTTTGTTGTAGGTGCTTTTGATCGAACTGAAGAAATAGAGAACTACAACTCCAACAATGATAAGAATTATCCAGATTTTTTTCATGGTTTGAAATGATTAAAATATTGTTTAGACGAAAGTCTTTGCTAAACTAACTAAATTATGTTTATAAACTGAATGTGAACATTTTTGGGGTGTCTGTGAATGCTTTTTCATCTGAAAAAGCAGGGCGATTGAATTAGGTTGCTCAATCGCCCTGCAATCGTTTTAAATAAGTTATTAATCTACTAATTGAATGCTTCTTCTCACAAAATCATCCAGTTCTTTTCCTTTGAGTAAATTTTTGGAAAGACGTGCCAGGTCGTAAATCTGTTTGATGATCTCATCCTGACGATTTTCATCTTCTGTAAGGATTTTAGAAACAATAGGATGGTTGGCATTTACAACCAAACTATAGCTATCCGGTAAACCACCGAGTCCCATCATCGGGCTTCCACCTATCGCTTCCATATCTTTCATGCGGCGCATAAATTCGTTTTGAGTAATTGTAGCCGGCATATCGGTTTCACTCAGATTTTCAAAAACTACCTCAAATTGCTCTTTGTTGATGTTCTTTTCGAAAAAACCTTTTAAACTTTCTTTTTGTTTGTCGTCCAGTTTTGAGGGAGCTTCTTCATCTTTTGCAATTAGTTTGTCAATAGTGTTTGAATCCACACGTGCAAAAGTAATGTCGGTGAATTTCTGTTCCAATGAGTTAATGAAATGCGGGTCCAAAGCTCCGTCAAACAATAATACATCATAGCCACGTTCTTTCGCTGACTGAATGTAGCTGTATTGTTCGTCAAGGTTCGAAGCATACAGGTAAACAATCTTTTTGTCTTTATCTTTTTGAATGTTTTCGACCTTTGCTTTGTATTCGTCAAAAGTGAAATATTCGTTGTCTGTGTTTTTCAGCAACGCAAACTTTTCCGCTTTTTCATTGAATTTAGGTTCCGAAATCATACCATATTCAATGAAGATTTTGATGTCGTTCCATTTTTCTTCAAAGCCCTTACGATCATTTTTGAAGATTTCACTCAGTTTATCAGCCACCTTTTTAGTGATGTAGCCTGAAATTTTCTTTACGTTTTGATCGCTTTGAAGGTAAGAGCGGCTCACATTCAACGGAATATCGGGTGAGTCAATAACTCCATGCAAAAGGGTAAGGAACTCAGGAACAATGCCTTCCACTGAATCGGTAACAAAAACCTGGTTCGAGTACAACTGAATTTTATTGCGTTGCAATTCGTAGTCTTTCTTTACTTTCGGGAAGTACAAAATCCCGGTCAGGTTAAACGGATAGTCTACATTTAAATGGATGTGGAACAAGGGTTCCTCCATTGAGTAAGGATAGAGTTCTCTGTAAAAGGTTTTGTAATCCTCGTCTTTGGCATCGGAAGGTGATTTTTTCCACAAAGGATCGGTGTTGTTGATGATTTTTGGCTGCTCAACTTCTTTGGTTTTCGGATTGCCGTTTTCATCGTTTTCGCCCTCAATGGGTTCGTGAATGGTTTCTGTACCAAATTGGATGGGAACCGGAAGGAATTTACAGTATTTATTCAGCAGTTCGTTGATGCGGTACTCTTCGAGAAAATCCTGGTTGTCTTTATCGATGTGAAGAATAATCTCTGTACCGCGATCTGTTTTGTCAATTTCTTCCATCGAATATTCCGGACTTCCATCACATTCCCAGCGAACAGCCTTGGTTTTGCCACCTTTTTTATAAGTTTTGGTTTTGATTTCAACCTTTTCAGAAACCATAAAAGAAGAGTAAAATCCTAGGCCAAAGTGACCGATGATTGCATTTTTTTCAGCTTCAGTTTTTGTTTTGAACTTCTTTACAAATTCTTCGGCACTGGATAAGGCAATCTGGTTAATGTACTTTTCCACTTCGTCGGCTGTCATACCAATTCCCCGGTCGCGAATAGTGAGTGTTTTTTTCTTTTTATCCACTTCAACATGAATGGTGAGGTCGCCTAAGTCCTCTTTAACCTGTCCAATGGAGGCCAGTGTTTTTAGTTTTTGTGTGGCATCCACAGCGTTTGAAACTAATTCTCTCAAAAAGATTTCATGGTCAGAATAGAGAAACTTTTTGATAATAGGGAAAATGTTCTCCGTTTGAATTCCGATTTTTCCTTTAGTTACAGTCATATCTTA
Source organism: Bacteroidales bacterium (assembly GCA_016936505.1). Lineage (GTDB taxonomy): Bacteria > Bacteroidota > Bacteroidia > Bacteroidales > F082 > Sulfidibacterium. Next base: position 6,840 of record JAFGXS010000043.1, on the reverse strand, counting down.
TCGTTTTTTGTTATTGTTTCAAATTATTTTGGACAACATAAAATCAAACCCTGTGCCACTTGGGCAGGGGTGACATTTTGTCTTTTAAGAAGAGAAGAATTAAAACCAGTATCCTAAATTGAAGTAAACCATGGCTCCCTGATTTTTATTTGATCCCATTAGTGATACCTCCACCGGGCCGATAAAACTCATGTAACTCAGGGTAAGCCCATAGCCTGTAATTATATCGGGTTTGTCGAAATAATTACTCAGTTGATTGTTGATCATTGCGCCATCAAAGGCCAGGCTGGCATAAAGATTTTTGGCATAATTGTATCGAAGTCCGAATCGGGCAACAGAGAGATTTTTTCCTGTTTCTTCAACAAAACGGAGTCCTGTGAAAGCTACAAAGTTATCCATGTAGTTTTTAGGGTTCTGCCCCCCCAGAAAATAGTTATACTGACTTACCGGATTTTCTTTTCCCAGCGTAATGCCCTGAAACGCCCCCGTGTTCATAACCCATTTATCAGTCAGTTTAAAGTTGATGTTGTAATTGATATAGGCTACCGAGGTGTTATCAAAAAACGGAACATACTCATCAGGAGTCAGGTTAAAAATGTATTTGAAGTTAAAAAACAACCGAAAGCCTTTGGTAGGGAAATACGATTTATCGTAGGTATCGGCTTTGAATCTGAAAAAAACACTGCCAAAAGTATTGATCTTGTTTGAAAGCACTGCCAGCGAATCCTGAACATAGGTTTCGTTGAATTTGAAGCGTTCTAATTCAACCCCTGTTCGGATGTTGTAGAGGTTCTTAAGATTGGCATTCAAAAACAGAGAAGTTGCAAAATTTGTAAACTTGTAGTTGGTTTGCTGAATATTGTTGTAGTAGCTGTCGAAGTTGAAAGAAAAGGCATCCAGTTCTGCACCCAGTCCCAGATGGGGACCTTTATCCAAAAGGTACAGTGCCTTGAAGCGGGGATTTGTTCCTAGAGTGGTTTGAGCAAATAATTTTGAATTCTTTCCGGCCCAGTTACGCATGACTATATTAAACAGGATGCTTCCCTGATAATCTGAATCGTAGTGCAGTGCCACACCTAAAGCTCCCGGACTGGATTCTTTCACATTGATCATCAGGTCAAATTTGTCGCCATCGGTTTTGAGCTCATAGAAAACGTGTGAGAAATACTTGGTGCCGTAAGCCATTCTTATCATTTTGTCAATTTCATTCAAAGCAACTTTTTTATTGTTGAATTGACCAAAATAATTTTCAAGGAATTTCCGGCTCACTTTCTTATTTCCAGCATAATACACTTTAGCAATGTCAACAAATTCCAATGGGTGTGCATCTTTTTTCCGGACAGGAATGTATTCAATTGCATTGAGCGAATCGGCCAGCGCTTTGATTTGCGGGTAATATTTTTTTGCAACTCGGTCACCAATGGCTATGATCGAATCGTAATCGTTGAAAGCCATGATGTCGTAAGGTACATGAATATGAATGTATTTGTTGGTAACGGCATAACCTTCCTTATTGGCATCCTGCCTGGAATAGCTGATGATTTGATTGGCTATAGCGGGTAATGAATTAAGTTCTTTGATGTTGTTTTTAAGCCCGTCCTGAACATCGGCTCCGACAATAATATCCAGTCCCAGTTTTTTCATCTGCAAAGCCGGATAATTGTCAACAACGCCACCATCAACAAGGTATTTTCCCTGATAATAGGTTGGAGAAAAATATCCCGGAATCGACATGCTGGAACGAATGGCCATAGGCAGATAACCTGTTTTTAACATTACACTTTTGCCATTCAGTATGTTTGTTCCCATGCAGAAAAAGGGAGTAGGTAAATTAGAGAAATCCTGTATTTCGAAAGCAGGAGAAAAGAAATTGTTTAATAATAAATTGATTTGTTGTCCCTGGTAAAGAGACTGGTTCAGGCCTATTTTATTCTTTTTCAATGGCAATGTAGTAATGCTGTTTTCTGTGAACCCTTTTTCTTCCATTGCCAGGTATTTTCTGGAAATTTTGTCGTGAAGCAGCATATCCCAGTTTTGACTTTTAATGATGTTTTCTATGGTTTCCGGACTATAGCCCACTGCGTAAAGTCCTCCCATAATGCTTCCCATACTGGTTCCTCCAATATAATCAAGATGTAGCCCGGCTTGTTGAATGGCTTTTAAAATACCAACATAAGCAAATCCTTTGGCACCGCCGCCACTTAAAACCAGGCCAACTGTAGGTCTTGTTGTTTTTTTAATGTTTTCCTGTTGCGCTAAAACATTGGTTTGAAACACAAGCAGCAAAAGAAAAAGCAGGAGCGTAGAATTCCGAGTCATTTTCATAAAGGTTAATGATGTAACGCAAACCGAGTTACTAAAAGGCAATGCTGTATTTCTACAGCTTTGCTATGGCAAAATAAGTAAAAATTCGGGTTGTAAAACAAGAACAGAGTTTAATCTTCTGCACATTCGGCTTCTCTGATTTTGTCTTTCTCTGTAATAATCATGGGCGATTCTTTGGTCTTCAGAACCAGGCCTACAACTATAAACATCAAAATGCTGAAAGAAATCATCCATGTGTTGATAAATTTATTCTGGTGCATGCTCATTCCTGCAACGAAAAGCATTCCTGAAATCTGACCGACCCACAGAAGAAGGCCTTGTGATATGGATTCCGGAGCAGGGAAACTTACTTCTGCAGCATACTGAAAACCAACGGGTCCGGCACTCAGGATAAAAAAGCCGAGTATAAACGATGATGCCAGAGCAATTGTGTAGGCAGTATGGGGGTCGTGAAAGAAGAATTTGGTAAAGGTTAGCCCTAAAACTCCTGGCAGGGCACCGGCGGTACAGATTACCAGAAATCGTTTTCTCATTCTGAATTTATCTGATAACGCAGGAATGACTAGCGCGCCGAGGATTCCCCCGATTAGCATCATGCCGCCAATCAGACCATCGGAATCTTCAACGCCAAGATTCTCAGAAATGGAGTCTGTCATGGAACTGATGGCATTGAAAATCCCCAGGCCAATAAGGAAAACAAAGATGATCAGAACCATATCTTTTTTCATGAGAATATTTTTGAGGCCTCTGAAAAAGTCGTCACGCTGCAAATCGTCTGCGGCGGGTGGTGTAGCCGGTTTTTCTCTCATAAAAATAAGCGTAAGTACAGAGGCTGCCAAAGTAATCCAGCCGTAAAGCATCAACATGTGATGAAATCCGTTTCCATATCCGGGTTTGGATGGATCGGTACCGATGAGCAGGGGAGTGATGAGCATGGCTGCAATAATCCCAAGATATTGTGCCAGAATAGCCAGTCCGGCAGCCAGACCCCTTTCTCGTAGCGGGAACCAGCGTACTGTGAGGGCGGTAACTGCATTAAGGATAAATGGCTGGGCTATGGAAAGCCCTACCTGTGCCCATAAAACAATGATGAAACTATCGGCATAAAAGCCTTTAATCATTCCGGAAACTCCTGCAATTAAAGCTCCTATGCCAATAGCTGTTCGGATTCCGTAGGTATCAATTATGTATGAAACCGGTATACTGATAATAATATAAACCAGCATATACACCATAGCCAGAAAGTCGATATTGAAGAAAGAATTAGGATTGAATTGTCCGTGATAAAACACATCGGCAGGTCGTGCAACAGCTGCGTGTGCCAGCCATTGAAGCTGGATTACAAAGGAAATCACCATGAAAATTACCAGAATAACCCATCGGTATCCATAGACTTTAAAAGTAGATTTTGACATGTTTGTGAGATTTGATCGCAACAAATATGTCAAAATTTATTTATGTTCTCATCTTAAAACTGTTATTAAGATGTTATTTCATGTTAAACTGAGGAAACCAGAGTGTTCTGCAACGGGAGGAAGTTTGCATTCAGGAAGAAATAAGAAAGTTTTAAGATTTGAAAGCTAACACTTTAATATCTTTGTTATCGGATTCTTATTCTGTGACTTCAACATTCAGGGTTGTAAAAATTCAAATAATGAAAAAAATACTCTTCTTAATTTTACTTTTGACTGCTATCACTTTTCATCCCGGTTGTAAAGTACTCAACAAGCTTACTCAGTTTTATATGTCGTACGATTCACGGATTTCTGTTCCGGCAACTTTGGGGGTAAATACTCCTTTCAACATCCCGACACCTACAATAACTACCAATTCGGAAAGCACTTTTGCGGTAAACAACACACATAAGAACCTGATTGATATCATTAATCTTACTGAGCTGGCATTAACGATTACTGATCCTTCAACACAGACTTTTGATTTTTTGAAGGATATTGAAATCTACATGAGTGCCGGTGATTTGCCGGAAATTATGATTGCTTCGTTATATGATATTCCGAAAGAGGGGTTAAATCGAATTGATTTGAAGACCGTTACAGACAATTTGAAGGATTATATTATTCAGGACAGTATAAACCTGCGTGCTAAAGTTACCACAAGGCAACTGGTGGCAAATAATACTGAAATTGCTGTGCATTGCCGATTTTGGGTAGATGCGAAGATTTTGGGTATTTAAGTTGTTTTTTGCAGCAGGGATGGAAGCGGCAGCCCGCAAATGCACTCCGTTTCAGCGCCCGGGGAGGCAGGGCGACAAGGGAGCCCCTGAAAACCCGTTGGCGGTGCCGGTGTGCATTGAGGACTACAGCGTACAGCCCGGTAGCTGCCCAAAAGATTGCAATGAGTTTCAGACTTAACATGGTATCTAAGAATTTCGTCCTAAAATTATTCGTCAGCCAACAATAAACATGCATCATTTCTTTTTGTTTGCTATTTTTGCAGCGAAAAATATTTTACCGTGGACATACTAGATAAATTAGAAGCGATTAAGAACAGCTGGGAAGAGATTGCCGAGCAGATGAGCGATCCGGAAGCAATGAAAGATATGAAGCGCTTTGTAAAGCTAAACAAGGACTACAAAGATCTGGAACCTATAGTGAAAGCCTATAAAGAATACAAGGAGCTGGTTGAAAATATTGCAGGAACCAAAGAGATGCTGCAAACAGAGCAGGATGCCGATTTTAGGGAGATGGCAAAAGAAGAGCTGGAAGGACTGGAGGAACGCAAGGAACAACTGGAAGAAGAAATTCGTTTGTTGTTGATTCCTAAAGATCCGCAGGATTCAAAGAATGCTGTTATGGAAATCCGTGCCGGAACCGGTGGCGATGAGGCTTCCATATTTGCCGGTGATTTGTTCCGTATGTATCAAAAATATTGCGAAACCAAAGGCTGGAAAGTGGAAGTTGTGGAATTGAATGAGGGAACAGCCGGTGGTTTTAAGGAGGTGGTTTTTGATGTGATTGGCGATGGTGCTTATGGTATTTTGAAGTTTGAATCCGGAGTGCACCGTGTGCAACGAGTCCCAAAAACAGAAACCCAGGGTCGCATTCACACTTCTGCTGCAAGCGTGGTGGTGTTGCCCGAAGCTGATGAGTTTGATATTGAACTCCACGATAAAGACATCAGAAAAGATACCTACTGTTCATCCGGTCCGGGAGGACAGTCGGTGAACACTACTTATTCGGCTATTCGTCTGACCCATATTCCTTCCGGTCTTGTAGTAACCTGTCAGGATGAAAAATCGCAAATCAAAAATCTGGCGAAAGCTATGAAAGTATTGCGTACCCGCTTATATGAACAGGAATACAGTAAGTATCTGGAGGAGATTTCCTCGAAAAGAAAAACCATGGTTTCTACCGGCGACCGTTCTGCTAAAATTAGGACATATAACTGGCCTCAGGGACGGGTTACCGACCACCGTATTAATCTGACATTGTATAACCTGCAACCCATCATAGATGGTGATATCCAGGAGTTAATTGATAAGCTGCAGATGGCAGAAAATGCTGAACGACTGAAAGAAGAATTTGAAGGATAATGAATTACGAACAACTTTTCGGGCTGATAAAGAAAAAAAGAAGTTTCCTCTGCGTGGGACTTGACTCTGATCTTGATAAACTTCCTTTGCATTTAAAATCTGATCCCGACGGGTTGTTTACTTTCAATAAAGCTATCGTGGATGCCACATTTGATTATGCTGTGTCCTACAAACCTAACCTGGCATTCTATGAAGCACTGGGGACTTCCGGCTGGGAAAGTCTGGAAAGAATAATAACTTACATCCGTTCCAAAGGTGAAATATTTATTATTGCTGATGCCAAGCGTGGTGATATTGGCAATACTTCTGCCCGATATGCCGAAGCTTTTTTCAATCGTCTGGATGTAGATGCTGTAACGCTTTCGCCTTATATGGGCTATGATACGGTGTCCCCATTTTTGGAATTTAAAGATAAGTGGACTGTTCTGCTGGCACTGACTTCCAACAAAAGTGCCAATGATTTTCAGTATTTTCAGAATGTTGAAGGTACGCGCCTTTTTGAAAAGGTATTGAGTGAATCCAAAAATTGGGGAAGTCTTTCTCAGATGATGTACGTGGTTGGAGCCACCCGAGCTGAAGAGTTACAGGCTGTACGTCAAATTATTCCTGATCATTTTCTGTTGGTTCCAGGAGTAGGGGCGCAGGGCGGAAGTCTGGAAGAAGTCGCCCGATATGGAATGAACAGCCATTGCGGATTGTTGGTGAACTCTTCCCGCGGTATTTTATATGCTTCATCTGCTGATGATTTTGCTGAAAAAACAGGTGAAAAAGCCAAAGAAATGCAACAGGAAATGGAGAGGCTGCTAATTGAAAATAATTTAGTTTGAAAAGTTCTTGTTTGAACAAGATTCTTTACTATTTTTGCAGCCCTGAAATACTGGTCCGGTAGCTCAGTTGGATAGAGCAGCAGCCTTCTAAGCTGCGGGTCGTGGGTTCGAATCCCGCCCGGATCACAGATAAGA
>JAFGXS010000042.1 GCA_016936505.1 Bacteroidales bacterium | reverse complement strand
TTCTCGGGGTGTAGCGCAGCCCGGTTAGCGCGCGTCGTTCGGGACGACGAGGCCGGAGGTTCGAATCCTCTCACCCCGACAAAGAAAAGCCCTGCACATTGTGCAGGGCTTTTCTTTTATCTTCTTTATTAGTTCATGGTTGGTTTAGTGAAATCTACTTTTAAGAGTAGATGTTTTTGAACCCTCAAATCCTAAAACATCTTCGCGACCGATTGGTTAATTCTGCTTAATATAATATTAACATTTGTTAACATATACTCCTTAAACCTGTATCGTGCCTTGATATTGGGTTTGAGTAAATGTAGTGTTTATATAAGTTCCAGTAAATCAATAAAAAATATCCTTTACTATCCGGATTTTCTTAATGTTTTCATAATTGCTTGTTAATATTTACTTAATCTCTCCGACATACTTTTGCGTTAAAAATATTTAAAAAAGCATAATAAATTTTAATAATTCTTAACGTCATTTAACATCATGAAAAAAACGAACAGATTACAAGTGTTATCATTTCTGGCCTTGATGCTGGGAATAGCGGTTTTTGCTACTTCGTGTAAAAAAACCGAAACACCAACTCCTGATGCTCCAACTGTTACTGCTCCATCTAACAATGAAGTGCAGGTTTCAAATGCAGCTGACATATCATTTACCGTAAGTGTTCCGGGAGGATTTTCAAGCGCCTCATCTGTTGCCGTGGGTGGAACATCAACCATTAAATCTCAACCAGCTGCCGGTTCAACTACAGGAACGGTTGTTATTACCTTTACAGCTGATGCAAATTCAGGTTCAGCTTCAGTTACTTTAACAGTAGCCGACAACAACCAAAAAAGTAACAATGCTACTGCAGCCATTAACAAAACTTCTCTTCCTGTCACACCTACTAAAGATGTATATGCAAGCGCTGATGGTATTGGAAGTGTAACATGGAGCAGCGATACTATTTACATCTTACGTGGTTTTATTTTCGTAAATGATGGACAGACATTGACAATCGAGCCAGGTACTGTAATTAAAGGTCAGCCCGGTCAGGGTGCTGGTGCCTCAGCTTTGATTGTTGCACGTGGAGGTAAAATTATGGCACAAGGTACTGCCAGTGCACCTATTATTATGACTGGTTTGGCAGACGACTTAAATGGTTCAGTACCTGAAGATGCTGTTCAAACCTGGGGTGGTTTGATTATTCTTGGAAAAGCTACTACTAACAATAATGCAGAAGGTGGTGTAAAATCTATCGAAGGAATTTCTGAAACAGAAACCCGGGGGCTGTACGGCGGAACCAATGACAACGATAATTCAGGTGTACTTGAATATGTTTCAGTACGTCATGGTGGTAGTGTAATTGGTGCTGACAATGAAATTAACGGTATTTCTTTAGGTGCTGTTGGTTCTGCAACATTAATAGATCACGTAGAGGTATTTGCCAATTTTGATGATGGTATTGAGTTTTTTGGAGGCGCTCCTAAGCTAACTAATATTGTAATTACATATGCCGGTGACGATGGCCTTGATGAGGATGAGGGGTTCCATGGTACGATTCAGAATGCCCTGGTTTGGAAAAAAGCTGAATACAATAAAAGTAGCGATCCCCGAGGTTCAGAAGATGATGGTGGTGTTGGTGCTAACGAACCTGAGAAACCATTTGCTACAGTAAAGATGGCTAACATCACTTTGTATAACGAAGGAACTAATACTAATCTTGATGCATTGAGTAAGCAAACTTTTTATATGCGCGATGGTTGGGCCGGTAGTTTCTACAATTCTATTTTTTATGGATTTGATGGCCCTATTGATATGGAAAGAAGAACCGATAAAATTAACTCTGTTGATAATAAATCTGCAAGTTGTTATGACCAGTGGTTGTCTGTAGCCGATGGCGGATATGGAAATCTGAAAATTGAAAACAACATTATCTATACTAACGGAACAACTACTAATGACTCTACAGGTTTTGCCAACATGTTTGTCTTGAGTGATGAGAGCGATGCAGCCAAAGAATGGGCAGTAGAACAATACCTGATGGCTCACAATGTAATTGCAGATCCAGGTTTTGGTACAGGAACTGATAAATTTACCCCTTCTTCGGCTGAAGTAACTGCTAATCTTGCTACCGGGCTTTCCATCTTTGGATTAGAAGATAGGGGATACAAAGGTGCTATTGACCCAAATGGAACCCCATTTTTTGCTAATTGGTCATTAACGTGGTCTATCATCAATCAATAAGAATAGAGCGAATAATAATTTTAAAGAGGGTGGCGGTTTTTCCATCCTCTTTTCACTGTTTATAGAAATATGATGAAACAAATTTTACTATCTCTGATTTTGATGGTTACATTCCTTACGGGAAAAGGCGAAGATATTCTACCGCCATCAGTAAAAGTAGTTGTGGTGGATGATAAAAATGGTGAAACCTTGGTTGGTGCTACCGTTGTTATCAGTGGAACAGCTGATGGAACCACTACCGATCTGGATGGTGTGGCGTCGCTTAATCTGTCTCCTGGTGTGTACAATATACGTGTGAGTTATGTTTCTTATCAGACGGTTTTAATTGAAGGGGTTAATATTGAGAATAACAAAACGGCAGTACTTAATGTGAGGTTAAAACCCGCAAATTTAAAACTTACTGAAGTGGTTGTTACAGCCAAAGTTTTGCGGAATAATGAAGCTGCAGTTTTAACTATACAAAAGAAATCGGCAAAACTTTTTGATGCTGTTACATCGGATCAATTTGGAAAAGTTGGTGCTAGTGATGCTGCAAGCGCATTGAAAAGAGTGACGGGAGTTACTGTTTCTGATGGGAAATATGTATATGTCAGAGGTTTGGGAGATCGTTATAGCAAAACTACTCTGAATGGATCGGAAGTGCCCAGTTTGGATCCAAATAAAAATGCTGTGCAGCTTGATATCTTCCCTTCAAATTTGATCGATAATCTTAAAGTGTATAAAACCTTTTCTCCTGATTTGCAAGGTGATTTTGCTGGCGGATTGGTGGATATTACTACCAATGATTTTCCGGATAAATTTCACTTGAAGATCTCGGCTGGTCTGGGGTACAACGATCAGGCAACGTTTAATTCTAATTTCTTACATGCTAAAGGAAGTCCAACTGATTTATTGGGTTTCGACAATGGTTTTAGGGCTCTTCCTGCTGAAATTGCAAAATATAACTCAGGTAATTTCCCCGATCCTTATCTGAACAAAACTGAGATAACCGAAGTGAGCAGGGCTTTTACCAATACACAGTTTAATCCGGGCAAAAAAGCACCTTTTTTTAATCATGATATGAGTTTTTCTATTGGGAACCAGGTAGATTTGTTTAAAAGGCCATTGGGATTTGTCTTTGGTTTAACATACAATCGTTCATTTAAGTTTTATGAAAATGGCATTGAAAATGTTTATGAAGGCATTAGTCAGGGGCAGCAAACACTGGATAATGATATTTTATCAACTTCAAAAGAATCAAAATCGACTGATAATGTATTGATTGGAGCATTATTCAACTCTTCTTATAAGATTAATAAATACAATAAAATTGGCTTAAGTGTTATGGGTAATCAGGACGGAACAAGCGAAGCCCGTTATTTGGTTGGTTATTTATTGGATGCGAACCCGGATTCTTCTACGCATGTTCAAAACCGGGTCATTAATTATATAGAACGTTCGTTTATCAATGGTCAGTTAAGAGGAGAGCATTTATTGAAAGGTCTTCATAATTTAAACATAAAATGGATGAACTCTTTTACGTCTTCAATAATTAATCAACCGGACTTGAGGATGATCAGAAATACATTCATTATCAATACTCAGGGCGATTCATTGTTTTATCTGGGAAACCAGGACCGTCCTTCACGTTTTTTCAGAAAACTTTCTGAAATCAATGAAAATGCCAAAGTGGATTTCACACTTCCATTTCGAAACGATACTAAATTAAAATTTGGAGGTTTGTTTACCTATAAAAAACGTGTGTTCAGAGAAAGTATTTATCAGTATTATATTCAGAACTCAAATTTTGATGGTAATGTTCAGGTATTTTTTGAAGATCAGAACCTAGGCTATGTTGATGGTGTTTTAAAGAACTTTTTAATGCTAATCAATATTGATCCGAACAACTATGATGCCTTTGAAAGATTATACGCTTCTTATGCTATGATTGAGACCTCAATCAGTAAAAAGGTAAAATTAATCGGAGGCTTTAGGTTTGAAAAAACAAACCTTCATTTAAAAGCGGGTAATGATTCTGTAGGTAATATTCAAACCAATGATATTTTACCTGCGCTGGCTTTGATATGGCACATCAATGAAAAGACCAATTTTAGGTTTTCTGTAAGCAGGACTTTGGCCCGACCTTCGTTTCGTGAGTTTTCTCCTTTGGCTACCTATGATTTTTTTGGTGGATATATCCAGAATGGTAACCCTGATCTGAAACGAACGTTGATTAATAATGTTGATATCAGATGGGAGAAATATCCTGCTCCCGGAGAATATATATCTTTCAGCCTGTTTTATAAAGATTTCATCAATCCTATTGAAAACGCTCAACTGCCACGTGCCGGAGGTTCGGCTAGTCAGTTCCAGTATAAAAATGTTTCCCGTTCGAACCTTTACGGGGCCGAGATAGAATTACGTAAGAACCTTGGCGACTGGGTTCCGGCACTTAAGAATTTTAAGCTATCAACTAATTTCAGTTATGTTTATGCCTTTGTTAAGGTTACTCCTGAAGAGCTTGAAGCAATAAAAGCATGGAATAATAACCCTAAATCTACCAGGCCAATGTACAATCAGGCTCCCTATAGTTTAAATGCCATGCTGACTTATGCTGATGATAATTGGGAATCAGCATTGAGTTTTAATGTTTCCGGAAAACGGTTGGTCGTTTATCAAATAGATTTGCCTTCCATTTATTTACAACCTATGCCGGATTTGAGTTTTACACTAAAAAGAAATATTTCTAAAAGATTCAATGTCAGATTTAAAGCCACAAATATTTTGAATTCGGCTCATAAAGAGCAAATGGACCTGGCTAACAGGATTTATTATACTACGAAGTATCAAAACGGTAGAACATATTCATTTACATTAACATATAAAATAAATTAGTAATATGCTTATTAGAATTAAATCGGTAATAGGATTTTTTATAGTTGTTTTATTATTTTCAGCTTGTCAAAACCGACAAAAGGAAAATGCTTTGTTTGATGCTTCTGTTTTGACCAATTCTGATAACCCGGAAGAAATTATTGATATTATAGGTGAAAAACCAGATACGGCTTTTAACAGACTTATTGTTGGAAAACCCCGTTATATTCTGATGTACAATAATCTGGATTCAACAGAATTCCGTTTTGCCCATAACAAATTGACTGAGGTTATTGTTCACAAACCTGATTTTCCTTTTGTTGACTCTACGCTTATTAGATTTGGACTCCCATTCAGGAGGCATACTCAAGTTGATACAGCCGCATATGTTATGTGGAAGAACGTTTATAAAAACTTTGAGGTAGTGAATTTTTATCTGGTTGGGAGCCGGAAAGATGAGCGGTCTGCACGATATAAAATTTATTTTAAGCTTAAGCAATAATCAAACTTGGATAAGGATTTAACAAACTGTTAGATCCTTATTTTTTAACCTTTTGGGGCTATTTTATAGCAGCATCTTCGGGCACCTTTAACAATGTGGTCAATTCGCTCAACAGTATAATGGTTTCCCAGTGCTTTCTGGAACGTGTGTAATTCTGCTTGGCAAAAGCCTAAGCATTGTTTTGCTGCATCACAAATGGGACAGTGGTTTTCAATTAATAAGTAATTATTGTCTTCCTTTTTCCATTCTGCCATATAGCCTTCTTCCGAGCGAATTTGTGTCAGAATATCCAGTTTCTGTTCAAATTTTGTTACTCCTTTTAAAGCCTTTTCATAGCGACCCATCGCGGCATGTTCTCTGGCATCTACCAGCTTGTCAAGTGCTTCCTGACCTAAAATAGTCTTTACCGAATTCAAAAGCTGAACTGTTAGCTCTCCATGTGTATTAGGAAAAAGTTCCATTCCTTTTTCTGAGATTCCATAATAAACTGTTGGGCGTCCTACTCCTATAACTTCTTTTTCTGTTTGAACCAAACCTGAATCGAGTAGTTTTTTCAGGTGTAATCGGGCTCCTTCATTTGTTATACTGAACTCTTTTGCCAGCTTGGATGCCGTTTGCGGACCATGCATCTTCAGGTAGATCAAAATCCGTTCAGGAGTCCCATTTAACATTAATTTATATTTATTTAGATATTTTTCCAAGTAATTACTTGTTTTATTATGCAAAAGTAGTAATTTTGTAATCGGTTTGAAAAAAATCATGTTAAAAGTGATCAACAGAATGTTTAATTAAAAAAATAATAACACCATGTCATTTCAAGTTAATCCCTTACCGTACGATTACAACGCATTTGATGAATACATTGATGCCCGTACTATGGAAATTCACTACACCAAACACCATCAGGGTTATGTAAATAACCTGAACAACGCAATTAAAGATACTGAAGCCGATGATAAATCATTATTAGAATTGCTTCAAAATGTAAGTCAGTACAGTGCTGCTGTTCGTAATAATGCTGGTGGTCACTACAATCACGGCCTTTTCTGGGAACTGTTATCCGCCACACCTGAATTGGCTCCATCAGGAGATCTGAAAGCTGCTATTGATGCCAAATGGGGTAATCTGGATGCTTTCAGAGAAGAGTTTAACAAAGCTGCTGCAACACGTTTTGGTTCAGGCTGGGCCTGGCTTTACGTAGATGCAAACGGTGGTATTGAAGTTTGCTCAACTCCTAATCAGGATAACCCTGTTATGGATTTGAACACTACCGGTAAAGGTACTCCTATTTTGGGTCTGGATGTTTGGGAACACGCTTATTATCTGAAATATCAAAACAGAAGACCTGATTATATCAATGCCTTTTGGAATGTATTGGACTGGAAAGCCGTTGAAAAAAATTTTGCTGCTGCATTGAAATAGACAAACTTCAGGTTAAAAGATAAAAGCCCGGTCATGTATTTCAAGATCGGGCTTTTGTTTATGTATTAAAATAAGTTTTGGGTTTGAACACAAAAAATAGTGGAATGACGAACCCCTGAACTACTTTTCCTGTTTCGTAATTATATTCTGAGCCAAACATACTGTGAGGGATAGAATATATCAATAACAAAACAACGGCGGCTGTTACAACCCATCCGTATTTTTTCTTTTTGATATTCAGTAGTACCGCTACGATCCAAAATATCAAAGCAATCAATGTTTTATTATCTGTAAGATCCCAGCCAAACGGAATACCGGTCCAGTAGTCCCCAAAAGCAAATTTTTGTACAATGGGTCCTAAAATTCCACCACCAATTGCCAGAAATAGTAGTGTAATCCAGGCATAGGTTTGATAACGCCGTTTTCTCCAAATAGCCATCAGTCCGGCAACATTGGAAAAAAACATGGCAAGAAACATAAAAAGAATGTGAGGAACTAAAACAGCGTCCGGCACACTTCCTTTGAATCTGATAATTACCGGATCTTTTGCCGGTAATAAATCAGTCTGGCTCTTATTCGATAAAATTATTTTATATGCCAGTTTTCCTGCAGCCGGTTGTTTCGGCAAATATGCAGTTAACATGTTTCCTTTCCTAAACATCAAAAGAGTATCCCACTTTGCTGAAACAGGAAAAATACGGTACAGCAATTTTCCTGAAACAGATGAGTCAGGAATATTCAACTCAACAGGACAGTTATTTTCTGTAACGTGCGAACGGGGGAGTTTAAAGGATAAAGTTTTTCCGGAAAGCTCAGACTTAATCTTTAGAGGATAAGTCGGTCCTGTTAATCGCTGATAATATACAGCACTCAGGGTAAGCACAACAGCCAGAATCCAAATAATCCAGTTTTTCATTTTTTTTGTGTTAAAGCTGAACTATAAGAACCTCTGTTTTGCCGTTGCGTAAAACTTCTACGTTTACTCTGTCGCCTTTGTGCAACTTCACAAGTCGGTACATATAATCGTAAATATTTTTTACCGACTGACCATTGATAGCCGTAATAATATCTCCGTTTTGCATACCGGATGCAGCGGCCGGACGACCCGGAATAACCATGTCAATCCGTAAACCTTGTTTATATTCTCCGGCATAATCGGGCATAATACCCATGGTTACTTTGAAGCCTCTTCTTTTAAACCCAGAGCCTTCCTGGGGTCCTGATTTGGTAAAGGGTAATGGATCTTTACGGTTCGCAATAGCAGTAACCAGTTCATCAACGTAATCGCCAATTAGTTTTAAACCTTTATAGTTGATTTTATCCGGGGTGTCAGCAGGAGTGTGATAATCTATATGTGTTCCTGTGGAAAAGAAGAAAACAGGAATATCGTGCGCATAAAATGAAGCATGATCAGAGGGGCCGTATCCTTCAGGTGAAAGAACAAGCTTTAAACTGTCAGCCAAAGGCATAGCTTTTAGTAATGAATCTGCAATGGGTGTTGTACCTGTTCCACCGATTTCCAGTTTTCGATCTTTGTTCATCCTTCCCACCATATCCAGGTTGATCATAGCATCAACTTTTTTTAGATCAACAATACTGTCTTTTACGAAATATTTACTTCCCAACAAGCCCATTTCTTCTGCGCTAAAGGCTACAAAGATTATATTGCGACGCAGGTAGAGTTGTTTACGGGCCAGTTTTCCTGCTAACTCAAGAAGAAGAGACGTTCCCGAAGCGTTATCATCAGCGCCATAATGTGTGGCTATAGTGTCGGGGCGCCGACTACCTGTATTGGGTCCTCCTATTCCCAAATGATCGTAATGAGCACCAATAATTATGTAATCTTTACTTAGTATGGGTTCGCTGGCTTTCAACAAAGCCACAATATTTTTTGTGGTTTTTTTATCAGCAATTACTGAAGCCGTGGCATTTACAGTGGCTTTAAGCTGTAAACTGAAAGGTTTTTTTGTTTTGTTGATTCTTGCTTCCAGCTTTTCAATGGAATTATTAGAGAACAGTAAATCAGCGGCTTTTCTGGTAATCTGAAACGCAGGAATTCCCGCAGTGTATTCAATTTTGCGTAGACCCTCCAGTTCATCTTTTTTATCAAATTCTTTTCCAGAAACCAATAACAATCCGGCAGCTCCCTGATCCATTGCCATCATTGCTTTATCCCTGTCCCTGCTATATCTTGCAAAAGGACTGGTCAGGTTATCAGGGTCAGGATCACCTCTAAGAACCATAACCCATTTTCCTTTTACATCGAGCCCCTGATAATCATTCCATGTCAATGAATCTTCATGAATGTCCATACCATAGCCAGCGAAAATAACTCGGGCATTTAATTCTTTCGAAGCGGAAAAAGACATGGGAACATAATCTTTGTTCAACGAAAGTTCTTTTCCATTTACAAAAAATGAATTATCCGGACCTTCGTGGACATTGGTAATAACCTGGAAACTTTCATACCCCTTATTTCCTAAAAGCGTTAGTCCCGCTTTCCAGAAATTAAACCGGATATATTCAGCTGCAGAATCCATTTCTGCTGTTCCAGGATATCGGCCTTTCAGCATATCTGAAGCCAGGTAATATTCATTTTGTTTTAGTTCCTGAACCGTGATATTAGAATTGCTACGCTTATGGTGACAAGAGGTGAGCGTGAGTAAAACAAATAGGGCTGTAGCGGAAAATTTAAGTTTCATATAGTTAGGAATGATTATGAAAGAATTATTTCAACATAACACGTGCATCAGGTATGGCTCCTGCTGGTACCCGAATACTGAAGCTATGAAAAACTGAAGATCCATTCAAAAATTCGGTTCCGATAACATACGTCTCAACATAATGATTATACGGGTCTTCATCTTTTTTCTTGGGAGCCGGACACTTCTTACATTTAAAGGGCACCTGGATAGTAATCTGGTTGCCAAAAAGTTTACCAGTTGTTGCAGACATACCTCTTCCGGTTGCATTGAGAAAATTAACTTCGGCAACGGCTGATTTATCTGACTTGATATAATTTTTTACAGCGGTTGTGAAGATATTACTCCAACTCGGTCCAAGATTTGTTACAGTTAATGTAACACGGTAGTAATCTTCATCTTTTTTGGTTTTTTTCTTAACGCCACTGAAGTTTACCTCAATGGTATTATTACTCTTTGTTTCGCCAAGCTTAACATCAACATAGTCCTGAGCACTCAACTGTAAACTAAACAGGAGAAAAAGAATATAAGCGGAAGTTTGGATGATCCTCATTTTAAAAAGGTTTTATTAATAAAAATTGAACTTGAGCAAATATATAAGATTTTGAATTAATTCATAAATGTCGATTTATAAGATATTTAACGGTATTGTTCGTAAAAGCTTTATACTTGATTAATCTCGTGAATTATTTCATAACGAGAAAGAAGTTTAAATTTGCATGCTTAATACGTTACTATGAAATACGCGTTTATTATATTTTTCACTATTATACTGTCGCTGTATGCAGCAGTAAATTATTACATAATATCAAAAGGACTTTCTGTAATTCCCGGACAAAGTTCGTGGCGAACTGTATGGATTTGGGCCGTAGTTGTGTTGGCCGCCTCTTTTGTAGCGGGAAGATTACTTGAAAGGGTTTTCCTGAGTCCTCTATCTACAGCACTTATCTGGATGGGATCCGTTTGGATGGCAATGGTAGTATATTTATTACTGATGTTGCTTTTTGTTGATTTGGTTTCTCTTCTGGATCGCTGGATAGGGTTTCTGCCTTCATTTATGCATCATAATCCATTAAAAGTAAAACAAATTATTGCGGTTGTCATTGCTTCTGTAACATTGTTAACGGTTTTCATCGGATTCATCAACACAAGGTTCATAAAAGTGAGAGACATTAATCTTGAGGTTCATAAAAAAGCAGGAAACCTTAAGTCGTTGCACGTAGTTGCTTTTTCTGATGTACATCTTGGAACGCTGATGGGAGAAAGGCATATTCAACGCATTGTTAAAATTGCTAATTCCTTACATCCGGATATTATTCTGATTCCTGGTGATATTATTGATGAAGATATAGGACCTGTTGTAAATAGCAGAATGGGTTCTATACTGGAACAACTACACGCCAAATATGGTGTGTATGCCGTTACCGGAAACCATGAATACATTGGTGGTGTAAAAAATGCCAAGAAATTTTTATCCGAACACGGTGTTCATATGCTTAACGATACGGTAGTTGAAATTGACAGTAGTTTTTATGTAGCCGGACGCGAAGACCGGACAAAAAACAGAATGCAGGGTGGCAGAAAGAGTGTGGAAAACCTGTTGGTCGATGTATCAAAAGATAAACCTGTTATTTTGTTGGATCATCAGCCCTATCATTTGGAAGAAGCAGAGCAGAATGGTGTTGCTTTGCAGCTTTCCGGGCATACACATCACGGACAAATATGGCCGTTTAATTATATCACCAAAGCAATTTTTGAAGTCAGCAGAGGTTATCTGAAAAAAGGAAACAGCCACTTTTATGTTTCATCGGGTGTTGGCGGTTGGGGACCTCCGGTTCGCACAGTCAGCCGCCCTGAAATTTTGAATATTCATATAAATTTTGATAAAAAATAAAACAATGCAACCAACCTGGGATCAAAGATATAGTGAAGAAGAATTTATTTATGGTAAGGAACCAAATGATTTTCTGAGGGAAAATTTTATGAAAATTCCAGAGGGAAAAGTGTTGTTTTTGGCTGAAGGTGAAGGTAGGAATGCAGTCTTTCTGGCAAAGCAACCAGGTTATGAAGTTACTGCAATGGATTCCTCTTCGGTAGGAATGAAAAAGGCAAAGGAACTGGCTGAAGAACAAGGTGCAGCATTGCATACTATAGTTGCCGATTTAAATGATTTTGATTTGGGAGAAGAGCAATGGGATGGTATTGTTTCAATTTTTTGTCATTTGCCTTTCGACCTTAGAAAGGATGTACACAAACGGATTATTCGTGCATTGAAAAATGGAGGGGTGCTGCTTTCCGAATCCTATGTTCAGAAACAACTGGATTATAAAACCGGGGGCCCGAAAACCACAGATTTGCTCGTAAAAGATTTGCCTACATTAAAAAGTGAACTTATGGGGCTGCAATTTGAACACTTGGTGGAAACTGTTCGTGAGGTCCACGAAGGAAGGTTACACTTTGGTAAAGGGGCAGTAGTTCAGGTAATTGCCAAAAAACAATAAAAGTGAAACAGAATCGGCAGATTATTAACCCGTACGAATTTTCTACAAAAATTCATGATTTGTGGAAAAATCAGTGGATGCTGCTTACTGCGGGAAATTTCAGCATCGGTCACTTCAACACCATGACTGTTGCATGGGGTTCATTGGGAGTGATGTGGAACAAGCCTTTTGCTTTGGTAGTTGTTCGGCCTTCACGCTATACTTTTGATTTTGTGAACCAATATCCTGATTTTACACTTACTGCTTTTTCAAAAGAATTTCACAAAGATTTATCTTATCTGGGAAAAATTTCTGGACGTGATGAAGATAAAGTTGCCCAGACTGGTTTGCATTTCTGTGCTTCAAAAACTGTTGGCTCACCAATTTTTGAAGAAGCAGAGTTGGTTATTGAGTGCAAAAAAACATATTGGAACGATTTGATACTGGATAATTTTCATGATAAATCAGCATTAAAAGCTCATGAAAACAAGAATACACACAGGATGTATTTTGGAGAAATAATACATTTAGAAGGAGTGGAGAAGTTCGTTAACAATTAGGTTGTTATTTTTTGATAGATTTCATTACCTTTATTCTCATAAAAGGGGTCGCAATTCTTTTATTACTTAATGAAACATAATTACAGCTTTTATTATGATGCTGAAAAAGGCATTATGTATAAGTCATATTTTGGAGAGATAACTATCCGGGATATTGAGTCTTCCTGGATTGTGGCCATCAATGAAAACCTCATACCTAAAAACACCAAGCGGTTTATTCTTGATTATAGAAAAGCAACGTTAAAAATCAAGTCATCTGAACATTCAGCAATATCAGATTTTTACAAACAATATCCCGAGGTTTTTAAGGATGCAAAAATTGCTGTTATTACTGAAACTCCCAAAAATACAGTCATTGCTATTCTGGTTCATGAAAAAGATGAAGGTTATCAATCCTTTCCTTTTAATACTTTGGAAGATGCTTTGAAATGGATAGATAGCTAATTTATTCTTTTATTTCTCTGTCTCTGAACCCCAATAAGTATAAAATACTGTCCAATCCTGTAGAAGATATGGCTTGTTGTGCTTCAGCTTTTACCTTAGGTTTGGCATGAAAAGCTATGCCCAAACCCGCTTTTTCCAGCATGGGCAAATCATTGGCTCCGTCTCCCACAGCAATCACCTGCTCCAGGTGGATATCTTCTTTAAATGCTAAAAGCTGAAGAAGTTCGGCTTTTCTTTTTCCATCAACAATTTCGTTGAGGTGCTTTCCTGTGAGTTTCCCGTCTTTGATTTCAAGTTCATTGGCAAATACATAGTCGATACCGAGTTTATTTTTCAGATAGTTTCCAAAATAGGTGAAACCGCCGGATAGAATAGCTGTTTTATATCCAAATTGATTTAACGTTTTCAGCAGTCTTTCGGCTCCATTGGTTATGGGTAAATTTTCAGCAATTTCTTTCATTACCGACTCATCCAAACCTTTCAATAAAGCGATTCTTTCCATAAAGCTTTCTTTAAAATCAATTTCGCCCCGCATGGCGCGTTCGGTGATGGCTTTTACTTGTTCTCCCACACCTGCACGTTCGGCGAGTTCGTCAATAACCTCAGTTCTGATGAGCGTTGAATCCATATCGAAACAAACTAACCTGCGACTTCTTCTAAAGATATTATCCTCCTGAAAAGCAATGTCAATATTTGTTTCAGATGCAATTTGCATAATAGACTGCTTCATCAAATTGAGATTTACTGGGGTTCCACGAACAGTAAATTCCACAACTGAATTGGTTACTTTATTGTTTCCTACCAACGATTTTCTTCCCGATAAACGTAAAATGGTATCAATATTGAGGTTCTGATCTGCAATTAAACGCGACACCTTTGATAGATGCAAAGAAGTTAGTTTGTGCGCTAATAAAGTGATTAAAAATCTTTCTTTACCTTGTTCAGCAACCCAGGCTTCATATTCTTCAATAGGAATAGGAGTGAACTTAATGTGGCTCCGCATTTCGTAGGCTCTGAAAAGCAGATCTTTCAATATGCTGGATGCTCCTGATTTTTTGGGAACCTCAAACAGAATTCCCAGGCCTAAATCTTTATGAATTACAGATTGGCCTATGTCAAGAATATTAACTTCGTGATGGTTCAGCACTTCAGTTAGCGAAGCTGTTAAGCCAGGTTTATCTTCTCCGGAAACGTTCAACAAAATAATTTCTTTGGTATGTGACATGTTTTGTTTTTTTTGCTTGTCAAATGTAAAATTTCTGCCCGAATAGCTTACTATTTTATAATGAAACAAAGTTAAGCCTGTTTTTTCGCTATAACAGATTTAAATCCCTTAAATAAATCGTTTGCACTATATCAATCAGGGTTTATCATTGATGCTTTTGATTTTTTTCAATAAATTATATTACAACATGTTATGATTTGATCAAATTTCAGGTAATAGTAATTAATTAATAAAGGCATTTGAATTTCGTTAAATTTGGGAAACTCAATCCTGAGACATTACAGCATTTTCTCGAAACAACAGAACAAAAGGGAACTGAGGGAGCCATTTAGTCATCATATTTTCATAGTTAATGATGCGTAAGACTTTCCTGAATATTTAGGGAGTATATCATTCTCCCTACATTTTTGGTGACTAGTGAAGAAGTTTAAAAAGAGAAATGAATGTTAGAACCTTATCAAAAAGCCGAAGGTTTATACAATCCGGCAAATGAACATGATAATTGTGGAATTGGTTTTGTAGCTCAGATTAAAGGGCATGCTTCACATGATATTGTAGAAAAAGGATTTGAAGTCCTCTGCAACATGGACCACCGTGGTGCAAAAGGTGCTGATGATGCCAGTGGCGATGGAGCCGGAATTATGGTAGGTATAGCCCATGATTATTTTAAAAATGTGTTGAACCTTGATCTTCCCAAGAAAGGAAAATACGGAACAGGGCACTTGTTTTTGCCTCCTTTGGAAAAAGAAGCAGAAAAATGTATTTCTATTTTATCGAAAATAGTTCAGGAAGAGGGAATGCAAATGTTGGTTGTCAGGGATGTTCCGGTTAACTCCGGTGTTTTGGGAGAATTGGCAAAAATTGGTGAGCCTCGCATCAAACAAATATTCATTACGGGTAAGGTGGAACAGGATCAATTGGAGCAAAAACTGTATATCATCCGGAAACGGGCAGAAAAAGCAGTGGACGCTTCTGAGTTAACTCAGAAAGATTTTTATTATCATCCCAGTCTTTCTTCCAAAACTATGGTTTATAAGGGAATGTTTACGCCTTTTCAACTCAAAGCATATTATACTGACCTGCAACACCCACAGTTTACTTCGGCGTTCAGCCTTGTGCACTCAAGATTTAGCACAAACACGTTTCCTACCTGGGATCTTGCCCAGCCTTTCCGAGTGATTGCACACAACGGTGAAATAAATACCATTAAAGGAAATAGGTTGTGGACACATGCACGGGAAAGTCTGCTTGAATCAGACATTTTTGGCGATGACTTACAAAAGGTGTTGCCGGTATTGCAAAAAGAAAAATCTGATTCTGCATCTTTTGATAATGCTTTGGAATTTTTTCATCGAGCTGGAAGAACCATTCCGCATGCCTTGTGTATGATGATACCTGAATCATTCAACGAAAAGAACCCTATTCCACAAAGCCTGAAAGCTTTTTACGAATACCACTCTACGCTGATGGAACCCTGGGACGGACCGGCATCTATGATTTTCTCAGATGGACGTTATATCGGAGGTACATTAGACAGAAATGGACTTCGTCCGTCTCGTTATGTCATTACTCACGATGATTTGATTGTGATGAGTTCTGAGGTAGGTGTGTTGGAAATTCCTGCCGAAAAGGTTAAAGAAAAAGGAAGATTACGTCCGGGAAAACTGTTGCTGGTGGATATTCAGTTGGGAATTATTGTTCCCGATAAGGAAGTGAAAGATCAACTCAGTCACAGGAATCCTTACGGGATGTGGCTCAAGGAAAACAGGCTGATGATGAAGGATATAAAGGTAAAGCAAAGAGTCCCTTCGGCTATGGACGACTACGATACCTTTGCCAAAGTATTTTCCTATTCAAAAGAAGACCGAGAATGGCTTATTCGTTCTATGGCTGAAACAGGAAATGAACCGGTAAGTTCCATGGGTAACGATACTCCTCCTGCTGTGTTTTCTGAACAACCACAACGGTTCTTTAACTATTTCAAGCAAATTTTTGCACAGGTTACCAATCCGCCTATTGATCCTATACGTGAAGGTCTGGTCATGTCATTGACCAATTATATTGGTTCTCTGAATTCTAATATTCTTTCAGAAACTCCTGCTCATTGTAAACTGATAAAATTTCGTGAGCCCATCATCACCAACACCGATTTGGGAAAAATTAAGGATCTGAAAGATGAAATGTTCAGTCACGAAATTATCCCTATGCTTTTCCCTGTAAGGGAAGGCTTCGACGGTTTTGAGAAAGCTTTTCAAAATATGTTGGAAAAGGCTGAAAAAGCGGTCGATGAACATAAGAACTTCATTGTTCTTAGCGACAGGAATTTGAATTCAGACCTGGCTCCTTTTCCTGCGTTACTTTCTGTGAGCGCTGTACACCATCATCTCATCAGAAAAAAGAAGCGCATGCAAGTGGGCATTATAGTTGAAACCGGTGAGGCTCGTGAGGTGAATCATTTTGCCCTGCTCATCGGATACGGTGCCAGCATCATTAATCCATATCTGGCTTTTGCTACTATCGACCAGTTGACTAAAGATCAAAAGATTACCATTCCTTATGGTGAGGCACGTGAGCATTACATTAAAGCTGTGAATAAAGGGTTGCTAAAGATTTTCTCAAAAATGGGAATTTCAACTGTTCGCAGTTATCATGGAGCCCAGATATTTGAAGCTCTCGGTGTCAACATAGAACTTATTGGAAAATATTTCACTGGAACAGATTCTCCTTTGAGCGGTATTGGAATGAAAGAAATTTATCAAGAATATGAACGTTTTCATCGTAATGTGTTTTCTGATAAAGTTTTGTTTCCAGGAAAAAATGGCAGTACTGGAGTTTATGCCTGGCGAAAAAACAGGGAAAATCATGCCTGGAATCCTGAGTCGGTGGCATTGTTGCAATGGGCTTCCCATGCCCAGGATTACAATAAATACAAAGAATACAGCGAATCGGTGGAACAATATAACAGCAGGCCGAATTTTATTCGAGGTTGTTTCAAGCTGAAAAGAAATCCCATTCCCATTAACGAAGTGGAACCGGCTGAAAATATTATGCAACGCTTTGTTACCGGAGCCATGTCGTTTGGATCCATCAGCAAAGAAGCCCACGAAGCTCTGGCGAAAGCCATGAATAGCATTGGTGGCAGAAGTAATACCGGTGAAGGAGGAGAAGATGCCAGGCGTTTCGATTCCCCAAAACAAAGTGCCATCAAACAGGTAGCTTCCGGGCGATTTGGAGTAACCAGCAATTACTTAATTCATGCCAAAGAAATTCAAATCAAAATTGCTCAGGGAGCCAAACCTGGTGAAGGTGGACAGTTACCAGGGTTCAAAGTAAACAATGTGATTGCCAAAACACGAAAATCTACCCCAGGTATTACACTGATTTCTCCACCGCCCCACCACGATATTTATTCTATCGAAGATTTAGCCCAACTGATTTATGATTTAAAAATCGCAAATCCAGGGGCTAAAGTTTCTGTTAAACTGGTTTCGGAAGAAGGTGTTGGCACTATTGCTGCAGGTGTAGCAAAAGCGCGCGCCGATCTGATTATTATTTCAGGAGGTGAAGGGGGTACGGGTGCCAGTCCTGCCAGTTCAATCAAACATGCTGGATTACCCGTGGAACTTGGAGTGGCTGAGGCACAACAAACTTTAGTGAAAAACAACCTACGAGGACGGGTGAAAATTCAAACTGACGGACAACTGAAAAACGGTTATGATGTGGTGAAAATGGCTTGTCTCGGGGCCGAAGAATTCGGGTTTGCCACTTCTGCTCTGATCAGTCTGGGGTGTATCATGATGCGCAAATGTCATTTGAATACCTGTCCCGCAGGTATTGCCACACAGAATAAGGAACTACGTCATCGGTTCAAAGGCAAACCGGAAAATGTGATTACTTTTCTCCGTTTTCTGGCTGAAGAAATCAGGGGAATTCTGGCCGAAATGGGATTCAAATCTTTGGATGATGTTGTAGGAAGAACCGATTTACTTGAAGAAGATCGTAGTGTACTAGGTTGGAAAATGAAGGACCTTGATTTTTCTACTTTGTTGTTTCAACCAGATGAAGCAAAACATTTTCCTGTTCGGTATACGCATAATGACTATGAGCATCCTGCAAAAGAGCACCTGGACCAAGTTTTACTTGAAAAAGCAGAAAAAGCACTTCAGGCAAAGGAAAAAGTATGGGTGTTTCAAACAATCACCAATAAAGACAGAGCTGTTGGTGCGTTGTTGTCAGGAGAAATATCCAAGCGATATGGCGAAAAAGGATTACCCGAAGATACTGTTCATGCTACGTTTGTCGGCAGTGCTGGTCAGAGTTTCGGGGCTTTTCTTACTAAGGGAGTGACTTTCCTGTTGGAAGGCGATTCCAATGATTATATTGGAAAGGGTCAATCGGGAGGTAAAATTATTGTGGTGCCTCAAAAAAATTCAACTTTCAAACCTGAAGAGAATATCATCATTGGGAACTCCACTTTTTATGGAGCCACCAGTGGCGAAGCCTATATTCATGGTATTGCCGGGGAACGGTTTTGTGTAAGAAACTCAGGGCTAACGGCTGTGGTAGAAGGTGTAGGCGACCATGGTTGTGAATATATGACCGGAGGAACAGTGGTGGTGCTGGGAAAAACAGGGAGAAATTTTGCAGCCGGTATGAGTGGCGGTGTGGCTTATGTGTTAGATGAAGCCGGTGATTTTGATTATTTCTGTAATCGTGGGTTGGTGGATTTGGTTCCTGTAGAAGATCGTACTGATATTGATGAACTGCAACAACTGATTCATAAACACTGGTCACACACACAAAGTTTGCTGGCTACTAAAATTCTTACCCGTTGGGAAGAATATTTACCACGATTTGTGAAAGTGATTCCATTTGAATACCGGAAAGTACAGCAGGAACAGAAGTTGAAAGAACTGGAAAAGAAACTGCAAAGTACCGAGGATTCACCATCAATTCACGAATAAAAATTTGTTTTACTGTAAAAAAGAATAAAATGGGAGACCCCACAGGATTTATCAAAATAAAGAGAAAAGAAGGCGGTTACCGCCCGCTTTACGAACGGGTTTACGACTTCGGAGAAGTGGAACAAACCCTCAACGCTGAAGATAGAAAATTGCAGGCTTCACGGTGTATGGACTGCGGTATTCCATTTTGTCATTGGGCCTGTCCGGTAGGCAGCGTTATACCCGAGTGGCAGGATGCTCTGTATCGCGGAAAAACAGATGAAGCCTATTCAATTTTGAATTCTACCAATAGTTTTCCGGAAATCACCGGGCGTGTTTGTCCTGCACCTTGTGAAAAATCTTGTGTGTTAGGTATAAATGACGATCCGGTCACAATTCGTGAAAATGAATGTGCCACAGTGGAAAATGCTTTTGCAAGCGGAATAGTTCGGACACGTATCCCCGAAAACAGAACTTCCAAAAAAGTAGCGATTATTGGTTCCGGTCCGGCCGGGCTTTCAGCTGCTGACTTGCTTAATCAGGCAGGGCATGAGGTTCATGTCTTTGAAAAAAATGACAATATTGGCGGATTGTTACGCTACGGTATTCCAGATTTTAAACTGAACAAAAGCATTATCGATCGCAGGACTGATATTTTTAAAAAAGAAGGGATTGTTTTTAAGACAAATGTTTTGATTGGAAAAGACATTTTAGGAAAGCAATTGTTGAAAGAATATGATGCCGTTGTGTTGGCTATCGGGTCCGAAAAACCCCGCGACCTTCCTGTTGAAGGACGGAATTTGGATGGTATTCATTTGGCTCTCGATTTCCTGATTCAAAGTAATAAACGAGTGGCAGGACAGGATATTCCCGAAAAGGAAATTATCAGCGCAAAGGGAAAACATGTGGTTGTCATTGGTGGTGGAGACACAGGCTCCGATTGTGTGGGAACTTCTGTACGGCAGGGTGCTGCTAAGATTACCCAGATAGAAATCCTTCCCAAGCCTCCCGAAAAAAGAAATTCTGAAAACCCCTGGCCATACTGGCCTCAGATTTTGCGTACTTCCAGTTCACATCAGGAAGGCTGTACACGAAAATGGAGTTTGTTGACCAAAAAATTCACGGGCGAAAACGGAAAAGTAAAACAAATGGAAGTTGTTTCTGTAGAATGGACTAAAGATGAAAAAGGTCAATGGAAAATGATTGAAGCCCGGAAACCGCAAATTATCCAGGCTGATCTGGTATTGCTTGCAATGGGTTTTGTACATCCTGTTCAGGAAGGGCTTCTGACTGAACTGGGCGTGGATTTTACTTCACTTGGAAACGTTCAGGTGAATAAGCAACGACAAACTTCTGTGGAAAAAGTTTTTGCCGCCGGAGACGTAGAACGCGGTGCCAGTCTTGTGGTTCATGCTATTCAGGCTGGAAGAGAAGTGGCGAAACAAGTTCATGATTTCCTTATGAAAGAAGAATAAAAAGTTTTTGTACTGCATAATGGCACATTGATGCTGCTTAAAAGCCTAAAAAACATTTTCTTTTACTAATTTCGCAGGCTGAATTAATCAACTGATCGGGGAGGTTTGAATCCCTGAAAATCAATTTGAAAAGAGAAAAGGCTGAAATTATTATGGCATACAATCATCAGGAAATAGAAAAGAAGTGGCAACAATACTGGAGTAATCACAAAACATTTAAGGCCGAAAACAAATCCGACAAGCCCAAATTTTATGTGCTGGATATGTTTCCTTACCCGTCTGGAGCAGGTTTACACGTAGGCCATCCGTTGGGTTATATTGCCTCTGATATTGTGTCACGGTTCAAACGCCATCAGGGCTATAATGTATTGCATCCTATGGGCTACGATGCTTACGGACTTCCTGCAGAGCAGTATGCCATTCAAACCGGAACTCACCCTGAAGTTACCACCAATAAAAACATTGCCCGTTATCGCCAGCAACTGGATCAAATCGGGTTTTCTTTTGACTGGGATCGCGAAGTAAGAACCTCAGATCCAAACTATTACAAGTGGACACAGTGGACTTTTATTCAGTTGTTCGAATCGTGGTACAACAAAAAAACAGATAAAGCGGAACCTGTTTCTGATTTGAAAGTAGCTTTTGAAAAAGAAGGAAATCAGAATATTGATGCTGTTTGCGATGAAACTCCATTGTTTACTGCCAATGAGTGGAAATTAAAGTCAGAATTTGAGCAACAGGAAATCCTGATGAGTTATCGTCTGGCCTATTTGTCGGAAACAATGGTAAACTGGTGTCCTGCTTTGGGAACCGTATTGGCTAATGATGAGGTAAAAGATGGACTATCGGAAAGAGGTGGCCATCCTGTAGAACGCAAATTGATGAAACAGTGGTCGCTTAGAATTACCGCTTATGCACAGCGTTTACTGGATGGCCTGGAAGTTGTTGATTGGCCCGAATCTTTGAAAGAAATGCAACGCAACTGGATCGGAAGAAGCGAGGGAGCGTCTTTGCATTTTCAATTGGCTAAGCCTGATGGTTCAGAAGAACAGGCAAAAGGAATAGAAGTGTTTACAACCCGTCCCGATACTTTGTTTGGCGCAACTTTTATGGTTCTGGCTCCCGAACATGAATGGGTTGATTCCATTACAACTGAAGAACAAAAAGCTGAGGTTTCTGAATATGTTCAGTGGGCAAAAAACCGTTCTGAAAGAGAACGAATGACGGAAGTGAAGAAAGTTACCGGTGTGTTTACCGGAGCTTATGCAATCAATCCGTTAAACAATCAGGAAGTGCCAATCTGGATTGCCGACTATGTTTTGGCAGGTTATGGAACAGGAGCTATTATGGCTGTTCCGGCGCACGACAGCCGCGATTTTGCCTTTGCACGTCATTTTAATTTATCCATCATTCAGGTAGTGTCACAACCTGGTGATGAGCCGTCTGATCCTAATACCTGGGAAGAGTCTTACGATTCAAAAGATGGGGTGATGATTAGCTCCGGGTTTATGGATGGTATGAATGTGAAAAAAGCCATCAAGGCAGCTATTCAAAAGTTGGAAGAGATAAACGTGGGAACCGGGAAAATCAACTACCGTTTGCGCGATGCTATTTTCAGCCGTCAGCGCTATTGGGGTGAACCGTTTCCTATGTATTATAAAAACGGGATGCCTTATCCTTTGAATGAAGATGATTTGCCTCTGGAACTTCCTGAAGTGGATAAATATTTACCTACAGAAACCGGTGAACCACCACTGGCAAGAGCCAAAAATTGGAAAACCGAAGACGGTTATCCTTTAGAAACAAATACTATGCCCGGCTTTGCAGGCTCCAGTGGATATTATCTCCGCTACATGGATCCCAATAATAATCAGGAATATTTTTCAAAAGATGCCAATCAGTACTGGCGAAATGTTGACTTATATATCGGTGGTGATGAACACGCAGCCGGCCATTTGATTTATTCGCGTTTCTGGAACAAGTTTTTATATGATTTAGGTTTGGTTTGTGAAGAAGAACCGTTTAAAAAACTGATCAATCAGGGAAAAATTCAGGGACGTTCGAGCTTTGTTTACAGGGTTCAGGGAACGAATCAGTACGTTTCTTATGGATTGAGAAAACAATACAATACCCAGGCGTTGCATGTGGACATCAATATGGTCGAAAATGATGTGTTGGACACTGAAGCGTTTAAAAAATGGATGCCTGATTTTAAAGATGCTGAATTTATTTTGGAAGACGGAAAATACATCTGCGGACATGAGGTGGAAAAGATGTCTAAATCCAAACATAATGTTCAGAACCCTGATGATTTGATTGAAAAATACGGGGCTGATACCTTGCGTTTGTATGAAATGTTTTTAGGACCAATAGATCAGCATAAACCCTGGGATACTAAAGGAATTGAAGGTGTTTATCGTTTCCTGAAAAAACTCTGGAAGCTTTACTTTAATGATGATGATCAGCTGATAGTTGTTGATGAAAAAGCATCTGATGATGAGTTGAAAGTATTGCATAAAACCATAAAGAAAATTCGTGAGGATATTGATCGTTACTCGTTCAACACTAGTGTAAGTGCTTATATGATATGCACTAACGAGCTTTCTGATTTAAAATGTCATAAACGGGAAATTCTTGAGCCATTGGCTGTTTTGCTGGAACCCTATGCTCCGCATATGGCTGAGGAATTGTGGTCGAAGCTGGGAAACGAGGGAAGTGTGAGCCATGTTGATTTCCCTGAATATGATGAAAAATATCTGAAGGAAGACAATTTCGAATATCCTGTTTCTTTCAATGGCAAGGTTCGGTTCAAATTATCCATGCCCGTTGATGCATCTCAGGCAGAGGTTGAAAAGTCAGCATTGGAATCCGATGAGGCTAAACGATGGCTGGAAGGGAAAACCGTCCGTAAAGTGATTGTGGTTCCTAAACGAATTGTCAATATTGTTGTAGGATAAAGAGTACTTGAAGTTCATAGAGTAGTACTAAAGTATTTAAAGTAGGTTTCATAACCTTAAATCAAGTGCACTTTAGTTCACTTAAGACATTTCCTTAATCATTGGGTAATACAGGTTTTTCTTTTTTTATAACTGGTTTCAGGTTGATGTTTCTGGCATAGGAATAAAAAATAAAAATGCCGATAAGTGTTGCAAAACCGGAAAAGTAGAATATGTATTTTACCCCTATTGTTTGCATCAGAATGCCTGAAACTAATGGAGAAATGACCATTCCTCCGTATAAAGCGCCCATAAATAGCCCCATGGCAGACCCCATTCCATATTTTCGGCCTTCAATAGTATTGATGGCTGAGGTTGCCGGAATCCCAATGGCTCTTCCGGTTCCCCATAAAATATTCAGAGCCAGCAGAACGTAAAAATTTCCCGTTAAGGGCATCAACGCCAAGCTTATTACTGTAATTCCTCCTCCAACAATAATCATTTTCATTTTGGAAACCCGGTCGGCCATTTTCCCGAAAGGGATTTGCAAAACAGAAAGTGAAATTATATTGGCCATGAGAATGACTCCGACCTGAAAAGCACTGATCCCAAATGTAAAAGCATATACAGCCAGAAACGACATAAGTGAGCCTCTTCCAAGTGCTGATACAAAGCGGAAAATAAGCAATCCCCGCATGATTTTGATATTCCAAATCTTTTTATACGACTGTTTTGTATTCGCTTTCTGTTTCTGAAAAGGAGTAGGTTCGTTATCCAGAAAAATAATTACAAAAACAAAGGTTAGAGCTGTCAAAGCTGATAAAACATAAAAAGCAGTATCAATGCCATACAAATCGTTCAGACTTCCACCCAGCATAGGACCGAGTCCCATGCCAAAAAATCGAGCTACATTAAAATAGCCCATGTATCGACCTTCTTTTCCTTTAGGAGAAATATCACCAATAAGTGCCATAATAATTGGTAATGTCATTGCCGAAGCCAACCCTTGTAAAAAACGGGCTATGGAAAGGGTAAGAGGATTGTAAGCAAAGACATAAGAAAGAGAAAATAAGGAGTAAAGAAACAGTCCGGTAGCAATGATAACTTTTCTTCCTTTTCGATCTGACATTTTCCCGATAAGAGGGACAAAAAGTAACCGGGAAACCGAGTATGAAGCAAAAATTACTCCCAGCCAAATACCTGAAGCCCCCATGTTTTCAGCATACAGAGGCATCAATGGGGCAATAATTCCCATTCCGAGCATAACAGCAAAAGCGGAAAGGGCCAAAACAAAAAATTTTCTTCTTTTTGGCAAGGTGTTACTTTTCTGCAAAGTTTACCATTAATTTTCGGATGAAAAAATGTTGAGCGTTAAAATAATTTACTGCCCAAAGGAACCTCCTTATCGGGAACACACAGCACAACCTTTCCGTTCTCATCAGGGAAACCGGTAATTAAACACTCTGATTGAACAGGGCCGATTTGTTTTTTTGGAAAATTTAAAACTCCTACGACCAGTTTTCCTACTAGTGATTCGATCTGATAATGCTCAGTAATTTGTGCACTGGATTTTTTAATACCAAATTCCAGTCCGAAATCAACGTGAAGAATGTAAGCCGGTTTTCTGGCTTTGGGAAAAACTTCAGCCTTAATAATTCTTCCAACACGCAACTCTATTTTTTCAAAATCGGACCACTGAATTGTTTCCATTATGCTCTTTTTTCAGTCTGATTTTTCGATTTCTTTAAATGTATCCCAGAATGATAAAACAGATAACCCACAACGGCAGCTATTGCAGGAGAGAGAAAGTAACTTTCGATCCATCCAAACTGATATTTAAATTCACTTTGGGGGCTGTTTACTTCAATATACATCAGTATAATTTTTACAATAAAATAAATGGCGTATGCAAAAAATAAAATTCCTATAGTTTTTCGGGTCGCAGGTTTGTTCCAGATTTTTTTAAACATATAAACTCGGTGTTTGTGTCAAAAATACAGCAAATTAGTGAGAAGCATGAAACTAAAAAGGAAGAAGCTTAGCTTCTTCCTTTTTAGTGTTAATTATTCTCCTCCTGCATCATTACCTGATGGATATGCCGGAATTTCGGCTGGCGGTTTAGGCAAAACAAGCGGATGTTCTTTAATTTGTTTCATGATGTATTCAACAGCAGTATCGAGTTGTTTGTCTTTTCCTGCCATTACATCGCCGGGTAAGTTATCAACTTTAATATCAGGTGTTACACCATGATCTTCAATTGCCCATTTTGAGTCAAGACCATAGATGCTGTTTTGTGAAACAACAAGCTGTCCGCCATCAATTAATGTCCAAACCCGGTTGTATCCTCTAACACCGCCCCAGGTGCGTGTTCCGATTAATGGTCCTAAACCATATTTTCTGAAATAGAAGGGGAACATATCACCATCAGAAGCAGAATAATGGTTCATTAATGTTGCTTTGTATCCGTTAAGAACCTGTTCGGGATAACGCATTTCTGCATGAACACGGTTGGTGCTCATACCAATGAGAATTCTGCGCAATCTTTCCAAAACAATCTGGTCGATGAAACCACCGCCATTAAAACGGTCGTCTATGATTAACCCTTCTTTGCTGATTTGAGGATAAAACTGACGGATAAATTGGTTCATACCAACAGCTTCCATGTCGGATAGGTAGATATAACCAATCTTTCCATCCGATTTTTTGTTAACATAATCACGTTTTTCTTTGATCCATGAATGGAGTCTTAGATCCAGTGAATTGTCAATGGGTTTGACTGTAACAGTGCGTTTGTTCTTTCCCTTTGCATCATCGGCAACAGTTAGTGTTGTTTGTTTTCCTGCAGTGTTCACAAATAAACTGTACGGGTTTATTGGAGCTTCTAACGGATGACCATTAACTGCCAATAAGTAATCACCGGCTTTTATATCATTTCCGGGTTGTGTCATTGGTGATTCGTAGTCAGGACGTGAGTTATCTCCCTGGTAAATTTTCTTGAAATAATACAAGCCACTTTCTCTGTTCAAGCCAAAATCAACTCCGAGAACACCGATAGGATTGTATGAACCTCTGTAATCATCGTCACCGCCCCAAACATAACAATGCGAATTATCCAGTTCACCAATCATTTCACCAATGAGATAATTCAAGTCTTCACGGGCACCCATCAGGGGTAGTAATTTGGCATATTTATTACCTACTTCTTCCCAGTTAACACCGTTCATCTTTGTGTTATAGAAAAAGTCGCGGAACAAACGCCATGATTGGTGATACATTTCATCCCATTCGGCATGAGGATGAATTTCCATAGTCATGTTTGAAGTGTTTAACTCTTCATTTCCTTGTCCGTCTTGCGAATGTGAAGGAATAAGGAAGAACTTTCCTTTTCTTACATAAAGAATAGTATTTCCATCAGCGCTTACCGAAAATGCTCCTACTCCATCGGGAACGATGGTTGCATCTTTCTTTGTTGCCATATCGAATACCTTTACAGAGGCGGTACCGCTACCAGGCAACGGACCTTCAATCATTTGAAGTGGACCTGTTCCATAATACACTTTTTCTCCACGAACCTGTAGGTTTCCGTAGTCATTAGGAGCAAGGGGTAGAGGAACCACACGTTGCATTAAACCATTCAGGTCAATTTTAATCGGATTTGAATCTCCTGCTTTCCATGATCCTTCAGGTTTTTTATTGCTGTTAACAACGGGTGTTCCTTCATCAGAAACCGGAGCAAAAGGCGATTTTTCGGTTGTTTGTAATGTAGCTACGTAAATGCCATCCATTTTTAAAGTGGCAATGTTGAATTCTGTTTCACTGAAGGTTGGGTTTTCGTGTCGTGCTGATACGAAATAGAAATATTTTCCATCAGGACCAAACACCGGATTCCAGTCAGAATTCATTCCCTGGCTTACTTTGAAAGTTTTGTTTTCTTTCAGGCTATAGAAATAGATTTGCTGGATTCCGCTTTTGTTTGTTTTGGAATAGGCAATCCATTGCCCGTCGGGTGACCAGCTGTAATCAAGAATTGGATTTACAGGATCTTGGTCAATTCGAACAGGGTTCTTACCATCTATATTAACATACCACAACACATGGTCGTTGTCGGAAAAAGCCAGTTTGTTACTTCCAGGTGACCAAAGAGGGTTATAGAAATATCCTGATTTGAAGTGGGTAACATAAGTCTGGCTGTTTTCTCCGTCAGAAGGACGAATGGCCAGATTATTTTCTCCACTGGCATCAGTTTGGTAAGCGATCCATTTGCCATCGGGTGACCATGCCGGATATTGTTCCTGTGCATTAGAAGTCTGTGTTAAATCACGGGTTGGACCATGTTTTGCCGGAACGGTAAATAAATCGCCACGGGCACCAAACAAAGCACGTTTTCCGTTGGGAGCCAGATCAAAACTACGAATCATTTTGGCAGCATTTACCCAGCGTGAACGGGTATAGGTTCCATCGTCTGGAACAGTAACAGAAAGTTTGTGAAGTTGTTCGGATGGTAAATCCAATACATATAGCGATCCTCCGTTTTGGAACACGATACCGTTGTTTCCTAAACTTGGCCAGTCAACATCATAATCTTTAAAATGGGTTACCTGGCGGAATGTTTTAGTGTTTGTATTGTAAGCCCAGATATTTAACCTTTGGTTGGAACCGCGATCAGAAGCAAAGTAAATGGTGTTTTTGTACCACATGGGGTAGGTATCGGTGCCTTTCCAATGGGTAAGCTGATCAATTTTATGCGTTTTTAGATCGTAAATCCAAATATCCTGGGCAAGTCCTCCTTTGTAACGTTTCCAGGTACGAAAATTTCTGAAGATGCGGTTGTAGGCAATTTTACTTCCGTCGGGACTATAAGAAAGAACCCCTCCTTTTGGAAGAGGAAGCTGTGAAGGAAGCCCACCTTTGTCGCTGATTTGGAATAGTTGACCGAACCAGGAATTCCAGGTGTTTCTTCTGGAAAGGAATACGATATCTTTTCCATCAGGGGTCCAGGTTACAACCATATTGTCGGGTCCCCAACGGGTAGGGGCTTTTTTTACCACATCGGAATGATAAGTAAGACGTTTGGCTTTACCACCGTTTGCCGGAATGGTATAAACATCCACATTTCCTTCAAACTGACCGGTGAAAGCAATGGTTTTCCCGTCAGGAGAGAAACGGGGCATCATATCATAACCCGGATCATTAGTCAGACGAGAAGCAATACCGCCATCACGGCTAACTTTCCATAAATTTCCTGCTGCTTCAAAAACAATTGTATTGTTATGCAGGGTTGGGAAACGGCATAGTAAATTGTCGTTTCCATCGTTCGAATTGGCTGCCCATATACTACTCATGCCTGTAAATAAAAGCATAGCCAGGGCAACCATTTTATAACGATTTACCATAGTGTAAAAAATTTAAATAATTGAAAATGAATATTTTTTCAAAAGAAACTTGATAAATAACTGTTCAAAGTTAAAGAAACAAGGTGGGGAAGTGTTTAATTTTAAAGTTATTTAACGTTCTTAATGAATAGGTGAAATAAAATAGTACCCGTATTAAGTGATAAACCTGAACCGGCCATTTAAAAAAATATTCACTTCATCAGGTATGCTGACAAATGATTGTGCATTACATTTTAATATGAAACGAGGGGTTTACTTTTTACAAATGGAAAGCAAGTTTAATTCCATCAATGGCCATTCCGGTTCCTATAATTGCAAGAAGTAAGCCCATTATTTTGCCAATAACGGCAATAAGGTTTTCCCCGATTTTTTTTACAATTACTTCACTCAACCGAAAAGCAATGTAAGTCAGAATTATCATTAAAGCGAAAATTCCAATCACAATTCCCGATTGTATGAAGTTTGCATTAGAAACAAAATTCATAGCGGTAACAATAGTTCCCGGCCCTGCAAGAATGGGAATAGCTAAAGGTGAAATGGCAATTGTGTCTGAACCCTGTTTGTTTTCAGGATCGTGAACTTTTGATTTTTTTGACATGAGCATCTCAAAACCGACATAAAAAATCAAAATACCACCGGTGATTTTAAATGCCGGAATTGTAATACTGAATACCTCAAAAATATATTTACCCAGAACGATAAAAGCCGTTACAATAATGAAGGCTGTGATTACACCGGTTTTAGCCACTTTCTTTTTAGAGACTTCATCAAGATCTTCCACCAAACCGAGAAAAATAGGAGTATTGGCAATGGGATTCATGATGGCAAAGAAGCCGGTGAAAACAGTAAGAGAGAAAGTTAAATAATCAATCATATTGAATTTTGCTAGCTGGAGTTTTATATCTCAGTTAGCAAAAGTAACTTATCAGTAGTAAAACTGCAAATCGGTTTTAAAAGTAATAAAAAGTAAAGCTGTTTTATATTTTTCACTTTCCTATTGTCTGATAACCTTGTTCAATTTCAGTGCAAATGATTAATTTTGCACATTAATTCACAGGATATGGAACACAAACTGGTCATATACAACACGCTCAGTCGGAAAAAGGAAGTCTTTGAACCCATCAATCCGCCGCATGTGGGCCTGTATGTGTGTGGACCAACGGTGTATGGCGATGCGCATCTGGGGCATGCCCGGCCGGCCATTACCTTTGATATTTTGTTCCGTTACCTGAAACACCTGGGCTATAAGGTGCGCTATGTGCGCAACATCACCGATGTGGGACATTTGGTCGGCGATGCCGATGAAGGTGAAGACAAGGTCCAGAAGAAAGCTTTGCTGGAACAGCTGGAACCCATGGAGGTGGTGAAGTATTTTTCGGATCGCTACCATAAAAATATGGAGCAATTGAATACGCTGCCGCCCAGTATTGAACCCACTGCATCAGGACACATCATCGAACAAATTGAGCTGATTAAAAAGATTATAGAAAACGGTTTTGCGTATGAGTCGGAAGGGTCGTTGTATTTTGATGTGGAGAAATACAACAAAAGCTATAATTACGGAAAACTTTCGGGTCGCCGTATTGAAGAATTGCTGAAAAACACCCGTGAACTGGCTGGCCAGGAAGAAAAGAAAAACCCCTATGATTTTGCCCTGTGGAAAAAATCCGATCCTACACATTTGATGCACTGGCCTTCTCCATGGAGCGAAGGTTATCCGGGCTGGCATCTCGAGTGCTCAGCCATGGGGGCCAAATATCTGGGCGAGGAGTTTGATATTCATGGCGGTGGTATGGATTTGCTGTTTCCGCATCACGAATCTGAAATTGCCCAGGCCAATGCTGCTACAGGCCATGATCCTGTAAAATACTGGATGCACAATAATATGATTACCATTAATGGACAGAAAATGGGTAAGTCGCTGAACAATTTCATCACTTTGGATGAATTTTTCACCGGCGACCACAGTGCCTTGGATCGTGCCTATCCGCCCATGGTTATCAGGTTTTTTATTTTACAAGCCCATTATCGCAGTACACTCGATTTCTCTACAGATGCTTTACAGGCTGCAGAAAAGGGAATGAGTAAGTTGTTTGATGCCTGGCATTTGCTTGATAATCTGAAGGCTTCTGATGTTTCTTCTGTAGATGTAAAAGCTGTTGAAAGGTTGTGTGATGAAGCTCTGAATGATGATCTGAACACTCCGGTTGCTATTGCTCATTTGTTTGACTTAGCCCGAATGATTAACCTGGTGAATGATGGAAAGGAAAAGCTTTCAGCAGAAGATATTGATTACACCAAAAAATTCTTTGGAACGTATTTGTTTGATATTCTGGGATTAAAAGATGATCAGCAACAGGACAATAGTCAGTTGATTGATTACCTGATGGAAACTTTGTTGCAGATGCGTCAGGATGCAAAAAACAATAAGGATTATGCTACAGCGGATCGTATCCGAAATGAATTGGCGAAGCTCAATATTCAAATTAAAGATACCAAGGAAGGGAGTACCTGGAAGTTTGATTAATTATCCTAACGGAAAGATTTTCTTTTCCAGCAGATAATTCATCACTGTTTCTACATTTTCAGCATTATGCTCAGGATTGAGTTTTAGTTGAGCATTTTCCGGAATATTATAATCAAGATCCAGTCCGGGAACATTTTTCATCTCTCCTTCATCATATCGTGTGTAAAGATTATCATCGGCATTTTTTCGGCAGTAATCCAAATCGGCATCCATATAGAGCAAATGGAATCTTTCGGGACCAATGATTTCAGCTACCTGGTTTCTGATATTTTCATCGGGTGAAGCAAAGGAACAGACACAAATAATCCCCTGATCATTTAAAATTCTGGCAATGTGGGCTACACGGCGCAAATGCTCGGCTCTGTCAGCAGGATGATAGTCTAGTTCTTTGGATAATCCTGATCGTAATGATTTTCCATCCAGTACAACTACATGAGTTCTGGCTTCTACCAGTTGTTTTTCGAGCAGGAATGCAAGTTCATTTTTTCCACTTCCATGAAGCCCGGTAATCCAGATGGATGCTCCTTTCTGATTGAAAATCTTTTCCCTGTTTTCAAGGCTGACCAAACTGCTGCCACCGGCAATCATTTCTTTTTGATCATCGGTGATTCGGCTTTGCAGGCGGTTTCCTTCCTGTTTGTCCAGAATCATACCTACAGCAACTGTATTGTGATGAATGGGATCGATCAGGATGAATGATCCGGTTTGCCTGTTTTTTTTGTATGGATCGAAAAATAAAGGTTCTGTTGTGGTAACAATAACCCGACCGATTTCATTCAACTCAAAATGCTCAACCTGTTGATGTTCCAAGGTGTTTACGTCCACCTTATATCTAATTTCATCAATTCTGGCTTTTGTGCTGTGTGTGTTGTGCTTGATGTAAAACTGAGTATAAGGGTTCATGGCATTTTCATCCATCCAAACCATCATAGCTTCAAAATGACGGCCTTCGCGAGTTGGATTATCAGGGTGAACCAGTGTGTTTCCTCTGGAAATATCAATTTCATCTTCCAGTGTAAGTGTCACGCTTTGCGGTGGAAAAGCATAATCCAGATCTCCTTCATAAGTCGTAATGGTTTTAACTTTTGATGTTTTTCCGGAAGGCATTACCATTATTTCATCACCTTTCCTGATGATTCCTGAAGCTACTTTTCCTGCAAATCCACGATATTGTAGGTCGGGACGAATTACATACTGAACCGGAAAGCGAAAATCTTCAAAATTCCTGTCGCTGCTGATGTGAACTGTTTCCAAAAATTCCAGCATACTTTCTCCGTGATACCAGGGCATTTTTTCAGAAGGCTCAACTACGTTTTCACCTTTCAGTGCTGACATGGGAATGAAGGTTACATCAGGCACATCCAGCTGGGTAATGAAGTTTTTATAATCGGCAACAATATTGTTATAAACTTCCTGTTTGTAGTCCACCAAATCCATTTTGTTTACAGCCAAAACTACATGCTTTATTCCCAACAATGAGGCTAGAAAAGTATGTCGTTTGGTTTGTGTGATGACCCCTTTTCGGGCATCTACCAACAGAATAGCCAGATTTGCTGTGGAGCCACCTGTAATCATATTCCTGGTGTACTGTTCGTGTCCGGGAGTATCGGCAATGATAAACTTACGTTTGGCAGTAGAAAAATACCTGTAAGCGACATCAATGGTAATACCCTGTTCGCGCTCAGCTTTTAGCCCGTCAAGTAATAAAGCGTAGTCGATTTCTTCTCCCGCATGTCCAATGCGTTTACTGTCCTGTTTTAAAGCAGAAAGCTGGTCTTCATATAATTTTTTGCTATCAAACAACAGACGTCCAATGAGCGTGGATTTACCGTCATCAACGGAACCGGCAGTGAGTAATCGTAATAAGTCTTTTTTCTGATCCTCATCCAGAAATTCTTTAATATCGATCATAGGTTTTTGTTTCCTCTTTTTCGGAATTTTTAATTGATTTTCAAATTGCCTTCAAAGATTAGACAGCTTGAACGTTTGGCAAAATTAAGATTTTTTACCAATCTTTTGGTTTCTGCATTCCTGTATCAGACGATAGAATTTGTACTTTTATCAAAACAAAAACAATATGGACGACGGTTTGGTTTATGTAAAGAAAAGAAATGGCGACAGGGTTCTTTTTGATGAGCAAAAACTTATCCATGCTTTAAAAAGTTCAGGAGCACAGCCGTTGGAAATTGATGCTGCACTACTCCAGGTTAAGAGCATACTTTACGATGGTATAAGCACGCACAAAATCTATCAGACAGCTTATCGAAGTCTTCGTAAGCGTTCGCACCACAGTGCAGGGCGTTACCGGTTAAAAAAAGCCATGATGGAGTTGGGGCCTTCAGGGTATCCGTTTGAGAAATTTGTTGGGAAGATTTTTGAAGGAAACGGTTACCGGACTCAGGTTGGTATTATTGTCCAGGGAGCTTGTGTTCAACATGAAGTGGACGTTGTGGCACGGAATAATTCGGAGCAAATCATGGTGGAATGCAAGTATCACAGTGATGTTTCCATAAAAAGCGATGTGAAAGTAGCATTGTATATTCATTCCCGCTTTCTGGATGTTTCACAGGCATGGAAAGAACAATCTGAGCTTTCTCATTTGAATTTCAAGGGGATGATCGTTACCAATACCCGTTTTTCTGATGATGCCATGCAATATGCAAAATGTGTCGGACTGGAGCTGATTTCGTGGGATTATCCAAGGGGGAATAGCCTTAAAGACAGGATTGACAGACTTGGATTTCATCCGGTAACCAGTTTGAGCCGTTTATCAAAATCTGAAAAACAGTCATTATTAGAGGCCGGTATTGTACTTTGCCGTGACTTGCCAAAACACAGAGATGTGATGAAAAAATTAGGGTTTAATCAACAAAAAATTGACAGGGTTTTAGGTGAAACAGCCGCATTGACCGGAGATTTTTATTAAGAAAAAAGAATGGAAGAAAGAAAAGCCGTTTGGGAAGAAATATTTGAAGTGGACTGGGAAACGGTCAGTATGGACAATCATATTTCACTGACTGACCTGATAAAAATGATGTTAAAAGTGGCTGTGAATCATGCTGAGCATCTGGGTTTTGGTTATACAGATACGAGCAAGGAAGACCTTTCGTGGGTTTTGTTGAGGATTAATGTGCAGATGAAGCGACTTCCCTCCTGGAAAGAAAAGATAAAAGTTTCTACCTGGCCGAGTCGTGTGAAGACGCTAACTGCTTTTCGTGAGTTTGAAATAAAGGATGAGGAGGAAAATGTGATTTGTCAGGCTACATCGGAATGGTCGGTGATTAATTTAAAAACCCGAAGGCCACAACCGGTGAGTAGTTTGAAAGAGTTATACCAGCCGCCGAAAACACGTGAATTTCTAACCCGTCCGTTTCCCATGCCGGACAACAGTCATCCGTTTGAAGAGCTGTTCAGCCAGAAGGTGCGTTATACCGATATGGACATGAACGGACATGTGAATGCCGGTAAGTATTTTGACTGGTTTTCGGATGCCTTGTACGAGGTAAGCGGAACCAACAAGGTTGGTTTTATCTCCTTTCATTACATCCGAGAATGCCGGCTGGGCGAAAAAATCACCATCGAAAAGGGTACAGACAATCCCATGGAAATCCGGGGTGTGAAGCCGGACGGGAAACTGGCTTTCTGGGCTTGCGCAGAATAATGAGCTAGCTCGTTTTTCTGTACCTCAAAGTAGAAAATCCTAACATGGCTATGGCGTATCCGGCTAAAATGAAGAATTCATTTCTAATGTCGGAGAATACTGAACCTTTCAGCATAATCATACGGTTAATTTTAATGAAATAAGCCAGCGGATTTATTCTGTTGAATTCCTGAGCCCAGGCAGGCATACTTTCTATCGGAGTAAAAAGTCCGCTCATTAAAATGAAAATTACCAGGAAAAACCAGGATATGAACATGGCTTGTTGCATGGTTTGAGCCATGGTGGATATGAACAGTCCGAAGGAAAGGATCAAAACCATATAAACCGAAGTTACGAATAACAATAGAACTGGATTTCCGGCAATGTGAATATCGAACCAAAAGCGTGCTACCAAAAGTCCTACTGTCAGGTCAGCCATGGCAATAACCCAAAAGGGGATGAGCTTTCCGGCAATAAATTCGAACTTGTTGATTGGCGTAACATTAAGTTGCGTTATGGTTCCCAGTTCTTTTTCTTTGACGATGTTCATTGAAGACAAAAACAATCCGATAAGCGAAACCAGCAAAACCAAAATACCCGGAACCATAAAAGTGAAATAGTTCAGTTCCGGATTATACCAGTAGGAAGTATCGGTTTGTATGGGCAAACCTTTGGCCTGTCCGGGATGTTGTTCAATCTGAATATTATTATGAAACCCATTGATAATGGAAACTCCGTAGCCTTGCATTACTCCCGCAGCACTTCCGTTTATGGCATTTGTGATGAGTTGCACTGAAGCCTTTTTAGTTGTTTCCAGATTTTTTTCAAAATGAGGTTCAATCACCAAAATCTGATCGGCAGTTCCTTTTTGCATTAAGTGAAAAGCCTGTGCATAGTTTGGCAGACTTCCTTCCAGTTTGTAAAAAGGAGAACCGGTAAATTCACGGGTTAAAGCCCTGGAATCAGGCGTATGATCCTGATCGACAACGACTAGACGGATGTTTTTTATTTCGTAGGTAGCTGTGTAAGAAAGCACTACCAATTGTATGATAGGAATTATAATAATGATGGGCAGGAGCGCTTTATCGCGAAAAATCTGGAGAAACTCCTTTTGCAATATATATCTTATTCTTCTCATTTTTTCTTGCTTGATGGTTCCAGACGAACGTTAAATTTTTTGATACTAACTCCGAGGAAAAACAAAGTCATTACTATAATGATTATCGTATCTTTCCAGAAATATTCGATGCCGTTTCCTTTCAGCATAATGTTTTTGATGATGATGATGAACCATTTACCTGGCATCAAATCACTCAGATATTGCAAAAACAAAGGCATGTTTTCAATGGGGAAAATAAACCCTGATAACAAAATGGTAGGCATCATCAGTACAAACATAGACAACAACATGGCTTGTTGTTGCGATTTGCTGACTGTGGAAATTAAAATCCCCAGCGATAAAGCCATGATGAGAAATAATAAACTTTCACCGAAGAGCAAAAGCAAACTTCCCCTTATGGGCATCCCGAATACAAACCTTGACAAGGCCACAATAATGACAAAAATGACAGATGATAAGGCCACATAAGGAGTTACTTTTCCTAAAATAATGACTTGTGGTTTTACAGGCGAAACCAGCAGAGCCTCCATGGTACCCAGTTCTTTTTCACGGGTGATGGAAATGGAAGTCATCATGGCGGAAACCAACATGAGAATAACGGTCATAATTCCCGGTACAAACATAAAGGCACTTTTTAGTTCGGGGTTGTACATCATGGTGGTATGAATGTTGAGCTCAGTAGGGAGTTTGTTCTCCTTTTTCATTTTCTCCAGCGTATAGGTATTGATGATTCCGTTGGTGTAGTTGTTCAGGATGCTGGCCGTGTTAGGGTTGGTAGCATCCAAAATAAGCTGAATATGTGCTTTTCCTTCAGTATTCAA
Source organism: Bacteroidales bacterium (assembly GCA_016936505.1). Classification (GTDB taxonomy): domain Bacteria; phylum Bacteroidota; class Bacteroidia; order Bacteroidales; family F082; genus Sulfidibacterium. The sequence continues at coordinate 31,202 of JAFGXS010000042.1, read as the reverse complement.
TTTTTGGGCAAAGTGGGGTTCAAAAACTATAACTTCCTTAATGTTGCCTTTGCGAAAAGCCGGTTTAATTTCATTATCGCTTTTCAGGTATTGTTGCAATTGAAAGTAATTAGAAGAAAGTATCTTTTGGGTAATTTCCCGGGTTACGGGATCTTTGGAGTGATCAAGCACAGCGACTTTCGCATTGTTCACATCGTTGGTAATAGCAAAGCCAAACAACAAAACCTGAATAACAGGGATGCCGAACAAAATGATCATGCTCCTGTAGTCGCGGAAGATGTGAAAAAACTCTTTTTTAATAAATGTCCACATAGCAATTCACTTTTTATTCAACATTCCTGGCCAGTTTCAGGAAAACGTCGTTCATGTTTGTTGTATTAAAGTCTTGTTTCAGTTTAACAGGAGTGTCCAGCGCTTTGATTTTTCCTTCAGATAAAATGCAAACCCTTTCGCAATATTCAGCTTCGTCCATGTAGTGTGTAGTAACAAAAACTGTGGTACCACGATCGGCGGCTTCGTAAATCAATTCCCAGAACTGTCTTCGTGTAATGGGGTCAACTCCACCGGTAGGTTCATCCAGAAAAATCACACCTGGATTATGTATGTTGGCTACTGAAAAAGCCAGTTTCTGTTTCCAACCCAACGGAATGCTTTTCAGCATCCGATTGCCGTAGGCTTCCATATTTAATTTAGTCAAAAAATGCTTGGTTCTTTCTTTTATTTCTGCTTTGCTCAGGCCATAAATTCCTCCGTAAAACCGAAAGTTTTCGCGAACAGTCATGTCATCGTACAATGAAAACGACTGGTTCATATACCCGATTTTCTTTTTAACCCTTTCGGGATATTTACTGACATTAACCCCGGCTACCTGAACATCTCCGGAAGTGGGTTTCGATAACCCGGTTAGGATCTTTATTGCGGTAGTTTTCCCGGCACCATTGGCTCCCAGAAAACCAAAAATTTCTCCCCGGTTCACATCGAAAGTCAGGTGGTCGTTAGCAACAAAGTTCCCGAACTTTTTTACCAGGTCTTTTACTTCTATAATCTTTTCGCTCATGGTGTTTCGGGTTTGTTCATTAAAGCCAGGAAACAATCCTCAATGGAGGCTTTTTGTTCCTCAACCACAATATTATCATGTCCTTTCTTTTCCAGAAAAGTCTTTATTTTTTTGCTGTATGCTGCTGTATCTTCATGGGTAACCAGATGAACAAATGCTCCAAAACGGTACACCTGATTCGGATGATCCATTTGCTGCAAATCGTACAGCAACGGATGCATATGATCGGTTTTAATGCCCAGTATTTTGCCAGAAAAATTATTGACGATTTGATCGGGGCTGTCGATGGTTAATACCGATCCTTCCTGCATCAGTGCAACGCGATCACACAATGCAGCTTCATCCATATAAGGTGTCGAAACCAAAATGGTGATGTCTTTTTGCTGCATTTTTTTCAGCAAAGCCCAGAATTCTTTTCTTGAAATGGCATCCACACCCGTGGTAGGTTCATCTAAAATAATGAGCTGAGGTTTGTGGATAAGGGCACAGGAAAGAGCCAGTTTTTGTTTCATCCCACCAGATAAATCAGCAGCTCTTCGTTTTTTGAAAGGCTCAATTTGCTGATACACATCTTCAATGAGGTCGTAGTTCTCTTTGATGGATGTTTTAAACAAGCGGGCATAAAACTGCAGGTTTTCTTCAACGCTCAAATCGCCGTATAAAGAAAACCTGCCGGGCATGTAGCCAACTACCTTACGAATATCGCGGTAGTTTTTTATGATGTCAAAGTTTCCAATACTACCCGTTCCTTTGTCGGGAAGGATAAGGCTTGTGAGAATTCTGAATAAAGTTGTTTTTCCAGCGCCGTCAGGACCAATGAACCCAAATAGCTCGTTAGCCTTGATATCCAGAGAAACATTTTTCAGTGCTTCCGTGGTTGGATAACTTTTTGAAATGTTGTTTATTGTTACTGCCAGAGACATATTTTTTTATTTCTCCGCTTTTTAAAGCGGAAGTTAAACATGAAGCAGTAAACAACGAAATGTAAACCGGAAGCCGGTTACTGTTCAGAAGCGCAGTTTATTTTTGTACGCGTGTCCAGTAAACGGTTCTTCCCAATAAGCTGATACCAACGTATCCTCTTATCTTAAGCCGGTTTTTGTTGTCGGAATCTGGGAACTCCATATAACAGCTATATGTTTTTCCTGATTTCGGATCATAAATTTTACCGTCGTTCCATTCATCATCATCAAACACGAAATCTTTTAACAGGTTCAGGCCTAAAACAGGTCTGCTTTGCAAAGCCGGATCTGGATTTTTGTCATCCAATTTTGGTTTTCCTGTTTTGTCGTCATTTGGATCTTTTAGCCAAACAATTTTTCCGAAATATTTGTCACCTTCTTTATAGATTTCTACATGAGAATCTTTGTCCTGTGTGAGCCACAAACCGACAATGTCATTGGCTTTGATATCCTGTGCCTGCAAAGAGAACAAAGGCATAATCATAAAAGCGACGAATAAGGTTGCAAAACTTGCTAATTTCATGTTTTTAAAATTTTAATGAATAATCAAAAATCTTTATTGGGTACAATCTTTTGTTTTTGTGAAAGATTAACTGCATAAAAATAAAGAATTTTTAATTTAAAACAAACATGAACAGATTAATGGTTATTTATGAACCGAAACGATCCCGGCATACCAATTTTTAACGCACCGTTTTCGTTGTTTACTTTAATTTTTACTGCATACACCAGATTTACTCTTTCTTCTTTTGTCTGAATTGTTTTCGGGGTAAACTCTGCTGTAGGCGAAATCCACAATACCGTACCATCGGTTTCGATATTCTGGGTTTTATTTTTATCGTAATACACCTTTACTTTTTGTCCGGGTTTAATCAACCTGAGCTGACTGCCGCTGATAAAGGCTTTTAGTTCCATCCAGTTCAGGTTGGCAATCTGATACAAAGGTTTTCCGGGTGCTGCCAGTTCTCCGGTTTCGGCATATTTTACCAAAACAGTCCCTCCGACCGGATTCTTAATGACGCACTTTTGTATCTGATTGTTGATCTCAGCAATTTGTGCGTTAATAGTTTGCATTTGCGCCTTAATCTGAATGCGTTTGCTTTGGGTAGCAACAATCTGTTTTTTGTTCAATGCCACCAGACCCGAAATGTCATCCCATTGTTTTTGGGTAGCTGCTTTGGCTTCGTACAGTTTTTTAGTGCGATCCATATTGATCTGGTTGATCTTAAGTTGCTGCTTTTGTACAGCAATGGTGGCTTCAATGTCTGTTAACTGACTGGCTACAGCTTTTTTCTGATTAATCAGCACGTCCTTTTTCAAATTTAAATCGGTAGTATCAATTAATCCGATAACCTGGTTTTTTTGCAAAACAGTTCCTTCCTGAACGTTAAACTGTAGGAGGTTTCCGGCTGTTTGTGCAGAAATAATGGCGGCATCTTCTGTTTCAAAATTACCATAACCATCAGAAGTTTGCTGGTTGTTGGAACACGAAATGGCGAAAATTGAAAGTAATGCCAGATAGAGATATTTTTTCATATTTTTCATCTGTTTTCTTGTTTAAATAGAACCCATTATTATGAGGTATTGATATTTGCTGAAAAGCAGTTGTGTTTTATGAGCCTGTAGGTTCAGTTCTGCTTTAACTTTTTTGTTCAGTTCAATTAAATAATCGGTTGTGGTCAGAGTGCCGTTTTTGAATTTGTTTAGGGCGGTTTTCATGACATTGTTTTGCAGAGCCACAATTTCTTTGTCTGATTGTACCAGTTTCTTGAATTTTTCGATTTGTAACAATTGCTGACTGTATTCAGCACGCAAATTTTGATTGAATGTTTCTTTGCTGGCTTCAAGGTTATTGTTTTGGATTGTCAGAATTTGTTTTTCACGTTTGGTTTTGTTCCAGTCTAAGATTTTCCAGTAAAATTGAATTCCTCCTACATAATAATCGCTGAAATTATTGTCTAGCATATTTAAGCCGGGGCGTCCGTATCCGGCCTGGCCAAACAGTTTAAAGATGGGTCTTCTTTTTACAGAAGTAAGATCATTCATTGCCTGAAGTTTATTTTGTTGTTCTTCCAGTAGTTTGTATTCAGGACGCAGGTTGTTAAACGGGAAAGCGCTGATGGAAAGGTCGGGCATTTCGAGTTGCTTTTCAGAATTGATTTTCAACCCGGTTAGTTCAGACATGGAAGCTAACATGGATTTTATATCAGCTTCCTTTTGAATGATTAGCTGATCGGCTTGTTTTTCGCTTACCTGAAGGGTTTGTAAATCTGAAATCAATAATGCCCCGTTCTTAACGGCTGTTTCCGCATCTTTTATTCTTGCTTTTAAATCATCGCGCATCACGTAAAGTGCCTGCAAGTTTTCCTTTAGAAAAAGAACCTGGAAATAATAAACAGCAATTCTGTTTTTTAATTGATAAATTGATACCTGAACCTGTTGATCGGCAATTTTATAATTACTTTCTGCGAGTTTTTTCTGAGCTTTGGTTGCTCCGCCATCCCAAATTAATTGCTCCAGGTTCAAATTAACTTTATACCAGTCTTTGCTCATGCTGGGTAATGTTATTCCAAGGTTTGGAATGTTTGGAATGTGCGTAACATCTGATTGGTATGATGCCTGTCCGTTTAGGTTCAGAGAAGGAAGATAATTGTTGTTCAGATTTTGCATGTTTAGTTCCAGCTCTTTCTGATTGTTGACAAGTTGCTTCCTTCCCGGATATATTTCTATGGCTTTATCCAGACATTCTTTCAAACTGATCTGTTGTTGGTTTTGGGATTCCACAGGAATCATCCAAATCAACAGACCGATAAGGATTATTGTTTTTTTCATCATATTTATGATTGAATGTTGTTTTTTGGTGTAAGAGCCAGTCTCATTATTTGTATAATGTGATCGGCACGTTGTTTCATAAATTCTTCATGTGAATTGGTGTTTCCCTGGAACAAATAACCTAAAATAATAGGTTTTGCAGCTATGGGGAAAATACAAAGAGAAAGAATATCTACTATGAGTTGTTCCAATGTTATAGGAATGATTTTTCCCATGGCAATATTATTCTCCAGTATCTTTTTGAGCTTCGATTTGTCTAAATCGGAAGTTTGAATTATATTTAAAATACCTTCATGATTTCTGTTGACCTCATTCAAAATAAAACTGGGTAAATAAGGATTTTTTTCCAGTACAGAAATATACGATGGTACCACTTTTTCAATAAATCCAAAAATATCTTCACAGTCCATAAACTGGTCAACCTGTTTGAGTAGCCCATGCATCACTTTTTTAAATATGTTCATAAAAAGTTTGTCTTTCGACCGGAAATAATAATGCAGCAGGGCCTTGTTGATCCCGGCTCTGTCAGCAATTTCCTGCATTCGTGCACCGTCTTTCCCTTTTTCAATAAATATTTCCTGTGCAGCTTCAAGAATTTGTTGTTCAGTAATCTTGATGTTTTCTTTATTATCCATTAAGTTTAACCATTTGGTTTAAATGATTGGGCAAAAGTAAAAAAATATTGATTCGTCTGAACTTTTATCAGGTATTTTTTGTTAAAAATTTTAAGGATCAGAATTTAATATGCTTATTTATAGGTAGATGGAGAGAAAAAACACAACGGATACAGTGAGTAATGTTGTGAAGAAAAAGATATTGGAGAGTAGAATAAATTTGAAAGTTGTGTTCCAGAAAGACCGGTGGTAGAATTTTTTCAGTCCCAACCAAATATACAAGGGTGGGATCAGGAAAAGATAATTTTCAGGGAAAATGGTTTTGTGCGGGAAGATTAATTTTATGGCCATCATTACGGAAAAAATGAGGAAAGTTACGGAAAGTGATTCCAGTGAAAAAATTAGATGCCCAAGATAAAACTTTCTTGTTTTGTGGAAAAAGATCCATAGCCAGAACGCAAAAACCGGCATCAGAAAGAACATGGACCATGAAAAGTATCGAAGTGTTTTAGAAACAAACATTTCAGGATAGTCCATCAGCCGTATGGCGTTTTTGAGCATCTTTTTTTTGTAGGAAGAGGTTTTCGGGTCGTTATATTTCTTAATAAATGCCTTTTGCAGCAATTTTAAACTTTCGGCTGCATAAGCCTTGTTATGTTTTGGTCGATTGGTTAGTTTTTTCTCCAGCGAGTCCGGCTCGTTCTTTAGTGTATATACCAGTTCGTCCAACTTTTGTACGGTTTTTACCGAATCAACGACTGTTGAATCAGTCTGAATTTTAGAGAGTTTGTCTGAAGTTTCAGAAATTAAGGAACCGGTTTTGAGGTTCAAGAGTAAAAAGAAAATAAAACTCACAAATACGTAAAACTGCAAAGGGGGCATATACGACATTCTTTTTCCGTCAATATAATTGGCCGAAAAACTGCCGGGAGCAGAAATTACATCTTTCATGGTCTTGAAAAACCTCGTGTCAAATGCAAACATTGATCCCATAAAATCATAAATCAGGATGCGAAAAGGTTGGTTCAAATCTTTTTTGGACTGGCCGCAATGGGGGCAAAAGTTGCCCGAATAAGTGGTTTCGCAATTGGAGCAAACAACAGGCTGATCCGATTCGTTGTTTTTTTCTTTAGCGTCTTTGTTGTGGCTTAAAAGGTCTTTTAACTTCATGTTAGTTAAAGATTTAAATTTATAGGTTAATCAGTCTGCTGTATCAAACTTACAAAATAATTTTTTGTGAACTTTTAAGAATTTTTAGAAAAGTATCCGGCTTGTGAACCCGGCAAAAATTAAGTGATATTTATTTGCAATATATTGATGAATAAATTGTTAGTGGTTGATATTTATAAGTGATTATCAGATTTGATTTTCTTTATTAACAATACGTGTAATTAAATTTCGTTTACTTTTGGCGAAAAAATAAATTATGGCAAATCAGAAACAACAACAAAAACCCGTTAAACCTTCAGAAATCAACTGGGTTTTCAGTCGTGAAAACTATATTTATATGTTTATCGGTCTGGGACTTTTAACCTTGGGATATTTGTTGATGATCGGTGGCGGATCGGATGATATTATTAGATTCAGTCCCTCAATTTTTGACTTTCAACGCCTGACGCTTGCTCCGTTGTTGGTTTTGGCAGGATATGCAGTTGAAATTTATGCCATTATGAAATTACCAAAAAAGACCAAATAATATTGTCTTATGAGTTGGCTTCATGCATTAATTCTTTCTATTGTGGAAGGCCTTACGGAGTTTTTACCGGTTTCATCCACAGGGCATATGATTCTTGCTGAAGGAATCATGGGGATGAAAAACACTCCTTTTCATCAGGCTTTTATTGTCAATATCCAGTTTGGGGCAATTTTGTCGGTAGTTGTTCTTTATTGGAAACGTTTTTTTCAAACCTGGAATTTTTATTTTAAGCTTTTTGTCGCTTTCTTACCGGCAGCAATTTTGGGATTGTTGCTTATTCATTATATAGATCAACTGCTGCAAAGTGTGTATGTTGTGGCTGTTATGTTGATTTTAGGCGGTATTGTGTTGGTTTTTGTGGATAAATGGTTTAAGAACCCCAGTAAGAACCAGGAAGTAACCTATAAAAAAGCATTGGTTGTCGGATTTTTTCAGGTGATCTCTATGATTCCCGGTGTTTCCCGTTCTGCGGCTACTATTATTGGAGGTATGACACAGAAATTATCCAGGAAAACGGCAGCTGAATTTTCCTTTTTTTTGGCGGTTCCCACCATGTTTGCTGCCTCCGGGTATAAACTTTTACAGAATTATTCAGACATTACAAAAGACGATATCGGAATACTTGTATTCGGTAATGTAGTTGCTTTTGTTGTGGCTTTATTCGCTATCAAATCATTTATTAATTACCTTACCCGGCACGGGTTTAAAATTTTTGGGTATTACCGGATTATAGTTGGGGTGGTAATTCTTGTCCTGTATTTTTTAGGTGTTAATTTAACGATCTCCTGATGGCGTTTCAATTTCAGGAAGGTGAGGTTTTGCTTTTTGACAAGCCGTTAGGCTGGACGTCTTTTGACGTGGTTAACTTTGTCCGTTCGTTTATCCGTAGGATGTACGACATAAAGAAATTGAAAGTGGGTCATGCTGGTACATTAGATCCTATGGCAACAGGTTTGCTGATTCTTTGCACCGGGAAGAAAACCAAGGCAATTGATTCGTATCAGGGAATGGACAAGGTTTATGTTGGCGAAATGCAGTTGGGAGCGACAACGCCTTCATTTGATAAAGAAACGGAAATCGACAAGACCTTTGATATTTCAGCCTTAAATTTCGATCAATTAAAAGAAACGTCGACTCATTTTTTGGGTGAGATTGAGCAGGTTCCTCCGTTGTATTCTGCAATAAAAATAAAAGGAGAAAGAGCATATAATCTGGTTCGGAAAGATCAGGAAGTGGCACTTAAAGCCAGAAAAATTAATATCAATGCGTTCAATATAACAACCTATGAATCTCCTTTTGCTTCGTTTTATGTGGAGTGTAGTAAAGGAACCTACATTCGTTCATTGGTTCGTGACTTTGGAGAAAACCTAAGCAACGGCGCTTATCTTACAGCATTGAAAAGAACTCAGATCGGAGATTTTAAACTTTCAGATGCGATGACGATAGATGACTTTAAGCAAAAGGTTTTTCTGGAAACCGGTAAAGAGGAAGCATCACCGGAAATGAAATAAGCTTCGGGTTCATAAAAACTTGACAAACAGCATAAAAATCCGTACCTTTGCCAACTTTTTCGGAAGTGAGAAGTGGCTCGTATTCATTAACAAAGTACTGTAAACTATGAAATTATCTCAATTCAATTTTGACCTCCCTAAAGAATTAATTGCAAAATATCCGCCAAATGAAAGAGATGCCGGGCGCATGATGGTAGTTAATCGTGCCAATCAAACCATAGAACACAAAGAATTTAAAGATATTTTAAATTATTTTGACGAAGGCGATGTGTTTGTGATTAACGATACTAAAGTTTTTCCGGCTCGTTTGTATGGCGAAAAGGAAAAAACAGGAGCGAAAATTGAAGTGTTTTTGTTGCGTGAACTGGATAAGAACAGCCGTCTTTGGGATGTTCTTGTTGATCCTGCCCGCAAAATCAGAATTGGAAATAAGCTCTATTTTGGAGATGACGAAACGCTGGTGGCTGAGGTAATTGATAATACGACTTCTCGTGGACGTACTTTGCGTTTTCTTTTTGACGGTTCATACGAAGAGTTTAAGAAAACCCTGCAGGAAATGGGAGAAACTCCATTGCCAAAGATTCATGGACGTAAAGTTGAACCTGAAGACGAAGAGCGTTTCCAAACCATTTATGCCAAACACGAAGGTGCTGTAGCGGCTCCCACTGCCGGACTTCATTTTTCTAGAGAAATGATGAAACGCCTCGAAATTCTGGGTGTAAGCTTTGCTGAAATCACTTTGCATACTGGCCTGGGCAATTTCAGAACCATTGAAGTTGAAGATCTGACAAAACACAAAATGGATTCCGAAGAAATGTTTATTCTGCCCAAAAGTGTGGATATGATCAACAGCGCTTGGGAAAACAAGAACAAAGTTGTTGCTGTCGGAACAACAAGCCTGAAGGCTCTTGAAACGGCTGTTTCAATTACAGGAAGGGTTAAGCCTTATAATGGCTGGACCAATAAATTTATTTTTCCTCCTTATGATTTCAGAACAGCAAACGCGCTGGTTACCAATTTCCATTTGCCCTACTCGCCCATGTTGATGATGGTTTATGCTTACATTGGATATGATTTTGCAAGAGAAGTATATGAAACAGCAGTAAAAGAAAAATACAATTTCTTTACTTATGGCGATGCCATGTTGATTTTGTAGAAGAAAATATTTATAGAATAAAAAAAGATTGTCTTACCGGCAATCTTTTTTTATTTGCGTTTTTTGGTTTATTATTGCGTAAAGAAAATCATGGAAACATACATCATTATAGTGGCTGAAACACAGAATACAAAGCCCGGAAGCGAAATTCCCAGAACTTTTCATTTGATTAGTGAAAGACCTGTAGTGATGCATACCTTTGATGCGTTTTCAATGTTTTACGGAAAGGCAAAATTTCTTTTGGTATTGCCGGAAATAGAGATTGGGCGATGGAAACATTTATGCCATCAGTTTCAGTTTGATGTGACACATGAAATTATTGAAGGGGGTCCGACCCGGTTTCATTCTGTAAAAAATGCCTTGGCTAAGGTTCCCGAAAAAACAATGGTTCTGATTCACGATGCCGTTAGGCCGTTAGTAGACGAACATACAGTAAAAAATGCATACAAAACGGCACAGATTCACGGCAACGCCATTCCGGTTGTTTCTGTGAAGGACTCTTTACGCAAGGTAGAAAAAGCACTTAGTCTTGCAGCTGACAGCGATCAGTTTAAGATAGTACAGACTCCGCAGGTTTTTCAGTCTCAGCTTATAAAAAAAGCTTATTTGCAAACCTATCGGGAGCCGTTTATTGACGATGCTTCTGTTTTGGAGAACCAAGGCGTGCAAATACGCATTGTTGAGGGAAATGAGGATAATATTAAGATTGTTAGAACCGGTGACCTTGGTTATGCAGAAATGTTGTTGATGAATAAAAACGCCTGAGTATTCCGAAATGAACGACCACTCAATACTTTCTAAATATTTACCTGCACCGTTGGTTGAACCTGCATTGAGAATAATCAAAGAGAAGGGAATTCATTTACGGATAAGTAGGGAGAGAAGAACCAAACTCGGAGATTATCGTCCGCCAGGAAAAGTACCATATCATCGTATTTCTGTTAATCATAATCTAAATCAGTATGCGTTTTTTCTGACATTTATTCATGAAGTGGCCCATCTGATTACCTTTGAAAAACATGGACATTTGCGGCAACCTCATGGTGAGGAATGGAAGAGTAATTTTAGGGATTTAATGGCCCCCTTTTTTGATCGCAATATATTTCCTTCCGATGTGGAAAAGGCTTTCAAGAATCATATGAAAAACATTAAAGCCTCAGGCCAGGTTGATCTCAAGCTGACACGAATACTGAAAAAATATAATGAAACCCATGATGAACTTACGCTGGATGATTTAAATCCGGGGGATGTTTTTGTTTATCAGGAGCGGAGAAAATTTAAAGTTCTCGAAAAACGCCGTACCCGATACAAATGTCTGGATCTGGACAATAATAGGTTGTACTTGATTCATGCTCTTACCCCTGTTACACTTGTCGGGTAAAGTTTCTGTGTTTTTTTGATAAAAATCAGCCTTATTTAGCTTTAAATCAGATAAAGCATAGAACCATAATAAATTCGGTTTTTTCATCTGATTCCGTTATTTTTGCGTACCTAAATTTATAATTATGGACAATTATTATTGCGTCATCATGGCCGGAGGTGTCGGTTCCCGATTCTGGCCTATGAGCAAAACATCTCACCCCAAACAATTTATTGATATCCTTGGTGTAGGTCGCAGTCTTTTGCAAATGACATGGGACCGCTTTTCACGTATCGTTCCTAAAGAAAATATATTGATTGTAACCAACGATAGTTACAAAGATCTGGTTATGGAACAACTTCCTGATATTGCGGAAAACAGAGTTTTGTGTGAACCGGCTCGCCGCAATACGGCTCCCTGTATTGCTTACGCAAACTATAAAATAAAGGAAGAAAATGAAAATGCTGTTGTTGTTGTTGCCCCGTCAGACCATGTGATTTTAAAAGAAGACGAGTTTGTTAGTGATATTAATACGGCTTTAAAGGCAGCTGAAACCAATAACTGGCTTTTGACACTCGGCATTCGTCCCAGCCGTCCTGATACGGGCTACGGCTACATTCAATACAAAGACAAAAAAGTGTATGCTGATGACGAAAGGCTTCGCAAAGTGAAGACCTTTACCGAAAAGCCCAATCTGGAAATTGCCAAATCTTTCCTCGAAAGCGGTGATTTTCTTTGGAATTCGGGTATGTTTGTCTGGTCGCTTAAGAGTATAATGAGTGCTTTTGATGAACACCTTAGCGATGTGGATAGTCTTTTCAGTAAAGGTATTGGAAAATACAATACTGATGCCGAAGAGAAGTTTATCAATAATACTTACTCCGTTTGTAAGAATATTTCCATTGACTACGGTGTGATGGAAAAAGCAGACAATGTATATGTTCTGGGTGTCGATTTTGGTTGGTCCGACCTGGGCACATGGGGCTCACTTTTTGCTACACGCAGAAAAGATGGCAACAACAATTCCATTGTGGGAAGCCAGGTAATGATCTATGATACCAAAAACTGTATTGTGCATATGCCCGACAAAAAACTGGTTGTACTACAGGGACTGGACGACTATATTGTTGTTGAGCAGAATGATGTGTTGCTGGTTTGCCGGAAAGAAGATGAACAACAAATTCGTCAGTTTGTGAATGATGTAAAAGTTGAAAAGGGTGATAAATTCATCTGATTATTGAATTTCAAATTAACCATTATAAATTAATTTCTATTAAACTATGAGAAAACATTTAGCACTAATGTTTGTCCTGATTTTCGGGTTCGGCCTTACGCTGAAAGCCGATGAGGGCATGTGGATTCCCACAAAAATTAAAAAGAACATGGCCGAAATGCAAAAAATGGGTCTGAAACTTTCTGCTGATCAAATCTACAGCGAAACTCAACCCAGCTTAAAAGACGCTGTGATAATTTTTGGCGGTGGTTGTACAGGAGAAATTGTATCTCCCGAAGGTTTGATCTTTACCAATCATCATTGCGGTTATGGTTCTATTCAAAAATTGAGCACGGTTCAGCACGATTATCTTAAAGATGGTTTCTGGGCCTATAGCAAAAAAGAAGAGTTGCCTGTGGAAGGCCTCACCGTTAAATTTATGGTTCGCATGACTGATGTTACCAGCGAAGCACTGAAAGGCGTAACTGATGATATGAGCGAAATGGATCGCGACAGAAAAGTAGCCGAAAACAGCAAGGAAATTAAAAAAGAAGCTGCTGATAACGGAAAATATTATGTGGAAGTAAAACCAGTTTTTGGTGGGAACCAATACTATGTTTACGTTTATCAGGTATACAAAGATATCCGGTTGGTAGGTGCACCACCGTCAGCTATTGGAAAATTTGGAGGCGATACTGATAACTGGATGTGGCCTCGTCATACCGGCGACTTTTCCATTTTCAGAGTATATACGGCTCCTGACGGAAGTCCGGCTACTTATTCAAAAGATAACGTTCCAATGAAATCGAAAACCTATTTAAAAATCAATATTTCTCCCAAAAAACAGGGCGAATTTACTATGATTATGGGTAATCCCGGAAGTACCGAACGCTATCTTTCTTCCTGGGGTGTTCAACAGGCTATTGATGTAAAAAATCCTACCATTGTTAAAATTCGTGATAAAAAACTGAAACTGATGAAGGAAGGTATGGATGCTGATCCTGCTGTTCGCATTCAGTACGCTTCAAAATATGCCCGTACATCCAACTATTGGAAGTATTTTATCGGTCAGACCCAGGCTTTGAAACGTTTAAAAGTACAACAGGAAAAAGAACAACAGGAAGCTGCTTTTGAAAAATGGGTTAACGAAAACCCTGATCGTAAAGCAAAATACGGCGATGTACTGGAAAATCTGAAAAAGGCTTATGAAGGAACCGGTAAAACTATTCTGGCTCGTTACTACTTTATGGAAGGTATTTACCGTGGTCCTGAGATTCTGAGTTATGCTGCCCGTTTTGGAAGACTTCAAAAGGCCTTGGATAAAAAGAATCCGGATCAGAAACAGGTTAACCAGCTTGTTAATGGTTTGAAAGCTTCTGTAAGCGATTATTTCAAAGATTACAATCAGGCAATAGATCAGAACCTTTTAGCAGCCATGATGCAAATGTATTATGAAAACGTTCCTCAGGCTCAGCAACCAGAGTTTCTGCTTAAATTGGGCGAAAGAAATAAAGGTGATTTTAAGAAATACGCTGAAAAAGTATTCAAAAAATCAATTTTTACCAGCAAAGAAAAAGTAATGGCTTTTCTGGATAAACCCAATGCAAAAACTTTGAAAAAAGATCCTGCGCTCAATGACTGGAATGCTTTTTTAGATGCTTATTTAAAAGTAATGAAGGATTCACAGCAATACGATGGTATGCTCGAAAAAGCACATCGTTTATATATTGCCGGTATTCTGGCTATGAACCCTGATCAGAATTTTGCTCCCGATGCAAACTTCACCATGCGTCTCACCTATGGAAGTATTAAAGGCTATTCTCCACAGGATGCGGTTTATTACGAAGATGAGACCCATTTGTATGGAGTAATGCAAAAACATAATGATTTTCCTAACAATCCTGATTATGTAGTTCCGGAAAGACTGGTGAAATTATTCAATGAAAAAGATTATGGCCAGTATGGAGAAAATGGTAAATTGATTACCGATTTCCTTAGCACCAACGATATTACCGGGGGCAACTCAGGAAGTCCTATTATGAACGCAAACGGTGAATTGATCGGTTTGGCTTTCGATGGTAACTGGGAAGCCATGAGTGGAGATATTAAATTTGATGCTAAACTGCAACGCACCATCAATGTGGATATTCGTTACGTATTGTTTGTAATTGACCAATATGCAGGGGCTCACAACATTATTAAAGAGCTGACTATTGTAAAGGATGCTCCAGAAGCCCCTGTTGCACCCAAACAGCCAGAAATGGTTACCCAATAAAAGATATTTTATTTCTATCAAAAGCCTGTCTGCATTTAAAGACAGGCTTTTGTTTTTGATTCCGGAAGCCGGATTTTGTGCAAACAATATTTTTCTAATTTTAGGGTTCTTAATACAAATGGCAATTGACGGAGAAATGATAATTTTGTGCCAATGAGGAACCTGATTTTTACGCTTTTATTTTTACTGGCAACAGCGATTTCACTTCGGGCACAACTTCCCGGTATCGGACAGTGGCGCACGCATTTACCCTACAATAAAGTAATTGATGTGGCTCCGGCAGGAAACATCATTTATGCTGCAACTCCATACGACTTGTTTTCCTACAACACCTCCGACAACAGCATTACAATCATCGATAAGGTTTATGGGCTGCATGATGCCGGAATCTCCAAAATATCTTACGACGATCAGCGACAGATTTTACTGGTTGCTTATCAGGATGGCAACATTGATATCATTGATACAAATGGTAGTGTTGACAATGTTCCGGATATTTATAACAAAGATATGTTTGGTGAGAAAATCATCAACAACATCCTTTTTCAGGACCGGTATGCCTATTTATCGTGCAGTTTTGGTATTGTAAAACTTGATTTGCAGAAACTGGAAGTTAAGGAAACCTATTATATTGGTTCGGGTGCGAACTCGTTGAATGTTTATGATTTGATTGAAAATGATACAGCTTTTGTGGCTGCCACTGAAAACGGTATTTATTACGCTGATAAATCATCCACCAATCTTGTGGATTACAGTCAGTGGCATCACGATAATTCCATCCCTAACGCTAACCTTGCATTTAATGCAGTAGCTTCTTTTGGTGGCAAGTTGTATGCAAACTATTATTCCGGTAATTGGGATGGTGATACATTGTATGTGTTTAATGGAACCCATTGGAATTATTTTCAACCGAATAATCATGACAGACATTGGCAGTTGACGGCCGATGGCAATAAAATGATCTTGGTCAACCGGAATTTTATTCAGGTTTTTAATACTGACGGGAATTTACTGGAACAAATTTTGCCTAAAGAAGGATGGTATGGATATATGCATGCGCAATTTGATCAATCGGGAGCAATCTGGGCAGGGACTGATTCTCGGGGTTTGTTTCATTCGTGGGATAATGGTAATCAGTATGAATTTATTTTACCCAATGGTCCGGCCAGTAGCAATGTTTTCGATATGGATGCTGCGGGTAATCAGTTCTGGGTGGTTCCTGGGGGGTATCAGTCTACATGGGCCAAATCGTATCTTCAGGCCGGTCTTTATCAGTTCGAAAACGATCAGTGGAAAAACTTCACCAATTATAATGTCCAGGCATTCGACACCATTTCAGATTTGGTTTGTGTAAAAGCCGATCCTCAAAATCAGGGAACAGTTTATGTGGGAACCTGGCAAACAGGAATACTTCAGTTTAAGAACAACGAATTGACTAATATCTTTTCAAAAAACAACAGCAGTCTTCGCCCCTGGTTAAGTGATACGGCGCTGGTAAACGTAAGCGGACTCGGTTTTGACAGCAAACATAATTTGTGGGTAGCCAATTCGGGTGCTGAAAACCTGCTTTCGATGATGAGCCCTAATGGAACATGGAAGTCGTTTAATCTGGGAAATACCTTGAGTGGAATTGATGTTTCCCGGCTGATGGTCGATAGTTATGATCAGATCTGGATCATAAAGCGTAACAACGGAATGGTAATTGTTTACAACGACAACAATACACCTGATGACGGTTCAGATGACCAGAAGAAAGTGCTAACCTCTGTGGCGGGCAACGGAAATATTCCGGGTAATGTGATGTATTCCATGGCTACAGACCTCAATGGCGCCGTTTGGGTAGGAACCGACAAAGGAGTAGCGGTATTTTATAATCCTGACAACATTTTTCAGCCTGGAGCCAATTACGATGCACAGCAGATTCTGGTTCCGAGAAATGACGGAACCGGTCTTGCCGATATCCTTTTGGTAACTGAAACAGTAACAGCGATAGCAGTGGACGGCGGAAACAGGAAGTGGATTGGGACTGAACGCAGCGGTGTCTTCTTGCTGTCACCCGATGGGCTGAAACAAATCCATCACTTCACTGCAGAAAACAGTCCGTTGTTATCTGATAAAATCACGGGAATAACTATTGATAAAAACGGCGAGGTCTTTATCGGAACCGATAAAGGGCTGATTTCATATCGCGGCACAGCTACTCCCGGAAACGATTCTTTTCAGGATGTTTATGCGTTCCCAAATCCCATAAGGGAAAATTATACCGGGCCTATTGCCATTAAAGGGCTGGTGACCAATGCAACGGTAAAAATTACCGATGCCTACGGAAATTTGGTTTATGAAACTGTGGCAGAAGGCGGACAGGCCATTTGGGACGGTAACAACTTTAATCACCAGCGCGTGGCAACAGGTGTTTATTTGGTTTTTATTGCCAACAGCGATGGGAGTCAGAGCCTGGCTACTAAAATTCTTGTAATACATTGAGGGCTATTTCATGGATATAACGACCAAAGGCATAGTGCTGCATAAAGTAAAATATGGAGAAACTTCGCTGATAGTAAAAATATTTACTGAAGAACTGGGTTTGCAATCCTTTATGGTGAAAGGAGTTTCAGGGAAATCATCTAAAATGAAGCCTTCCTATTTTCAGTCGATGTCGTTGCTGGAACTGGTGATGCACCTAAAACCCAATCAAAACTTACACCAGCTTCGCGATGTAAGAATGGCGCATTCGTGGCATCACATTCCGTTTTCTGTGGAAAAGCAGTCTATTTTGATGTTTTTAAATGAAGTGGTGTACAAAACCATTCGTCAGGAACATCCCGACAAGGAATTGTTTCACTGGATTTATCACACCCTGATCTGGTTCGATTTGGAAGAGAAATTATTTCTGAATTTCCATCTTTTCTTCCTGATACAGTTTTCCAGGTTTTTAGGTTTCTTCCCGAAAGGAGCTCAGGAAATGAACCATCTGTATTTTGATATGCAGGAAGGAATTTTTGTTGAACACAAACCGTTTCATCCCTATTATCTGGATGGGGAAACGACTGCGGATTTCAGAAGGCTGATTTTAACCGGACTGGAAAACATTGAAGAGTTGAAACTGAACAACATCAGAAGAAGGAAAATTCTGGATACTTTGACCACTTTTTACCAGTTGCATTTGCCGGAACTGGGAAGAATTAAATCGCTGGATGTGCTGCGAATGATGAGTTCTTAGTTTTGTCTAAGAAATCATTTTCACATTAAAAAGAGTTTCAAACTCCTGTAAAATATATTCTTTTACCTCTTGCGGGTCTATAGCTTTACCCAGTTCTTTGCGCATGGACGTAACGCCTTTGTCGGCAATGCCACAGGGCACAATTAATTTGAAATAATCCAGATCTGTGTTCACATTTAAAGCAAAGCCGTGCATGCTCACCTTACGATGAATGCGGAATCCGACTGCAGCAATTTTTCTGGCTTTGGCCGGATGGACTGCATCAAGCCAAACTCCGGCAGCGTGCTCAATACGCGAAGCATGAAGTCCGTAATGTTTCAGCACACGAATGATAATGGATTCAATGCCAAACACAAATTCTTTAGGTGAGAAATTCAGTTTCTCCAGATCAAAAATAGGATAACCTACCACTTGTCCCGGACCGTGGTAGGTAATATCGCCTCCGCGTTCAATCTGGTAAAAGCCGATGTTTTTTTGCTTCAGCATATCGTCACCAATGAGCAGGTTTTTGCGAAAGCCGTTTTTTCCTAAAGTATAAACATGTGGGTGTTCGCAAAAAAGGAGCTCGTTGTGCGAATCCATTCCTTTTTCTTTGGCTTCCAGTATGGAGTGAAACAATTCCAGTTGTTTGTTCCAGGCTTTTTTGTAGTCAATCAGCCCCAGATCCTGCCATCGGGTTTCAACGGTTGGTTCCATTATTTCTTCAGATTGACGACGTGTTTTTCGGCATGATAGGATGAACGAACCAAAGGACCGCTTTCCACGAAATGGAAACCTTTGTCCAGTCCGACACGTTTGTACTCAAGGAATTGATCAGGGTGTACGTATTCCTGAACGTTCATGTGTTTTTTGGTGGGTTGCAGATACTGTCCGATGGTCAGAACTGTAACACCAACGGCACGTAAATCATCCATGAGTTCGAAAACTTCTTCAGGTTTTTCACCCAAACCAACCATGATCCCTGATTTGGCCACGGTTCCTGATTTGGCAATGTATTCTAGTACCTTTAAACTGCGGTCGTATTTAGCACGACTGCGCATCCAGGGAGTAATACGGCGAACCGTTTCCAGGTTATGGGAAATCACTTCCGGACCGGCATCAATCACCATTTGCAGCAACTCTTCGCGTCCGTCAAAATCAGGAATCAGTGTTTCAATGGTAGTTCCCGGAGAAAGCTCTTTGATTTTTCTGATGGTCATAGCCCAGATTTCAGCACCACCGTCTTTTAAATCATCACGATCCACCGAAGTAATAACCGCATGTTTCAGGTTCATTGAATTTACACTTTCGGCAACACGTTGTGGTTCCTGCCAGTCGGCAGGAAGAGGACGGCCTGTTTTTACGTTACAGAAACTGCATGATCGGGTACAGATGTCGCCCAAAATCATTAGCGTAGCTGTTCCGCGCCCCCAGCATTCGTGCATATTGGGGCAGTGGCCGCTGGTGCAGATGGTATGAAGTTTTTTGCGGGCAACAATATCTTTAACGGCAATATATTCTTTTCCGGAAGGGATGTTGATCTTCAGCCAGTCCGGTTTTCTGAGTATGGTATTTGACTCTTCCATTGTAAATCCAAATTGAGGTGCAAAATTAGTCATTTTGAATAGAAAAAGGTAAGTTATTGCTGAAATAACCATTTTCTTGTTTTTGAGTTCTGATTTATGCCTTTTTAAGTTTACAACCAAATTGATTTTAGCTACTTTTGTGCAGGCTTTGTCCGGGTAATTTCGGTTTTTTTCATGTACAACAATAATTTTTCCAAGCGTAAATATATTATTGGCGGCATCTTTGTATTGATCGCTCTGGCCTTTTTGGTGCGTTTGTTTTTCCTTCAGATGGTAGACAATCAGTACAAAATGACGGCTCGTAATATCGCTTTGCGAACCGTGGTTGAATACCCTGCCCGGGGCCGCATTTACGATCGTAACCATAAGCTTTTGGTTTATAATGATGCGGTGTACGACCTGATGGTGATTCCGAAGCAGGTGAAAGATATTGATACAGCTAAATTTTGCAGGTTGCTGGATATTACTCCTGAATTTTTTAAAGAGCAAATGGATGCTGCTCGGCATTATTCTTCTTACAGGCCATCTGTTTTCCTGAAACAGCTTTCCAAAAAAGAAAAAGGCCCGATTGATGAAATTATGTACGAATTTCCGGGGTTTTATTTTCAAACACGTACCCTGCGCCACTACCCCCAGCCTATAGCTGCGCATTTGCTGGGAAATGTGGGAGAGGTGAGCGTTTCAGATTTACGAAAAGACCCTTTTTATTCGGCAGGCGATTATATTGGTAAGTCGGGGATAGAAAAGTATTACGAAAAAGAACTTCGGGGAAAAAAGGGTTCACGCATTGTGGAGGTTGATGTTCACAACCGGGTTCGCGGAAGTTTTCAGGATGGAAAATTTGATACCATTTCGGTTCCGGGAAAAGATTTAACACTGAGTATTGATGAAGTGCTTCAGGCTTTTGGTGAGAAACTGATGCAGAACAAAATGGGCAGTATTGTGGCTTTGCAGCCCGAAACCGGAGAAATATTAGCAATGGTTACGAGTCCCACATATGATCCAAACCTGTTGGTAGGCCGTCCGCGTTCCGAAAATTATAACCGTTTGTTGCACGATCCGTATAAACCATTGATGAACCGTGCTGTTTCGGGAACCTATCCACCGGGTTCCACCTTTAAGATGGTGAATGCTTTAATAGCACTGCAGGACAAAGTGATTACACCTTATACCTGGTTTACCTGCCAGGGACCCGATTCGAAACCAATAGCCTGTTCGCATTATCATGTTTCGCCTCTGCAACTGAAAACGGCAATTGCACTTTCCTGTAATTCATATTTCTGGAAAACATTCGACAGGGTACTTAACGATCCTGTTTTTCCCAACACTCATGTTGCATATCAGAATTGGTATGATAAGGTTCTGACTTTTGGTTTCGGGCATAAATTTCACACCGACATACCTTTTGAGGTTTCAGGAAGTATTCCTACTGTGAAATATTACAATAAACTTTACAGGGGCAGTTGGAACGCACTTACGGTTCGTTCACTGAGTATTGGCCAGGGAGAAATTTTGGTAACTCCTGTTCAGTTGGCAAATTTGGCAGCTATTATGGCGAACCGGGGTTATTATATCTCCCCCCATTTTTTAATAGCTATGGGTAAAAATGATACCATTCCTGCGCGCTATACAGAAAGGCACGATGTGGCAGTACAAAACCCTTCTTATTATAAAACGGTTATCAGTGCTATGGAAGAGGTGTTCGATAGCGATGAAGGTACTGCAAGGTTTTATAAAATGGATAGCATTACACAGGCTGGTAAAACTGGTACAGTTCAAAACCCGCATGGAAAAGACCATTCCATTTTTATTGCTTTTGCGCCTGTTGACCATCCAAAAATTGCTGTTGCTGTAATTGTGGAAAACGCAGGTTTCGGTGCCGAATGGGCTGCTCCCATTGCCAGCTTAATGATTGAAGAATATCTGACAGGAAAGGTTAAACGGCAAAAACTGCTGGAACGAATTGAAAAAGGTGATTTAATACACGATAAATGAGTAGGGGAAGTGTTATAGGAAAACCCGATTGGGTGTTGATGGTTTTATACCTGATTTTGGTTTTTTACGGCTGGCTGAGTATTTATTCGGCATCAGCGCCAGAGCAGTATGCCCCCTTACTGGATATGAGCCAGCGCTATGGGAAACAGTTGATGTGGATTGGTTTTTCCTTGTTTTTGGCTTTTTCCATTTTGTTGATTGATTCCAAATTCTTTTCTACTTTTTCCTATGCTTTTTATGGTTTCATGATTTTGGTGCTTATTGCGGTTCTGATATTTGGGAAAACAGTGGCTGGTTCAAAATCATGGTTTCAGTTTGGTAGTTTTGCTTTACAACCCGGAGAGTTTGCCAAATTTGCCACAGCGTTGGCACTGGCAAAATTTTTAAGTGCGCGCAATGTGGGCTTTCATCAGTTTCAAACCAAGTGGAAAGTGCTGGTTATTATCGGACTGCCTGCTGCTTTGATTTTGCTTCAGAACGATACAGGATCAGCACTGGTATACCTAGCTTTTATTCTGGTGCTGTTTCGTGAGGGTCTCTCGGGATTAATTATCGTTTCGGGTGTGGTGATGGCCTTTTTGTTTATCATCACTATTATTTTTGGAGAGTTTTATGTTTCTGCCGGATTGTTGGCTCTTACAGCTTTGATTTTTCTGTTTAAAAGGTTTAGAAAACAGTGGAAATCCATTTCTATTGTTCTGGTTTTATCAGTAGCATTTGTGTTTAGTGTTCATACAGCTTTTCATAAAGTGCTGGAACCACATCAGCGGGTGCGTATTCAGGTATTGCTGGGTTTAAAAAAAGATCCTTTGGGTGCCGGTTATAATGTGAACCAGGCAAAAATTGCTATTGGATCGGGTGGTTTTAACGGGAAAGGGTATTTTGATGGTATGCTGACCCGGAATCATTTTGTTCCGGAGCAAAGTACCGATTTTATTTTTTGTACCATTGGTGAAGAACGCGGTTTTCTGGGCGCACTGGTGTTGATAGGGTTGTTTGTGGCGTTGCTGTTGCGAATTATTCAGCTAGCCGAACGGCAGCGGTCTGATTTCAGCAGAATTTACGGTTACGGTGTGGCATCGATTTTATTTTTCCATTTTGCCGTAAATATTGCCATGACCATTGGTTTTGCACCTGTGGTGGGAATTCCTTTGCCTTTCTTTAGTTACGGGGGGTCCTCGCTCTGGGCTTTTACCATCCTGCTGTTTATTTTCATTAAACTGGATGCCAATCGGTTGAATGTACTTTAGCGGATAACCGCAATTCGTTAATCAGTACGCAATAACATCACAGCGTTCACCCCCAGTTCGTTATTAATCTTATAAAGCAATTCCATTTCGGGTTCGGTACAGGCATAGAGAATTTTCATTTCAGAGTCTCTTTTATCGGCATCAGCAATAACCATTACACCTGTTATTTTCTTGTTTTCAGCGGTTCCTATCCAAACGTCCATTTCCATTCCGTCGGCAGATTTGGTGCCTTCCAGATAACCGTAATCCAAAGGATAAATAAAATCGGTATACCGCGGGTGACGGCTCCCTGTGGGTCTGTCAATAACCATGTGGTGTTCCTGCACAATTTTGTCTAGATTTATCCAGAATTCGGGATTGGATTGATAAAACTTTACCATAACTCAGTGTACTTGCCGTCCTTTCCAGTTGTACGAAAAAAATAATCCTTTTACTGAAACAAAAAAGATGTAAAAAGGATAAATCAATTCAAAAGGAAATAAATAAGCCATCAGTTTATTTTTATCTGTGAACTCTGAAAAATCTTTTAAAAGCGGAAGATCAACCAAAAATTTCAGCAGGATGAACAAAACAAATACAGACCAAAACCAGGGAGTAATAAATCCGTAAACAAAAGATACAACCAGGAGCAGGTTAAAAATAAATACGGAAAAAGTAACAATAATGGGCCATATCAGGTTATAACCTTTGGCTTTGGATCCCCAACGGGCACGTTGATTGATAAATTCTTTCAGGTTTTGAGGAGGCGTTGTCTGAATGATGGTTTCTTTGTTTTTTATGAATCGGACAGTATGTTGGCCATATTTTTGTGTCAGGTAATGAATTAGAAAAACATCATCTCCTGAAGCATATTGTTGTTTTTGAGCTTCGGCACCGGCTTCCAGAAAAATAGCTTTTTCAAAAGCCATATTAGCCCCGTTTCCCATGAGCGGAAGTTCTGCAGCAGATGAACCCGCACCTGAAGCAACAAGACTCAGAAAATCCATAGAAAAGAACTTTTGCAGCCAACCTTTTTCTTTGGAATAAACCACCGGACCCAGAATAAGTAACGGCATTTCCTGTTCAAAAAAAGATGCCATTTTCACGAGCCAGTTTTTATGTGCTGTGCAGTCGGCATCGGTGGTTACGATTAAATCGCCGGTGGCTTTTGAAATTCCATCGTGCAAAGCCTTTTTCTTTCCATTTCCATTGGCTTTAATAAGGTTGATCCGGCACTTTTTGTTTTCATTCAAAAAATCTTGAATTACTGATAGGCTGTTATCTTCCGAATGATCGTTAACCAAAACAATCTCCAGCAGTTCTTCAGGATAGGTTTGATGACAGAGGCTGTTCAACAGGTTTTCCAGATTTTTGCTCTCGTTTCGAAAGGCAACGACTACACTGATTTTTGTAGTGAAATGACGTACCGATGCCGTAAATATTTTCATTTTGTACCACCCCACTGTAAATGTGAGTATGACCAGCAAATACATTAAAGCACTGCCCGATAAAATGTAAAGCAATATTTTAGCGGTCATTATTTCTTAGAAATTTCATGTGAAAGATAAAAATAATTCCCATCACTGCAGGCAGTGCCAGATTTATGATCCAAATTGCAGAAGATGCTGAAACTATTCCATTTGAATAGTTACCCTGCATACCCTGATTCCCGAAATACAGATTAAATACGTAAAGACTTACGGTTCCTCTAACACCCAGTTCGGATAAAGCAATAGTTGGAATACCTGAAATAAGTAAGTAAATGATAGCAATCAGGATCATGGCGTGAAAATAATCCAGTGATATTCCAAAAATTCTGATAAGAAGATAAAACTGAAAAGAAAAGATCAGGTAACGTGTCATACTCAGTAGTAAAACTTTAAGCAGATCGATGGCACTGTAAAGGGAAAACACCTCAATATAACTTGCTATTTTGTTGTATGCACGTTTATTGATTTTCTTTATAATTCCTGAAAAAGCTGAAAAATTCAGATAAGAAAAAACCACAAAAACCAGAATCAGGATTGCAGTAAGAATAATCCCTGAATAAATCCATAAGTTTAGCTTGTAATCTAGTCTCCGGATCAATTCCGGAAAAAACAAGACTATTGCGGTAATTCCAAAAATTACAGTAGCAATAAGTTGTGACACCCCTCCTAAAAAGGTTGACAAAGTAGCCTGGATTCTGTTGGCTTTTTTTAGGATGAAAATACGACCTAAAAAATCGCCCATTCTGTATGGTACAAACATACTTACAGATATTCCGGCCATCACTGCTTTCAATGCATTAAGAAGACTTACTTTTTCCAGTTTGGCTATAACCAGCTGCCATTTATAGCTCTCGAGCAGCAGGTTTACCGGAAGCAGTGCCAGCACAACAATAAGCACAGTAATAAAATCTTTTTCTTCAACTATTTTTTCAAAATACTGTGCAAGGTTCGTAAGATTATGTTTGTGTACAAGCTGATCGTAAAGGTAGAAAAAGGTTAGTATTAATATGCCCAGCCGAATAAGGATGTTGTATGTTTTGTTTAATTTTGCCATAAAGAGACAGACTATTGCAGAAAGAGCGAATTATATTAGGAATTGACCCTGGAACCAATATTATGGGTTATGGTGTGATCCATCAAAAAGGCAACAAAATGTTGCTGGTAACGATGGGTATTCTGAAGTTGGGTAGTTATTCTAATCATGCGCTAAAATTAAAAAAGATTTTCGAACGCACGTTGTCTTTGGTGGAGCAATATCATCCTGATGAACTGGCAATTGAAGCACCGTTTTACGGAAAAAATGTACAGTCGATGCTGAAACTGGGAAGGGCCCAGGGTGTAGCCATGGCTGCAGGTTTGTACAAAGAGCTTCCGATTTTTGAGTATTCTCCGAAGAAAATTAAACAGGCCATTACCGGAAACGGAAATGCATCTAAAGAACAAGTGGCGGCCATGTTAAAAACATTGCTTCAGTTTCAGGAAATTCCCGACCATCTTGATGCAACGGATGGTTTGGCTTCCGCAGTGTGTCATTATTTTCAGGGAAATTCAAGTTCTGAGAAAAAGAGCTACAGCAGCTGGAAGAGTTTCTTAAACGACAATCCCGGAAGATTAAAAAAGGAGTAACCTCTTTATTTTAAGCCATCAGTTTTTCCGGCTACCAGTACTTTCATTTTTTTGAAGTCGAGATATTTTCCGGCAGATTCAAGTATTTCTTCAGGTGTGAGCTGCATTAATTTTTCAAGCATTTCTTTGTAGTGTTCAAAATGCAGCCCCAGCGACTGACTTTTAAGGAACTGGTCGGCCAGAGAAAACGGCCCGTCGAAATAGCGTAGAAAAGAACCCTGTAAATAATTCTTTACTGTCCTGAGTTCATCTTCGGAAACCTTTTTAGTGCGCAAAAGGTTGGTTTGTTTTTCAATTTCTTTCAATGCTGCAACGGTGTGTTCGGCATTAACCTCTGTGGCAATGGTAAACGAGTTGCCGTGTTTGAAGTTCTGAACACTGGAATAAATTCCGTAGGTGTAGCCCTTGTCTTCGCGTAAGCTGCTCATAAGCCTTGAACCAAAATAACCGCCCAGAATAGTGTTCAGAAGATACAGTTTGGGATAATCGGGATGGCTGCGTTCAAGTGTTACATTGCCAATGCGCAAAGCAGATTGTAATGCGTTTTCTTTGGTAATGTATCGCTGAAGTTCGTTGTCTTCTTTCCAGAATATATCAGGTTCGGAAAAAGTCTTTTTTTGTCCGTTAGGAAGTTTGCCCAGAGTGTCATTCAGTTGTATGAAGAGTTCTGAAGAAGTTTTACCACCCAGTAAAAAATAGGCGCCGGCGGGTTGATAATGTTTTTCGTAAAACTCAACAATTAAATCACGATTCAATACATCGAAATCTGTTTCTTTCAGTTTTTGTCCGTAAGCGGTGTTTGATCCAAACAACATTTCGTTAAACTCCAGCGATGCCCGGTAACGAACCTTTTGAAACTGAATGGAAAATTCCTGTTTCTTACGCTCGGCGAATAACCGCACTTCTTCTTCCGGAAAAACAGCTTCGCTGATGATTTCATGCAACAGAGGCAATAATTTGTCAAAATATTTATGTAAACCAAAGAGTGTGATTCCGGCTTTGTCTTTTCCTGAAAAAGGTTCCAGATAGGCTCCGTAAAAATCTAGTGTTTTGGTTATTTCGTAAGAGGTTTTGGTTTTTGTACCTTCTTTCAGCAGCTTGTTCACGGCTCCGGCCTGTAGTTTTTGCGACTGGTAAGCGGTTCCGGCATCAAATACAATATCGAGCCGTGTGGCTTCCTGCTGGTTTGCAGGCAGTAAATAAACAGGTATGCTGTTATCCAGCTTAAATGACTCAGGTTCGCGGATGTTCAAAGTTTGGGTGCTGCCTAAGCCGGGGGCCTGATTTCTGTTGGGATAAGTGCTCATGAACTCTGCTTTGCTTTGTAATACAATACATTCTTTTTTCCTTCGGCAAACATTTTCTGAGCTTGTTCACGAATGTTTTCGCGGCTTACCGAACGGTATTTTTCAATTTCGTTGTTGATATTTTCTGCCTTGCTGAGCATTTCAAAATAACTTAATGACATGGCTTTACCCAAAATTGAAATTTCTGAAAATACCAGATTGGCTTCAAGTTTATTTTTTACTTTTTGAAGTTCTTCTTCTTCAACCCAATGTTCTTTCAGTTCTGTTAATTCCACATCAATTTCCTGTTCAGCAGTTTGAAAATCCACATCAGCATTCAGTTTTCCGCTAATGATAAACAATCCGGGATCAATATCGCCTGTAATGTAGGCATTGATGTCGGTAAATAATTGTTTTTCTTTCACCAAACGTTGAAACAGGCGCGACGAATCACCATTCGACAGTAAATCGCTGATAAGGTCGCAGGTATAGTAATTTTCATCGGTGCGTGAAGGCATATGCCAGGCCATGTACATTGCGTTTTGCGGCACGTCGCGTTCAACCAAAAGCGTTCTGTTTTCTTTTTGCTCCGGTTCAGCGGGATAATTTCTATCGAGGGTTGCTCCAGAAGGAATGGATCCAAACCAGTTTTCCACCTGCTGAAAAACCTTTTCGGGTTGCACGTTACCCGAAACGCACATTACTGCGTTATTAGGATTGTAATATCGGGCATAAAAACTCTTCACATCGCTCATCGTGGCTTTTTCGATGTGGCTGATTTCTTTCCCGATGGTGTTCCACTGATAGGGATGAGTTTTATAAACCAGCGGTTTCAGTAACAGATAAACATCACCATAAGGCTGGTTCAGATAATTTTGTTTGAACTCTTCTATGACCACCTGTTTTTGAACCTTCAGGCTCTTTTTGCTGAATGCCAGCGAAAGCATACGGTCCGATTCCAGCCAAAATGCTGTTTCCAGATTGTTTTTTGGAAGCGTTAAATAATAATTCGTGAAATCGTTGTTTGTAAAAGCATTGTTTTCGCCACCTGCCTGCTGCAAAGGATTATCGTAGCTGGGTATATTGATGGAACCACCAAACATCAGATGTTCAAATAAATGAGCAAATCCTGTTTTTTCAGGATCCTCATCTCTGGCACCGACTTTATATAAAATATTGACAGCAGCCATTGGGGTATGCAGATCCTGGTGCACCAAAACCGTTAATCCATTGTCTAACTGAAAGCGTTCAAATTGTATCATCCTGTTTCATTAACGGGTGCAAAATTAAGCTAAATCATTTGCAATCAAGATAAACAATTCAATCGGAAATTATTTGTGTGTATTGTTTTGGTATTTAAAAAAGTATATATTTGTTAGGGTAAGCTGTATCGTGTTGTATTATAATGACTTTCAGTGATGGGTGAATTCAGACAACGATGGCTTAACAAATAGGAAAGGATTGTTAAACTTTTTAAAAATTTGAACTATGAAAGCACTCAGGTACTTTTTTCTTACTATTCTGGGACTGATTGTATTGTTGTTGGTTGTCGCTCTTTTTGTTCCCAAACAATTTAAAGTGGAAAGGGAAGTTACCATTAATCAGCCCGATTCCGTTGTTTTCGATTATGTAAAATATCTGAAAAATCAAGACAACTTCAGTGTATGGAACCAAATGGATCCCAACATGAAACAAACCTTCAAAGGTACCGACGGAACCGTGGGGTTTGCGGCTGCATGGGAAAGCAACAACAAAAATGTTGGGGTAGGCGAACAGGAGATTGTTTCTATTGATCCGGGCAAGCGCATCGACTTTGCTCTTCGGTTTAAAAAACCTCAGGAAGCCGAAAATGATGCCTATTTCATTACTCAGAGTGTCAACGACAGCACCACCAGCATAACCTGGGGCATTAGCGGCGAAATGCCTTATCCTATGAACCTTTTAATGCTGGTGTACAATATGGATGAAATGGTTGGCCCCGATTTACATAAGGGATTGAATAATCTGAAAGTTATTTTGGATAAGAAATAAATTTTCTTAAATCCAAAGCCTGGAGATACTGTATCCAAACAAAATAAATGACGAGTTCTACTTAATAGCTGACTTAATGGGCTTCGAGCCAGTTGGTGCCGGTATTCATTTCTACAATAACGGGTACATCCAGCGGCAAGGCAGTAACCATTAGTTGTTCTACGATTCCTTTTAGTTGTTCCACTTCCGACTGATGGGCATCAAACACCAACTCATCATGCACTTGGAGTATCATTTTCGAACGCATGTTTTGGCTTTGCATTTCATTGTAAATGTCAATCATCGCCATTTTTATCATGTCGGCCGATGAACCCTGAATAGGCGCATTGATGGCATTTCGTTCGGCATAACCACGCACTACTGCGTTAGCCGATTTAATATCGGAAAGGTATCTGCGCCTGCCTAAAATGGTTTCCACATAACCGTGTTCGCGGGCAAATTCAATACTGGTATCCATGTATTGTCGAATGCCCGGGTATTTTTCGAAATAGCTGTCGATGATGTCGGCAGCTTCACGGCGGGGAATTCCCATCCGTTCGGAAAGTCCGAAAGCAGAAATGCCGTAAATAATTCCAAAATTTACTGTTTTTGCATGACGGCGCATTTCGCTGGTGACTTCATCGGTGGAAATTCCATACACTCTGGCGGCTGTTGCCGTGTGGATATCCAGCCCTCCTTTAAAGGCATCAATCATGGCTTCATCTTTACTCAAATGTGCGATGATGCGCAGCTCAATTTGTGAGTAGTCGGCAGCCAGCAAAGTAAATTCTTCATTTCTGGGTATAAAAGCCTTTCTGATTTCCCTTCCCCGGTCGGTGCGGATGGGAATATTCTGCAGGTTCGGATTGTTGGAACTCAGTCGTCCCGTAGCTGCTACTGCCTGATTATAGGATGTGTGTAAGCGGTTGTCTCGTGGATTTACCAACAGCGGAAGACTATCCACATAAGTAGATCTTAATTTAGTCAGCGAACGGTAATCCAGAATACTGGACACGATGGGATGACGATAGGAAAGCTTTACCAGGATATCTTCGCCGGTGGAATACTGTCCGGTTTTGGTCTTTTTGGGTTTGCTGGAAATTTCTAGTTTATCAAAAAGAATTTCTCCCAACTGTTTTGGGGAATTGATGTTGAATTCTTCACCGGCTTGTTCGTAGATTTCCTTTTCCAGAGCAGTTATTTCCGTACCTAATTTTTCGCTGTATTGTGCCAGCGCATCAATATCCAGCTTCACACCCTCTGCTTCCATGGAAGCCAGCACCGGAACCAGTGGCATTTCAGTTTCCCAGAACAGTTTTTCTGTTCCCGTTTCTTTCAGTAAAGGTTCCAGTTTTAAACTCAATTGCCAGGTAATATCGGCATCTTCAGCTGCGTATTCTTTTACTTGTTCAAGCGGGGCATCACGCATGCTCAACTGATTTTTCCCTTTTTTACCGATGAGCGTTTCGATGGAAACCGGCCGGTAATTCAGATAGGTTTCTGAAAGATAGTCCATGTTGTGCCGCATGTCGGGTTCCAGCAGATAATGCGCAATCATGGTATCGAATAATGCGCCCTGAACTTCCACTTCGTACCATTTCAAAATGGCAATGTCGTATTTAATATTTTGCCCTATTTTTCTGATTTTATCGCTTTCAAAAACTTCCTTGAAAGGCGCCACAGTTTTTACCGCTTCGTGGTAAGAAACCGGGATGGGTATATAATAGGCTTCGTGTGCTTTGAATGAAAAAGACATCCCCACTAATTCAGCATTATTGGGGTCAAGTCCTGTGGTTTCGGTATCGAAGCAAAAAGATTTCTGTTTCTTTAAAAGGCTGACCAGTTCCTCCGCTTTTTCAGGCGTGTCAATGAGGTGGTATTCATGTTGCGTTGTTGAAATATCCTGAATCGCACTTTCTTCATCGGTTCCGCCAAATAAATCGGTTTGCATTTCTTCCTGAACCTGATTTTCGGTTTGTTCATCCGAACCTTGTTGTAAAGAATAGTAGGTGAAAAAACGTTTGGCAAAGGTGCGGAATTCCAGTTCTTCAAACAGTTCTTTCAAAGCGGCTTCATTCGGAGCAGTGAGTTTCAGTTGATCTTCT